>JAIEQJ010000094.1 GCA_019747815.1 Hyphomonadaceae bacterium
ACGACGCCAACTTTCTCGCCTCGGTGAAGCTTGCTGCAATCCGAATCTGGATGCGGTTTAATGAGTCGGTGACCTAGAGCGATTGCAGAAAGTCCGGCCCGGCCTTGGCCAGCAGCTCGGCGGCGGCATCCTCGGCCAAGCGCAGAGCCTCGGCAGGTGCGCCTTCGCGGCGGGTGGCGAAACACTGGCGTCCGTCGGGCGTGAGGATCATGCCGCGGAAGGTGAGGCGGCCGCCGGCGAGCTCTGCGAGGGCGGCAATCGGCATACGGCAGGAGCCCTCCAGCCTGGCAAGGAAAGCGCGTTCCGCGGCGACGGCCAGGGCGGTCGGCTCGTGGTTGATGGGCGCCAGCAGCTTGGCCATCGCCACGTCCTCGGTGCGCGTCTCGATGCCGATGGCGCCCTGGGCCGCCGCCGGCAGCATCTCCTCCACCGGCACCGGTGCGGTGGCGTGGCCGGCGAGGCCGAGGCGCTTGAGGCCCGCCATCGCCAGCAGCGTGGCATCGGCGATCCCCTCCTCCAGCTTGCGCAAGCGCGTCTCGACGTTGCCGCGCATGGCGATGACGGTCACGTCGGGGCGCAGATGCCTCACCAGCGCCTGGCGCCGGAGCGAGGAGGTGGCCACCACCGCGCCCTTGGGCAGCAGCGCCAGTGACGGCGCCTTGCGGCTGATGAAGGCGTCGCGCACATCCTCGCGTGGCAGACAGCAGACGATCGCGAGGCCGGCGGGCAGCTCGGTCGGCATGTCCTTCATGGAATGCGCGGCGATGTCGACCTCGCCGGCCAGCAACGCCTCCTCGATCTCCTTGGTGAACAGGCCCTTGCCGCCGGCCTCCGCCAAGGGACGGTCCTGGATGCGATCGCCCGTGGTCTTGATGGCACGTACCTCGAACGTGAGCCGGCCCGGGCCATGTGCGGCCTCCAGCCGCTGCTGCACTTCCCTGGCCTGCGCCAGCGCCAGCGGCGAGCCGCGCGTGCCGATGCGAATTCTGCCTGCCTGCAAGCGTCTGTCTCCCGGTGCGGGGCCGTCCACAAATTGTGGATTCGCCCCGTTTATGCGCTCAGCCGCGGGCCGGTGCAACGCCATCCGCGTCTCCCTCCGGAAGGCGAGAGGCAGCCATCCTCGGGGGGCCCCGCATGCCGCGACGAGGGCGTGCACACCGGCGCCTTAAACGCGCCAGAAATCGGCCGCCTCTTCCGGCAGCGATGGCGACATCCCGTATGGACGTGTCGGGCGCCAAATTGTGGTCGCGGCGCAGGGCTTGAACCTCCCGGGTCATTGTCGCCCGATCTTCGAAGGGGCGGCTGGGTTCGTTCGGGTCCCAATCATCGACAAAGATTGCGCGCAGAACAGGCGGGAGAGCGTTGGCGAACAGGATCGCATGCCTCACCTCCAGGCGGCGGAGGAAGGTCTGCAGGACACCCTGGACCATCGTATAGACCTGATGGCGCGTGGCGAGGTCGGAGGCCTCGCGCGCATCCTGGAGGAAGCGCTCGAAGTCTTGCGAGGCATGCAGGTACTCGCTGGGTATCGTCAAATGGCTTGCCCGCTGCTTGTGCGCCATCTATGCCGGTCCCACCTGCAAGGGGTGGAGGCCAGGAGACCTTGAGCGTGTGCCCGGCCCGAGCCGGTTCAGGTTGGGCGGCTCGGGTGGGATGATAGCATGGCGATGCTTCGTGCGTGGCAATGATGGTTGCGGCAAATCAGGATAGCAGCGCGGCAGGCGGGCACGAAACGCTCGTGCTCGGCATCGAGACGAGCTGCGATGAGACCGCCGCCGCCGTGGTGGGGCGGGCGTCCGGCGGCGCGGGCCGCATGCTCTCCAACGTGGTGCGCGCGCAGTGGGAGGAGCATCGCCGCTATGGCGGCGTGGTGCCGGAGATCGCTGCGCGGGCGCATGTGGAATGTCTGGATGAGATCATCGCGCAAGCCATGCGCGAGGCCGGTGTGGCGTTTCCGAGCCTGGCCGCGGTGGCCGTCACGGCAGGGCCCGGCCTGATCGGCGGATTGCTGGTCGGGGTGGTCACCGCCAAGGCCATCGCACTGGCGCACAGGATCGCGCTGGTGGCCGTCAACCATCTGGAGGCGCATGCGCTCACCGTCGGGCTCACCGAAGGCCTGCGGCCGCCGTATCTGCTGCTGCTGGTCTCGGGCGGGCACACGCAACTTCTCATCGTGCACGGCGTGGGGTGCTACGAGCGTCTCGGCACGACGATCGACGATGCGCTGGGCGAGGCCTTCGACAAGACGGCCAAGCTGCTGGGGCTCGGCTTTCCAGGCGGGCCGGCAGTCGAGCAGGCGGCGGTTGCCGGCAAGGCCGGACGCTTCGCCCTGCCGCGGCCGATGCTCGGGCGCAGGGAGGCGCATTTCTCCTTCGCCGGTTTGAAGACGGCGGTGCGCCATCAGGCGCAGGCGCTGGCGCCATTGCAGGCGCAAGACATTGCCGACCTGTGCGCCGAGTTCCAAAGGGCAGTGGCGGAGAGCGTCGCCGATCGCGTCCGGCGGGCGATGGCCATCGCGGGCGAGCGGCTGCCGGAAGGCGCGCGCCATCTCGTCGTGGCCGGCGGCGTCGCGGCGAACACGGCGCTGCGCGCGGCGCTGACGGACGTTGCCGGGCAGGAGGGCTATACTCTGCACGTGCCGCCGGCGGCGCTGTGCACCGACAATGCCGCGATGGTCGCATGGGCCGGCGCCGAGCGACTGGTGCTCGGCCTGACAGACGGCCTCGACCTGGAGGCCCGCGCCCGCTGGCCGCTCGACCTCGCTGCCGTCCCCGCCCTCGGCGCCGGCAAACTGGGGGCGAAGGCATGAGCGCGATGGGAAGCGACGAAGAGCTGGGGAGGCGGCCCGTGACGTTCGACAGCGTCGGCATCATCGGCGGCGGGGCGTGGGGCACGGCGCTGGCGCAGACCATGCGTCTGGCCGGGCGCGAGACCCTGATCTGGGCCCGCGAGCCGGAGGTGGTGGAGGAGATCAACGGGCGCCAGGCCAACTCCCTCTTTCTTCCCGGCGTGACCCTCGACCAGGGCTTGCGCGCCACGGCGCGGCTCGCCGATATTGCCGCCCTCGACGTGATCCTCATGGTGGCACCGGCGCAGCACGTACGGGATGTGGGAATGGCGCTCAAGCCGCAGCTTGCCGGCGGCAAGCCGCTGGTGCTGTGCGCGAAGGGATTGGAGCAGAGGAGCGGCAAGCTGCTGGGTGAGGTGGTGTCGGAGGTGCTGCCCCATGCGCGCCTGGCGGTGCTCTCCGGCCCCAGTTTCGCGGCCGACGTGGTGCGCGGGCTGCCGGCCGCCCTGACGCTGGCGTGTGCCGAGGATCGGCTTGGCCAGCAGCTCGTCGATGCGTTGGGATATCGCCAGTTCCGCCTCTACCGCTCCTCCGACATCATCGGCACGCAGCTTGGCGGTGCGGTGAAGAATGTGCTCGCCATCGCCGCCGGCATTGTCGAAGGCAAGGCCCTGGGCGCCAGCGCGCATGCGGCGGTGGTGACGCGCGGGTTCGCCGAGCTGCGGCGCTTCGGCGAGGCGCTGGGGGCCAGGCCCGAGACCCTGATGGGGCTGTCCGGCCTCGGCGACCTCCTCCTGACCTGCGGCAGCCCCCAGTCGCGCAACATGAGCCTGGGCCGGGCGCTGGGCCAGGGCGACACATTGGGCGCGATCCTGGGCGCCCGGCGCTCGGTGGCGGAGGGCGTCGCCACGGCTGCCGCCGTCGCCAAGGTCGCCGCGGAGAAGAGCATCGACATGCCGATCGCGCAGGCCGTGCATGCCATCGTTGCCGGCCAGCAGACGGTCGATGCGGCGATCGAGGCGCTGTTGTCGCGTCCCTTCAAGGCCGAGGCTTGAGCCGAGGGCCTGATCGCGCTTTCTTGATCGCGCCCTTGAGGAGAGCGGCGCGACATGGCGCGCTTTCGCCGACGCAGCGGGGGGCTCCGCCTAAGGTCTAGGCGGCGCGGGGCGACGGCGCTGCGGGGCCCCTTTCACCCCTGGATCGCAGCTTTGTGATGAGGGCGTTTCGCCCTGTTCCCACGCACTTTTCGCGGGTTGGCGGGGCTATGCAACGCAACGCCGTCGAATGCGGCTGACGGAGCCGCGGGAAAGAGGGCTAGACTGCAGATGCGGTGTTCAGCGGGTGTGTTAATGCCATTTGAGATCGAGCGAAAGTTTCTGGTCATCGGCCGGGAGTGGGAGAGGCTTGCCATCGCACGCACCCGCATTCGCCAGGCCTATCTGGCCGCGGAGGGCATGCTCTCGATCCGCGTCCGCATCAAGGACGGCCAGTCAGCGGCGCTGACCATCAAGTCGCGCGGGGCCGAGCTGCGGCGGCTCGAGCTGGAATATGCCATCCCGACCACGGATGCCGAGGCGCTGATAGCGCGGCGCCAAGGCGCGGTGATCGAGAAGGTGCGGCACAACATCCCCTGGCAGGGTCTCATGTGGGAGGTGGATGTCTTCACCGGCGACAACGAGGGCCTGGTGCTTGCCGAGATCGAGCTCGACCATGAGCGCCAGCCGTTCGATCTGCCGCCGTGGATCGGCGCCGAGGTCACCTCACAGCGCAAGTACTACAATGGCGAGCTGGCGCTGCGGCCCTTCCGGAGCTGGGCATCATCGCCGGTTGAGAATGTAGCGTAGGCTGCCATCAGCCCCAGCCGTTGACGGAAGCGCGCCTGTCATCCCGGAATTTCGCGTGAGCGAAAATGTCAGGGACCCAAATGGCGCTGAAATTCAATTTGCGCGTTCGCACCAGGCTTGGCTCAATGCGGGCAAGGCGAGAGAAGCTTGCCTGACATGGCCTTTGCCTTTGCAGGAGGATGACGTGCGGCTCGCCAGCTACAGAATTGGAGCCAGTGAGCGCTTCGGTGCAGTCGTCGGCGACGGTCTGATCGATCTGGGCCGGCGGCTTGGGAAGTACCAGACCCTGCGGGCCTTGATCGCAGCCGGCGGACTGGCCGAGGCACAGGCCGCCGCCCACGCTGCCGAGCCAGATCACAAGCTCAGCGATGTCACGCTGCTGCCGCCGGTGGTGGCGCCGGAAAAGATCTGGTGCATCGGCGTCAACTACGCCGATCGCAACGAGGAGTACAAGGACGGCGCGGAGCGGCCCAAATATCCAAGCCTGTTCTGCCGCGCGCCGGGGTCCCTGGTCGGACACGGGCAGCCGATCGAGCGGCCGCGCGTCTCCACGCAGCTCGACTACGAAGGTGAGATTGCGCTGGTGATCGGCGAGGGCGGCCGGCACATCCCGCGCGACCGCGCCCTGGCGCACATCTTCGGTCTGACGTTGTGCAACGAGGGCAGCGTGCGCGACTGGCTGCGGCACGGCAAGTTCAACGTCACTCAGGGCAAGAACTTCGACAGATCGGGCAGTATCGGGCCGTGGATCGTGACCAGCGACGCGATCGATCTCACAGCGCCGATCGGCATCGCCACGCGCGTCAACGGCGAGGTGCGCCAGAGCGACAGCACAGAGCGGCTGATGTTTCCGTTCGACCATCTCATCAGCTATCTCGCGACGTTCGCCACACTCAGCCCCGGGGATGTGATCGTCACCGGCACGCCGACGGGTGCCGGCGCGCGCTTTGATCCGCCGCGCTGGCTGAAACCGGGCGACGTCGTCGAGGTGGAAGGTGCCGGCATCGGCACGCTGCGCAACATGGTGGTCGACGAAGCCTGAGGCGGCGCGCCAAAGTCACTCCCCCAAGCGTAGCCGTCCGTTCGGCCCGACATCAAGGCTTGATGGCGGGGATCAGGTTGACCCGGTTCAGCGTGCGCTGGCAGGAGGCCTTCCATTCCTGCTTGGTCATGTGCGTCGCCGGATCCCAGAAGCCCATGCAGTTGGCCAAGGTCCTGCCGCCGCCGCCCATCATGCTCCCCGGCTTGTCACGGGAGCGACCCGGCGTCAGGGCAAGCGAGCCTTGCCTGGCGACGCCGCCTCCTGTTTCAACCGGCGGCGGAAGCGGGGGTGAAAGGGGCGCAACGGGCGGCAGTGGCGGTGCGGGCGGTGCGGTGGCCGAGGGTGCCGGCGGCGCGGCAATGGGCGGTGGTGGGGGTGGCCCGGTGGGTATGGGGTTCACCACGACGCCGCGCGACTGTGCGTCGGCCGCGCCAACGGCGGTGAGTGTCATGCCTGCGGCGATCGCAGCCGCCGCGGTAATGTCGAGCAGCTTGAGCATGGCCGTATCCATTTCTACAGACCTATCAATGAGATGCGGGCTGACGGATAACGGCTCCGCCCCAGATCGGTTCCCAAGCGGGAACCGGGGCGAGGCCCAAGGCCCGCGGCGCCTCTCCTGACGGGGGATGGTTCGCCGATCGCCTTCCGCCGGCAGCGCGATCACAGCGCTCCGAGGACGATGGCGGAGACGAAGCCGAATGACAGCGCCAGGAGCAAGCTCAGCCACACGGTCGAGGCATCGGTGCGCCCCGGCGCCCACTGGTCGTCGAGCTGCACGGCCACGCCCGCACCCCGCAGCAGGATCGCCACCTCGTCGGCGCGGCGGCGCAGTTCGGCCTCGGACGCCGCGTCATGCCCCAGATCGGCGCCGATGCCCCGCTTGAGGAGCGACCGCGTCAACTGGAAGACCTCCTGCGCGCGCCTCTTGTCCCGGCCCAGGATGGATGTCACGACACCGCCGGCCACCGACGCGCCGGTGAGCGCATCGACCAGCATGAAGCTGCCCGTCTCGCGATGCCGGGCGAATGGCTCGGCGACCGCGCTCCGCCCCAGGTCGAAGCGCGCCACGGCAATGTCGTTGACGCCGCAGGCGGACGCCGGCCCCTCGGTCAACGCCGCAAGATCGAGATGCGCCTTGATATCGAGCGAGGCGACCGGCACCAGGTCGGTCGCGGTGCGCAGCAGATAGCCTCGGGCCGGGTTGAAGGGCTCGTCGGCAAGCCACACCAGGCGCGCATCGAAGCTGCCGACCACGGCGGGCTCCTGGCCGGGTGCCCCCAGCACGGCACCGCGCGATACGTCGATATCGGTGTCGAGCTGCAGCACCACGGCCTGGCCCGCGCCGGCGCTATCGAGGTCGCGGCCCATGGTCACGATGCGGCGCACCCGGGCACGCCGGCCGCTGACGGCGTCGATCACCTCGCCGCCCACCGCGGTCTTCCCGGATGCCACCGTGCCGGCGAGTCCGCGAAAATCCTGGCCGGCACGCACGACCATTTGCACGGGAAAGCGGAAAGGGCCGTCGCCCCGCGTCTGTCGCGCTGGCATCTGCTGCAGATGCTCGACGAGCAGCGGGCCGTGGTACCAGGATGCGGCGGCGGACCGGCGCGCGATGTTGTCGCCCAGGACGGCGGAGACGGGAATGGCGACGGCGTTGCGAAAGCCGAACCGCTGGGCCAAGGCCAGGAATTCCGCCTCGATGGCGCCAAAGCGCGCCTCGGACCAGTCGATGAGGTCCATCTTGTTGACGGCGAGAATGACGCGCGCGACGCCCATCAGATCGAGAATGGCGGCGTGGCGCCGGGTCTGCACCTTGATGCCGGTGCGCGCATCGACCAGCAGGATCGCCACATCGGCATGCGAGGCGCCAGTCGCCATGTTGCGCGTGTACTGCTCATGGCCGGGGCTGTCGATGATGACGAGGCGGCGCGTGGGCGTATCGAAGTAGCGCCAGGCGATGTCGATGGTGATGCCCTGCTCGCGCTCGGCGGCGAGGCCGTCGACGAGCAGGCTGAAATCGGGCGTCCCCGCCGCCGTCTTAGGCGACCGCTGCAGGGTCTGGCGCTGGTCGGTGTGCAGGGCGCCCGCGTCCCACAGCAGCCGGCCGATCAGCGTCGACTTGCCGTCGTCGACGGAGCCGCAGGTGAGCACGTGCAGGCTGCCGGCCAGGGGTTGCGGCGATCCCGCCGCGGCGCACCGGACGGCTGGTGCGCGGCGCAGCACCGTCACCGGAGCCCCACGTTCGGCGGCATCACGGACCTCGGCAAGGGCTGGCATCAGAAGTATCCCTCCTGCTTCTTGCGCTCCATGGCACCGGCCTCATCGTGGTCGATGAGCCGCCCCTGGCGCTCGGAGACGCTGGCCGACAAAGTCTCGTCGATGACGCTGGGGAGATCGGCGGCCTGCGACTCGATGGCGGCCGTCAGCGGCCAGCAGCCCAGCGTGCGGAAGCGGACCTGGCGGGGAGCTTGGCTTTCGCCGGAGCGCAGCGGCATGCGCTCGTCGTCGAGCACCAGCAGGCTGCCGTTGCGTGCGATGGTCGGGCGCAGGGCGGCGAAATAGAGTGGCACCACCTCGAGCTGCTCGCGGGCGATGTAGCGCCACACGTCCTTCTCGGTCCAGTTGGAGAGCGGAAAGACGCGCGCGGTCTCGCCGCCGCCGAGGCGCCCGTTGAGCAGCCGCCACATCTCAGGCCGCTGCTTGCGCGGGTCCCAGCGATGCCCCTCGGCGCGGAAGGAGAACACGCGCTCCTTGGCGCGCGAGGCCTCCTCGTCGCGCCGCGCGCCGCCGAAGGCCGCATCGAAGCCGTGCCGATCGAGCGCCTGCCGCAGCCCCTGGGTCTTCATGACGTCGGTGTAGGTGGAGGGCGGATAGTCGACCGGATTGATGCCGGCGGCCAGCCCCTCCCTGTTGACATGCACGATCAGCTCCAGGCCGAGTTCGCGTGCCGTGCGATCGCGGAAGGCGATCATGTCGCGAAACTTCCACGTGGTATCGACATGCAGCAGCGGGAACGGCGGCCTGGCAGGATAGAAGGCCTTGCGCGCCAGATGCAGCAGGACGGTGGAATCCTTGCCGATGGAGTAGAGCAGCACGGGCTTGCGAAACTGCGCGGCCGCCTCGCGGAAAATGTGGATGCTTTCCGCCTCCAGCAGATCGAGATGGGTAGGCGGCGCGCTCACGCCACGGCCTCCGTGCCCCGCCGCCGTGGGCTATTGTGCAGGCCGCACTCCTTGCCGTCCTCCTGCTCCCACCACCAGCGGCCGGCCCTGACGTCCTCGTCCGGTCCAATCGCGCGCGTGCACGGTTGGCAGCCGATGGAGGGGAAGCCGCGGGCATGGAGGGGATTGACCGGAATATCATGCGCCGCGACGTAGGCCTGCAGGCGATCGAGCGGCCAGTCCGCCAGCGGGTTGACCTTGACGAGGCGGTGCGCATCGTCCCAGGCGGCGAAGGCGACCTCGCTGCGGCCCGCCGATTGCTGGCGCCGCAAGCCGGTGATCCAGACGGCCGCGCCCGCGAGCGCGCGGGCCAACGGCCGCACCTTGCGCACCTCGCAGCACGCCTTGCGCGCGGCAATGGAGAGGCGGAAGCCGAGCACGCCGTCGCGCGCCACCAGCTCCTCGACGTCCCCGGCATCGGGGGCGATGACGCGGATGCGCACGCCATAGCGCTGCACGCTGCGATCGAGGGTTTCCAGCGTCTCGGGAAAGTGCCGTCCCGTGTCGAGGGTGAAGACGTCGATGTCGGCGCGGGTTTGCGCGATGGCGTGCAGGATGGCCTAGTCCTCCAGTCCGAGACTGGTGGAAAATGCAATCCTGCCCCCACCGCCCCCCGCGATGGCAGCGATTCGGCCTTCGAGGCTGTCGAGCGCGGCCAATTGCCCACTGAGGCTGTGCATGGCGTCGCGGCCCATGGCCGTGCCCCGGTCTCTCGGCTGAGGATTGTCGAGCGGTTGGAACATGCGTCGGCCCACTGCGCACCCCATTTTCGGCGGGGATGGCGCTGAATATAGAGCAAAACATTCTATGTGAAGTGAGATTTTGAAATAAGAATAGAATTTCATTTCGTATATGGGCGGCATGAGGAAAGTTCGGCCTGTGCAGTTGCGAGGGCACCGCGTTCGGCATTGCGTCTTCGGTTCGCAAAATGCGGCCCACAGCAGGGGGCGCGGGCGGGCGGCGGCGTCCGCGACACGGTGTGCACAGCCGAACCCTTCATCAGGTCGTGAAGGCCACATTCTGATCATATTCGCGCGGCGCAGTGGCTGCCGGGGGCCGATCTGCAGGACCTTGAATGCGCATGCTGACCGCACCACGCCGATCCTGTCGCGCAGCTCTCATCGCGGGGTTTCTGACGCTGCTCGCGGGGCTCATGGCGCAGCCGGCCGCGGCCCAGCTGTTCTGGGATTGGGGCGGTGGACATGTGGTCGGCGACAGCGGGCGCGAGGTGGTGCCCTTCAATCCGCAATACCCACCGGGCCAGGTCATCGTGAGCTTCGGCGATCGCCGCCTCTACTTCATCACGCGCGCCGGCGAAGCTATCAGCTATCCCATCGCCATCCCGAGGGACGAGGATCGCTGGGAAGGCACCACGAAGGTTTCGGACAAGCGGGTCAATCCGTCGTGGACGCCGACACCGACGATGGTTGCCGAGAACCCGCGCCTGCCGCGCTGGGTGCCCGGCGGGCATCCCATGAACCCGCTCGGCGTGCGGGCCCTCTATCTGGGATCGAGCGCCTACCGCATCCACGGCACCGATGCGCCCTGGACCATCGGCACGGCCGTCTCCAAGGGCTGCATCCGCCTGTACAATCGGGACGTGCTCGATCTGTATCCGCGGGTGCCCGTGGGCGCCGTGGTCACGGTGACGTGGGAGCGTTTCAATGCGCGTGCGGATGTGGGCGTCGCAGCGACGCACGTCCCGTCCAGGCCACCGCTCAGGCGGATGGAACAGTCTGACCTGCCCCCGCTGCGCTGATCCTGCGCCGCCCGACGAGACGTGATCGCGCACAGTCGATCGGCTAATGCCCTTGCCTTGGCTCGCACGCGCGCGCATGGTTTGCCCCGCCGTGCACAAGGCGATCGGCAGCGGGAGGACGTTTGAGCATGGCCGTCGAGGTTGCGGTGATCGGCACGGGCTGGTGTGGCGGGATTCGCGCGGAGACGCTGTCGCGCTCGGCGCTGGTGAGCAAGCTGCACGTCTGCGAGATCCGCCCCGATCGCCTGGCCGAGGTGCAGAGGATCACCAATGCGGCCACGGCAACCCTCAACACTCAGGACATCATCCAGAATCCGAACATCGTCGCGGTCTACATCTGCACCACGCCCGAGCACACGCACTTTCCCATCGCCCGCGATTGCCTGCAGGCCGGCAAGCATGTGCTGCTGGAGAAACCCATCGCGCTCGAATTGTGGGAAGCCGACACGCTGATCGCGCTCGCCAAGCGCGGCAACCTCAAGTTCACCATCGGCTATTCGCAGCGCTTCAACACCAAGATCGCCTACGCCAAGAAGAAGATCGTCGACGGCACGCTCGGCAAGCCGGTGAGCGTGATGGTGAGCCGGCATTTGTCCCGCAGCCTGGGCAAGAAGATCGCCCAGCGCGTGCGCCTGTCGCCGGCGGCGATGGAATCCACCCACGACCTCGACATCGTGTTCTGGCTGCTGGAGCCGGCCAAGCCGGTGCGCGTCTATGCGCAGGGCGCCTACGGCACCATGCAGGCCGTCAACGGCTCCTACGACATCATGTGGTCGACGGTGACCATGGACAACGGCGTGCTGGTCGCCATCGGCGGCGGCTGGAACCTGCCGCCGAGCTATCCCAATTATTGCGCCACCTGGATCGAGATCACGGGCACGGAAGGGTCGCTGTTCCTCGACGATACGCAGCGCGACAACTGGCTGAGCACGGTGGCGGAGGGCACGCGCTTTCCCATGTCGACCATGCCCGGCGAGCAGGTGGACCACGTGTTCGCCGGCCAGATGGGGCCGGAGACCATCCATTTCCTGGAGTCGGTTATTCTCGACCGCCCCGTGATGGTGACGCCCGAGAGCGCCCGCGTGGTGATGGAGACCTATTGCGCGGCCGACCTGTCGGCCGAGCGCAACGAGCCCATCGACCTGCCGCTGTCGAACGAGACGCTGGCCGGCATCGCCGAGCTGACCGCCGCAAGGCGTTAGGGCTACTTTGCCACCCCAGGGCATGGGCGATGGGAGAAGTCGACTTCGGTTCCTCACCGCATGTCCGTGCTAGATTGGATACATGACAGGTGAACTCGACACTGTTGTTCTTACTCGGGATTTGCCCGAGCAGCGCCTTTGCAAGGGCGATCTCGGCGCCGTCGTGCACGTGCACCCGGATGGTGAGGCATACGAGGTGGAGTTCATAACGCTCGACGGCGGAACGCTGGCGGTGGTCACTCTGCCCGCCGATGCAATACGGGCCGCAACGGGTCGCGAAATCGCGCACGTGCGCGAGGTTGCCTAGGAAGGCACCGCTCAAGCTACGGCTTCTCCCCCGCCTCCGCTTCGGCCAGGCGCTCGCGCCAATCGCGGCGCCCGAAGTATGAAACGGCGGCGAGGGTGAGCAGCACGCCGCAGACGGCAAACAGGGCCGCCGCGATCGGCCGGGTGAAGAAGATCGTCCAATTGCCGCTCGACATGACGAGCGATTGCCGCAGGCTGAGCTCGAAGGTGGGGGCAATCACCAGCCCCAGCACCAGCGGCGCCGGATCGAACTCGAACTTGCGCAGCAGGTAGCCGACCACGCCCATGATCAGCATGATCCAGACATCGACGATCGAGCTGTTCACGAGATAGACGCCGACAATGCAGAACATGATGATCAGCGGATAGAGATAGGCATAGGGGATCTGCAACACGCGCACGAACAGTCCGACCAGCGGCAGATTGAGCGCCAGCAGCATCAGATTGCCGACGTACATGGAGGCGATGAAGCCCCAGAACACCTGCGGATGCTCGTTGACGAGCTGGGGTCCGGGCGGCACGCCGTGGATGAGGAGGGCGGCCATCAAGACGGCGGTCACCGGCCCCGTCGGCAGGCCAAGCGCCAGCATCGGCACGAATGCGCCGGTGGAGGCGGCGTTGTTGGCTGATTCCGGCCCGGCCACACCCGCCACTGCGCCCGTGCCGAACTCCCCGGGCGTCTTGGAGACGCGCTTTTCCACCGCATAGGAGAGGAAGCTCGCAATGATGTGGGCCGAGCCCGGCACGATGCCCACCATGAAGCCCAGCACCGAGCCGCGCGCGATCGGCATGGCCGATCCGCGCCACTCCTGGCGGTTCGGCATCAACTCGCGAAAGCGCGGCGGCATGACCTTGCCCACGACCGACTTGCTGGGCGTGGACAGGATTTCGCCGAGCCCGAACAGCCCGACCGCCACCGGCACGATGCCGATGCCGTCGCCCAGCTCCTTGATGTCGAAGCTGTAGCGGAAATGCCCGGACATGACGTCGATGCCGATGCAGCCGAGCAGCAGCCCCGTGATCGCCATGATCATGGTGCGCACCAGCGAGGTCGTGGACATGTAGGCCAGAAAGACGAGCCCGAGCACCAGCAGGGCGGTGTATTCGGGCGGGCCGAAGCGGAGCGCGAAGCTGGCCAGCGGCGGCGCCACCAGCGTGAGCAGGATGACGCCGAAGGTGCCGGCGATGAACGAGCCGACCGCGGCAATGGCAAGGGCTGCGCCGGCGCGGCCCTTGCGCGCCATGGCATAGCCGTCGATGCAGGTCATGACGGACGCCGCCTCGCCCGGGATGCGCATCAGGATGGAGGTGGTGGAGCCGCCGTACTGCGAGCCGTAGTAGATGCCGGCCAGCATGACGATGGCCTTGGTGGCGTCGAGGCCGAAGGTGACGGGCAGCAGCAGCGAGATGCCGGCCAGCGGGCCGATGCCCGGCAGCATGCCGACCAGGGTGCCGACGAGGCAGCCGAGGAAGGCATAGACGAGAACATCCGGGCGGAAGGCGACCGAGAAGCCGAGCAGCAGGTTGTCGAAGATGGCATCCATGGCGCGCCTAGAATCCCATGAGGCCGCGGGGCAACGGCGACTTGAGCAGGAGGCCGAACAACGTGTAGGCCAGCGTCGTCACGCCGATGCTGAAGGCGGCCGACACGAGGAAGGGTCTCCGTTCCACGACGAATGTCAGTGCAAACAGCAGCGCGCCGACGGTGAGGAGGAAGCCAAGCGTGGTGTAGAGCGCCACGGCTGCCGCTGCGGCCGCCGTGACGCGGACGGCGTGCGGCAGGTCGGTCCAGGCGATGTCGGCCAGCGGCGGGCTCTCGCCGGCCCGCGCGAAGAGGGCCACGCCGAAGGCCATGAGGAAGCCGACGAGAAGCGTGGGCAGCATGCCGGCCCCCGGCGAGGCCAGCGTGCCGAAGGGCAGATCGGTGCTGAGCGCAAAGATCCCTGCCCCCGCCAGGATCAAGGCGCCGCCGGCGACGTGGTCTCTGCGCAGGTTCAAGCGGCGCTCCCGGGCTGGCCGCCATCGGCAGCCGGCGATTTGCGTTACACCTTGCCGACCAGCCTTACCGCCTCTTGCACGCGCTTGGCATCGGCGTCCCAGAAGGCCTTAAACTCGGGCTGATCGAGGTAGGCGACATCCTGGCCCAGATTGGTCATGGCTTCGGCGAATTTCGGGTCGGCAGCGGCCTTCCTCGATGCGTCGCGCATGGTGGTTATGATGGAATTCGGCGTGCCCTTGGGCGCGAACATTCCAACCCAGAGGTAGTACTCGATGTCGTAGCCGAGCTCCTTCATGGTCGGGACGTCGGGAATGGCCGGTGCGCGCTTGTCGCCGAAGCAGGCCAGCGCGCGAACCTTGCCCGCCTTGCGCTGCGCGTTGGCCGCGGCGATGGAGGATACCAGCATCTGAGCGTTGTTGCCGAGCAGCGCGGTGAGTGCAGGGCCGCCGCCATTGGTGGGCAGGTGCTTCATCTGGACGCCGGCCGCATGCATGAAGAGAGCCATGGGCAGATGCAGGGCGCCGTGCAGGCCCGATGAGCTGAAGACAAGGTCGTTGGGTCGCTTCTTCACGTCATCCAGAAACTCCTTGAACGTCTTGTAGGGCTGCTGCTCGTTGGTGATGAGCACACACGGATCGGCGATGAAGCGGGCGATCGGGATGAAGTCGTCGTTGGTGAACTTCACCGGGCGGCCGTACAGGCGGTCGACCTCGGCGAAGCCGGAGATCGACACGATGTGCACCAGCAGCGTGTAGCCGTCGGGCTTGGCGGCGGCGGCGAACTGCGCGCCGACCTGGCCTGCCGCGCCGGCCTTGGTCTCGATCACCATCGGCTGCTTCAGGATCGGCTCCAGCACCGAGGCCAGCGGCCGGGCGACGACGTCGGCCGCGCCGCCGGGCGGAAACGGATTGATGAAGGTGACGGCCCGCGAGGGGTAGACCTCCTGCGCGGCGGCCGTCCCTGTGGCGAGCGCTGCTGCAGCGGCAGTGGAGCCCACGACGAAGCTGCGTCTGTCCATGCAGTCCTCCCCTGGCGAATTGGCATACATTGTGCCACTCGTCCGATGGTGCATGGTAACGGCGCGGATTGCGGCGGGCAACCGTCCGTCGCGGTCTCAGGTGCGGCGCAGCGCCTGGCGGTCGATCTTTCCAGTGCCGGTCTTGGGCAGCTCCTCAAGGTAGGCGATCAGGCGCGGGTACTTGTGGGGCAAGAGCCGCCCCTTGACGAAATCCTGCAGGTCGCGCGTGGTGGCTTCCGAGCTCCCGGCAGAGTCGGCCAGCACCACGAAGGCCTTGAGCGCCGTGAGCCCGTTCGCCTGCTCGACGGCGAGCACGGCGCATTCGCGCACGCAGGGATGATCGGCCAGGCACAGCTCGACCTCCAGCGGATAGACCCACTGGCCGCTGACCTTGACGAGATCGTCGGCGCGGCCGCGGAAGAAATGGAAGCCGTCGGCATCGCGCACGAAGCGGTCGCCGGTGTAGATCCAGCCGCCGGCGCGCATCGTCTCAGCCGTCTTGTCGGGGCGGTTCCAGTAGCAGGGCGCATTGGAGCCGCCGCGGACCCACAGCACGCCCTCCTCTCCGTCGGCGGTCTCGCGGCCGCCGGCATCGGTGAGCTTGAGCTCGTAGCCCCGCACCCGCTTGCCGGCGGCGCCGAGCTTCTTCTCCCGCGGGGTGTTGGACAGATAGATGTGCAGGGCCTCGGTGGAGCCCAGCCCCTCCATGATCTCAAGGCCCGAGATTGTCCTCCACGCATTGAACACGTCCGCCGAGAGCACCTCGGCCGCCGACACCGCCAGCCGCAAGCTGGAGAGGTCGGCGCCTTGAGCGTCGGGCGATTTGGTGAGCGCCGTGTAGAGCGTCGGCAGGCCAAAGAATACGGTGGCCCGATAGCGCGCAATGGCATCGAAGATCGCCGCCGGCTTGGGCTGGCCCGGCAGAAGCACGCTCGATGCGCCGACCGAGAATGGAAACGTGAGGGAGTTGCCGAGCCCGTAGGCGAAGAAGATCTTCGGCACCGAGAAGCAGATGTCGTCCTCCGTCAGCGTGAGCAGATGGTGCGCATAGGACCAGTGCGTGTAGGCCATGTCGTGCTGCAGGTGCACGACGCCCTTGGGCCGGCCGGTGGAGCCCGACGAATACATCCAGAACGCCATGTCGTCGCGGTGCGTGCGGGCCGCGTCCAGGGCGGGTGCGGGGGCAGACAGCCATTCCGCGGCAGATCGCGTCGGCACTGCAGGCGTTGCGGGCGGCTCACCGTCGAGGACCATCAAGGTGTGGAGCTGCGTGTCCCGGCAGGCCGCGGCATCGAAGCGGTCTGCAAAGGCGGCCTCGGTGATGGCGAGGCGCGCACCCGAGTCGGCGAGATAGAACTGCAGGAGATCGGGCGGCGTCAGGGTGTTGATCAGCAGCGGCACCAGGCCCGCCCGCAGGGCGCCGAACAGGGCAGCGGGATAGGCCGGCGTGTCGTCGAGGAACAGCAGCACGCGCTCGCTGCGCCCGGCGCCCAGCGACAGCAGGGCCGCGCCGAGCCGGCGGGCATCGGCAGCCAGCTCCGCATAGGTGCGCGATCCCGCGGGGCTCCTCACCGCCAGGCGATCGCCGCGCCCGGCGCCCAGATTGTCGAACAGAATGGCGCTGGCGTTGTACTGCTCGGGCACGCAAAAGCCGATCTCGCGCGCGCCCGGCGCATCAGGGGGCACGAGGTCGGCGATGGGGGCGGAGCTCATCATGGCGGTCCTCTGCCTGCATCGTAGAGCGCCATGAACCTCGGCGCCATGGCGCGCAGGCGCTGGTCGTCGACGCGCCCAGACCGGCGGATGTAGCTCATGGCGAGCTCCGCAGGCGCAAGCCGCATATGCTCGGGGAAGCGCTCATACCAGGCCGCTGACCGCTGCGATGCGGCGACCAGCTTTTCCACCGCAGGTCGCCGGCTGGCCTCGTAGCGGGCCAATGCCGCGGTCAGATCGCCCGGCTCGGCCTCCAGCGCCTTGGTCAGCGCCAGGGCATCCTCGATGGCAAGGCGCGTGCCGGAGCCGATGGAATAGTGGGCGGTGCGCAGGGCATCGCCGATCAGCACCACGTTGTCGACAAACCAGCGATTATTCCACACCCAGGGGAAATTGCGCCAGATCGAGCGATTGGAAATGAGCGGATGGCCGTCCAGCGTCGCGGCGAACACCTGCTCGCACAGGCGGCGGCTCTCCTCCTCGCCGGCCCGGTCGAGCCCGGCGCGCACCCAGGTGGCCGGATCGCATTCGACAATGAACGTGCTCATGTGTGGTGCGTAGCGGTAGTGATGCGCATTGAAGGTGCCGAGCTCGTTGGCAACGAAGGTCTGGGTGAGCGTGGCGAAGCGCTGCCGCGTCCCGTACCACGCGAACTTGCTGTCCAGGTGCGAGAGCGAGGTGCCGAACCGGGATCGGAGCGTGTGCCGGAGCAGGGAGTTGACGCCATCCGCCGCCACGATCAGGTCGTTCTCGCCCAGGTCCTCGAGCGCATTGATGCACGTGCCGAAGACAAGGTTCACGCCGGCGGCACGCGCCCGCTGCTGCAGGAGCTGCAGCAACTCGAGCCGGCCGATGGCCGAGAAGCCCACGCCGTCGATGGTGATCGCCTCGCCCCGGTGCACGATCGTGACGTCGCGCCAGGTCTCCATGCGCGGGGTAATGAGATCGACCGTTTCGGCGTCGTCCCCGCGCAGGAATTCCAGCGCCCGGTCGGAGAACACGACGCCGAAGCCCCAGGTCGCATCGGCCGGGTTCTGCTCGAAGAGGTTCACCTCGTCGGCCGGATGCCGGCGCTTCCACAGGGCCGAGAAGTAGAGGCCGCCCGGCCCGCCACCCAGGACGCTCACGCGCATGGTCCAGCTCCCCTTCGCAGCGACGGCCCGCTCAATGCAGCACAGGTCCCTTGAGCAGGCGGCGCCGGTCGGCGGAGCGGATCGAGATGTCGAAGGTGCGGCCCTCGCGATTGATCGTCAACGGCACCGCGACACCCGCCTCGCCCTGCGCCCAAACGCGCCGGAACAGGCCGGCCAGATCGGTCACTTTGACCCCCGCCACCGCCAGCACGATGTCGCCGGCGCGCAGGTCGGCCTTTTGCGCCGGGCCGCGGTTGGCAAGCCCGATGACAGCGACGCTGTCGCCGATCTCCGTGGCGTAGAGGCCAAGCCATGGTCGCGCCGGCCGATTGGGTCGGCCGATCGTCGTCAGATCATGCAAGATCGGCTTCAGGAGGTCGATGGGAACGATCATGTTGGCGTCATCGCCCTTCTGGATGGTTTTTGCCCGCGGGCTGGAGATGGCCTGCTGGATCTGCAGCGAGCCGATGCCGAGCAGGTCGCCCGCGGGCCCGATCATGGCCGTCCCGCCCCAGAATGGATGCGCCGGTGCCGTGAAGATGGCCTCATCCAGCACATACTCCCAGTAGCCGGAGAACTCCTGCTTGGCGACGATGCGCGCCGCCACCGAGCGCTTGCGCCCGCCGGCTCCGCCGACGACGACGCGCATGCCGATCTCGGTCGAGCTGGAGCGGCCGAGGGCAAGCACCGGCGCATCGATATGGGCCAGCGCCTGCACCAGGCCAAGGCCGCTCTCCTGGTCATAGCCCAGCACGTGGCCCGGAAGCGTGTGGCCGCCGCTCAGGCTGAGCCAGACGGTTTCGGCTTCCGTGATGAGATAGCCGATGGTGAGCACGATGCCGTCCTGGCGGATCAGCACGCCGTGGCCGACCCGCTCGGTGCCGAGGATCTCGGCCGTGAATGCGTCGGGCGGAACCAGCGCGCGCAGGCCCACCACGGCGCTGAGCGCCTGGTCGAGCTCGTAGTCGTAGTCTTCCGGCTTCGGCTGCACGGCTGCTCCCAGATCATCCGGTCGGGTGCACAGCCCCCTCGAGCAGTCTAGCGCCATTGTCGGCAGGCCGCCATCACACTTGGAGCTGCCAGCGGCGCCCGCTAGAGTGCGCCGGCTCACGCCGAGCCCGGAGGTTGCATCCATGGCCGTGCTGTTCGCCTTCCTGCACCATGTGTCGGCCTTCACGCTGTTTGCGGCGCTGGTCGTTGAGTTCGTGCTGATCAGGAGCACGCTGACGGCGGACAGCGCCCGCAAGATTCAAACCGCCGACAGGGTGCTGGGCGTCTCGGCGGGCGTGCTGCTGCTGGCGGGCCTCGCCCGCGTCTTTCACTTCGAGAAGGGCGCCGCCTACTACTTTCACACCTGGACGTTCATCGCCAAGCTCGCGCTGTTCGTGCTCCTCGCCCTCGTTTCGATCATCCCGACCCGGCAGTTCCTGCGCTGGCGGTCCGCGGTGAAGGCCGGGCAGGTGCCGACGGTGAGCGCAGACAAGATCAAGTCGATCCGCTCCATCATTCACGTCGAGATGGCGGGCGTCATGCTGATCCTGCTGCTCGCCGCCATGATGGCGAAGGGTGTCGGCCTGCTGTCGTAGCCAAAATCACACCGAACGCGTCAGGCCGCCGTCGACACGCACGTTCTGCCCCGTGATATAGGCCGCTCCCTCCGACGCCAGGAACGCGATGGTGGCTGCGATTTCTTCGCTTTTGCCATAGCGCTGCATGGGCACGGACCTGCGGCGCTCGTCGGTGGCCGGCAGACTGTCGATCCACCCTGGCAGCACGTTGTTCATGCGCACGTTGTCGGCGGCGTACTGGTCCGCGAAAATCTTCGTGAATGCTGCAAGTCCGGCTCTGAAGACGGCGGAGGTCGGGAACATGGGGCTCGGCTCGAACGCCCATGCCGTCGAAATATTGATGATGGCGCCGGCCTTCTGCTGAGCCATGATGGGCGTGACGAGCCGGGTCGGCCGGATGACGTTCAGCAGGTATGTGTCCATGCCCGTATGCCACTGCTCATCGGTGATCTTCAGGATTTGATCGCGAGGACCGTGGCCGGCGCTGTTGACCAGCACGTCGATCCGCCCCCATGCCGCCATCGCCCGGTCGACGAGCGTCTTGAGATCGGCGTTGGACTGGTTGGAGCCTGTCACGCCGATGCCGCCGAGCTCCGTGGCGAGCGCCTCGCCTTTGCCCGAGGAGGAGAGGACCGCCACCTTGAAGCCATCCTGCGCGAGCCGGCGGGCGGCCGCAGCCCCCATGCCGCTTCCACCAGCCGTCACAACTGCGATTCTGGGCGTCACTGCTGGCTCCTCTGATCCTTGCTGCCGCCGATCATTGCGACGGCCCGATCGAGTTGGCAACTGCCGCTCCCGGCCCGCGACGATGCGCTCCGCTTCAGCGCGCTGGCAGCCGCCGGAGGTCGTGCGCGGGGACAGATGGGCGCGCAATTTCACCCGCCTGCTACCTGTCCTTCGGCTCGCCGCCCTGATGGCGAAGAGCATCGGCCGGCCCGCCGCTCCCGGCCCGCCTCCCGTTGCCACGTTGCGCCTGTCGACGCACCTGATCGGCCGGAACGCGGAAAGCCGATACGCCGGGGCTCCTGCGCAGTCGCACGGATGGCGTTGCCGGGAAGCCAGCCTGCAGTGCGGTCTCGCCTGCTCACGTCTCCTTCGCCGCCTCCAGGAACGTGACGAACTCGCCCGTTGCCATGCGGTCCGGCGTGAAGGTGTTCACTTTGTCGTTGGGGTCCGGATAGCCGAGCGCCATGCCGCACACGATGGTCTGCTCGGGGGGAATGCCGAGCCGCCTCTGCAACACGTCGTGGAAGATGAGGAACGCGGCCTGCGGGCAGGTCTCGAGCCCGAACGGGCGCGCCGCCACCATGATGCTCTGCAGGAACATGCCGTAGTCGAGCCACGAGCCCTGCTCCAGATCGCGATCGATCGTGAACATGAGCCCGACCGGCGCATCGAAGAACAGAAAGTTGCGGCGATGCTGGGCGTGCATCTTGTGCTTGTCCTCGCGGCCGATGCCGAGCGTGCCGTAGAGGCCCCAACCGCAGGCGCGGCGGCGGCTGAGGTAGGGTTCGCGCCAGGTCTCGGGGTAGTAGTTGTACTCCCGCCGGCTCACCTGGCCGCGGTCGTAGCGCTCGGCAAGCTCGGTGCGGATGGCCTTGAGCGCCGCGCCGGTCAGCACCCACACCTTCCAGGGCTGCACGTTGGAGCCCGAGGGCGCGCGCCCGGCGATGGCCATGATGCGCTCGATCAGGTCGCGCGGCACGGGCTTCGGCAGGAAGGCGCGAAAACAGCGGCGGCCGGTGATGGCCTCCTCGACGGTCATCATGGGCAGGATCCAGTCAAGGGCACGCCGGACGCAGCGGTCGATGTTGCGGCCAGACCATGACACGGCCTAGTTTGCGGGGTCAATCGACCGCGCGGCGCCTATTGCTCGCGCGGCAACCGGGGAGACGCGCATGCCCTTTGATCCCAACGCAACGGACCTGACGGTGGCCGTGATCGGCACCGGCACCATGGGCCGGGGCATCGTGCAGGTCTCCGCCCAGGGCGGCATGCGGGTCATCGCGTTCGACGAGAAGCCGGGCGCCGCGCAGGCGGCCAAGGATCATATCGCCAAGACGCTGGCCGGCCTGGTCGGGAAGGGGCGCCTGCCGGAGGCCGAGGCCAAAGCTGCCGTCGATCGCATCGTGGTGGCCAAGGACCTGGCCGAGGTCGGCAAGGCCCATGTCGTGATCGAGGCGATCGTGGAGCAGCTCGCCGCCAAAGAGGCGCTGTTTGCCAGGCTGGAGGCGCTGGTGGGACCGGAGACGATCCTGGCGTCCAACACCTCCTCCATTCCCATCACCGCGATCGCCTCCAAGTGTCAGCACCCCGAGCGCGTCGGCGGCATGCACTTCTTCAACCCGGTGCCGCTGATGCGCCTGGTGGAGGTGATTCCCGGCCTCAAGACCGCGCCGTGGGTCACCGACGCCATGATGACGCTCGGCCGGCGCATGACGCGCGAGCCGGTGCTGTGCACCGACAGCCCGGCGTTCCTCGTCAATCACGTGGGCCGCGGGTTCGTGCCGGAGTCGCAGCGCATCCTGACCGAGAACATTGCCGGCGCCGCCGAGATCGACCGCATCCTCACCGGTGCGCCGGGGTTCAGGATGGGGCCGTTCACGCTGGCCGACATGGTGGGCATCGACATCCAGCACGGCGTGATGGAATCGGTGTTCGCGCAGTTCTACGGCGAGCCCGCGTTTGCGCCCATGAACCTGTCCGCCCTGCGGGTGGCCGGCGGGCTCTATGGCCGCAAGACGGGCGGCGGCTGGTTTGTCTATGACAGCAGCGGCCAGGCGGTGATGCCGCCGCTCGCCCCCGCACCGGCCGCGCGGCCGAAGTCGGTGTGGGTGCGCCCCAGCGAGCATCACCCCGACCTGCAGGCGCCGCTCATCGATCTCTTCCGGGGTGCGGGTGTGGAGATCGAGACCACGGCCAAGCCCAGTGCCGATGCGCTGATCGTGCTGACGCCCATCGGCTGGGATCTCACGACGGCCTGCGTCGACCTCGGCCTCGATCCGCAGCGGTCGGTCGCGGTCGATGTCCTCTTTGGCCTGAAGGGCCCGCGCACGCTGATGGTGACGCCCGCCACCGGTCCGGTCAGCCGCGACGCCGCGCACGCCCTGCTGGCCTCCGACGGGCAGCCGGTGATCGTCATCAACGACAGCCCAGGCTTCGTGGCGCAGCGCGTCGTCGCCATGATCGTCAACATCGGCTGCGGCGTGGCCCAGCGCGGCATTGCCGCGCCCGCCGACATCGACAAGGGCACCAAGCTCGGCCTCGGCTATCCGTTCGGTCCGATCGAATGGGGCGATCGCATCGGCGCCAAGCGCGTGCTGCACATCCTGGAGCGGCTGCAGGCGTTCTACGGCGAGCCCCGCTACCGGCCCAATCCGTGGCTCAAGCGCCGCGCCGCGCTCGGCCTGCCGCTGACGACGCCCGAGGGGCGCATCGGCTGACACGGGTTGGAAACGGTTCATCCGAACGGAGGGAGCACGTGAGTTTCGAGCGCCTGTTTCATCCCCGCGCGATCGCCATCATCGGCGCATCCGCGGACCTGACGCGCATCGGCGGGCATCCGATCAAGGCGCTCAAGAACGCCGGCTATCCAGGGGCGCTCTATCCGGTGAACCCCAAGTACCGGGAGCTGCACGGCCTCAAATGCTATCCGGATGCCGCCTCGATTGGTCAGCCTTGCGATCTGGCCATCATTGCCGTGCCGGCGCCGGGCGTGGCGCAGGCGATCCGCGACTGCGGCAAGGCCGGCATTCCGTTCGCCGTGGTGCTCACCGCGGGCTTCCGCGAGACCGGTGCCGAGGGGCGCAAGCTGGAAGCGGAGCTCAAGCGCGCGGTCGGTGAGAGCGGCGTGCGCATCGTCGGCCCCAACTGCCAGGGCATGCTGTCGATCCAGTCGCGCGTGTGGGCGGCGTTCGGCAGCGTGGCCGACGAGACCGAGTTCCGCCCCGGCTCGGTGTCGTGCGCGTTCCAGTCTGGCGGCTTCGGCTATGCCGTCGTCAACCTGGCCGAGGCGCAGGGCATCGGCTTCCGCTACTGCGTCTCATCCGGCAACGAGACCGATATCGACATGCCGGAGCTGCTGTCGGCCTTTCTGGACGATCCCGGAACGTCCGCCGTCTTCGCCTACCTCGAGGGCACGCCCGACGCACGGCGCCTGCTGGACGTTGGCGCCAAGTCGCTTGCGCTCGCCAAGCCGGTGATGATCTGGAAGGCGGCCACCACGGATGCCGGCGTGAAGGCGGCGGCCTCGCATACCGCCAACATGACGGGCAGCTACGACCTCTACCGCGCGGCGCTGCGCCAGTCGGGCCTCATCGAGGTGGACGACGTGGAGCCCATCGTCGACATCGCCAAGCTGTTCGCGCAGGGCCGCCTGCCCAAGGGCCATGCGGTGGGCGTGCTGTCGATCTCGGGCGGCTCGGGCATCGTCTATGCGGATGCCGCCGTGCGCGGCGGCATGACCCTGCCGCCGTTCTCCGAGCGCACGCTGGCCGCGCTGCGCACAATAGTGCCCTCGTTCGGCTCGCCGGAGAACCCGGCTGATGTCACCGCGGGTTTCTTCAACGACATGCGCGTGTTCACCGACGCGCTGGAGATCGTGCTGGCCGACCCCGGCCTCGACCAGCTCTCGATCCTACTGGCCTCCGTCTCGGGTCCGGTCGCGGGGCGGGCCTGCGAGGCCATCGCCGCAGTCGCGCCGCACACCGACAAGCCGGTGCACGTGGCCTGGTCGGGCCGGCATGCAAAATCACCCGAGGCGCTGAGGGCCTTGACCGAGGCAGGCGTGCCCTTCCTCACCACGCCGGTGCGCCTGGCCCGCGCCGCCGCCACGCTGGCGCGCTTTGCCGACGATCGGCGTCGCCTGCTGCCGCGGCGCGTGCCCGAGGTCGTCGCGCCGGCTCTCGATCTGCCGGCAGGTGCGGTGACGCTGAACGAAGCCGAGAGCAAGGCCGTGCTGCAGCGGTTCGGCATTCCTGTTGCGAGGGACGTGCTCGTCGCAGCCGGCGCCGATGCGGTATCCGCCGCGAAGGGTCTCAAGGGGCCGTTTGCGGTGAAGGTCGTCTCGCGCCACATCGCGCATAAGACCGAGGCCGGCGGCGTGAAGCTTGGCGTCAACCCCGATGCACTGACGGAGGCCGTGCGCACCGTTACCGTCAATGCGGCGCAGGCGGTGCCCGGCGCGCAGATCGACGGCGTGCTGGTGTCGGAGATGGCGCAGGGCATCGAGGCGCTGATCGGCATCCTCAACGACGAGGCGTTCGGGCCCGTGGTGGCGCTGGGCCTGGGCGGCGTGCTGACCGAGGTGCTGAAGGACGTCACCTACCGCATCGCCCCGTTCGATCTGGAGACCGCGCGCGAGATGATCGCGGAGCTGCGCGGGGCCAAGCTGTTCGAGGGCTATCGCGGCAAGCCCGCCGGCGACACGGAGGCGCTGGCCGAGGCCCTGGTGGCGGCCGCGCAGATGGCGACCGCGCTGGCGCCGCGGCTCAAGGAGGCCGACATCAATCCCATCTTCGTCGGGCCGGACGGGGTGGTCGCGGCGGACGCGCTGGTGGTGTTGAAGTGATCTGCTTTTTCGCGCGTGCCGCCTGACCCTCTCCCCGTGAAGTGCGGGGAGAGGGATGCGGGGAGAGGGGGAAGTCAGCTCAACACGTTGATCGGCGTCCCCGCCAGCCAGGCTTCGATGGCTTGGACCATGCCGCCGTAGAAGTCGCGGTAGGTCTCCTCCGTCACGTAGCCCAGGTGCGGCGTGAGCAGCGCCCGGGGCTCGGCGCGCAGGGGATGATCGGAGGGCAACGGCTCCACGTCGAAGGTGTCCGCGCCGAAGCCGGCAATACGCTTCTCCCTCAGCGCCGCCAGCAGGGCCGTCTCGTCGACGATGGGGCCGCGCGAGGTGTTGATGAGCAGCGCCGTGGGCTTCATCAGGCCGAGCTCGCGTGCGCCGACGATGCCGCGCGTGCGCGGCGACAGCACGGAGTGGATGGTCACGATGTCGGAGCGCCTGAACAGCGCGTCCTTGTCGACGCGCTCCGCTCCGCGCTCTTCGGCGCGCTGATCGGTGAGGTTCTCGCTCCAGGCGATCACCTGCATGCCGAAGGCGGTGCCGATCCGCCCCACCCGGGCGCCGAGGTTGCCGAGGCCCAGGATGCCGAGCGTCTTGCCTTCCAGGTCGAAGCCGAGCGTGGTTTGCCACCCGCCGCCGGGGCGCATGGCGTTGAACTCCTCGCGCAGGTGGCGGGCCAGCCCCAGCATCAGCGCGAACGCCAGATCGGCGGTGGCGCGGCCGGCGCCGCCGGTATTGCACACCAGCACGTTGCGCGCCTTGGCGGCGTTGAGGTCGATGGCGGCATTGCGCTTGCCGGTGGTGACCAGCAGGCGCAGCTTGGGCAGCCGCTCAAACAGCGCGCGCGAGAACGGCGTGCGCTCGCGCATGATGCCGATCACCTCGAACTCGGCGAGCGCGCGGGCGGCGGCCTCCACGTCGGGCAGCCGCTCGGTGAACGTGACGATGCGGTTGTTCGTCTGCAGCCGCGACCAGTCGGCCATGCGCAGCGCCGCGTTCTGGTAGTCGTCGAGAATGGCGATGGCGGCCATGGCGTCTCCCCCCGTGTGCGGCCTCATTCGAGGTCATGATAGCCCAAAAGCGCAGGCGGGATGACGAAACCCTGGCGGCCGCCGCCCGGCAAAGCTGAGGGATGGCGTGCAGCCTGTTCTGACGGCAGGCCAACCCTGCCCGCATCTGCCGGCATTTCTCGCACGGCGGCCGGTGCCGCCAAATACGGCACCGCTCAAGCCAGCCCGGCGCAATGGGTTTGCAAGGCGCGCGGGACATGCGAGGCGGCGCGTGTCGCCCTTGCCTCAGGATCTGTCGGTTCACGATCACGTGTGTAGCCGCGGCCCGTGCATTGCAGAAAGGATCTGCCAACCAAGGAGAGGAGGACGCACCATGACGACCTGGACACCCGATCCAAGTTTCTATCCCTCGCCTCGCATGGCCATGAAGGCGGCACCGGAAGCGCTGGCCTACGTCGCCGCCTTCGATCCCGATCGCAAGACCCCCGATGCCATCGCCGTGGTCGACGTCGACCCCAAGTCGAAGACCTACGCGCAGATCATCGCCACCACGGCGATGCCGAATGCCGGCGACGAGTTGCACCACTTCGGCTGGAGCGCCTGCTCGTCCTGTCTGTGCCCCAATGCCCCGCACGCGCACGCCGAGCGGCGCTATCTGGTCGTGCCCGGGCTGAGGTCGTCGCGCATCCACATCCTCGACACCAAGCCCGATCCCAAGCAGCCGAGGATCGTCAAGGTGGTCGAGCCGCAGGAGGTGGCCGACAAGGCCGGCTACACGCGGCCGCACACCGTGCATTGCGGGCCGGAGGGCATCTATGTCGCCGCGCTCGGCAATCGCGAGGGCAAGGGGCCGGGCGGCGTGTTCCTCATGGACCCCGAGACCTTCGACGTGCGCGGACAGTGGGAGATGGACCGCGGGCCGCAGCGCCTGGCCTACGATGCCTGGTGGCATCTGGGTCACGACACGCTCGTCACCAGCGAATGGGGCACGCCCGATACGTTCGAGGACGGGCTCATTCCAGAGGTTCTGCTGGGCGCCAGGTATGGCCGCAGGCTGCACTTCTGGGACCTGCACAAGAGGAAGCACCTGCAGACCATCGACTTCGGCGACAAATACCAGCTCGTGTTCGAGTTGCGGCCCGCGCATGATCCGACCAAGGCCTATGGCTTCGTCAATTGCGTGATCAGCCTGGAGAATCTCTCGTCCTCGATCTGGACCTGGTACCAGGACGGCGACAAGTGGGCGGTGAAGAAGGTGATCGAGATACCGGCCGAGCCGGCCGATCCCGATCTGCTGCCGCCCGTGCTCAAGGGCTTCAAGGCGGTTCCGCCGCTTGTCACCGACATCGATTTGTCGATGGACGACAAGTTCCTCTATGTCGCGTGCTGGGGCACGGGCGACCTGCAGCAGTACGATGTGTCGGATCCCTTCGCCCCCAAGCTCACAGGCAAGGTGCGGATCGGCGGCATCGTGTCCAAGGCCACGCATCCAGGGGCCAGGAACGGCGCGCTCAGCGGCGGCCCGCAGATGGTGGAGATCAGCCGCGACGGCAAGCGCGTCTATTTCACCAACTCGCTCTATGGCGCCATCGATCCGCAGTTCTATCCGGACGGCATCGAGGGCTGGATGGTGAAGCTCGATGCCGATCCCAACGGCGGCATCGCCTTCGATCCGAAGTTCTTTGTGCCGTGGCCGGCGCCGCACCGTCCGCACCAGGTGCGCCTCGAGGGCGGCGACTGCTCGTCGGATTCCTACTGCTATCCGTGAGGGGCCTCGAAACTGCGGCGGGCTGGATCTGAGGTCCGGCCCGCTCCGAGCAAGGCCGTCTGAGCATGCTGGACACAGGGCCATCGCTGGTGTTTGCGGGGCTTGGCGCCTTCCACGGCCTGAACCCGGCCATGGGCTGGCTGTTTGCCGTGGCGCTCGGGCTGCACCGGCGGAGCCGGGCGACCGTGATGATCTCACTGCTGCCGATCGCGCTCGGCCACGCGGCCTCGATCGCGGCCGTTGCCGCGCTGCTGGTGGCCGCCGGCACCACCCTGCCTCAAGGCCTCGTGCGTGTTGGCTCCGGTCTATTGCTGCTGGGGTGGGCCGGGTATCACTGGCGCTTCGGCCACCGGCATCGCGTGCGCTTCGGGATGCAGGTGGGGCTGTGGGGCCTCGCCCTATGGTCGTTCCTGATGGCCACGGCCCACGGCGCCGGCCTCATGCTGTGGCCCGCGCTGATGCCGTCGTGCTTTCCCGCCGGCGTCGATCCGGGCCTCGCCGGGCCTGGTGCCGCCGCCTTGGCCGCGGTCGGCATTCATACGCTGGCGATGGTGGCGACAACGGCCGTCGTCGCGGGCCTCGTCTATGAATGGCTCGGCATCGCCGTCCTCCGCCAGGCCTGGCTGAATGTCGACGTGCTCTGGGTGGTGGCGCTCGGAGCCACAGGCGGGCTGTTGCTTTTCAGCGCGCTCTGAGCTCAAGCCCGCTCGCCGGGCCGTGCCGTCCGAATGGGGTCAAAGCGGCCCCCGCGTCGGGGTGGCTGCGGGACGCCGCCACCGCGCCGCCCGGCAGCCTGCTAGTGTCCCGATCGCGAAGTTCGCCGGATCTCGCAGCCGGCGCTGAACGAACTTCGCGATCGAAAGGACACGAGCACGCTCATGGTTCTAGTGTGATTCAGATCGAGAAATGCGCTCAGTAGGCGTGCTGCGAGGAAGGGCGAATTTCTCGATCATCACACTAGGTCGC
Organism: Hyphomonadaceae bacterium; assembly: GCA_019747815.1. Lineage (GTDB taxonomy): Bacteria > Pseudomonadota > Alphaproteobacteria > Rhizobiales > Hyphomicrobiaceae > AWTP1-13. The sequence goes on from JAIEQJ010000094.1 coordinate 28,904, forward strand.
CAGCAGGTACTCGCGGTCGACGGAGGACGCGACGACGCGCCTGTTGAAGCCATAGATGTGCACGGTGATGGCCAAGGCATCGCCGTCGTTGCTCATGCGATGAATATTGGGCCGGCTCGGCCGCAAGGCGGCGATGTGGCCCTTGTCTCGGCTCTTGGAGCCGATCAGCCGGACGGTCTCGCCCTCGCCCACCTGCTCGAACCAGGATTCGGTGACAACGCCGTCGAGGACCGAGAAGACGCACGGACAGTGATGATCGTGAATCGGCGTCTTGGAGCCGGGAGCCCAGGCAAAGGCCCAGGCGCTTGTCATGCCATCGCCGAACAGGAAATGCCGCGTATATTCGCCGGCCTGGGCGCTGAGCTGTCGCGACAGCACGGCGGTGGGGTCGTTGATCAGGATCTGCAGGACGTTCCGGGCCCTGTCGATGAAGGACTCGTCCACCGAGACAGCGAGCGCGGCCATCTGTGAGAATGGCGCAACGGCGGCGGCATCCTGGATCTCTCTATTCACGTAACACCCCCTTGTGGTTCTCCGCGCCGATTTTCACGTCGAGCAGCGAGGCGCTCGACAGCAGGGCGTCGAGAACCATGGCCCGCGAGGCGCGCAACTGATCGATGGTCACACGTTCTGCCGTTGCCGCATCGCCAACGGCAAGGGCGTCGATGAGGGCCTGATGCTCGGACCGCATTTCATTGCCGCGGTCCCGCAGCGAAAGGCCGAAGTGGAACATCCGCTCCAACTCGGCCAACGTCTGGCTCAGCACCGCAATCAATCGCTCATTGCCGGTGGCCGCCGCGACGGACAGGTGGAACTCGCTGTTGCGCTGCAGGAAGATGGCCTCGCTCTCCCTGTCGCCGGGCTTGTAGTCCGCGCGGCACAAGCGATCGAGACGATGCAGGTCCGCGGCATCGACCCTGCCGGCCGCAAGCCTGACGCAGGCCACCTCGACGATTTCGCGCAACTGGAAGAGATCGTTCAGATCCCTGAGCGTGATCGGTTTCACCTTGTAGCCCTGCCGCCGCACGGGCTGGAGAAGCCCGATCAGCGACAGGCGGTCGACGGCGGCGCGTCCGGCGGCACGCCCCACACCGAATTGGGTGGCGAGATCAACCTCCGTGACCATCGATCCCGGGCGGATCTCACAGCGCACGATGGCTCTGTGGATGGCGTTGAACGCGATGTCGCTTTGTCTGCGGCTCGGGCCCTTGTGGCTTCGTTCGAATTGAACAACATGTCCCATACCCCACGATAAACATATCATAATGCGGGACGCAACCGCCTTTGTGGTGCCATTCACCGCCAATTGACATGCTGAGGCATGGAAATAGGGGTCGTTTTGGGGAGGAGCGCGCGCGCTCCCGCCGTAGAGATGGGCCAAAGCTCTGGACACGACCATCAATGACATGTACTCAGCGCAAATAGGACATGTTCAAGCGGCGCGCTCCAGGCGCCGCGGACAGGGGAGCACATGGCGTTGAGAAGCCCTGCGAAGCTGAGGCAGCATCCTTGCCGGCGCGGTCAGCGCGGGCCTTGGCCTCTCGCCTGAGACATCAGCCCACCCCCCATCACACGCAATCGACAGCGGCCTTTGCCCGGCGCGCAGGACGCCACAAAGCCTGCGCCCGCACCTTTCGGAGATGCCTCAATGAGCACTGCAGCGTTTCGCGACGTCCCCTACATGGGTGTCATTTGGGTGGTCGATGAAGCCATGAAACGGGGCTTCCGAAATCTGGACCCGAATTGGTGCAATCTTGGGCAGGGCATGCCGGAAATAGGTCCGATCGAGGGGGCGCCTGAACGTCTGCGCACCATCGATGTCGCGGTGGCAGACCTCGCCTACGGCCCCGTCGGAGGCATCGATGCGCTGCGGGAGAGGGTTGCCGAGCACTACAACCGGCTCTTTCGCAGCGGCAAACGAAGCAAGTATCGCAAGGAGAATGTCGGCATCGCAGCCGGCGGGCGCTTGATGTTGTCCCGCCTCATCGCAGCGCTGGGATCGCACAATCTCGGGCACGTCGTTCCGGACTACACGGCCTATGAGGATTTGCTCGACTATCACCGCTACCGGATCAAGCCCATTGCCATAGAGACGACGCCGGACACGAGCTTCCATATCCCGGCGTCCGCATTCGAGACCCTGGTCAGACAGCAGGCCCTCGGCTCGTTTCTCATCAGCAATCCCTGCAATCCGACGGGCAACATCATCGAGGGGGAAGAGCTCTCCGGCTACGTGCATGCTGCCCGCAAGCACGGCTGCTTCCTCTTGTTCGACGAGTTCTATTCGCATTTCATCGTCGACAAGGACGGTGCGCCGGGACGGGAGCCGGTCTCGGCGGCGTCAGTCGTTGACGATGTCGATCGCGATCCCGTTGTCCTCGTCGATGGCTTGACCAAGAACTATCGCTATCCCGGCTTGCGCGTGGGCTGGATCCTTGGTCCGTCCGCGGTGATCGAGCAGGTGACACGGACCGCAAGCGCCATCGACGGCGGGCCGCCTGTGCCCATCCAGCAGGCGGCCGCAAGGCTGCTCGAGCCCGACCGTGCCGATCAGGAAACGACGGCCACCCGCGCGGCTTTTGCCAAGAAGCGCCAACTGATGATGTCGACCCTGGGCAACATGGGGATCGACGTTCAGCACACAGGTCGCGGCACCTTCTATATCTGGGCCAGCCTGCGGAAGCTCGCATCACCCCTCGACAATGCCGATGCCTTCTTCCGCGCCGCCCTCGACAAGAAAGTGATGACCGTGCCGGGGCGGTTCTTCGACGTCAATCCGGGCCGCGCCCGCAGCGCGCGCATGATCGACGAGACGTGGACGCGCTTCTCCTTTGGTCCGCCCATCGACAACGTCCGCCTCGGCCTCGACCGGCTGCGGTCGATCCAGGCCGCCGGAGCGGGCACGGCCAAGGCGGGCTGACGGCTATGATCCCCTCCAGCCCAACCTCAGCGTCTGCCCAACCGGAGAGTGCGGCTGCGCGCGTGGAGCGCGATTGGCTGGGTCCGATCGCGCTCCCTCCAGACGCCTACTATGGTCCCCAGACCGCGCGCGCCATTGTCAACTTCCCGATATCGGGCGTGCCGATCAACCACTTCCCGGCGCTCATTCGCGCCCTGGGCTTGGTCAAGAAGGCCGCTGCGGTGACGAACGCGCGGCTGGGAGATCTGCCGCAGCAGAAGGCCGACGCCATCGCGGCCGCCTGCGACGACGTGATCGCCGGCAAGCTGGACGCTGCCTTTCCGATCGATGTGTTTCAGGGCGGGGCCGGCACGTCCACCAATATGAACGCCAACGAGGTCATCGCGAACCGGGCGCTGGAGCTCTTGGGGCTGCCCCGCGGACGTTACGACGTCATCCACCCCAACAATGACGTCAATCTCTCGCAGTCGACGAACGACACCTATCCGACCGCGATCCGCCTCGCGATCCTGTTCAGCTACGGCTCGCTGCAGACGGCGCTCAGCGCGCTGGCCGGCGAGTTCGAGCGGCGGGGCAGCGCGTTCGCGGACGTCATCAAGCTCGGACGGACACAGCTCCAGGACGCGGTGCCGATGACGCTCGGCCAGGAATTCCTGGCGTTCGCCGCGACGCTGCGCGAGGACGTTGCGCGCCTCGACGACCTCGCATTGCATTTTCTCGAGATCAACCTCGGCGGCACAGCCATCGGCTCCGGCATCAACGCGGAGGCCGATTTTCAGGCGGCGGCCGTGCAGGAGCTGGCGCAGCTCTCCGGGCTCAGTCTCGTGCCGGCGAGCAACCTGATCGAGGCCTGCTGGGACACCGGCGCCTTCGTGCTGTTCTCGGGCATGCTCAAGCGCACGGCCACCAAGCTGTCGAAAATCTCGAACGACCTGCGGTTGCTGTCGAGCGGCCCCCGCGGCGGCCTTGCTGAAATCAACCTGCCGCCGCTCCAGCCCGGCTCGTCGATCATGCCGGGCAAGGTCAACCCGGTCGCGCCGGAGGTCGTGAACCAGGTCGCCTTCCAGGTGATCGGCGCCGATCTCACCGTCACCCTTGCCGCGGAAGCCGGGCAGCTCCAGCTCAACGTCATGGAGCCCGTGATTGTCTACAACGTCCTCCAGTCCATTGCCCTGCTGACCAACGCCGTCGTCGTGCTGCGGGAGAAGTGCGTGGCCGGGATCACGGCAAACCCCGCGCGCTGCCGCGCGCATCTGGAGGCCAGCACGGCGGTCGCGACCGCGCTCACGCCCTTCATCGGCTATGAGCGGGCTGCCGAGCTTGCCAAGGAGGTGCTGGCGTCCGGGCAGCCCATCCAGAGCATTCTTGAGAAGACACCCGGCCTCGACCCTGGCCTGATCGCGCACACCAGCGATCCCATGGTGCTGACGCGGCCCCGGCCCCGGCGTGCGCGGACCTAGATGTGAAGCCTCAGGAGGTTGTTCCTGGTCAGGCCGAGGCGGCTGCTGGGCGATGGCGGGCCCCTTCCAGCGTCCGGGCGGCCAGGTGTCAGCTTCGCGGCCAACACTTGGATCCGTCAGCCGACGCGACGCTTGAATATCCAGACCTTCGATCAATCTTGCGCACTTTCCAGGCGATGGGCGTTCGCTTGATCGACGCGGGAAAGGCGGAGGGCGGAATCTGGTGAAGAATCAACCGTCTCGCATTGGTATCTTGGTCGGCATGCTTGGCGCAGCCGGCAGGCGAAACCGACAAGTAAGAGCCGTACAACTTCCGCTGGAGGGGAAACGAAATGATCACTCGCAGGCAGGCTTTGATCGGTGGCGCCGCCACCTCGGTCGCATTGCAGGCACCGGCGCTTCTCGCCCAACCCCGTGAAGTGGTCATAGGCGTCATCTTTCCAATGTCCGGCCCGAGTGCCCAGATCGGCCGCGACGCGCGCTTTGCCTTGGAAACCGCGCTGGAGATCGTCAACGGACAATACGATTTCGATTTGCCGACCGCCCGCCATGCGGGATTGCCCGGGCTCGGCAATGCCAAGGTGCGCCTGGTGTTCGCCGACCATCAAGGCGACCCGCAGAAGGGGCGGGCCGAGGCCGAGCGGTTGATCACGCAGGAGCGCGTGTGTGCCATTGTCGGCGCCTATCATTCTTCGGTGGCTGCCACCGCGAGCGTATCGTGCGAGCGCTATGCAACGCCGCTCGTCATCGGCGATTCGACATCGCCCAATCTGACCCGGCGAAACCTGAAGTTCTTCTTCCGCACCACGGCCCATGACGAGATGTTCTCGGTGGCCATGTTCGATTTCCTTGATGCGCAGCGCGCCGCGGGCAAGCAGATCAAGTCGATCGCTCTCTTTCACGAAGACACGATCTTCGGCACCGATTCGTCCAACGTGCAGCGTCAGCTGGCGAAGGCCCGCGGCTACAACGTGACCGCCGATGTCAAATACCGCGCCAACACGCCGTCGCTGACCTCGGAGGTGCAGCAGCTCAAGAATGCCGATCCCGACGTCCTCCTGCCGTCGAGCTACACGACGGATGCCATCCTGCTGGTGCGCACGATGGCCGAGCTTGGATACAAGCCCAAGAATATCCTCGCGCAGGCCGCTGGTTTCGCCGATCAGGCCGTGTTCGATGCGGTCGGAGACAAGCTCGGCGGCATGATCTCGCGCGCAAGCTTTGCGATCGACATGGCTGCCCAGCGTCCGACCATCGGCCGTGTCAACGATATGTTCAAGGCGCGGGCCAACCGTGATCTCAACGACAACACGGCGCGCCAGTTCATGGCGCTGATCGTTCTTGTCGATGCCATCAATCGGGCCAAGTCCACCGAAGGAGCCGCGATCCGGGATGCGCTGGCGGCGACGGACATCCCCGGCGCGCAGACGATCATGCCGTGGGCGGGATGCAAGTTCGACAAGGACGGCCAGAACGCAACCGCCAATCCCGTCCTCATTCAATACGTCAACAAGCAGTGGGTGACGATCTTCCCGGCCGGCTCCGCGGTCCGCGGCCCCATCTGGCCCATGAACGGTTAGACGGCGAGGCCTCGCCGTCGTCTCTTCGCGGCCGATGCAGGTCGGCGCGCGCGCGGTGTGCCGCGGCGCGAGCGCGCACGCTCAAACAAGGATCGTCTCGATGCAGATCGAGTCTCTGCTGCAGGTGTTTGCCAGCGGTCTTCTGATGGGATTGCTGTATGCGCTGATCGCGGTTGGCCTGTCCCTGATCTTCGGGCTCATGAACGTCGTCAACTTCGCGCATGGCGAGTTCCTGATGGTGGCGATGTACGCCGTCTACAGCCTTTGGGTCGTCACCTTGCTCGATCCGGTGCTGCTCGCGCCGGTGGCGACGGCCTTCTTGTTCGGGGTGGGCGCGTTCGCCTACATGGGTGTGGTGCGCTTTGCCATGCGCGCGAAATCGAATGTGTCGATGGTGCAGATTTTCGCGACGTTCGGCCTCGCCATCTTCATCCAGGGCGTTGCACAGTATTTCTTCACGCCCGACTATCGCAGCATCACGGATACCTGGCTCGGCGGCAAAACCATCAGCATCGGCGGGCTCTTCCTGCCGGCGCCGCAGCTCATCGGCGGCTTGATCTCCATCGTCCTCTTCATCGGCCTCTATCTGCTCATGAGCCGCACGGATTTCGGCAAGGCGCTGGAGGCGACGCGCGAGGATCAGGGCGCGGTTGCCCTGGTCGGCATCAATCGCAACAAGGTCTTCGCGCTGGGCTGGGGGCTGGGGGCGGCTCTGGTCGGAGCGGCCGGCGCTGTGCTCGCCATCTTCTACTACATCTATCCCCAGGTGGGCGGACCGTTCGCGCTGATTGCGTACGTGGTCGTCGCGCTCGGCGGTTTCGGCAGCATCTTCGGCGCGCTGGCGGCGGGCATCATCGTCGGACTTGTCGAGGCCTTCACGGCCGTTCTCATTCCGCCCTCGATGAAAACGATCGCGGTCTATTCACTCTATCTCGCCGTGGTGTTCATTCGGCCCAACGGGCTGTTCGGGAGGCTGTGATGAACGAGACCATGACGATGGCCGCCGCGTCGGCTGCCCCTACCCAGCGCGCGGCTGGTGCGCGACGCGCGCAGCTTCCGATTCTGGCTTTGGTCTGTGCCGTGACCGCGCTGCTGCCGCTGGTCATGCAGGACGTCTACCTGCAGAACGTGCTGATCCTCACCCTCATGTATGCGGCTCTGTCGCAGAGCTGGAACATTCTTGCGGGGTACTGCGGTCAGATATCTCTGGGCCATGCCCTCTATTTCGGCGTCGGCGCCTATGCGGCGTCCTTTCTGTTCGCCGGCTACGGCATCACGCCCTGGCTTGGCCTTCTCGTCGGTGCGGTTCTTTCCGCCGGGCTTGCCCTGGTCCTGGGATATGTCTGCTTTGGCTTGAAGGGGCACTACTTCGCGATTGCCACCATGGTGATTGCCGAGATCGGGCTGCTTCTGGTCCACAATTCCGAGCTCTTCGGCGCGGCTCTCGGCATTCATTGGCCCCTGGGCGCCGACAGTTGGAGCAGCATGCAGTTTGCGCGCACCAAGCTGCCCTATATCTATCTCGCCCTGGCCCTGTTCGTCCTCACCTGGCTGGCGACCTATGCGATCGAAGGCTCGCGCTGGGGCTTTTGGTGGCGGGCGATCAAGGATGACCCGGAAGCGGCTGAAAGTCTGGGCGTTGAGGTCTTCCGCTCGAAGATGGCGGCCGCCGCGGTGTCCGCTTTCTTCACCGCCGCCGGTGGCGCGTTCTATGCCGCGTACGTGGCCTACGTCGATCCCGAAAGCGTCATGTCATTCCGCTTCTCGCTGCTCTTTGCGCTGCCCGCCGTGCTCGGCGGGATCGGTACCTTGTGGGGCCCGGCCGTCGGCGCGCTGATCCTGATCCCGATCACTGAATTGACGCGCAGCTATGTCGGCGGCTCGGGCAGCGGTCTCGACCTCATCATCTATGGTGGTCTCATCATGATCGTCGCTCTGGTGAAGCCGGAGGGACTTCTCAGCCTGGTGCGTCCCGGAGGGGCCAAAGCGTGATGGCCGGCACATTCATTCTGGAAGCGCGCGGCGTTACGCGCCAGTTCGGCGGCCTCGTCGCCAACAAGAACATTACGATGCACGTCAGGCAGGGGGAGATCCTGGCGCTGATCGGCCCCAACGGCGCGGGCAAGTCGACGCTCTTCAATCTGATCGCCGGTGCGTTTCCGCCGTCCTCGGGCAAGCTCCTGTTCGAGGGCAAGGCGGTGGCCGATCTGTCCGCCACGCAAAGATGCAGACTGGGCATAGCGCGGACGTTTCAGGTGCCGCGCAGCTTCGATTCAATGAATGTGATCGAGAATGTCATGGTGGGGTCGTTCGTACGCCACACCGGCACTCAAGCCGCCCGCCGTGCGGCTTGGAGGACGCTCGAGTACGTCGGCCTTGCCGATCGTGCCGAAGCCCCTACGACCGAATTGACCCCGCCGGAAAAGCGCCGGCTGGAAATGGCGCGGGCCCTTGCCACCGAGCCGAAGCTGCTGCTGCTCGACGAGGTGATGGCAGGGCTCACGCCATCCGAGGCCCAGAAGGGCATCCAGCTTGTGCGCAGCATACGCGACCGCGGGATCACCGTCGTCATGGTCGAGCACGTCATGGAGATCGTGATGCCTTTGGTCGACCGCGCGGTGGTGCTGCATTTTGGCGAGGTGCTGGCCGAGGGCCACCCGAAGGATGTGGTGCGCGACGACAAGGTCATCACCGCCTATCTCGGGGAGCGCCACCGTGCGGCATGAAGGCATCAACTCGGGCATGTCGCCGAACGCATCCACGGCGACGCCGCTGCTTGCTGTTCGCGGCCTGACCACGGCCTACCGCGGCTTGATTGCGGTATCCGACGTATCGATCGATGTGGATCAGGGTGAGATCGTGGTCGTGGCGGGCGCCAACGGCGCCGGCAAATCCACCCTTCTCAAATCGGTCGCAGGCCTCGAGCGCGCTCGGTCGGGCGCCATCACCTTCTTTGGCGAGCGCATTGAAGCCATGCCTGGTCACGTCATTACCGAGCGCGGCCTGGCCTATGTGCCCGAGAACAGGCGGCTGTTTCCGGGGCTCTCCGTCTCCGACAACTTGCGTCTTGGCAGCTACCTCTATCGCAAGCGGGCGGATCGCGAGGCGCCGCTCGAGCGCGTTTTCTCGCTCTTCCCGCGGCTCAAGGAGCGTCTGCAGCAACGGGCAGGAACGCTGTCGGGGGGTGAGCAGCAAATGCTGGCCATCGGCCGCGCGCTGATGACGAGGCCGCGCCTGCTGATGCTTGATGAGCCCTCGCAGGGGATCATGCCGAAGCTGGTCGACGAGATTTTCGCCGCCGTGCAGTCGATCCGAGACACCGGCGTCACCATTCTTCTTGTCGAGCAGCGGCTGGCGGAAAGCCTCGAGATCGCGAACCGGGCCTACGTGCTGCAGACCGGCCGGCTGATCCTTTCGGGGACGGCGGCCGAGGTGCGCGACAATCCTGACGTGCGCAAGGCGTATTTGGGCATATGAGGCGGCGCAAGGCTTGATCTACCGATGCCGCCGGCCGGCGGCTGTCGCCGCCCGGCGCCCCATCAGGCCACCGCGATATTGGTTTTGCTCAGAGTGCTGTGGTTGATGATGCCGTCAATGACCATGGACTGAACGCTCTTGATATGCGCCACCGCGATGGCCCGGGCACGCGCTCCGTCATTGTCGAGAAGCGCATCGAACAAGGCATCGTGCTCCTGGCACATTTCCTCCGGGCGCTCGCGCAGGACAAAGCCGAGATGCAGAAGGCGGGTCATCTCATCCATGATCTGAGACAGCGCCGCAGCCAGCCGCGAGTTTCCCGATGATCGTGCGATCTCCATGTGGAAGTTGCGATTGGCCTCCATGAACCGCGCCTCGCTGGCATGGTCGCCGGGCACATAGCCATGGGCGCATTTCGCGTTGAGCTCGCGCAGGCGCGCAACATTGACGTTGCCGCACGCTTTTTCCACCGCCACGGGCTCGAGCAGGAGCCGCAGCTCGAACACCTCCTTGACCGACTGCAGTGTCACCGGCGCGATCAGGTGTCCCGACCGCGGAATGGCGATCACATAGCCCTCCTGCACGAGCTTTGAGAGCGCTTGCCGGATCGGAGCCTTGCCGAAGCCGTACGTATTGGTCAGCTTCGTCTCGCTCACCTCCTCGCCGGGCGCGAGATTGCACCAGACGATATCGTACTTGATCCTCCGGAAGGCCTCCTCGCTCAGTCCCCGCTTTGGCTGCTCACCATCTTCTGGTGTCATCGTATTCCTCAACCGGTGGAGCGGCGGACGCGGGCCATCCGGCAGCCATGGCGTGCCGGACACGGGGGCGCCCTAGCCAAAAAACCCATAAGTGCAAGCTTGGCATTATAGCGCCGGCAGAAGGAAATTTCAAACATCAAGTATTGACATGTCAATACGGCCAATCTAGCATTCCTTCAAACAGGAGGAACGCGACGGAAATGGCCGATATCAAGACCGATGTTCTGGTGATCGGTGCAGGGGCTGCAGGCATGTCCGCTGCCATGTCGGCGGCGAAGGCCGGCGCCTCGGTGCTGCTGGTCGACAAAAGCATGATCGGCCGAGGCGGCGCGACCATCATGGCGCAGATGACCGTCGCTGCTGCCCTCAACGAGCATGATCCCGACGACTGGACGCGTCATCTCGCCGACACGCTCAAGGCCGGCCGGGGGATCTGCAACGAGGAGCTTGCGGCGGTCCTGTGCCGCGAGGCGCCGGATCGCATTCGCGAGCTTGACGGCTGGAAGGTCGGCTGGGCGCGCGACGCGGATGGCCGTATCAGCGCGGTCATGGCGCCGGGGCATAGTGCGCGACGCTGCGTCTACGTCGATTTCCTGAACACCGGCCCCGCCATTGCGCAGACGCTGCGCACCCAGGTATCGCGCGTCAGGGCCGTCAAGCGGGTGAGCGGGTTGTCGATCCGGGATCTGGTGGTTCACAACGGACGTGTGATCGGCGCCGTCGGCGTCAATGCCGATGACGGCATGCGCGTGAGCATCGCCGCCAAGGCCACCATCATGGCTGCCGGCGGCCTGACCAAGCTCTTCCGGCGCAACAGCGCATCAGCCAACATGGGCGGCGACGCCTATGCGATTGCGCTGCGGGCCGGCGCCGAGCTGATCGACATGGAGTTTCCTCAATTCTTCCCCATCGGCCATCTGGCGCCGCGCCTGGTGGGGATGGATCCGATCATGTGGGATCCGTTCCGCTACAAGCTGGGCGGGCGCCTGCTGAATGGGCGCAATGAAGAGTTTCTCGAGAACTATGGTGTTGTGGATCGAGGCGTGTACTCCGCGCCGCGCGATATCACCGCCTACGCCATCGTCAAGGAGAACGAGGCCGGTCGGGGCTCGCCCTCGGGCGGGGCCTACCTCAGCTTCATGCATGTGCCCGAGGCCGATCTGAGAGCAGCCTTCGGCCCGGCCATCGACCTGCTGGCGCGCAACGGCATCGATCTCACGAATGAGCCGGTCGAGGTCGCGCCGATTGCCCACTATCACATGGGCGGGATCAAAGTGAACGTGCGGCTGGAAACCGGCGTTGCCGGGCTGTACGCCGCGGGCGAAGCCGTCGGAGGGGCAAACGGCGCGAACCGGCTGTCCGGCAACGCCCTGCCGGAGGCCCTGGTGTTTGGCGAGAGGGCGGGGCGCCACGCAGCGGAAGCCGCGCAAAGGCGCGATCTCGTCTGGGCCGATGCCGCGGCGACGCCGATCCTCGCCCTGATCGAGGAGGTCAACGCCCGCGCGCAGGCCAGCGCCGACGGAGCCGTCGCGGGGACGTCGGCGCTTTGGACCGAACTCCAGGCTCTGATGTGGCAGAAGGTCGGTCTCTTGCGCACGGAGGCGTCCTTGTCGGAGGCGCTGGACCGGCTCCGCGAGATGCGCTTGTCGGACCTGCCCGATCTGCCGCTGAGCCGAGGTGAGATCTTCAATACGACCGTCGAGGAATGGTTCGAGCTGCGCAACTCGCTTCAGGTGGCCGAGGCCATCACCCTTGCGGCACTCAATCGCAAGGAGAGCCGCGGGGCACATCAGCGTCTCGATCATCCCGAGACGGACGGCGCCTACGAGCGCAACCAGGTTCTCAGCCTGACCGGCGAAGCGATCAGCTCCACATGGATGCCGCTGGTCAAAGGCAACGCCAACTCCATCCCACTCTGAGCGAGACAGACCGATGACGAGCATGGTCACCCTGTCGGTAACGCGCGGCACGCAAGCAACCGGCACCCGCGTCGAGGCGTTCAACGTGCCCTTTACCGAGGGCATGTCGGTGCTGGATGCGCTGTTGTGGATACGGGCCAACGCGGATCCCACGCTTGCGATCCGCTACAGCTGCATCAACGCCAACGCCTGCAAGGAATGCTCGGTGATGGTGAACGGTGAGGTCACCTATGCCTGCACGGCGCGGCTGTCGCTGCAGGGCGCCAAGGTCGAGCCGCTGGAGAGCAAGACGCTGGTTCGGGATTTGGTGACCGACATCCTGCCCGCCAAGGAGCACCTCTCGGCTGTGCTCGCCCCGCGCCGTTAGTCCATCGCCCCGCTCGCGAGCGAAAGGAAGCTCCATGGCCTTTGCCGTCACCGCGCTCTGCATCAGGTGCAAGTTCCAGGACTGCCTGCAGTCGTGCCCGGTCTCGTGCTTCTACGAGGGCGAGAACATGCTGGTCATCAAGCCGGAGGACTGCATCGACTGCGGTGCCTGCGAGCCGGTGTGTCCGGCCGAGGCGATCGTCCGCGACAACGCCCCGGGCGCGGAAGAATGGGTCGAGTTCAATCGCAAGTATGCGGCGCTCTGGCCGAACATCCGCAAGTCTGGCGCCGTGCCCGAGGATGCCGAGGAGTGGGTCGGTGTGGAAGGGAAGCTGGAGACCCAGTTCAATCCGGCTCCCGCCCCGCGCTAGGCAAAATGTTGCATCGGAGGAAAGGCTCAAGATGACGAAGAGTGTTTGGCTGCACGAGCAGACTTGGCCCGATATCGCGCAGTATCTCAAAGCCAACCACGTGGTGATGGTTCCCATCGGCGCCACGGAGCAGCACGGCCAGCACACACCGCTGCTGGTCGACACGGCGTGGGCCAGCGACGTAGCGGAGGCGGTGGCGCGCAAGGAGGACGTGCTGGTCGCGCCCCCGATGCACTACGGCTGGTCTCCGCATCATCTTGCCTATCCCGGCGGGATCACGCTGCGCCCGGAAACACTGACCCAGGTGGCCGTCGATATCGGCGAGAGCCTGATCTCGCACGGCTTTCGCAAGATCGTATTCGTCAACGGCAACCGCGTTGCCAACCTTCCGCCACTGCAGATCGCCATGGCCAAGCTGCGCTTCAAGACCGGGGCCTACGTCGCCATCATCGACACGCATCTGATCGCGCGCAAGGAGGTGTGCGAAGCCGCCGGCAACGGCCGCGATGCGTCGCATCACGCCGGCAACGTCGAGACCTCCTTCATGATGCACGCGCATCCCGAGCTGGTGCGGCGGGACAAGATCATGGCTGTTCCCGACCATCCCCTGGCCGACTTCGCCAGCAACTTCCCGATGGACCCGCCGTTCGACCAGAATGTCGCGTTCTGTCAGCCCACCGCGGCGGAATTCTACAAGCGCACCTCCGGACACGGGACCTATTCGACGCCGGCACCAGCCAGTGCGGAGATCGGCAAGGCCGTGTTCGAGGTGACGGTTGCGCGGGCTGCTCAGTTCATCGCGCAGGTGAAGGCCATGGATGTGTCCTGCGATCGCTGTCCCATCCCGATCTGACGAGGAGGGACAAGTCTCGGTGCCTCAGCTCGACAGCGGTCCGTCAATGAACATTGCGATCGTCGGCGCCGGTCCGGCCGGTTTCTACACCGCCGAGGCGCTTGCGGCCCTGTGTCCCGGCTGCGAGCTCGACCTCATCGAGCGGCTGCCGACGCCCTACGGGTTGATCCGTTCGGGCGTTGCCCCCGACCACCAAACCACCAAGACCATCCAGCAGACCTTCGAGAGAATCGCGCAGTCCATCAATCTGCGGTTCATCGGCAATGTCGAGATCGATCGCGACATCTCGCTTGCCGAGCTGCGCGATGCCTACGATGTGGTCGTGCTCTCCTGCGGCGCCCCGCATGATGCGCCGCTCGATATTCCCGGGCACAAGCTGCGCGGCGTCTATGGCGCCACCGCGTTCGTCGGCTGGTACAATGGTCACCCGGACTATGCCGAGCTCGCGCCCCTGCTCGACTCGCCGGGCGCCGTCATCATCGGCAACGGCAACGTGGCGATCGATGTCGCGCGCATCCTGGCAAAGTCGGTGGCCGAGCTTGCCAGCAGCGACATTGCCGCGCATGCCATGCGCGCAATCGCGGCTTCGCGGATTGGCGATATCCACATCATGGGGCGGCGCGGTCCGATCGAAGCCAAGTTCACCAACGTTGAGCTGAGGGAGCTGGGCGAGCTTGAGGAGGCCGTGGCGCTGGCACAGCCAGACCAGATTCCCGGCGCGCTCGGCGATGGGCTGTCCCCTCGGGAGAGGCGCGAGAAGGCCAAGAATCTCGAATGCTTTCGGCTGTTCGCAGCGGCCGACGCCGCGGCGCACAGGCGCCGGATTCGTTTTCAATTCTATGCGCGTCCCGTGGCGATCCTGGGAGCCGAGCGCGTGCAGGCGGTGCGCTTCGAGCCCGTGCGCATCGATGCGGGACGGGTCGCAGGCCACGGACAGACCTTCGATGTTCCCTGCGGGTTGCTTGTCTCTGCGATCGGTTACCGCATACGCGCGCTCGGCGGACTACCTGTTGCGGAGACCGGCGACCGCCTGGCCAACGCCGCCGGCAAGATCACCGCGGGCCTCTATGTCGTCGGCTGGGCGAAGCGGGGACCCTCGGGCAAGATCGGGACAAACCGCGGGGATGGCGAGGACGTTGCGCAGCGGATCAAGGCCGAGGAAAGCGCAGCGGGCAAGCCGGGCTTTGCGGCTCTGGAGGCGATGCTGCGACGGCGCGGCGTGCACTGGAGCAGCTTCACCGACTGGAAGACGATCGAAGCCGCCGAGATTGCCGCGGCCCCGGCCGGTGCTCCGCGTCGCAAGCTCGTGCGCGTCGATGAGATGCTGGCCCTATGCGCCAAATGAGTGGGAAGAGGCCGGATGAGCCGCATGACGTCTCGCCACTCTCAGCCGGCGGGATGAACCTGCAGCAGCCCATCGCCAGCACCACGTCCGTCCGAGCGACGGGCGCGCCGATGGGATGCCGCCGACCAGCCTTTTGCGTCAATCAGAGGAACGACCATGTCCGGGATCGACAGGATTGATCTGAATCTCCTGACGCAGCTCCAGCGGGACGGGGCGATCTCCCAGCGCGACTTGGGGGACCGCGTCGGACTGTCCCAGAATGCCTGCTGGCGGCGCCTCCAGCGACTGAACGCGAGCGGCCTGATCAAGGGGACCAGCACGCAGATCCATCTGTCCGCGCTGGGGCTCGATCTCACCGTGTTCGTGATGGTTCGCACCCGGCATCACTCCAAGGAATGGGCCGACCGCTTCCGCGAGCACGTTGAACGATTGCCCGAAGTGATCGATTTCCACCGCATCGGCGGCGATTGGGACTACATGATCAAGGTGGTCACGAAGGGCATGGGCGGATACGATATTTTCTATCAAAGGCTGATCACCAATTTTGATCTGGACCGGGTGACGGGTCTGTTTTCGATGGAAGCGCTGGTCGAGAACCGCGCCGTGGATTTGACGCGGCTGGCAGCCGGTGCCGCGTCGGGGATGCGCGCCTACGACGCCGACAGACCATTTGCCGCCAAGGCCCGACAGGCGGCCGAATGATGATTGGGTCGGGCTGAGCCCGGCAAAGCCGCACGCCGCCTGCCCGAGCCTGCAGCCGGATCGCCAGGGTGTCGCGCCTCTTGCAATTATAGTGATTTTACTATATTGCGGACAGGCTGATGATCGATGTGCCGCGCCTTAAATCTCTCTTCTGGGTGGGCCCTTCCTTGAAGGATCTGCGCGCCTTCCCCGAGGAGGTGAAGGATGCGATTGGCTACGCGCTGGAGGTGGCTCAGAGGGGAGGGAAGGCTGTCAGCGCCAAGCCCCTCAAGGGTTTTGGCGGGGCCAGCGTGCTTGAGATCGTCGCCGATCATGACAGCAATACATGGCGCGCTGTCTACACGGTCGAATTGGCCGACGCCATCTATGTTCTTCACGCCTTCCAGAAGAAGTCGAAGAAGGGCATTGCAACGCCGAAACAGGAGATCGACCTCATCAAGCGCCGGCTGAAGGCTGCCCATGAGCATGCGAAAGGAGAGAAACATGACTAGTAAACGCGTCACCAAGAGCACGGGCAACGTCTATGCCGACCTTGGCATCAAGAACGCCGAGGAGCACGCGCTGAAGGCCGAGCTCGTCCACCGGATCGCTGCTGCCCTGAAGGAAGAAGGCCTGAACCAGACGGACGCCGCCCGGCGTCTTCGCGTAACCCAGCCTGATGTCTCCAACATGCTGCGCGGCCACTTCCGGCAGTTCTCGGTCGAACGCCTCATGCGCTTCCTCGTGGCCCTTGGCCAGGATGTGGAGATTGTGGTTCGCCCTGCTGCTGCCACCCGCTCGCGCGCAGCGCAGCTCACTGTGTCGACAAGGGATTAGGGGCGCGAAGGGGGAGCCATGGCGGGGAAAGGCAAAGACTGAATTGCTGCGCTCGGAGATTGTCGAGGCCATGCGCGGCTTGCACAAGATCGGCAAGATGGCGGAGAAGGAAGCGTGGGCTGATGTTATCCCGCACGTCATCTGGCACGACCTGTGGCGCACGCGCGGCTGCCGGCTGCTGCAGGACCACGAGATGGAGCTCAAGCGCGTGTCCGAGTGGCTGGGCCATGCCAGCGTCGGGCAGACCGAGCGCGCGTACGCATTCTTGGACGTCAGCCACCTGCACCGAGCGGTCGCGCAATCGCCCGTCGTGATCCAGGGTCGGCACAAAACCGTGGTGGAGGGGTCGCGGAGCCCCTTCTTAGGCCGCCCAAAACATGGCACAACGCGCATCATAGACCAGCGAAGTGCGGTCGAAACGGATGCAGCAACAGATTGAATAGAAAAGATATTCGGTGTGGCTGGGGAACTAGGATTCGAACCTAGATTAACGGAGTCAGAGTCCGCTGTTCTACCGTTGAACTATTCCCCAACTTGGAGATTGGCATTCCTCAAGCTTGACCGGGTTTTCCCGCATGAATGGCGGTGCGGCCCAAGATGTCCCGGCGCCTCTGCGGGCGGATATAGGGCCTCTCCCGTTCCCGGTCCACCCCTAAGTTATCGATCCCGCGCCTCCGGCCGCGGCCAGCGCCATGGGGCGCCGGCACGCACGTTGTGGCGCATAGGTCGCGCGCAGCCGCCGGTGGCGACCGCAGCCTTCGGCCCGTGGCTGCACCCTCGCCGAAGCGCCAAAGGCCGGACGCGGCATGGGGCAAGCCCGGGTGCGCGTGCCATCCAACATCGGATCGTCTGCGCAGCAGTTTCTTGTATCTCCTTGTGACGTCACGACGTTATCGATCATCCGCATCGCGCCTTTACCCAGGACCGCTGTCTGCTACAGTGCCCCCAAGTCGAACGAGAAGACGCCCGGCGGCCTCAGGCCTGACCTCTCGGGCGCCGGAGAAGGACGGTGGAGGGGAAGGATCGAGGCGGCGTCTGCGCCGCGCCGGCCGGCGCTGCAGCGCTCCGCCAAGAGCAGGCTGTGCCGACGCCCGCGACGCCGATGGGCGGGTGCGGCCTGCCTGCGCCGCCCGTCGACGGCGCGGCGCTGCTCGGCGTCGACCGTGTGCCGAACGGCCGCGTGCAGGAGAACGGCCACGCCGAGCGCGCGTATGCGGCGCTGGATCTCGGCACCAACAATTGCCGCCTGCTGGTCGCCCGGCCGTCGCCGCGAGGCTTCAAGGTCATCGATGCCTTCTCGCGCATCATTCGCCTGGGCGAGGGCGTCGCCGCCAGCCGCCGCCTGTCGCACGATGCGATGGCGCGCACCATCGATGCGCTCAAGGTCTGCGCGGCCAAGATCCGGCATCATCAGGTCGTGCGCGCAGGCTTGATCGCCACCGAGGCCTGCCGCCTGGCCGACAATGCGGCGCACTTTCTGGGCCGCGTGCGGGAGGAGACGGAGCTCGACATCAAGATTGTCAGCCGCGAGGCCGAGGCCCGGCTGGCCGTGTCGGGGTGCGCCTCGCTCATCGACGCCAGCTGCGACCTGGCCCTGGTGTTCGATATCGGCGGCGGTTCCTCGGAGCTGATCTGGCTCGATCTGGAGGCCTACAGGCGCCAGTCGGGCGTCCAGTACATCGATCGGCTCGAGATGCAGAACTGCATCGTGGCCTGGACGTCCCTGCCGGTGGGCGTGGTGACGCTGGCCGAGCGCTATGGCGGCCGGTTCGTCGATGCGGCAACCTTCAACGCCATGGTGGCCGACATCCTGGCGATGCTGGCGCCGTTCGAGGCCGCGCACCGCCTGCGCGAGCGGATGGCGGCCAAGAGCGCGCACCTGCTCGGCACCTCCGGCACCGTGACGACGGTGGCCGGCGTGTACCTGGGCCTGTCCCGATACGACCGCAAGCAGGTGGATGGATGCTGGCTGCCGGTCACGCAGGCCCGCGCCGTGACCGCCCGCCTGCTGGCCTCGAGCCATGCGGAGCGGGTGGCGCAACCCTGCATCGGCAAGGATCGCGCCGATCTCGTGCTGGCGGGCTGCGCCATTCTGGAGGCCCTGCTCAAGACCTGGCCCAGCAAGCGGTTGCGGGTTGCCGACCGCGGCTTGCGTGAGGGTATACTCGCCACCCTCATGGCCGATGACGGCGTCTATCGCACCGGCGGCCGGCAACGCTATTGGAACCGCTAGGACCGCACGCACATGGCGACCAGCAACCGCACCGGCGGCCCCGGCGGCCGACGGCAGACGAAGGTGCGTCTGCGCACGGCCAAGCAACGCTCAGCCTCCTCGCAGCGCTGGCTCGAGCGGCAGCTCAATGACCCCTATGTCGCCGCCGCCAAGCGCCTGGGCTATCGCTCGCGGGCGGCCTTCAAGCTGATCGAGATCGATGCCAAGCATCGCCTGCTCAAGCCCGGCAAGCGCGTGGTCGATCTGGGGGCTGCCCCCGGCGGCTGGGCGCAGATCGCCGCCGACCGGGTGAAATCCAGCGAAGGCCAGGGGCAGGTGGTGGCCATCGACCTCCTCGAGATGGAGCCCATCCCGGGCGTGCAGTTCCTGCGGCTCGACTTCATGGACGACACGGCGCCGGCGCGACTGACCGGGATGCTGCGCGCCGGGCGGGCCGATGTCGTCCTCTCCGACATGGCCGCGCAGGGCACCGGGCATGTGGGCACCGATCACCTGCGCATCATGGGGCTGGCCGAGGCGGCGGCCGAGTTCGCCGGCGCGGTGCTGAGCCCGGGCGGAGCCTTTGTCTGCAAGGTCTTCCAGGGCGGCACGGAGCGGACCCTGCTCGACCAGCTGAAGCGCGCCTTTGCCACGGTCAGGCATCTCAAGCCGCCCGCGAGCCGGCAGGGCTCGGCGGAGATGTATGTCGTGGCCCTGGGCTTCCGGGGCGAGGGCTAGGCCGGCCCGTCGGCCTGCCCTGTCGGCCTGCCCCGTCGGCTGGCCGAATTGTGGTATTTTGGTGCGCCGCAGGCCCCCGGGGCGCCGGTGCTCAGGCCAGTGCTTTGGCCAGTGCTTTGGCCAGTGCTTTGGCCAGCGCTTGATGCCCTGGAAAAGCTGCAACTGTGCGCCTTTCCCTGATTCCCAGGGGGTGCTATGAGAAACCTTGAAGCGATTCCAAACATTGGCGGCGGAAGCCGCGTACCGGGGCAGAAGCGTCGGTGCGCCCGTAGCTCGTCACCTGCAAGCCTGAGGAGAACGCGAATGGTGCAACGGCCCGTCCTCGATGACACCACCGTGGCGTTGACGTTCGATGATGTGCTTCTGCAGCCCCGCGCCTCGGATGTCCTCCCCGCCGAGGCCGATGTCAGCTCACGCGTGACCCGCCAGATCACGGTCAAGATCCCGATCCTCTCCTCGGCCATGGACACGGTGACCGAAGGGCGTCTCGCCATCGCCATGGCGCAGGCCGGGGGGATCGGCGTGATCCACCGCAATCTCACCCCCGAGGTGCAGGCCGAGCAGGTGGCGATGGTGAAGCGCTACGTGGCCGGCATGGTTGTGAACCCCTACACCATCGCGCCGTCCGCGACCCTTGCCGATGCGCTGAGCCTGATGGACGAGAAGAGCATCTCCGGCGTTCCGGTGGTGGAGGCCGACAAGACGGGCAAGCTGCTCGGCATTCTCACCAACCGGGATGTGCGCTTCGCCACCAACACGCGCACGCCGGTGTCCGAGCTGATGACCAAGAAGCTCGTGACCGTCAAGGACGGCGTCTCGCGCGAGGACGCCCAGCGGCTGCTGCACCAGCACAGGATCGAGAAGCTGCTGGTGGTGGACGAGGACTTCTGCTGTATCGGCCTCATCACCGTCAAGGACATCGAGAAGGCCCGGAAATACCCCAACGCCTGCAAGGACGAGCAGGGGCGGCTGCGCGTGGCGGCCGCCACCAGCGTCGGCGACGACGGCTTTCAGCGCGCCGAGCGCCTGATCGATGCCGGGGTCGATCTGGTGGTGGTGGACACGGCCCACGGCCACTCCAGCCGCGTGCTGGAGATGGTCGGGCGCATCAAGAAGCAGTCCAACCAGGTGCAGGTGATCGCCGGCAACGTGGCGACCGCCGACGGCACCAAGGCCCTGATCGATGCTGGTGCCGATGCCGTCAAGGTGGGCATCGGCCCCGGCTCGATCTGCACCACCCGCGTCGTGGCGGGTGTGGGCGTGCCGCAGCTCACGGCCATCATGAACGCCGTGGAGGTTGCCAGGAAGCAGGATGTGCCCGTGATCGCGGACGGCGGCATCAAGTTCTCGGGCGACCTCGTGAAAGCGCTGGCGGCGGGTGCCGACTGCGCCATGGTGGGCGCGCTGCTGGCCGGCACCGACGAGGCTCCGGGCGAGACCTATCTCTACCAGGGGCGCACCTACAAGGCGTATCGCGGCATGGGCTCGGTCGGCGCCATGGCCCGCGGCAGCGCCGACCGCTACTTCCAGCAGGAGGTGAAGGACACCCTCAAGCTGGTGCCTGAGGGCATCGAGGGGCAAGTGCCCTACAAGGGTCCGGTGGACGGCGTGCTGCACCAGCTGGTCGGGGGGCTGCGGGCCGGCATGGGCTATGTCGGCGCGGCCGACATCAAGAGCCTGCGCGAGCGGGCCCGGTTCGTCCGCATCTCGCCAGCCAGCGCCAGCGAGAGCCATCCGCACGGCGTTGGCATCACGCGCGAGGCACCCAACTACCAGCGCAACTCATAGGCCACCCTCAGCCTCACAGGAGACCGGCCCGGGCCCGGTGATGATGTCCATGAACCAGATCGCCATCCTCTACCCCGTGTTCGCCCAAGCGTTCCTGACCCTGGTGATCGGAGGCTTGATGGCGGTTGCCCGGGCGCGGGCCCTGGCCGGCATGGATCGCCAGCGCGGCAGCCCCGACCTGGCGCTCGGCCGGGTGGTGTGGCCGGAGGATGCCGCCAAGCGCGCGGCCAACTACGCCAATCAGTTCGAGCTGCCGGTGCTGTTCTACGCGGTGGCGGCGTTCGCGCTGATCACCGGGGGGGCCGATTTCGTCATGCTCGTCCTGGCCTGGGCGTTCGTGGCGACCCGCATCGTCCATGCCGCCATCCATGTGGGGCCCAACAAGGTCAGGTGGCGGTCGCCGGCCTTTGGCGTCGGCTTCCTCATCGTGCTCGCCATGTGGGTGAAGCTGTTCCTGCACATCGTGAGCCGCGGGGTCGCCCTCTGATCCCATGCGCCCGGGTGCGCACATCAAGGCTGCGGTCGAGGTGCTCGACGAGATCCTGTCGCGGCATCGCCCGGCGGCCGTGGCACTGGCCGATTGGGGCAAGAGCCACCGGTTTGCCGGGTCGGGCGACCGCGCCGCCATCGGCAATCTGGTCTACGATGCCTTGCGGCGGAAGCGCTCGCTGGCGGCCCGGATGGCGAGCGATACCCCGCGCGCCATCATCCTTGCCGCGGCGCCGCGGGCGCTCGGCCTCTCCGCGGAGGCGGTGGCTGCCAGCGCCGACGGGACAGCCTATGCCGAGGCGCCGCTGACGGAAGCGGAACGCTCGGGCCTGCTGGGCGAGCTGCCCCCCGGGACGCCGGTCGCCGTTCTGGGGGATTTTCCCGATTGGCTGGAGCCCTCGCTGAGCCGCGCCTTCGGCGAGGCTGCCGGTGCGGAAGCGGCGGCGCTGGCGCTGCGCGCCCCGGTCGACCTGCGGGTCAACACGCTCAAGGCCGATCGGGACAAGGTGCTCAAGGCCCTGGCCAGATACGCGCCTCAGCCGACGCCGCTGTCGCCGCTGGGCGTGCGCCTGCCGGCGCCCGCAGGCGCAGGCCGGCAGCCCAACGTCGAGCGGGAAGCGGCCCACGGCAAGGGCTGGTATGAGGTGCAGGACGAGGGCTCGCAGCTGGCGGCGCTGCTGGCCGGGGCCGGCCCGCGCCAGCAGGTGCTTGATATTTGTGCAGGTGCCGGCGGCAAGACGCTGGCGTTTGCCGCCGCCATGCACAACACCGGCCAGGTGTACGCCTACGACGGCGACGCGCAGCGCCTGCGCCCCATATTCGAGCGGTTGAAGAGAGCGGGTGCCCGCAACGTTCAGGTGTTGCGCGCGGGCGATGCGGACGCCCTCGCGGCGCTGGGACCGCGCTTTGATACGGTGTTTTGCGACGCGCCCTGCACCGGCAGCGGCGCCTGGCGCCGCCGGCCGGATGCCAAGTGGCGGCTGAAGCCGGCCAACCTCGCCCAGCGTGTGGAGGAGCAGCGCGCCATCCTGGGGCTCGCCGCCGCGGGCGTGAAGGCCGGCGGGCGCCTTGTCTATGTCACCTGCTCGGTGCTGCCTGAGGAGAACGGCGACCAGCTTGCCTGGTTCCTGTCGAACCATTCCGATTTCATGGCGTTGCCCTGGCGAGAGACGTGGCGGGCCGCGATCGGGAACGAGCCGCCGGTGTCTGCCGACCGGGACGATGGGGGACTTCTCCTCACGCCCGCCCGACACGGCACCGACGGATTCTACATCGCCGTGATGGAGCGCCGCCGCTAGTGTTGCGAGCGCACGCCGCGCCGCCGAGTGCTTGCCAAGGAGGCTGACCGTCCACAGATAAGTGTTTGACATGGACATTGGCTGTACTAAGGATCGCGCGTTGTTGAGACCACTACGGGTTCCGGTGTTGACCGTCCGAGGGTCGGCGTCGACTGGAGAGCGAAGGCGGGTGCGCTCCACCGGTTGTCGAAGGCGGTAGCGAGGAGGACAGCTGTCCACCATGGTCATGTCTAGCAAGGCCAAGCGCCCCAGGCGTTTGCCCCCGCGTTCGTGCCTCGGACCAGTTGCGGACCTGGAGGCGCACCTTCCCGAAGAGTGGTGGCGAAAGCTCTTCAACGCTCTCTACGTCAAGACCGACGGCGATGTCGTCGAGAACGCGGAGAACACGCGCCGCGAGGTGGACTTCATCGTGGCCTCGGCCGCCGTTCAGCCGCACAGCCACATCCTTGACCTGTGCTGCGGCCAGGGCCGGCACTGCCTGGAGCTGGCGCGCCGCGGCTTCAAGCACGTGATGGGGCTTGACCGCTCGCGCTATCTGGTGCGGCTGGCCAAGAAGCGGGCCCAGAGCGAAGGCTTGCAGGTGCTGTTCAAGGAAGGCGATGCCCGCAACCCGCGGCTGCCCGAGAGCAGCATCGATTGCGTTGCCATCATGGGCAACTCGTTCGGCTACTTCTCCAACAAGCAGGACGACGAGAAGGTGCTGACGGCCGTCGGCAAGATCCTGCGGCCGAGCGGCCAGCTCGTGCTCGACATCACCGATGGCGGGCACATGCACGAGAATTTCGACAAGCGCTCGTGGGAATGGATCGACGAGCACCATTTCGTGTGCCGCGAGCGCTCCATCAGCCAGGACGGGGAGCGGCTGATCTCGCGCGAGGTGATCGTCCACGACGAGATGGGCGTGATCGCCGACCAGTTCTATGCGGAACGCCTCTATACCCGCGAGAGCATCGGCAAGCTGCTCGACAAGACCGGCTTCCGCAACATTCGCCATCACGGCCACACCGAGGCGCTGTCCGACCGCGACCAGGATCTCGGCATGATGGCGCGCCGCATCCTGCTCTCCGCCGACGCCCCGCAGCGGCCGGCCCGCAAGGGCAGGGGCAAGCTGCAGGCGCTCGACGTCACGGTGCTGCTGGGCGACCATCGGCTGCCCGATCAGGTCAAGCGCGGGGGCACCTTCAACCCCGAGGACATCGACACGATCCGCAAGCTCAAGGACGCCTTGAGCGAGCTGCCGAACTACAAGTTCCGCTACCTGGACAACCACGCCACGCTCGACCGGGATCTCTCCGAGCTGCGCACCGATCTTGTCTTCAATCTGTGCGACGAGGGCTGGAACAACGACCCGTTCAAGGAGCTCCACGTCCCGGCGCTGCTGGAGGTGCTGGGCCTGGGCTACACGGGTGCTGCGCCCTCCGCCCTGGCGGCGTGCTACGACAAGGGCCTGGTGCGCGCCGTGGCCCAGTCGCTCGATGTTCCGGTGCCGCTGGAGAGCTACGTGCGCCCGGGCGATCAGGGTGCGACGCTGCCGTCGGTGTTTCCGGCGCTGCTGAAGCCCAACCAGGGCGACAGCAGCCAGGGCATCACGAAGGATTCCGTCGTCAGCAACGAGAAGGCGCTGCTCGACGCGCTCGACCGCCTGCGCGCGGAGTTCCCGAGGCGAGGCGTGCTGGTGCAGGAGTTCCTGACCGGCGCGGAATACTCCGTGCAGTTGATCGGCAATCCCGATCAGGGGCTGCGCGCACTGCCGATTCTCGAGGTCGACTACTCCAAGCTCGATCAGAAGCTGCCGAGAATCCTCGGCTACGAATCCAAATGGGAGCCCGACAGTCCCTATTGGACGCAGATCAAGTACCGCGAGGCGACGCTCTCGGACCAGAAGCAGCAGCAGATGATCGACAACTCCTCGCGGCTGTTTGAGCGCCTGGGCTGCCGCGACTATGCGCGCTTCGACTTCCGGGCCGACGCCAAGGGCGAGATCAAGCTGCTGGAGGTGAACCCGAACCCCGGCTGGTGCTGGGACGGCAAGATGAACATCATGGCCGGCTTCCAGGGCATGCGCTATTCCGAGCTGCTGGGGCAGATCCTATTGGCGGCCGTGGAGCGGCTCGGCATCACGGCCAAGCCGGCGCAGGCCGCAGCCAACGGCAACGGCCACGCCGTGGCGGCCGAGTGAGGCCCCGAGTGAGGCCCCGAGTGAAGCCCAAGCGCCCTTCCTGTCTTCCCGGAATTCCGCGCAGCGAAATATCCGGGATCCAGGGCTGAGGATTGCCGGCGATCGTTATTGCCCCTGGGTCCCGGATATTCGCGTTCCGCGAAGTCCGGGATGACAGGTGAGAGGTTCCGAGGCCTACAGCGCGGCGCCTTCCAGCTCATAGGGCCAGGCCGCGATCCCGCCCTTCAGGGAGTGCGCATCGAGCCCGGCCTGGCGCAGCAGAAACGCGGCCGCGCGCGAGCGCCGTCCCGTGCGGCAATAGACGATGTACTGGCGCGACTTGTCGAGGCCGCGCGCGCGTTCCCTGATCTCTTCCAGCGGGATGAGGCGCGCATTCTTGAGGCGCCACAGCTCCCATTCCTCCTCGAACCGGCAATCGATCAGCGACGCCTTGTTCTGCTGCACGTTGCGCTGCGCTTCCTCCGGCGCGATCTCGCGCAGCAGCTCGGCCTTCAGCAGCCGATCGAAGTCGGCCTTGCCGATCCTGAGCAGGCGACCGGCCTTGGTCATGCGCACGGTGGCGTTGCGCGGCTCGCCCTTCAGCAGGGCCTCCTCGCCGAAGCTGGCGCCCGGGCCCAGCGTGGCGACACGCATGGGCACGCCCCCCGGATCGGCCCGCAGCACCTCCGCCGCGCCGGATTCCATCACGTAGAAGAAATCGCCCGTGTCGCCCTGAACAATCACCTCATCGCCCGCCCCCACGTCCTCGGGCTGCATGGCCTCGGCGCAGCGGCACAGGTGCTCGAAGGACAGCTGCTTGAAGGGTTCCGCCTTGATCAGGCTCGCCACCCGCTCGCGCACGCTGTCCTCCAGCGCCGCCAGGCTCTTGGTCTCGTGCCGGCCCGACAGCACGTCGTCGAGCCGCTGGCCGTCGATCACCAGGTAGACGGACGGGCGGCTCAATTGCACGCGGGCGGCGGCGGGGATGGTGTAGAGGATGGCCGGGTCGGGCGCGTCGTCTTCCACGCTGAAGGCGGCGGCGTGCTGGCCGCCGTCGTTGCTGCCCATTGCCAGCCCGCCCTCGAGCAGCACCACCAGGTCGCCGCGGCGGGCCTTGACGATGTCGCCGGCCTGGCCCCTGGCGACGCCCGGCCGCTCGATCAGGCTGGCGATGGCGTCGTCCGGCAGATGGGCGAACAGACGCGCGCGTTTGAGCTTTGATGTGACGGGTTCCATGGCGGCCTGGATAGCAGGAAGTCGGAGCGCGACAAAATACCATGCCGTGAACGGTGAGTGAACAGGGCGAAACTTTCCCGTGCGTGGGTTTTTGCTAGCCGGGCCATGCGCTTGACCGGCGATGCGGCGATGGTTTACCCGACACTGCCTGTGCAACCCGATTCCGCCGGGACCCCGCGCCCATGACCGACACCGTCCTCATCATCGACTTCGGCAGCCAGGTGACGCAGCTCATCGCGCGCCGGGTGCGCGAGCAGGGCGTCTACTCCGAGAT
Source organism: Hyphomonadaceae bacterium (assembly GCA_019747815.1). GTDB lineage: Bacteria > Pseudomonadota > Alphaproteobacteria > Rhizobiales > Hyphomicrobiaceae > AWTP1-13. The sequence goes on from JAIEQJ010000094.1 coordinate 55,667, forward strand.
CGTGCCGTTCAGCACGGCCGGCGAGGCGCTCGAGCGGCTGAAGCCGAAGGCCGTCATCCTCTCGGGAGGGCCGGCCAGCGTCACCGAGTTCGGCACGCCCAGGGCGCCCGACTGGGTGTTCAAGGCCGGCCTGCCCGTGCTCGGCATCTGCTATGGCGAGCAGACCATGGTGGCGCAGATGGGCGGCGGTGTCGAAGGCGGGCACCATCGCGAGTTCGGCCGCGCCGAGCTGACGATCACGGCCGACACGGCGCTGTTTGAGGGGGTCTGGAAGACGGGCGACACCGACACCGTGTGGATGAGCCACGGCGACCGGGTCACGCGGCTGCCGCCCGGGTTCAAGGTGGTGGGCGTGTCCGAGGGCGCGCCGTTTGCCGCCATCGCCGACGAGGCGCGCAAGCTCTATGCCGTGCAGTTCCACCCCGAGGTGGCGCACACCCCGCGCGGAGGCCAGCTCATCGGCAACTTCGTGCGCAGAATCGCCGGACTGCCCGGCGACTGGAGCATGGCGCACTTCCGCTCGAGCGAGATTGCCAAGATCCGCGCCCAGGTCGGCCAGGGGCGCGTCATCTGCGGGCTGTCCGGCGGCGTCGACAGCGCGGTGGCGGCCGTGCTCATTCACGAGGCGGTCGGCGACCAGCTCACCTGCATCTTCGTCGACCACGGCCTGCTGCGGCTCGACGAGGCCAAGGAGGTGGTGTCGCTGTTCCGCGGCCACTTCAACATTCCGCTGGTGCATGTGGACGCCAGTGCGCGCTTCCTGCAGGCGCTGGAGGGCCAGAGCGACCCCGAGGTCAAGCGCAAGACCATCGGCGCGCTGTTCATCGATGTGTTCGACGAGGAGGCCAGGAAGCTGGGCGGCAGCTCCTCGCCTGGCGCTTCGGGTGCCGGCGCAGCACCCGCGCAGTTCCTGGCCCAGGGCACGCTGTACCCGGACGTGATCGAGAGCGTGTCGTTCACCGGCGGTCCGTCGGTGACGATCAAGTCGCACCACAACGTCGGCGGGCTGCCCGAGCGCATGAACCTGAAGCTGGTGGAGCCGCTGCGCGAGCTGTTCAAGGACGAGGTGCGCGCGCTCGGGCGCGAGCTGGGCCTGCCGGAGCCCTTCATCGGGCGCCATCCTTTCCCCGGGCCGGGCCTTGCCATCCGTATCCCGGGCGAGATCAGCCGCGAGAAGCTCGACATCCTGCGCAAGGCCGATGCCATCTATCTCGACGAGATCAGGAAGGCCGGCCTCTACGATCGCATCTGGCAGGCATTTGCCGTGCTGCTGCCGGTGCGCACCGTCGGCGTGATGGGGGATGCACGCACCTACGACCACGTCTGCGCCCTGCGCGCCGTGACCTCCACCGACGGCATGACGGCCGACTACTTCCCCTTCCCGTACGAGGTGCTGGGCCGCACGGCGACCCGCATCATCAACGAGGTGAGCGGCATCAACCGCGTGGTCTACGACATCACCTCCAAGCCGCCCGGCACCATCGAGTGGGAATGATTTAACGTCCTTCGATGACTATCGCCTGCTATCGCAATCGTGGCGCAACATATTGACATACCTAGCATTTTAATTCCGCGACTATCGCGGGCTATCGCGGTCTAGCGAAACGATCTGACGGTAGATCTGACGGTATGCGCCGTCTGAGTGTTCGGTCATTTTGTCGATACCGTCAGGCCGCATTCCTGCAGCGCGAGCCAAATATTGGCACTAAGTGCCTGTTATGACATAATAATCATCCAAGATTGACGGTATTTTTTCTGACGGTAAAATTGGGGGTCGAGTGCCTGAGTTTGGGCCCCGAAAGGCCGTGACGATGCTGACCGATGTGTCTCTTAGGAATCTGAAATCAAAAGATAAAGTCTACAAGGTCGCAGACCGTGACGGTATGTACGTGGCCGTGGCCCCTTCCGGCAAGATCACGTTCCGTTACGACTACCGTCTCAACGGCCGCCGGGAGACGTTGACCATCGGGCGCTACGGGACTGGTGGCCTCTCGCTTGGCGCTGCGCGCGAATTGTGCGGGGCGGCACGGAAGCTGGTGGCTGAGGGCCAGTCGCCGGCGCAGGAGAAGCAGCGCGCCCCGTGGGTCGGTCAAAATCCCCCGGGTATGGTCACTTGAAATTCCCCCACCTGATGATCGCCGTCAGCGCCGCT
>JAIEQJ010000103.1 GCA_019747815.1 Hyphomonadaceae bacterium
AATCACCTTGTCCTGCCTCGCGGGTGGAGGAATTTGACTGACCGCACCCGGAGGAATTTGAAGTGACCCGCGGGGGACCACGACATTCAGCGTCTCGTCGCAACCCGCACCCGAGCCGCAAGGCGAAGCGTCACTCTCCTGCGAAGCGTACTTTTTTCCTGCCCTCACCATGCTCGCCCTTTGTGACATGATACATCCTGTCCCTGTCGGGGAAGCACCGCCCGCAACAAGGTCCGCAACCGAGCGAATGGAAGAATGCGACAAGCACCAAGCAAGCGAAGTCGGCGTGCGGCAACCCTGGCGCAGCGCGTCGGCGCCGACATGCGCCATGCCGCCCTCACCATCCGCGTCGATTTCGGCGCTTACGGCTATCTCGGACCCGGCAAGATCACTTTGATGGAGTTCATCGCCAAGCACGGCTCGATCTCGGCTGCAGGCAAGGAGATGGGCATGTCCTACCGGCGTGCATGGCTGCTGGTCGACGAGATCAATCGGATCTTTCGCGATCCGCTCGTCGCGAAGCAGATGGGCGGCACCGGCGGCGGCGGCGCACACCTCACCAAGCTCGGGCAGGACATAGTCGGCCGCTATCGGGCTATTGAAAGCGCAGCCGCCACCGCAGTTGCCGCCGACCTCAGAGCCCTGAAGGCATCGCTGCCCGCCCGGCCCTACAACGGGGACGATAGCAGCACGTGACATGAGCCGCCCACGGCGACGGCTCACGTATCGTTGGCTTCCGCATCGGCGCTGCTTCCTACCCGCATGGGGCCGCTGAGGCTGCGGCGGTCGAGCGCGACACTCTTGATGAGGGCGAACACCGGCGCGCCTGCGACGAGACCGAGCCGCTCAACCGAATAGCGCGTCAGACGCGCAATCAGCGCCTCACCGCTGCAATCGAGGCGAACCTCGACAATCGGCCCTTCGCGAGCCCCAATGTCGGCTACCGTGCCTGGCAACACGTTGAGTGCGCTCAGGTCCGTCGGTGCTGACTTGGCAAGCATGACATCGCGCGCACGAACGCGCAGCCGCAGCCGCGCACCGACAGGCGCATCCAGGCGCGGCAGCCTCCAGAGCCCCGCACGCGAGCGCAACTCGGTCAGCGCGAAACGCTCATCGTGGCGCTCCACTGTCGCCTCCACAATAGCGCCGGCTTCGGCACGGCCGGTCAAAGGAAAAAGATCGAGACGATGCATGATCTCCGTGGTGGGCCCGACGGCTGCGACCTTGCCCTCGGACAGCAAGACCAGCGTCGACGCGAGCCTGGTTACTTCGACAATGGAGTGGCTGACATAGACTATGGGAACGCGGATTTGATCACGCAGCCGTTCGATGTAGGGCAGAATCTCCGCCTTTCGTGCTTCATCAAGCGAGGCGAGCGGCTCATCCATCAGCAGCAAACGCGGATTGGCGAGCAAGGCCCGACCGATGGCAACACGCTGCTTCTCGCCACCGGAGAGCCGGCCCGGGCGCCGCTCTAGCATGGAGCCGATCCCCAGCAGATCGACCACACGGTCAAGATCGTCGCGTGCCGCGGGTTGCGCAAACCAGCGGCCATAGAGGAGGTTCTGCCGCACCGTCAGATGCGGAAAGAGGCGACCCTCTTGAAAGACATAGCCGATCCGGCGGCGGTGGCGCGGCAGGAAGATGCCGCGGGCCGTATCAACCAGGACGGTCCCGTTGATCGTCACGCGCCCCTTGTCGGGACGGATCAGGCCGGCGATGGTATTGATGATCGAGGTCTTGCCGGAGCCCGACCTTCCGAACAGGGTAACGAGGCCGCTTCCGGTCTCAAAGCGGGCATCGAGCAGAAAGCTGCCGAGGCGGTGCTTGATGTCGATGACGAGCGTCATTCGACATCCAGGCGCCGGTTTGCACTACGTGCCATCAGCTCGGACGCCAACAGCGCCAGCATCGCGATGACCACCGAGACAAAGGTCAGGCGCAGGGCGCCCGCATCTCCGCCGGGCACTTGCGTGAAGGTATAGATGGCCGAGGGCAAAGTCTGCGTCTCACCTGGGATATTGGACACGAAGGTGATGGTGGCGCCGAACTCACCCATCGCCTTGGCGAAGCACAGGATCATGCCGGCGATGATGCCGGGCACGATCAATGGCAGCGTGATGGTCAGAAACACCCAGGCGCGACTGGCGCCAAGCGTTCCCGCCGCCTCCTCGAGGCGCGTGTCGACAGCCTCAATCGACAGGCGGATAGCCCGCACCATGAGCGGAAAACCCATCACACCACTGGCGAGCGCAGCGCCGGTCCAGCGGAACGAGAACACAATGCCTAAATGGTCAGCAAGAAAGCTGCCCATCGGTCCTTGCCGCCCGAACAGGATGAGCAGCACATAGCCAGTGACAACGGGCGGAAGGATCAGAGGCAGCAGCACGAAGCCATTGAGGAGCGACTGTCCCCAGAACCGCCCCCTTGCCAGCGCGGCTGCGATGGCGATGGCGAATGGCAGACTGACCAGGGTGGCCACGAACGCCACCTTGAGGCTCAATCGGACCGCTGTCCATTCCTCGGGGCTCAGGGTCATCCAGTCCATCGATGGATACCCTTAGCTCAGTCCGTTCTTAAAATCCGGTCGCACCGAACTTTGCACCCTTCAGGACCGCTCTGCACTGAGGACCACAAACCCCTGTGCCTCGAACAGCGGCCGAGCCTTGCCCGACCTGACGTAGGCCAGAAACTCTGCCGCATCGGGATGGGTTGCATTGGCCGTCAGGGCAATGGCATAGAGGATTGGCGGGTGCGTGTCCTCAGGGAACATGCCGATGATCTTGACATTGGCATCGGCGGCGGCATCGGTCCGGTAGACAATGCCGGCCGGCGCCTCGCCGCGTGACACGAACAACAAGGCAGTGCGCACGTTCTCGGCCTGGGCAATCTTGCTCGATACCGAGCCCCAAACTCCAAGCTTCTCGAGGGCGGCCTTTCCGTACTTCCCGGCTGGAACGAAGTCGACGTTGGCCATTGAAAGACGGCCATTGCCAATGATCTCGGCCAGGTTGAACCCGGCCTTGATCTCGACCGGCTGCGCCTTGTCCTTCGGCGCGATCAGCACGATGCGGTTGCCGAGTAGATTAGAGCGCGTATCAAGCTTGATCAGGTTCTTGTGCGCAACATAGTCCATCCAGTCGAGATCAGCAGAGATGAATAGCTGCGCAGGTGCACCCTGCTCGATCTGCTTGGCCAGCGCCGAACTAGCCGCATAGGAGATCGTGGCCTTCTTCCCCGTCTCCTTCTGCCATTGCGCATTGATGGCATCGAGAGCGTTCTTGAGGCTGGCCGCGGCGAACACCACGACATCTCTGCCTTGCGCCTGAGCCTCTGCTTGTGGCAACCCCCAGGCAATCAGCATGACGGCTGCGGAGCCCGCGGCAAAGCCCAACCACTTGCGTCGGCTGACACCCATCTCGACCCTCCTGCTGCCGTGCGCGTCAAACAAGAACGATAGCAATGCACATCCGACGCTATATTCCAACAAATATTGCGCCTGCCGCAACGCTCGAGATCAAGCTGCGGTTTGCAAGTGCGGACAGCCGAACGCGCTCGGCGCGGGTGCTGCGGCGAGGTGGACGACCACGGCAATGTAGGGTGAAGATGTCCGCGCACACGCTGCGCGGCAGCAGGCCTGACTCAGCACCCGCGCCGGCGGAGCCGCAGAAACTCGAAAATATCTATTTTCTTATGTTTAACAGTAGTTCTGATGGAGAAGGAAGGTCTTGATCCCTCTACCTGTACATCCCCATGGAAGCCGTCTCAGCTATCCCCCCATGCGCCCTTGCTGGCCTCTTGCAGGTCAGGGCAGATGTTGCGTCTCCGAAAGAAGACGCCTGTAGACCCCGACGACTTGCTTGCCAATGTCTGCCGCAGAAAACCGTTTGACGACGAGTGCGCGGGCAGCAACACCCATGCGTTGGCGCATTGTCGGATCTCGCGCCAACGTCGCGATTGCTTCTGCGAGAGGAAGCGGCGCATCCACCGGAACGAGCAGGCCGGTTTCCCCATGCCGAGCAATTTCCCGGCAACCCGGAGCATCGGTGGCAACGAGAGGCCTGGCGCACGCGGCTGCTTCCAGCAAGCTCTTCGGCAGTCCCTCGCGGCGGGAGGGCAGGACGGCGATGTGGCTCCGTGCCCACACTCCCCTTATGTCAGTGACGTGGCCGAGCCAGGTCACACCCCGTTCACATGCCCAGCGGTTCACCTCTTCATCGGCGATCGACGTCGGGTTTTCTGGATCTGCCGTGCCAGCGAGCAGCAACTCGACATCAGACCCTTCCCTGCGCAGGTGGCGATGCGCCTCGATCAGCGTCCTGACACCCTTGTCCTCGAGCATACGACCAACAAAGGCCACTTTGATAGGCGGCGGCGACTCTGGCAACGGTTGCAGCACTTCCGTGTCGACGCCGGAGCCTGGGATGAGAACAATCCTGCCGTCACACACGCCAGCCGAGCGAAGAGCAGCCCGATCGTCCGGATTCTGCACGATGTTGAGCGTAAATCTTCGATTGAAAAGCAGTCTGAACAACATTCTCAATGTCGAGCGGACCAATCTCGCCTTGAGCGATGACTGCAGAAATGCAGAGCCGAGGCCGGTGATGCTGTTCACAACGCCCAGGCGGCGCAGAGGAAGACAGGCCAGCGAACCCAGTATCGCCGGCTTGACTGCAACATTGTGGACGACGGAGGGCGCAATTCTCCTCAGCGCCGCGTTGATCTTTGCCACTGCCACAGCGGCTGCCAGGGGGGAGACACTTCCCCGCCCCCAAGACAACGGATGGATAATGAAACCCTCTCCCTCGATATCCGCACGATGATTGACGATCTTCGTTAGCACATGGACTTCAAACCCGGCCTCTCGCGCGGCACGCGCCATTGGGAGTCGGTGCTGCACGAAGTACCAATCTTCCGTTATGACAAAAACAATCCTAGGAGCCACAGGGCACCTCGCCGAGCAAGACCGTTCGCTGTCTCTTGCTTAGCTCAATTGCAATTTGCTTTCGCGGCGCGATACATCTGCTCAAATGGAAATGCAGCAATCGAGGTGTATATCTTGTGCGCAATCAAACACCATGATGGGCTCGATACCAATCGACGAAACGTCGTACCCCCTCTGCAATCGGCGTCGAGGGCCGGAAACCGACGTCGCGCATCAGATCGTCCACATCCGCGTAGGTTGCGGGCACGTCGCCGGGCTGCATCGGCAGCAGTTCTCGTATAGCCTTTCTGCCAAGCACCTCCTCCATATAAGTCACGACATCGAGCAATTTTTCCGGTCGGTTGTTACCGATGTTATAGATTTTCCAGGGCGCCGTACTACGTGCGGGGCTTGGGTCCTCGCTTGCAAGCGGATCTGCGACGGCCGGTCGGTCAACCAACCGGACAACGGCCTCGACGACGTCGTCCACGTATGTGAAGTCCCGCAGCATCTGACCATTGTTGAAGAGCTTGATCGGCCTCCCTGCCAGAATGGCGTCGGTGAATAGCCACATGGCCATGTCCGGGCGCCCCCAGGGGCCGTAGACGGTAAAGAAACGCAATCCGGTGGTCGGCAGGCTGAACAAATGGCTATAGGAATGTGCCATCAGCTCATTGGCTCTTTTGGATGCGCCATAGAGGCTGATGGGATGATCGACGTTGTCCGAAGTCCGAAACGGCAGTCTCGTATTGGCGCCGTAGACGGAGGATGACGAGGCATAGACGAGATGACGGGAGCCGACGTGCCGGCAGCCTTCAAGCACATTGAGAAAGCCCTGCAGGTTGGCGTCCACATAGGCGTGGGGATCCGTCAGCGAATAACGTACACCCGCCTGCGCGGCGAGATGGACGACGAGCGGGAACTTATCGTTCGAGAATAGCTGGTTTACAGCTCCGCGATCGGCGAGGTCCATCCGGATGAACCGAAAATTTCCGTCATATGAAAGCAACTTCAGGCGTGCATGCTTCAAGGCCGGATCATAGTAGTTTGAAAGGCTGTCGATGCCGACCACCGCACGCCCTTTGCCCAGCAGCGCGCGAGCAACGTGAAAACCGATGAACCCGGCCGCGCCAGTCACCAGGATCGCATTATTGGCCGTCGCGCTCACGAATTATTCCCTTGTCTTCGATGATCATTGTTGCAGCTCACGCAGCACCAGACCGGCGCCGCGAGCGCAACACTCAAGCGCGAAAGTTCCCGGCTCGCTGCAGGCCTATAGACGCGCGTCGCTCGCGGTGAGGGGCAGGATCGCCTTGAGATCGTAGATAAAGCCTGCCTCTGTTCTCAACCTCGCATGCAGCTTCGCCAAGCCGAGCACCTCAATGGCGCGATGACGTACGGCGAGAACGATACCATCAAACAAACCTGCCGGCATCTCGTTGTGGATTGCAATACCATACTCCTGCAGCGCCTGTGCAGGGTCGGCGCACGGATCGTACACCGCAACCTCTTTGGCGAACGGCTCAAGCTCGCGAACAAGGTCGGCAACCTTCGTGTTGCGCGTATCGGGACAGTTTTCCTTGAAGGTAAAGCCCATAATGAGCAACCGCGCATCTCCCGGGGCGATCTTGCGACGCGCCATGGTCTTTACGATATCGTGCGCCACGAATGCAGCCATGCCGTCATTGACACGGCGTCCCGCCAGGATGATCTCAGGATGGAAGCCGACCGATTGGGCTTTGTGCGTCAGATAGTAAGGGTCGACGCCGATGCAGTGTCCACCGACCAAGCCGGGCCGATAGGCGTGAAAGTTCCACTTGGTTTCAGCAGCCTCCAATACTTCTCTGGTCTCAATACCGAGCTTCTTGAACAACTGCGCGAGCTCGTTGACGAGCGCGATATTGAGATCACGCTGAATGTTCTCGATGACCTTGGCTGCTTCGGCCACCCGTATCGAGCTTGCCCGGTGCGTCCCGGCTTGGATAACTGACGCATAGACACGGTCGATCAAGTCGGCCGCGCCGGGTGTCGATCCAGACGTGATCTTGCGAATATTCGGAAGACGTCGCTCAATGTCACCCGGATTGATGCGCTCGGGACTATAGCCGGCAAAAAAATCGCGGTTAAATGTCAGACCTGAGAGGCGCTCGATGATGGGGACGCAAATTTCCTCTGTTGCGCCCGGATAGACGGTCGACTCATACACCACGACATTCATCGGGGATATGGCGCACCCGACGGTTGCGCTCGCCTTTTCAAGCGCAGTCAGATCAGGGCGCCGCGCCTCATCGATTGGTGTGGGAACGGTGACGATGTAAAAGTTGCATCTCTTGAGCTCGGCAGGATCGTTGACGAAGCGCAAGTCCGCCGCCTGCTGCATCTCCGCCTCGGTGACTTCGCCCGTATTGTCCACCCCTCGGCTCAGTTGATCGATGCGACGCGCGTCGATGTCGTATCCGATCACCGGAAAGCGCCGAGCAAGATGGGCTGCAAGTGGCAACCCCACATACCCGAGGCCTATGACCGCAATCCGTATTGCATCGATCTCCGGCAGATCGCGCGGTTGCTGAAGCTCAGCCAATGTAGCGCTCCTGCCTGTTCCTAAAGTCTTCGTAAGTCTGCGCCAACCCCTCGAGCAGCCGGATCCGCGGCCGCCAACCCAGCGCGCTGAGCCGGCTGGCGTCCACGAGCTTGCGCGGTGTCCCATCCGGCTTGCTGGGATCAAAGACGATCTCGCGTGTGTAACCGACGATGTCGGCGATCATGCGCGCGAGGTCCGCAATCGCTATGTCACTCCCCCAACCGACATTGACGATTTCCTCAGCGCTGTAGTCCTTCAGCAGGAAGACGCAGGCATCCGCCATATCATCAACATGCATGAACTCCCGGCGCGGCGCCCCGGTACCCCAGACCGTCACGCTTGACGCGCCAGCGATCTTGGCCTCGTGGAAGCGGCGCAGAAGCGCGGCCACAACGTGGCTATGCTGGGGATGATAGTTGTCTTCAGGACCGTAGAGGTTGGTCGGCATTGCGCAGATATAGTCGCATCCGTACTGCCTGCGATAGGCTTGGCACAGCTTGATTCCGGCGATCTTCGCGATCGCGTACCACTCGTTGGTCGGCTCCAGCGGGCCTGTCAGAAGCTGATCTTCGGACATCGGTTGCGCGGCGAGCCTGGGATAGATGCAGGTCGAACCAAGGAACAAAAGCTTTCTTACACCCACCGCATGACTAGCCCGGATCAGGTTGAGCGAGATTGCCAAGTTGTCGGCGATGAAATCGACGGGATACTCGCTATTCGCCTCAATACCCCCAACCTTCGCTGCCGCCCCAATGACAACATCCGGACGGTTGCCAGCCAGCCAACGCTCGGTAGCGTCTTGGCGGGTCAAATCGAGCCGCGACCGATCAGCCACAATGACAGTGCATCCCTCCGTCTCGAGGCGCCTGACGATCGCCGACCCGACCATGCCGCGGTGGCCGGCCACGAAGACCCGCGCACCTTTGATATCAAGGCTTTGCTTCCTGTCGCTGAATGCCGTCATCAATGTCCCACGCACGTGTGCCCATCGGGTGCACAAGGGCACGCCTTAATTGCAGTCTGGCTGGATTATACCCCGTTGTCCCCTGCTGACGTCCGCGAGGACAACCGTCCACCGCTCAAGTTCCCCCGATGAAACAGGCTGAAATCGCCGACGCAGGACGAAATCACCACGCCCTACAGCAATCAGCGTGGCGGGAATCACCGCCCGAAGTAGCTGTGTGCCCATACCTACCAGACCGGCAATCGGCGTGCCGCGCTCTCGCGCGTCGCGGTAGAGTGCAAGGCCATAGTGCCAGCGCCCGAGCACAATATGCCGGAGGCTTGGAGTATCCTGGTGATAGCCCAGCAGCACCTCCGGCAGATTGGCGAAGCGACTCGAGGTATGAGCCCGGAGAAGCAGATCCTGATCCTGAGCCCGCTTTGCGTCCTCTCGGTAGGAGAATCTCTCAAACCAGGTACGCCGCGCGAGCCACGTAGGATGCGGCAGCACGAAGCCAATGGCCGGCCTCCGACAAATTTCGGCGTGCTCGGTCGCGACGCGAAACATGCCGATCGCCTGCCTGGACCTCGAAAAAACGATCGCAGAGGATCCAACCAGATCAATCTCTGGATGGGTGCGCAGAAATTCAAGCTGGCGGGTTAGACGCTCCGGATAAGCCACATCATCGGCATCCATTCGTGCAATCAGATCGCCTTGGGATTCTCTGATCCCTTGATTGAGGCGGGCAGCCAGACCGATCCTGCAGGAGCCTCGACGGAAGCGTATGCGGGGATCATCAAAGCAACTCACCGCATCGGCAGTTCGGTCCCGGGACCCGTCGTCATAGACGAGCAGTTCCCAGTCCTCGAACGTCTGCTTGACGATCGAGCGGATCGCCATGGAAATGCTCGCTTCGGCATTGAGCGCCGACATGACTATGCTGATGGCGGGGGCCAACGTCCTCAGCTCTCCCGGTAGAAAAGGCGGCCCGGCCACCCCCGAGAGCTGTACGTGTGTTTGCCCGAAAGGCGCCATGAAACTTCAAATGCCAGCCTGCGCGCGGCCCTCGCACCGCGCTCATTGCCATAGAGCAATTGCCCGGCGGTGATCATCGCTGACCTAAGCGCGGCCGCGCCGGGACCAGTTCGGTGACGAGCAGTTTGCATCTCCAATGCCGCGGGACCAATATTCCACCCCTCAGGCCGGAGCCTCTGCGCGCCAACACGCACGGCGTCGGCGATCAGAGGCTTGAAGCGGCGTGCATACGTATGGTCTCGGGCGACCCGCGCATGGCCGTTTCGGGCTCTCTGGTCGCGCTGCTCTGGGTTCTCCAGGAATTGGCGGATGCGCGCCTCGAGCTCGTCAGGACCTTCAAAAGTTGCAATCTCTCGATCCAGATCGAAATAGTCCCCCAGCCCCGGAACCACCTGTGTCAGCAGAAATCCTCCCGCCCCCGGCACCTCGAAGCTGCGAGCCTTGATCTGCCGCGAGCGCACTCCGCCTAGCTGCCAGCTCGCTTCGGCAAAGTTGATCGATATTCGCGAGCGACGGTAGATGCTTTGAACATCGGCTGCGCTTACCGGTCCGTTTTCCCACCCGTGACCGAAGCACGAGACGGCAATGCCCTTCTTACGGATCGCCTCCACCAGCGAACGCCGTTCACCATAGGCCGCACCAACGAAGCTGACCTCATATGCACACTCGGTGCTTGTGATGGGCGCCGCCAGTCCTGCGTCGGAGGCTGCCCATTGCGATAGAGCAACATTGTTCAAGCCGCTCTGCTGCGCCATCGCGAAGGCGGCTTTGTCCGTCGTGACGTGTACATCGACGTGGGGAGCCAGGAAGCGGGAGAACTGCCGGAACTTCCAGGAATCATCCGTGCCCCAGTGGAGCACGGCCACTGGAGTTTGCGATCGAAGAAGATCAAGCGTCTCCGTCCACACCTCGTAGTGCATCAGCACACAGAAGAGAAGGTCCGGTCGCATGTCGGCGACGGCGCTCACGAGACGGCGATTGAGGTCCGCGAAATCGCTGTATGCTCCTCTATCGAAGGAATCGAAGATGTCAGTCTCATGGCCGAGAGCGCGAAGCGAGGGCAGGAAGTTCGCATACTCGTAACCCTCGCCACGAGCCGTGTCGCCATAGGCATGCTTGCCGAAGATGCACAGGATCTTCATGCCGCTGATGACTTACCGGCCCGCACCGCCGTGACATGATAGCCGACAGTAAACCGCTGCTCGCGGTCAAACCTGTCCAAAAGATAAGCTCCAATAGGGACGACCACGGCTAAAAAAGGCAGCAGGAGAGCCCAGACGGGAATCCACAAGATGGTTGCCGTCAGCGGCATCGACAAAGCTCCCGGCCGTGTCATGCGAACGAACCGAACCGCCTCTTGCGCAAAATGGCGCAGCGATCCCTCGTTGGCTGCGATGGTGACGCTGTGAAATCCCGCTTCCGCAAGGAACTTGCGGTACCAGAACGGCGTATAGCCACCATAGTAGTGGTGGGGCTCCTGATGGATGCCGGAACCCAGCGGCGCAGTCACCAGGAGGCGGCCGCCCGGGGCAAGGATGCGCGCAAATTCACGCACCACTGCGATTGGCTCAGGGTGATGCTCAAGGACCTCGGTGCACAACACCACATCAAATGCTCCATCCGCGCTCGGAATGGACCTGGCATCACAGACAAAATCAATCTGATCGTACCCGCCATGGCGTAGCTGAGCATCCTCCAAACCGCCAAAATCCTGGGTTTTGTAGCTGCAGTGACTGAAATGACACCGGTAGGGCGCCGAGCCCGCTCCCACATCGATCACACGGGCGCCGCTACGGACCAGCCGCGCCTGCTCCGCAACCCAACGATCGCGGTTGCGCAGATTGTAACTCCACAGATCGCTGCGCGCGAGCCGCCGTCTCAGACGTGCGATCACGGATGCAATCCATCCAGATCCGTGTCATCGCGTTGCCGCGGCCTGTGCGGCATCATGTGGGCAACCGGATCACCAACTCTGTAGCAGGCTCGCGGCGAAGTAGGGACGTGCCAACGGCTGGCAGCAGGCCATTGATCGCTACGGTCAATGGCTGCGCAGACGTTCAAGGAGCAACAGTTCATGCGCTGCGTCGCACGAACTCAAACATCCCACAGCCATATGACAAATTGCCGGCAACAGCCATGTCCGCTTCGTTCCTGAACGTACCAGCATCGTCAACGAGCGCAAAACTTACCAGATCCAGTTTGTTGAGCGAAGCAAGCAGGGCATCCGGCGCGAAGACCCGGTGCGCATTGAAATAAACACGTGCGTGCCCAACCGGCGTCGTCAAGTAGAGCCGGCCGCCGGGTTCGACGACACGCTGCAACTCAGCAAGCGCGCGACGGTAGCCATCGGGATCAATCGGATCGCCGTAGCGGCCAAGCCCGATATGCTCGACAACGTGTAGGCAGGAGAGCGACGCAATGCTGCTGCTAGCGAACGGCAGCCGCGTGATATCGCCCGCAACAGGCAGAAAATTGTCGAGTGCCGCATGCGCCGGACGATAGTCGACAACCACAACCGGAACCTGTGCGGACACGACGCTGAGCATCAGCACGCTGGAGCCGACATCGACGTGGAAGGCTGGGCGATTAGAGGTCAATCGCCGTGCAAGCCACGCCCCCTGGTAGAAATAGTGCGGATCAAACGGCGTGCTCTTCGTTCTGTCCGCAAGGCAGGGATACAGATCTGCAAAGCGAGCGCGCGCTCCGGATGAAGCACGCTGGAACGCGCGCCATTCGCGAAAGAAGGCGGGCAACCTGAGCAGAGCCATCAGGCGCAGCGGATCGAGAAAGGGAAGCAGCCATCGTCGCAGAATATCGCTACCCATCAGATACCGTGCGCGGCCAATAGGTGGCAGCGGCCAGCTCCCTGACGGAACGCCCAGCGAGATCAGCGCGTTGCCAGAAGCGCTGCTGCACATGCACGCGCCAGCGCACAGCCACTTGGTGAACAAGTCCACGCGCGGCGTGACCCAGCTTGCAACCGGGCACGTCGCGGAGCGCCTTGCTCCGCGACGTCATACGCTCGCGATGATAGGCTTCCGCGCCGGCGCTGGATTTTTGCCCCGCATGCCGGCGAAAGGCGCTAAATGCCACTGGCACGTACCGCGTCCTGCCGCGCATGGCCATGCGCAGGAAAAGATCGTAGTCGGCCGCATAGTGCACCTCAGGATTTATCCCTCCCGCAGCGATGTACAGCTCGCGCCGCCAGAAGCAGGCGTCCTGTAGCGGCGTCCATCCTCCAAACAGCATGGAAGCACGCAAATCCGACACCCACCCGCGACTGAAACGGAGCACACATCCCTTCTCGTCGATATAGAAATCATCGCCGAAAATCATGTCGGCATCGGTTTCGGCGATCGCCGCGCGGACGCGTTCGAACGCCCCGGTGAGCAGAAGATCACCCGCATTGATCCAGCACAGGATGTCGCCGGTTGCCCTGTCGAAACCCTTAGCCAAAGCATCGGCATAGCTGCGATCCGGCTCGCTGACCCATCCCTTGAGCAGATCGGCATGGGCACGAATTATGTCCACACTGCCGTCAGTCGAGCCGCCATCGACAATGAAGTATTCGTCGTCCGGTCCAAGGTTGGCCCGCACCGATGCAATGGTGGCTCCCAAATGAGAAGCCATGTTGAAGCAAGGTGTAACGATGGAAATACGCATCGGATCAGCCGCCTCACGGCCAGCAGCGGCGGACCGTCTCGAATTGGTCGAGAAAGTCAAAAACGCCAGCAACGTAGTCTCGTGGCGTGAAGCGCGTGCTGCGCAGGCGGCCGTCCTCGATCAGGCGTTGCCGCAGGTCTGGATTTGCATTCAGCTTTGCCACGGCTGAGGCGATGTCCATGGGATTGCCCGGCTCGCAGAACAGCGCCGCGTTCCCAAGCTGCTCCTCGGCGCCTGGAATGCGAGAGGCAATCACCGGACAACCAAGCGCAAACGCCTCGAGGGGCGGCAGATTCTCAGGCCCGCACCAGGAGACATATGTCAGTGCCAGGGCACGGCGATAGAGCGCGACGAGATCGGAGCGCTCGATAAAGCCCAGGAAATGCACGAGATCGCCGATGCCCTCCCGCGCCGCAAGGTCGCCGATGAACGCACGATTTCCCTGATCCGAGCCGGACAGAGCCAACGAGACCGAAAGCCCCTGGCGTTTCAGGGCCGCGAGGGCGAGGATGAGATTGGCGTGGTTCTTGTGCGGCCAGAATTGCGCTGGGTACATGACAAACGGCTCGCGCAACCCAAACTTCTCCAGCACATCCCCTTGCGACACCGTCTCCATGCTGACATATGCCGGCGTCGGATGCGGCAGCACGAGAATGTTGTCGTCCGGGATCTGGTAGAATCCGCGCAGTTGCTGGCGACCGACCTCCGTGCCCGTGATGATCCTGCTGGCGCGCTGCAAAAACCAGCGATGTACCGCCTCGCGCGCATCCCACGTTCCACGCGCGCTCATCTCAGGGAACCATGGCGTGGCGCGATGCTGCAAGTCCCACACCACTGTCATGTAGGGCAGGTCCGTGCGGTCTGGCTGAGCGCTCAGAAACCAGACGAATTGAACTCCGAGGGTCGCGGCGACTGTGTCGATCGCGCTCGGCCGCCGCCAATGCGCCCGCACCGCCTCGACCTCGCGCAGCAGCATGGCGCCCAGACGACCGGAACCGCGCGGGATTGATGCGACACCAAGCCGGGTGCCAGCGGTCACCGCGCGCAGCGCCTCCTCCGCAGGCTGGGGACAAAGAACAGTAAAACGATGATCGGAAGCACCGGCCTGCACCGACAAAGCTGTGAGGATCTCGCGTTCGAATGTGTAGCCACCTCCGCTTTCCGCGCCGAACCCAGCCAAGACCGCCCCAACGTGCACGGTCTTCAGCGCCTGGCCGCAGCGATGACTTCGCACACCCGTGCAATCTCCGCCTCGCCCAACTGATTGGCGGACGGCAGATAGAACCCGCTAGTCCAGATCTTTTCGGCCACCGGGCATGCCACGTCGCGAAAACCTACCTGCCCGCGCAGAAAGGGCTGCATGTTCATCGGACAAAAGAAGGTGCGTGTTTCGATCCCCTGCTGCGCGAGGATCTGCGCCAGCTCGTCTCGCGTGCGCCCGAAATCCGGCTTCACGACCAGTGCGTACATCCAGTACACGTTACGCGCTTCGGGAAGTTCTGCCGGCAGCTGCAGCCCAGGAATATTTCCCAGCCTCTCGTTGTAGGTCGCAGCAACCCGGCGCTTGTCGGCGATGAAGCGATCGATCTTGGCGAGTTGCGCAAGCCCAAGCGCAGCCTGCATCCCGGTCATGCGGAAGTTGTAAGCCGGCACCTCATGATAAAATCTCGGCTTGATGAAGCCCAGATTGCGCAACAACCGCAACCGTTCGACGAGCCTGGCATCACTGGTCACCACCATACCGCCCTCGCCTGTGGTGATGATTTTGTTGGCGTAGAAGCTGAAACACGCCATATCGCCGAAGCTGCCGGTCATCCTGCCGCGCCAAGTAGCGCCGTGCGATTCTGCGCAATCCTCGATGACAATGATGTTGTGCTTGCGCGCGATCCCCATGATGCGATCCATGTCACAGGGATGACCGAAGATGTGCACCGGGATGATGGCCCGCGTGCGCGGAGTGATCAGGTCCTCAATGCGGTCCGGATCGAGGTTCCAAGTCACAGTTTCTGAATCCACCGGCACCGCAACTGCGCCATTGTGGTAAGCCGCGAGCGCAGTCGCAATGTTGGTAGACGCGCTCATGAGCACCTCGTCACCAGCCCCAATTCCGGCGGCAGCGACCGCTAGATGGAGCGCCGTGGTCCCGCTCGTAACGGCAACACCGTATTTGCAGCCGCAGTAGGCCGCGAAGCGCTCCTCGAACTCGGGCAGAGCCGTGCCGAAGGAACCCGAGATTTCGCCACGCCTGAGCGCTGCTATTACCGCCTCGACCTCTTCCTCGCCGAGGTCGGGCTCATGCACAGGGATCTTATTTGATGTCGACATTGACCTTATCGAGCTTGTCGCCAAGGAAGGGGCCTTGCTTGACGCTGACGCACTGCATGTCTTCGATCACCCGGACCGAATGGACGCCATGAACGAGATTAATCGCATCTCCGACCCGCAGGATGACCTCGCGAAACTTGTCTCCCTCCGGCGTGTAGAAGTCGATCGCCAGGACACCGCGCTGAACAACAAGCATCTGCTGCAGGTCGCTGATTTCGCGCTTGACCGGATGGTGGTAGTGTGCCGGCTCGATGAACCCCGCCTCGTGCGCCAGCAGGCCGAACTGGAAGGATGAATCGTCCTTGGAAAAGAACCTGCTCTTGGGTACCGCCGTCCCAGCCCAGATCACCTCCGCGTAGAGAATACCGTCGTGCTCTATGGTTTCATAGGCCATGCTAGTGGTGTGACGCGTTCAGAGGATTCCATGAAAGCGCGAAGCAGCTCATGCTCAGGGCATGAGAACAGGGATCAATCTGGTGGAGCGCCTCTTCGCCGAGATCACCACCAAGCGCATCCGGCGCGGCATCTTCAGAAGCGTGTCCGACCTCGAGGAGGCGATCCATGACTATCTCGACCACCACAATGCCGATCCCAAGCCTTTCGTGTGGACCAATAGCGCCGAGATCATCCTCGACAAGGAGCGACGCGCCCTCGATAAACTCGAGACCATCAACGCCGGGAACCAACGGTCAGAATGGGAACACTAACGCTTCCCTCGACGCGTTCGAAGACCTTGCCTAGAAATCGCACGGCAACCATGCTGGCTCTCATATCCGGATCCACCGTGTCAAACTGGGCAAACTTGCCGTAGCCGGGCGCCACCATCTTCTCGATCACATCATGGCCGAAGATCCTGAAGGGCAAGCGCGCAGAAAAAGGATATCTCGGCACATGCTGAACCGTGAAAATGTCTTCAGCTCGCGAGGAAAACGGATTGCGGTCGACAATGATCATCGCCGGGTTAAGCGCCAATGCCTGCTTCAGCACGTCATAGGGATCGTCCAGATACTGCAGCACGCCGGAAAAGATGAGCACATCGGGGCGCCACTGGTTTGCTGCCTGTGCCATGTCTTCGGCAAATCGCAAGACTTCGTCCTGGAAGCGATCGGTCCCGATTTTCACGATGGCAGCCTGTTCGACGACAACCCAGCGAAGCGAGAGCTGCGTCATGAACGGCTTGCATTGACGATAGGTGGCGCCCAGCGCTCCACCAAAATCGATAACATTGAGGCGGTTACCGTTCCAGCCGGCAAGCTTGAGCAGACAGGCCAGCAACGGGAACGGCGTAATTGGCACATCGAAGACATGCCCGTCGCGATCGAACAGTCGGCCATTACTTCGCGATGCCTTCTCTGCGGCGGTCACGACGGCGCCTTGGATGGTGATGGTATCGTAACTGTCGCCATTCCGCCGCGCCGACTCCCAATCATTGTAAAGGCCTTTCAGACCTCCCTGCTGCGCGCGGACTAGCCGCAGCGCAGCAGCCATTCTGTACTTTATGCTCATTGTGGGGCGCGACAAGCTCAGCTGCAAACGAACCATTTGCCCCTGGAGCGATCGTCCTCCCAAAGCGAGTCGAGGACTCGCACCGTGCCGAATACGGCGCAATACTTACTGAGCCACCATTCCGTGGAATTATTAAAGTAGCTTTGCTTTGTGGTGATCCAACCCTCGTTCTCGCCGCTACGAGACACGGGGTGCGTATGGAAAGCCACAGCGCGTGTGACGCGGCGACACTCGTTGAGAAGATCGGCGATGCCGGCTTCGGTGAAGTGCTCGATCGAACCGATGGAATAGGAGTAGTCGAAAAATTCGTCTGGATATGGCAGCTTCGTTGCATCGCCCACATGGAGGCGATCGCGTGGGATGCCGCGCGACACCGCGCGGTCAATCAAGCGATCCGATATGTCGCAACCCCAAAGCTCAAGGTCGCGCTCGCCGCCCAGGATTTCCATCGTCTTGCCGGTACCGCAGGCGATGTCGAGTGCCTTGCCGGCCCGGCCGGCCAAGGCCAACTGAATTTCGGACCAAACATTCCCCGCGCCCCATGTCTCGAGAATCTGCTCCATCTCGGCATCCCAATAGATGTCAAGGTTTTGCTCATGAGGATTGGTGAAGGGACCGCGACCTTTCACGCCGCGATAGGCCGTCCTCATCAGCGGCAGCAGAACCGGCGGGCAAAGCTGAATGGCAATCTGCTTGAGGTGAAAACGCAAAGGGCACCGGTTCCAGTTTAGTTGACAGGCATCTGCGATGAATGGTCGGCGACGCTTGCGATTGTTGTGGATGATCCGGTTACAACATTCACAATGTTCAGGTGACCAATGACTTTCAAGGCGTCCGCAGGGTCAAGATAAGACAACGAACAGTCCTCGTTGCGCGACTCGCGGAATTTGGCAGGTCGGAATGCCGCCTTGGGCGTTACGGCCGACAGCGCGCCCAGCACGTCGCGCCTGACGAAAAAGGCATTGTTGCCCGCGCTGTTGCCACCGACCAGCGCATATCCCTTTTTCTCGCCTAGATGGGCAAACGCCGGAAGCGAGCACCCCCAGTACAGATTGGAATAATGAGCGCGACTGCGCTCGAAACGTTCCTCATACGGCACCGAAACCGCGGCAGTGGCTCCGAACAGTGCATTGTATTCTGCTACGACGATGCGCGGCGACACGCAGTCGATGGCCTGCCAGACCCAGTAGTCGTTGCCGTCGATGTCGATCGAGAGAAGCCCGATGTCACCGGACACGCCCTGCTTCTTTATTGTGTCGTTGATATTTTCGCGCGTTATGAAGGTGCATTCGGTCTTCAGATTGTGCCGCCAGTAGATCGGGTCGCGTCTGATGGTTGCAATATTGTCTGCAGAACCGTCCATAACGAGGCCCGACCAGTTGCGGTTGGTCAGGAGAAAGCGCGTGTTCGACTCGCTGTAGTCCTGCACACCAAATTCGATGAAGGTCGCATTGGCAATCGGCACATGACGAAGGAGGTGCTCGATGATGCCGTCCTCACCCCACTGCGAATAGACCTTGAATTCTGCTGATCCAAAATCACCTAGCACAGCCTGTGCTGTCTGACGCGCCTCGATGCGGCCGAGAGCCTGTTGGACGAGATCCAGCCGCTCCTCAACGGTGAGGGACAGCCTGTTCAGGCGCGAGGCCCACCGACCGAGTTTCCTTAGCACGAAGAGAAGTCCTCTACGACAGAAGCATTCGCTTGACGCGCCGCGTGAGGCGTTGAACAGATCCTGGTGGGCGCCCGCCAAGGGCAAAGAGCGCCTCCTTCCAAGCCCCCCGCGCTGCAGGACTTTCCTCCAGCGGAATTTCCTCAACCGCAATCGGACATTGCGCGAATCTGATGTCCAATCCGGAATGCAAACCGCAATGAACGCCGCTGCCGTCGAAACCAATATTCGAGGTCACGGCGCGCGACGGATAAAGCACTAAGCTGCCAGTCAGGAAGGCATGCGCATACCAGCGGACCGCCCATGACTGATTGCGGCCGGCGACACAGTCCTTCAGCATCTGGGTATAGGGATAGGTGCCGTCGAAATCGAACCGAGAAGCAGCCTCGCGGTCGAGGATCTGCCTGAGCAGGTCCGCGCCGTCTGCCTGGAATGACGTCCAGCTTCGCTGCCACACACCCCAGCCCCAGCAATCCGGCACCTGCAGAAAGAAGGTCTCGGGCAGATCCATTCCACTGTCGAAGGTATGGCAGCCGATGCTGATGACCCGTTCAGCATCGGCATAGCGGTCGAGCGCTGCGTTGACATAGGGCAGGAAAAATGGCGTCGGAACGATATCGTCCTCCAACACGATGACGCGGCCATGGACCGCGCAAACATCCCGCACACCTTCGACGATGGAGCGGGCCAATCCCCAGTTCTTCTCCCGTTCAATAATTTCGATCTTGCCAAATCCTGATGACTGGCGCGCAACCTGTCGAACCGCTCGGACGTCGGCCTCATGGGACTCGTTACGCGCACCGTCGCAAAATATATACAACTTCGAATGCTCCGCCCCAGCATTGCCCGACAGTGCCTGCAGAACGGCGCCGAGATGCTGGGGGCGGTTATAGGCAAAAACCGCGACGGGCGCGCTCATGGCTCAATCGCCTTGCCTTCAGGGCGGGACGAAGGTCTCATCGCATACTGCCCATCAAGTCGCTACGTCTTGATAGATTAGTGTACTGATTGTCTTTGCCAAAAGAGAGTATTCCTTCGAGGCCACGAACACATGCACAGGATGGTTGGGGAGGCGCGAGATGTCCGTCTCACGAGCCTCCACCAGCAGGCAGCGCGGACGAAATCTGGCCCAGTCATTGGAGCGCAGCACATGCAGATCGAAGTTCTCGGCATCCACCGACATCAGATCGATCCGCCGGGTCGGCATGCTCTCTGCCAGGATGTCGGCGAGCGGCCTCACCTGCACCTGCCTGCGTTCCACTACCTTGTAAGACGTGTCCCGCTCGCGCTCTGTTGCCAAGGCCGCATCAAACGTATTCAACGCCGGCTCGTCGAACACATGGAAGACCATGCTCGCGGTTCGATCGGCCACTCCAACACAAAGATTGACGTCACGCGGTCTTGCCCTTCGAAACAGATCAATCGCTGCGGGATCGGCATCGATGTTGATACCTCGCCAACCCCGCCGATAGAAATGGAACGTATTGGAAAAGCGCCAGGGGTGATGCGCACCGACATCCACGTAAAATCCGCTGGCTTGCCCCTCAAACAACCTACGGACGACAATATCTTCACCTTCTTGAGAAAAGGAGATCCTTGCAAATGGATCAAGCGCTTCCGCCAGCCGAAGTACCGCCTCGGTCACCCTCACCGGGATCAATCGCCGAATATGACGCTTTATTCTGCTCACCGAAACTTCACTTTCAGAAGAAGAAGGATCGGGCGATGAGCACGCTTAGATTCGCAAAACATTGCCACCGGAGCGATAAAACACAGACGTTCGCCACATGGTGGCCACGACCGGTCCAGGCCCATCAAACTGGAGTTCTCTAAACCCTCTCTCCCTGAGAGTATTCATCCCCTCAAGATATTCGGCTCGCTCAGAATTATCTACGATGACAACTCCGCCTGGCTTTAGAGCAGCGGTGCAGGTTCTCATACATTTCACGCGCTCCCGCCCATCTATCACGACGATATCATATTCCCGATTGTCGTTGAGTATAGCTTCAGCATAACCATTCCCCACAGGGCGAAATATGATCTCTGCATTTGTCGGCAGACGCGCTCGAATCGCTTCAACCCAAGCAGAATCATGTTCGCACGCCTTCACAGAGCGAACACGTTGCGCCCACCACAATGTTGATTGTCCCGACCCAAACTCGAAAATATCCATCTCCGGATTTATTCGCTCGCGAAGAAAAAGCAAAGCGCTGTAAGTAATCCATGGCACCGGCCTTCCTTCGCGGTCCAAAGACATTCCAGCGCGCTGACTCTCGAACCACCCCATACTCGCCAAGAAGCTATGATAACGAAGGATATACAGTGAGTGAAGGCTTGTTCGGGAGAGAAGTCCAGAAATCAACCTTTTACACGCACTCATGCTCAGGATTTGCACGACTTCAGAGCTGAGAAAAGCGGCTTGATGGCATTGACGGGCCAAGATGGTCTGAATACAGGCCACAGAATCGAGAAATGCCCACGTGTGGCCTTGAACAGAAATAGAGAGAACGTGGCGATCGCGAAGGACACAACAGTCGCAACTGCTGCTCCCTGCGCGCCCCAACGAGGTATTAGACACAGGTTCAGCAAAACGTTCGCCGCCAGGCCGATCATGGTGCGCCACATCGATATATAAACGTAATTCTCGGCGATCAAAAATTGGCTTCCAGCGACTCCCAAAAATACAGGTATTGCTGCCCAAATGTGAATTTTGAGCACCAGAGCAGCCTGCGCGTAATGATCACCAAAAAGCAGATTCACCATGAAATCTGCAGTCAACGTAAATCCGACCGCTATCAGAAAACTAAACCAAAACATTATTCCGTACAGAAGCTGCAAAGTCTCAATATACCTGGCCGGATCACGCTCTCGAAGTTGTGAAATGATAGGCTGTGATGCCATGACCGCCGTCGTCGGAACAAAGTACCACATTTCCGAAAATCTTGCGGCCACACCAAATATACCAGCCTCCCTATTGTCCGCCAGCATGCCAAGCATGACTATGTCAGTCCGCATGTATAGAAGCGTGGACAACCCCGCAAGCAAGAGTGGCCAACTGGACCTGAATAGCGATAGCATTTCATCAAAGTTGACGCGCCACAGCGCAATTCTATGCCCAAGAGAGTGGTAAACCACTCCCAGACTGGCTGCAGCTAAGGCTGCTTCGATGGGTATAAGAATGAGGAAAGCGGTGATCCCTGCCTGCAGAAATATCAGCATCAAGCGCACAGCGGCCATAATCAGGAATATTGGCAAACGCGCGATAATGTTGGCGCGGCCGAGCAAACTGGCGTTCAGCCATGCGCCCACAGTCTCGAATGGGTGAAACAGAAAGCTGATGCTTAGAATGTAGACCAGAGGCTCCACGCTTCCGAGATTGGGCCCTTGCAGCACGATACCGATGGTTGCCGCCGCAATCGCAAGAAGAGAGCCAGTACTACGAAGAGCTGCTTGAGATCCCAGGATCCTATCGGTGGCGTTGGGACGTCGCGCGAGTTCACGGATCACAATAGGGTCGGCAGCAAGCGGTACTAGACAACCCGCAATAACGAGGATCGCAAGGACGATGCTATAGGTCCCGAACTGAGCGGGGCCCAAGTGACGCGCCAGCGCTATGCCGACGACCAAACCAACACTAAGGCGCACAAGCTGATCAATAACCGACCAGCTAGCGTAGCTGAGTATTCTGCGCAGCAATTATGACCTTGAGAGTCACTTCAACACGGGCCGAATTGAGGCTTGACTCTTCTCGAACCGGCCGGCAGGTGCAAATTTTCTATCAGCTTGCCGGCCCATACATGGAAGGCGATGCGTACGCAGCCTAATCCCGCGCAGCCCAACTATGATTGCGCGGCCGGCTGATGTGCGCCTCCTCAATGTCAGCCGCCACCATGGTGCGGACCAGCTCGCGAAACGGGGTTTTGTGCTTCCACCGGAGCACGCGGTGCGCCTTGCTGGGATCGCCGAGCAGCAGATCCACCTCCGTAGGCCGGAAATAGCGCGGATCGATCTTCACCAGGACACGGCCCGTCGCACGGTCGAAGCCCACCTCGTCGACATCCTTGCCGCGCCAGCCGATCTCATAGCCGGCTTCTTGAAAGGCAAGCTCGACGAATTCGCGCACCGAGTGCGTTTCTCCCGTCGCCAGCACATAGTCATCCGGCTCCGGCTGCTGCAGCATCAGCCACATGCCTTCGACATAGTCGCGCGCGTGCCCCCAATCGCGCTTGGCGTCGAGGTTGCCGAGATAGAGCTTCTCCTGCATGCCGAGCTTGATGGCGGCCACAGCGCGCGTGATCTTGCGGGTCACGAACGTCTCGCCGCGGATCGGGCTTTCATGATTGAAGAGAATGCCATTGGAGGCATGCATGCCGTAGGCTTCGCGGTAGTTGACTGTAATCCAGTAGGCGTAAAGCTTCGCGGCCGCGTAGGGACTGCGCGGATAGAACGGCGTTGTCTCCGATTGTGGCATCTCTTGCGCCTTGCCATACAGCTCCGACGTCGACGCCTGATAGAACCGCGACCTGCGATGCAGGTTGCAGATGCGCATGGCCTCAAGCAGCCGCAGGGTTCCCAGCGCATCGGCATTTGCCGTATACTCGGGTGTCTCGAAGCTGACCTGCACATGGCTCTGCGCGGCCAGGTTGTAGATCTCGTCGGGCTGGATCTCCTGCATGAGCCGGATGAGATTGGTAGCATCCGTCATGTCGCCATAGTGCATGCGGAAGGCGGGATCGGCTTCGTGGGGGTCGACGTAGAGATGATCGACACGCGCCGTGTTGAACGACGAGGAGCGCCGTTTCACGCCGTGGACGCTGTACCCCTTGCCGAGCAAGAACTCCGCGAGATAGGCGCCGTCTTGACCGGTCACGCCGGTAATCAGTGCTGTTTTCTGGCTCAAAGTAGAATCACATGGCGGGACGGCAATCGTCCCTGGCACATCACATAGCAAGTCGACATAGCTACCGCACTTCAGGTGAATCACTCACCCGACACGGACCAACGGAGATCGGCGCTGACTAGGTCAGCGCCGCCAGACTGATGGTCGGCACGCGAACCTTGAACGCGCCGCTGAGGACGTTGAGAAGCACGGTCACCCGATTGGCCCCATCGAGACTAATCAGCGTGCCAATGCAGTTCGTGAACGGACCGGCGATAACGCGAACCTCGCCGCCCAAGGAGAGATCCCTCTTCCCGGCGCCCACAACGTCCTCAGCATCGCTGCGCGACCGCAGCTCTTCGATGAAACCGTCCGGCAGAGGCACGGGCCGGCCACCGTGATTGATGAGATTGCGCACTCCGAATGTGCCGTTGACACTGCGCCATGCCTGAAGCGCGGGATCGAAGGCGACGAATACATAGCCAGGAAACAGCGGGGCGAGTCGTGTCTCGAATTTGTGGGCACGCCGGTGCGTTTCCCGCAAACGAGGCATCCACGCCTTGAAACCCTGGCGCGCCAAGTGCGTCAGCGCTCGCAACTCCTGACGTGGCCGCGCACGCGCGACATACCACCGGCTCATCTGCCCGCCCCCGCCCTGGACGCGGCCGCCACCGGCCTCAGTCGCGAAACTCGCAGGAACTCCGGGAGCAAAAGGCGATCCGCAGGAACCACCGCCAGCAAATCATTGTAGCTGAGCTGCGGCGTGCGGCCATCGGTGAGAACGATAACGTCCCAGGCCTCGAGATCATCCAGCGCGCGCACAACCGGAAGCCCGTATGCCATGGGCTTGTTGGCCGCACGATCGACGATGCCGACCAGCACGACATCCGTGTTCATAGCCGCGACCACGGCGATTTCCGCAAGCTCACCGCAACCATAGAGCGCAATCCGCGCCCGGCCCGCAGCTCTCGCGCCCTCAAACAGCGCCTCGTACTGATCGCGCGCCTGCCGGAAGAAGCTCAACGACTGATCGAGATACTCAACGATGAGGCGGCCCTTCTCAGCGAACCCCTTGGGCGTCAGATAGTAGGCGTATCGCTTGGCCGGCACGCTCGTGACCTTGACATAGCCCTTGCGCGCGGCACGCCGCAGCAACGCGTTGAGAAGCCCCACCGCCACTCCGACGCGTTTGGACAGGACCAGCTGCGACACGGGCTCGCCCCGCTCGACCGCCGTCAGCATGTCCAAGGATTGTCTCGTTCGCGGGCTCAACCCCATTTCCCC
The DNA here is from genome assembly GCA_019747815.1 of Hyphomonadaceae bacterium. Taxonomy (GTDB): domain Bacteria; phylum Pseudomonadota; class Alphaproteobacteria; order Rhizobiales; family Hyphomicrobiaceae; genus AWTP1-13. The sequence goes on from JAIEQJ010000103.1 coordinate 24,813, forward strand.
CGGTGAGCAGCTCGTCATTCATGCCATGAACGCAAGCCAGTCTATGGCGTTCACGGCGTGAACGTCAAGCGCCAATAGAGGTTGAAAACAGCGCTATTCTCAGCTTTCCTTGCTGAGGGGAGAGGCTGCTCGTGGAGAATGCGCTAGCCGGACTAGGCGCTGTGCGCGCGCCGCCATTCCTCGAACATGAGCACGCCCCACAGGGCATGCTGCCAATTGCGCCGGCCCGCAAGATGCTCGGCCCACCGCCTGCGGATCGGCTCCGGATTGAAAATTCCAGCGGCTCTGAGTTGGCTTGCATCCAGAAGGTCTTCCGCCCAGTCTCTCAACGGTCCACGCATCCACTCCCCAACCGGAATTGAGAAGCCGGATTTTGGGCGATCCACAAGGGCTGGAGGAACATATTTGTAGAGAACCTGACGCAGCACCCATTTCGCACTCCCGCCGCAAATCTTATAGGCGAGCGGCAGGGACCAGGCGAACTCGACGAGGCGGTGATCGAGCAGAGGGGTCCGCGCCTCGAGCGACACGGCCATGCTCGCCCGGTCGACCTTGGTGAGGATGTCTCCCGGCAAGTAGCTCAGGGTGTCGAAGTACTGCATGCGCTCGACAGGGCTGGGGAGCAGACGGCTCAGGTCTGCATCCGGCTCCGGCCAGCGTGTCTCGCAGCCGCCGATGACAACCCCTTCCGGGTCCGGCCATTGACTGGCCAGTCTCACATAGGCTCCCTCGTCATCCTCCACAATAACGTCGGAAAGCTTGTGAATCTTGTCGCCAGCATAGCGCGGCCGCACGCTTTGCGGGGCGAGGCGAAACAGAGTGTCCCATTGCTCGGGACGGACGCCCCGCAGTCCGGCGGCAACGGCGCGGCGTGCGGACATCGGAAGGATGCCAAACCGGCGGCGAATGTAGTTGCCTTGGGTATAGCGATTGTATCCCGCAAACAGCTCATCCCCGCCGTCGCCGGACAGCACGACCTTGACGTGCTGTTGCGCGAGCCGGGACACAAGAAATGTCGGGATCTGGGAACTGTCTGCGAACGGCTCGTCATAGAGCTGCGACAGACGGGGGATCACATCCTGCGCTTCCTTCGGGGTCAAGATCAGCTCCGTATGATCCGTACCCAGATGCCGCGCGACGGCTGCCGCATGGTTGGCTTCGTTGTAAGCGGCCTCCTGAAAGCCGATCGAGAAGGTCTTCACGCGCTGGCCGGCCTGAGCCTGCATCAGCGCCACGACCGTTGAAGAGTCATAGCCGCCGGACAGAAAGGCTCCCACCGGCACATCCGCGACCAGACGCTGCCGCACGGCATCAGCTAGACGATCCTCCAGCGCCGCGACCGCGTCGTTCCGCGAACCACCGAAGTCCTTGGTGCGCGCGTTGGCAACTGCATCGCGCAACGACCAATAGGTGCGCGCCGTGACCGACCCGGCGGGATCGATCCTGAGAACTGTTCCCGGCGGGAGCTGGCAAACCTCGCGGTAGACCGTCTGGGGATGGTGAAAGTAGCCTCTGCGCAGGAAGGCGACGAGCGCGCCGCGGTCGATTTGGGCGCCAAACCGGGGATGCGCCTTGAGCGCGCGCAGCTCGGAGCCGAAGAGAAACAGGTTGCGTTGCAAGGACCAATAGAGCGGCTTCTTCCCAAGCCTGTCGCGGGCGAGCCAAAGCTCACGCGTGTCCCTGTCCCAGAGCGCAAGGGCAAACATCCCGACGGCTTTCGTGAGGGCCCGCTCGAGCCCCCAGGCCGCTGCCGCCTCCAGCAGAACCTCCGTGTCCGAGTGGCCTCGGTAGCGGGCAATGCGCGCGCCCAGCTGCGTCCGAATGGCCTCCGCATTGTAGATCTCGCCATTGAAGCAGATGACGTATCGGCCCGAAGCCGATACCATCGGCTGATGGCCGGCCGAACTCAGATCGATGATCGCCAGCCTGCGAAACCCGAGCGCAATGCCGGCCTCCGCGTCCGACCAGGCCCCGCCTTGATCGGGGCCGCGATGACTGAGCGTGTCGGCCATGCGACCCGCCGTGCTCTCCAGGGCTTCGGCACTGGATGCCCGATCAAAATCAATGAAACCGGTAATGCCGCACATGGGTGTTGGCGAATGCTTCCGTGCTTGGGATCAGATCACGCTCGATAGCGCCTGATGTCGATAGCATGCAAGGCATGCCGCAGGACCTACATTGCACGCGCCGTGCCGGCAAGGGGTAGCCCACCTCCCGACGTGGATTCCCGCCCAGGCGGCAAGGCAGCGATCGAGGCCATGATTCGCCAAGCTCGCGGGTGGCCGGGCGGAGATGCTGGTAACGGGACCATCTGCAGGTGGCGGAGACGGAGGGATTCGAACCCTCGATACGCCTTTAGAGCGTATAACGGTTTAGCAAACCGCCGCCTTCAGCCTCTCGGCCACGTCTCCCTGTCGGCGAAGGCTGCCACTTAGCACAGCCGTGCGGCCTTGATAACCCCAGAGTTGGCACGGATTGGCACCCATGCGCCAGAGCGCTGCCGCCGGTTGGCCAGCCTGGGCGCTCCGTACGGGGGGCCGAGGTCCAGCAGCTCCCATTCGGCCGCCGCCGCAGCTCCAGTCGCTGCTGTGTCCGTGCGGTGACATACGGCACACGGATCATAGGCTACATTCTTTGGGATTTTATAGGGTTGTTGTTGTTGGGGTTGTTGTCATGCGTACTTTTGTGCTGCGTACCATTGGTTCATTTGTCACTGCGTTGGCGTTCGCCGGATGCTCGCATATTCCCGACCCTGCCGACATACCGCGCGTCGAGCCTTACGACATTCTGCAAACCATTCGCTGCGAGATCGCCCTTACTCTGCTGCAGGACTATCCAGAAGGTGACCCCAGGCACCTCTGGATTCGCGAGGCCGATATCGCCTATGGGCTCACGCTGACAGCCGAGGAGCAGACGACGAACGCAGGCAAGCTCGGGCTGCTCTGGCCCATCCATCTGGGAACATTCTCGCTGGACGTCAGTGCCGGGAAGGAACGTGTGCGACTGGCGGAGAACGTCATCAGCCTGGCGGAAGAGGTCAAAGCCCCTCTTGCATTGGTGAAAGGACGGCTGCCGCCGAAAGGCGCGAGCGGGCTTACGCATATGCCCTGTGCGCACGCCCAACCACATGCCCACGCCTACCCGATCCTCGGCAGCGTCGGCATGCGGGACATCATCCGGCGGTTCGTGGACATCAACAAAATCGGCTCCACGGCGGCCGAGAACAAGCTGGCGGGGCAAGAGGGGAAGTTTGTGCATACCCTCAAGTTCACTCTGAAGTTTGTCGGTGGTGTAAAGCCCAGCTTCGCCATTGAACGGCTGGACGGCCGCAAAATCGGTGGTGAACTCGACCTGAGCGCACACCGCAAGGACGAGCATCAACTCGTCGTGGCCATGGCGCCGCCTGCGGCCGATGAACTCGTGGTGGGGCCTGAAAGGAGGCGGGTGAGGCGATCGGGCCGTGCGGTGAACCAGCAATTGCTGCTCAACGACGTCCATCAGCAGCAGAACATCCTCCGCTTCCAGAACGACATCCGCACGCTCATCCGTCCCTAAAGCCCCCCATTTGCGACACGGCGCACCGTGGACGGGCCTGTCAGCCCCAAATGGCGTCGGCCGCCTCGACCAGAAGGCGCAGCTTGGCGCGCTCGTCGGCTTCCGTGAGCGGATTGCCGGCCGCCGTCGAGGCAAAGCCGCACTGCGGCCCAAGCCCCAACCGATCCAGGGCGATGACCTTGGCTGCCTCGCCGGTGCGGCGCTTGAGGTCGTCGATGGTTTCGAGCACCGGCGTCTTGGTGCTGACGAGGCCGAGCACGACGCCCTTGGCCTGCGGCACAAACCGCAGCGGCTTGAAATCACCCGCGCGCGCCGTGTCATACTCGAGCAGAAAATGGGTGGCCGCGGTGCCGGCGAAAAAGCGCTCGGCGACGGACTCATAGCCGCCCTCGGACAGGTAGCGGCCGCGGAAATTGCCACGACACATGTGAACGCCGATCATCATGCCGGCCGGCGCTCCCGCGACACAGTCGTTAATAGCCTTGATGTAGAGATCGACCAACCGGTCGGGGTCCTGGCCCGCGCCGGCAATCCTCTCGCGGATCGCAGGATCGCAGAGCATGGCGACCGCCACCTCGTCGAACTGGATGTAGCGGCAGCCGGCATTGGAGAGATCGGCAATCTCCTGCCGGTATATCTGAACCAGATCGGCGAAGAACGTCTCGGCATCTGCATAGATCTTCGGGTCGGCGAAATCGGTGCAGCGATAGAAATGCATGGTCGACGGCGCCGGCATGGTGATCTTCGGCGTCACCTTCGCGATCCTGTGCAGGAATTGGAACTCATCGGTCGCCAGCGGCTGTGTGCGCGCCAACCTGGCCGCGGCATAAGTGGCCGTGAAATCGACCTCGTGACCATGGTCGTCGCGGAACTTGAAGACGGCCGGCCTGATCACGAAGCCGTTGCAGCGCTCGACGAACCGCCCCCAGTAGGAGCTGCGGCGGAACTCGCCGTCGGTCACGACCTCGAGGCCCACATCCTCCTGCAGCCGCACGACATCGCGGATGGCGTCGTCCTGGGCCTGGGTGAAGTCGGCATCCGGCAAATCCCCTTGGGCATGGCGCCGGAAGGCATCGCGCAACACGCCTGGCCGCAGCAGGCTACCGACATGATCCGCGCGAAACGGCGGGCGCTGCTTCACCTCTTGGGCCATCGCATGACTCCTCCGCTAGCGTCCGTGCATTTCGATAGACGTATAGATTCTATAATTGTATAGATCAAGCAAGGCTCGGCTTCGGACTGCGTCAGCCCATGAATACGCACACGCCCCGTTCGCGCCTCGTCCGCAACAGCCGGGTGCTGCGGCGGGCCGATGTCATCATCGACGCGGCAGCACGCGTGTTCGCCGAGCGCGGCTATCACGGCACCTCGACCCAGGCGATCGCCAACGTGCTGGGCATGCGGCAGGCCAGCCTCTACTATTATTTTCCCTCGAAGGAGGCGGCGCTGGAGCTCGTGTGCGCGCGCGGCACCGACGGCTTCGTGGAGGCCGCCGAGGCCGTGGTGGAAGGGGCCGGTGCGCCGCTCGACAAGCTCGCGCGCCTGATTGCGGCCCATCTCGCCCCCATCGAGACCAAGCACGATTACGTCAAGGTATTCATCAACGAGCGGCGCTACCTGCCGACGGCGAGCCGCCGCCGCATCGGACGCAAGAGCCGCCGCATCGAACGCTGCTTCGAGCACGTGATCCTTGCCGGCATCGCCGATGGCAGCATCGACCCGGGCACCGATGCGCGGCTGGCGATGCTCGCCGTGCTCGGCATGTGCAATGCCGTGATCAACTGGCGCGCGGCAGACCAGACCAGGGACATGGACCGCATTGCGGCAGAGTTCGCCAAGCTGGTTGCCAGCGGGTTGAATGCGCGCAGGCGACCGCCCACGGCAAATCCATAAGGTGCGGACCCGGCCGAATGCGTGAACCCGCCACCAAGCTTCGCACAGCGGACGACCTGCGCCGGACGACGGCGCCGGCGCTGCTGTTGGAGCGGGCGCGCACGCACCCCCACAGGGTGGCGTTTCGCGCCAAGACGCTCGGCATCTATCGCGAGTGCACGTGGCGCGGCTATGCGGAGCGCGTGGCATGCACGGCCAAGGCTTTTGCAGCGCACGGCCTGGCAGCCGGCGATCGCATCGCCATCATGGCCGACGCCTGCGAGGAGTGGCTGATCTGCGACCAGGCCGCCCAGGCGCTGGGCGCCATCGTGTACGGCATCTACCCCACGGCAGCGCCCGAGGAAATCGAATACCAGATGCGCGACGGCGGTGCGGTGCTGTTCATTGCCGAGAACCAGGAGTACGTCGACCGCATCCTGCCGCTGGTGGAACGCCTGCCGGCGCTGCGCCGCATGGTGGTGATCGACGACACCGCCCTGTTCGCCTTCTCGCACGACAAGCTGATTGCCTACGAGGCGATGTGCGCGGCCGGACGCGATGCCGATCTCGCCTGGCTGGAAGCGCGGACCACAAACCTCCGCCCCGAGCAGCCGGCCTTCATCGTCTATACGTCGGGTACGACCGGGCATCCCAAGGGCGCACTCATCACCCATGGCAAGCACCTGGCCGCCACGCGCTCGGTGGCAGCGCAGTATCCCATACTGATGGAGAAGACACACCGCACCGTCGCCTATCTGCCGCTGTGCCATGTGCTGGGCCGCGACATCGCGGTGACGCTGCCGCTCCTGACCAAGCTCACGCCGCACATCGGCGAAAGTCCCGAAGACCTGGCCGAAACACTGTTTGAAACCGCGCCCACAGTGCTGTTCACGGTGCCGCGCACCCTGCAGAAGATGGCCGCCCAGGTGCTAGTGCAGGCCGGCAGCACATCGGCCTTCAAGCGGTTTGCCTACAACCGCGCGACCAAGTTCGCACGCGCTCACGTCAAGCGCCGCTGGTCGGGGACGGCTGCGGGCCTTCCGGCGCTGGTCCAGGCGGCCTGGCAGGCGGCCGTCTTTCGGCCGATCCTCAACAAGATCGGCTTCGACAAGCTGGAGCTGGTGGTCTCCGGTGGTGCACCGCTGCCCGCCGAGACCATGGCCGTGTGGCACATGCTGGGCGTCAACGTGTGCGAGATGTACGGCCAGACCGAGACGGCAGGCGGCATCATCGCCGGGCAGCGTGGGCCGTTCCCGCGGCCGGGCAACGTGGGCTCGGTGCCGGAAGGCTTCGAGGTCACGCTGGCGGAGGAGGGCGAAATCCTGGTGCGCTCGGCCGATGTGTTCGAACGCTACTGGAACAATCCGGAGGCCTCGCTGGCGGTGCTCGGCACGACGGGCTGGATGCGCACGGGCGATGTGGGCGAATGGCACGGGGACAACCTGCGACTCATCGACCGCGCACGCGATTTCCTGGTCACATCCGGCGGCAAGACCATCTCCCCTTCCTTCATCGAGAATGCGCTGCGGGCGAGCCCCTATCTCGCCGAGGCCGTGGTACTCGGCCATGGCCGCAAGTATCTGACCGCACTCATCGAGATCGACTTCGAGACGGTCGCGGATTGGGCGCGCGGCAACGACGTGGCCTACACCGGCTTCACGAGCCTGGCGCAGCACCCCCGCGTGCGCGATCTCATCCAGAACGAGATCGATCGGGCCAATGCGCAGCTTGCACGCGCCGAGCAGATCAAGGCGTTCCGCATATTGCCCAAGGCGCTCGATCCCGAGGAGGAGGGCGAGCCCGTCACGCCCACACGCAAGGTGAAGCGCACGGCGATGTACGAGCGGTTCAGGCCGCTGGTGGAGGAAATGTACGACGACCGGGAGGAGAAACTGTTGGCCGCAAGCGCCGCTGATGCACTCGCCTGAGACATCAACAAGACGTGCAACCAAGACTGGGAGGAAAGCCATGTTTCGCAAACTGGCCGCCGCAGCCGTGGCGGCGGCGATTGCCGGTCCCGCGCTTGCGCAGGACGCCTACGTCGTCGGGCTGACCGGAGCACTCACAGGACCGCCGGCCAGCACCTACGCGCCGGCCGTGGAGGCGCTGCGCATCTACATCGATCGCGTCAATGCCGCGGGCGGCATCAACGGCAAGACGGTCAACCTGATCCTGCAGGACGACTCGGCGGAGCCCGGCAAGGCGGCGGCCAACGCCAAGAAGCTCATCGCACAGGACAACGTGATGCTGATGCTGAACGCCAGCCTGTCCTCGACCTACGCACCGATGGTGGCGGAGGCCAAGCGCGCGGGCGTGCCCGTGCTGTTTGCCAGCTCCGTATGCCCGAAGGATGTATATCCGCCGGCCGACCCGCTGCTGTTCTGCACCACCGCGTTCGCCGCCAACCACGACAGCCGCGCGGTGCTCTCCTTCGTGAAGGAGACAGCGAAGGAGCCCGTCAAGCTCGGACTTGCCGCCATGGCGATCCCGATCTCCCGCGGCGAGATCGACTTTGCCGAGGGCCTTTCCAAGACCATGGGCATGACTCCCGTGAGCAAGGAGATCATTCCCCCGCCGACGCCCGACTACACGCCGTTCGCCACCAAGATCAAGGATGCGGGCGCCAACTGGGCCTACTCCTGGGCGCCGTGGGTGACGCAGGTGCGCACATTGGAAGCACTGCGCCGGCTGGGCTGGCAGGGCGACTATGTCGCCTGGGCGCATATCGAGGCGGAAGGCGAGCTGGCGCGCCTGAAGGACGGGCAGTTCTACGTGGTCGGGGCCACCGCCCTATTCCAGGACGCCCTGCCGATCCACGCCGAAATTGCGCAGGCGGTGCAGAAGGCCAACGTGCAGTATCCGCCCCAGCAGATGGCCGAGGGCTGGATTGCAGGCATGGTGGTGGAAGCGGCGCTGAAGGCGACGTCATGGCCGCCAACACCGGAGAAGCTGGCGGCGGCCATGTCCAATCTGAATGTCGACACCCGGGGTCTGCGCGGCGGCCCCATCGCGTGGACCAAGGACAACCACTTCCGCACACGCCAGTACTATCGCGTCTACCGGTGGGACCCGGCCAAGGCGTCCATCGTGCGGGTGAAGGATTGGACCGCCTTCGACGTGCAGTGATCTCATGATCCCGGCGTCTTCTGCGCCGGGGTCGATCTCACAGCTCCGGCATCCATGGGCTGGCCGGGCCCGGGGCGCGGGCTCGATGACAACCGCAAGGCGCCAGCGTGCAACTCGCCGTCAACATCACCGTGCTCGCCGCGATCTACGCCCTGATCGCGTGCGGGTATGTGCTGGTCTACCGCGTGAGCCGGGTGCTGAACCTGGCGCACGGCGAGCTGATGATGCTCGGCGCCTATCTGCTGCTGATGACGGCGACACAGTTCAGCAGTCACTGGCTGGCGGCGCTGACGGCCGCCGTTCTGCTCAGCCTGTCGACCGGCGTGCTTGTCTACGTGTTCCTCATGCGCAAGATGACGGGCGAGATGGTGCTTGCGGCGGTGTTGACCACGGTGGCGCTGGGCATCCTGCTGCGCGGCGCCATGGTGCTCATCTGGTCGGCGCAGCAGTTCTATCCGGCACAGCCGCTGCAGATCGCCAACGTCGCCATAGCGCTGCCGGGCGGGGCCCGCATCTCGCTTTGCGCAGCGCTGCTGGTGCTCACGACGGCGTTGGTGTACGGCGCGCTGCTCACCTTCCTGCGCTTCGGCCGCTGGGGCGTGCGCATGCGCGCGGCGGGCCAGAACCCGCTGCTCGCGGCGCAGCGCGGCATCAATCTGCACGCCATCTACGCACTGGCCTGGGGGTTGTCGACGTTGACGGGGGCGCTCGCCGGCATGCTGATCGCTCTGGATGCCGGTCTCAACCAGACTATGGCGATCATCGGGCTCAAGGCGTTTCCCGCAGCCCTGGTGGGCGGCCTCGACAGTCTGGCAGGGGCACTGGCGGGCGCCCTCATCGTAGCCGCCGCGGAGATCCTGCTCATCAATTACGTCGATCCCCTACTGTCCGAGGTCGTGCCGTTTCTGGTCCTGATCGCCATGCTCATCGTGCGGCCGTGGGGCCTGTTCGGTACCCGGGAGGAACTCGACCGTGTCTAGGCAACCACGTGCCAGCGGCTATTTCCGTACCGGCTACGCGCAGGATCTCAAGCTTGTGCAGACACGTGCCGAACGGGCTAGCCTGGCCCTGCTCGGGGCCGTCCTGCTCGCGTTCCCGTTCCTGGCCTCGCCCTTCCTGCTCGATCTGGCCAATCAGGTGTTTCTGGCCTCGATCGGCGCCCTGGCGCTGATGCTGCTGACGGGCTATGCGGGCCAGATCTCGCTCGGCCATGCCGGACTGATGGCGGCCGGAGCGTTCACGGTCGGCATCCTGTTCCGGGAGACGCAGGCGCCGTTCTGGATCACGCTGCCGGCCGCGGCGGCGGTCGGTGCCGTGCTCGGCGTCGTCTTCGGTCTGCCCTCGCTCCGCCTGCGCGGGCTGTACCTGGCCGTCAGCACGCTGGCGCTGCATTTCCTGGTCGTGTACCTGGGCGGCGAGTACGAGGCCAAGCGGGGGTTCTCGACCGGGATCCTGATCGATCCGCCCGTGCTTGCCGGCATGGCGATCACGAGCGGGCACGCCTGGTACGGCATCCTCGGCACGGCGGCCGTGGCCACGCTGCTGCTCTGCCTCAACCTGCTGCGCAGCGGCACGGGACGCGCCTGGGCCGCCGTGCGCGCCAATGAGACCGTCGCCGCGGCGCTGGGCATCGGGGTGGCCGGCCACAAGCTCCTCGCCTTCGTCATCAGCTCCGCGCTGACGGCGCTGGCCGGCGCACTCTTTGCCTACCACCGTGGCTTCGTTTCGGTGGAGGCCTTCTCGCTGTTCCTGTCGATCCAATATGTGGCCATGATCATCATCGGCGGCATGGGCTCGCTGCTGGGCGCCATCCTGGGCGCCGTGTTCGTCACGCTGTTTCCCTACGGCATCGAAGTCGCGCTGCGGGCACTGCCCGGCGCCCAGCGCTATGCCGGCACGCTGTTTGCGGTGAACTATGCGGCATTCGGCTTTGTCATGATCCTGTTTCTGGTGCTGGAACCGCTGGGCCTCGTGGGCATCTGGCGCCGTGTGCAGACCTATTTCCTGCTGTGGCCGTTCAAGCACCGGCCACTCGCTGGACGGCGGCGATGAGCACCCTCCTCCTGTGCGTCGACAAGCTCGAGGTGGTCTACCAGCGCGCCATCACCGCCGTGCAGGGCATCACGCTGTCGGCCAGGGAGGGGCAGATCGTCGGCGTTCTCGGCACCAACGGCGCGGGCAAGAGCACGCTGCTGCGCGCCATCTCTGGCTTCCACGGCATCGATGATGCCCGCGTCACCGAGGGCAGCATCGTCTTCAAGGGCCGGCGCATCGAAAACAGCGAGCCGCATGCCATCGCGCAGACCGGCATCGTGCTGGTGCCCGAACGCGACAAGGTGTTTCCCAACCTGACGGTCGCGGAGAACCTGGCCGTTCCCGTCGCGCCCAAGCTTGCTGGCTCGGAGCGCCGCCGCCGCGAGACGCAGGTGATGCAGTTCTTCCCCAAGCTGGGCGCATTGCGCAACCGCACCGCCGGCCTGCTGTCGGGGGGCGAGCGGCAGATGCTGGCCATTGCCACTGCCCTCGTATGCAGGGTGGAGCTGTTGCTGGTGGACGAGCTCTCGCTGGGCCTCGCCCCCGTGGTGGTGGACGATCTGATGGCGCGCCTCATGCAGATCAAGCGCGAGCTCGGCATCACCATCGTGCTGGTGGAGCAGAGCGCGGCGGTGGCGCTGGCGGTCGCCGACTACAGCTACGTCCTGGAGAACGGCCGCATCGTGCTCGACGGCGACAAGGCGCGCCTTGCAAGCCACGCCGACATCCAGGAATTCTATTTGGGAAACGCCAACGGTGGCCAGCGCCGCAGCTATCGCGACGTCAAGCAATACCGCCGCAGCCGGAGGTGGTATGGCTGAGCTGGAGGTCGACAATCTCAGCCTGCGCTTTGGCGGCCTCACGGTGCTCGACGGCGTATCGTTCGCCGTTGAGGCTGCGGAGCTGTTCGCGCTCATCGGCCCCAACGGCGCCGGCAAGACGAGCGCCTTCAACTGCATGAGCCGCATCTACCCTGGCACCGGTCGCATCCGCTTCCGCGGCCGGGACATCTCACACCTGTCGCCGCGCGCCGTGGCGAGGCTCGGCATCGCCCGCACCTTTCAGCACGTCGAGCTGTTTGCGCACATGAGCGTGCTCGACAACATCATGACCGGCCGACATCCGCGCCTGTCCACCAATCCGCTGCAGCAGATGTTGTTCCTCCCCGCCGTTCGCCGCGAGGAGGTGCGCCATCGCGAGGCTGTGGAGCGCATCATTGAATTCGTGGAGCTGGAGGGTGTGCGGCATGCCCATGCCGGCGCGCTGCCCTTCGGCATCCAGAAGATCGTGGGGCTCGCCCGCGCGCTGGCGCTGGAGCCGCGCCTGCTGCTGCTCGACGAGCCCTCCGCCGGCCTCACCCGCGACGAGCGCGACGACCTGGCGCGCTTCATCCTGCGCATCAAGCACGAATTGAAACTGCCGATCGTCTGGATCGAGCACGACATGCAGATGGTGGCCGACCTCGCCGACCGCATCCATGTGCTGAACAACGGCCGCACGCTGGCCACGGGGTCGCCCATGCAGGTGCTCAACAATCCCGAAGTCGTCGCCGCCTACCTCGGGGTCCGCCCGACCGGGGCCACCGGCTGAGCACCGTGCGTCCCGCGAGCCAAAGCTGCAAACTGTCATCCCGGAATTGCGCGTTCAGCGCAAGATCCGGGACCCCGGGGGCGCAAGGGCGTCGCTGTCAATTTTCGCCACCCGACCTCGGATGATCGCCTGCGGCGAATTCCCCGATGACAACCATCCCTCTCCCCGCAAGAGGGGAGTGGGAAGGATCCCTCCGCCACGGCACCTAGATCAAGCCCCACGCCCGTGAAACGCGCTGCGCTGTCTGGCGCAGGCGCGGCAGGCTGGCCTGACACTTCTCCAGCGTCACACGCGGCAAGGGGCCATGCATGGTCAGCGCCGCCACCACCCGTTCATGTCCATCCCTGATCGGCACGGCGACGGCGACAATGCCATCAAAATTCTCCTGATTGTTCATGCCGTAGTCCTGAGCACGTATCTTTTCCAGCTCGACCTCGAGATCCGCCGCGCGCGTGATCGTCTGCGATGTCCGCGTAATGAGCTTGCGGCTTCTCAGCAGGCGCCCGCGCACCTTCTGATCGAGGTGCGCAAGAAGCACCTTGCCGCCCGACAGACAGTGCGCCGGCGCGCGGTTGCCGACCTCGAGATGGATGCGCAGCGGCCATTCGCACTCGATGCGCTCGACATAGACGTAGTCGAGGCCGTCAAGCACGCCGATGTTGCAGGTTTCCTGCACCTCATCGACCAGGTCCTGCAGCACCGACTTGACCGGCGCCCACCGGTTGCTCGATGCCAAGGCCGACAAGGACAGACGCGTCAGGCGGGGGCCGACGAGGAAGCGCTCGCGCGCCGGATCGCGCAACAGCAGGCCGCTGCTCTGCAATTGTCCCAGCAGGCGATGCACGGTCTGGCGCGGAAGCCGCAGCTTTGCCGCAAGATCCGGCAGGCCAATGCCATGAGGGTTCTCAGTCACGGCCTCAAGCACCGCGAGGGCCTTGCCCAAGACGTTCAACCGCTGGTCTCCCGCAGACCTCTGCATGCTCCACCCATTCTACCCTTGGTTGCTTCCCCAAATTGGCTAAAACGCCACCGTGCATAGTAGGCATTTTGGTGTACGCGCCAACGAGTCTCAATGAAAACACGCTCAACAAGGACTTAGTTGACAGGCAGCGCTTGACTCCGCGCTATAGCGTTTGTCCATGCCACCAGTTTGCAGACACACGAGGTGAAATCGATGCCTGGGGTTGAGGCCGTTGAGCGCAAGCAGGGCGTGCGCGCCAGTAGCCAAGAAGCTGACGCGGTGGCGACATTGGTGGCCACGGCGCGCCGCGCGATGCGGGAATTTTCCAGGGAAATCAATGATCATGGCCAGCACCGCATCGATGAGGCCGTGACTGCGCTGGCCTGGTCGATTTACAAGCCCGAGAACGCGCGCCAGTTGGCAGAAATCGCCGTCAGCGTCACCGGCATCGGAGAGGTCGAAAGCAAAGTTCTCAAGAATCAGCGCAAAACGTTCGGTACGCTGAGAGACCTGTTGCGGGTCAAATCCACGGGCGTCATTGAGGAAATTCCGGAAAAAGGCCTTGTCAAATACGCCAAGCCCGTCGGGGTGGTCGCCGCCATCACACCCTCGACCAACCCGTCCGCCACCCCCGTCAACAAGGCCATGATGGCTTTGAAGGGCGGGAATGCCATCATCATGGCGCCACCACCCACGGCCTGGAAGGCGACCAAGCCCACGGTCGACGGCATGCGCCGCGAATTGGAGAAAATCGGCCTGCCCGCAGACCTGGTGCAGATCCTCCCGAGCCCGGTCACACGCACGATGACCACGGAGCTGATGGAACGCGCCGATCTGATCGTGGTCACCGGAAGCCAGGTGAACGTTCGCCAGGCCTACAAATCGGGCAAGCCGGCGATCGGCGTCGGCCTGGGCAATGCCCCGGTCATTGTCGACACGACGGCGGATCTGGCGGATGCCGCCCGCAAGATCATGCTCTCCAAGACCTTCGACCACGCGACGTCGTGCTCGTCGGAGAACGCGCTTGTCGTCCTCGATCCGATCTATGACAAGACCATGGCCGCGCTGGCAAAGGAGGGTGGCTACCTTGCAACCGCGGGCGAACGGACGCGCATTGTCGAGCGGCTATGGCAGGACGGCAAGCTCAACCGTGCGGTCATCGCCCAGGGCCCCGAGGCTCTGATCGACGTGTTCGAGCTGGGGCCCGGTGCCAAGGGCTGCAAGTTCGTGATGGTCGAGGAGACGGGAACGGGGAGCAACCATCCCCTCTCAGGCGAGAAACTGTCGCTCGTGCTGACCGTCTACCGCGCCAAGGATTTCGCCGACGCCAAGCGCATCGTGCGTGACATCCTCAACTATCAGGGCAGGGGCCACTCCTGCGGCATCCACACCAAAGACGCCACCCATGCGCGCGAGCTGGCAGAGGACCTCGACGTCGCGCGCGTGTTGGTCAACCAGGCGCACACCTTCGGCAACGGCGGCGGCTTCGACAATGGCCTGCCGTTCACGCTGTCGATGGGCTGCGGTACGTGGCAGGGCAATTCGCTCTCGGAAAATCTCAATTGGCGCTGCTTCGTCAATATCACGCATCTGGTCACGACCATTCCCGAGGACAAACCGAGCGAGGAGGCGCTGTTCGGCACCTATTGGGCAAAATATGGGAAGTGACAGGGTGAGGTGGCGACGCCATGCGACATCGTCGAGCCCTTCGGCCCTTGCTGGGGAATCGACAGTTCGATGAATTTCGAGGAACACGCAGCCAAGCCGCTGCTGCGCACTGCGGGCATCGCCACGCCGCGGGGCCTGCTCGCCGCCAGCCCAGCCGAGGCAGAACGGATCGCCACAACTCTCGGGCCCTGCGTGCTCAAGGCGCAGGTGCCCACGGGCAAGCGCGGCAAGGCCGGCGGCATCAAGCGCACACACACTCCGGCCGAGGCAAAGTCGGCGGCAACGGCCATCCTCGGCATGAGCATCGGTGGGCATCGCGTCGAGCGGCTGCTGGTGGAGGCGCAGGTGCCGATTGCGCACGAGTTGTATGCCGCCGTTCTCAACGATCCCGCATCCAAGGGTCCGCTGCTGCTGTTCTCTGCGCGCGGCGGCATGGACATCGAGGACATCGCTGCAGCCCATCCCGACGAGCTGGTCCGGCTCACCTGCGACATCCGCACCGGGCTTGACGCCCGCAGCCTGCAGGCGGCACTGCCCCCCGATCTGCCTTGCGATCGGGGGAAACTGGCCGATCTTCTCCTCCGGCTCTATGCGGTCTATGCCGACAGCGACGCGGAGCTTGTCGAGATCAATCCGCTGGTCGTCACCGGGACCGGCGATCTGATTGCGCTTGACTGCAAGCTGACGGTCGATGACGGCGCGCTCGCCCGGCACGAGGCCCTGGCCGAGACCGGCGCGCCCGAGAAGCTCACCGCGCTGGAAATCCAGGCCGGCCGGCTCGGGCTCAAATTCGTCGAGCTCGACGGCAGCGTCGGCGTGCTTGCCAACGGTGCCGGTCTCACCATGACGACCATGGACGCCGTGCGCCACTTCGGCGGCAGCCCGGCCAATTTCATGGAAATCGGCGGCGAGAGCTACACCAAGGCCACGCCGGCGCTCGAGCTGGTTCTTTCCAACCCGCGCGTCAAATGCCTGCTCGTCAATTTCTGCGGCGCATTCGCGCGCACCGACGTGATGGTGGAGGGCGTGATCAAGGCGTGGCTGGAGCTGCAGCCGAAAATTCCCATCTTTTTCACCATCCACGGCACCGGCGAGGATGAGGCGATCGCCATGGTCAAGGAGCGCCTCGGCATCACGCCGTTCGACCTCATGGACAACGCTGTCAAGGCCGCGGTTGCCGCGGCGCGGGGGGCACCCACATGATTGCCAGCGGCCGCGACCGGGTGCTCGTGCAGGGCATCACCGGCAAGCAGGGCACCTTCTGGTCCGAGCGCATGCGCGACTACGGCACCAAGATCGTGGGCGGCGTGAACCCCAAGCGTGCTGGCGAGACGCACCTGGGGCTGCCGGTGTGGGCCACGGCCCGCGAGGCCGCGCGCCGGACAAATATCGACGCGGCCGTGATGTTCATTCCCCCCTTCGGCGTGAAGGACGCGGCACTCGATGCCATCGCGGCCGGCATTGGCAAGATCGTCTGCCTCACCGAGCATGTGCCGGTGCACGACACCATGTACATCCTGGCCGCGGCGCGCGAGCGCGGGACGCAGGTGCTGGGCCCCAATACCGCAGGCATCGTCACGGTCGGGGAATGCTTTCTCGGCTTCATGCCGGCGTTCAATCCGCGCGTGTTCCGGAAGGGCAACGTCGGCGTCATTTCCCGCTCCGGCTCGCTCGGCACGCTGATCTGCCTCAACCTTGTGCAGGCGGGCCTCGGCATTTCCGCCTTCGTCGGCATTGGCGGCGACCCCATCATCGGCACCACCACCAAGGATGCGCTGGTGGCGCTCGATCGCGACCCCAACACCAAGGCGGTGGCGCTCATCGGCGAGATCGGCGGCGCCATGGAGGAAGAGGCGGCCGAGTACGCGCGCACGATGAAGAAGCCGATCGCGGCCTTCATCGCCGGTGCCGCCTCCCCGCCCGGCAAGCGCATGGGCCATGCGGGCGCGATCGTCATGGGCGACAAGGGCAGCTTCGCGGGCAAGAAGGCTGCGCTGGAAGCAGCCGGCGTGACGGTATGCTCCACCCCGAACGGCGTGGCGGAAAGCCTCAAGCGCACCTGAAGCTCGCACGCAACATTCCAGCGTAGACCGATCACAGTTGCGCGAGCGTGGAAGCATTCGCGCTCCGCGTCGTCCCACATGCGTGGATTGTCGCTAGAAGACTATATTCGGGAGGTCCGATGCTCATGCGAACCGCCTTCGCAGCGGCTATCGCCGCTGCCATTGCCGCTGATCCGGGTTTGGCCCAAGCACCGACGCCGCCGCCGTTTGCCACCACCAAGGTCGACGGTACGGACAACGTCTACATCTTCCGCAACGGCAACCATCAGGCGATGTTTGTCGTCACCAAGGCGGGCGTGATCGCCACCGACCCCGTCGCCTACGGCCGACCGACCGGCGGCCAGACCTATGTCGACGAGATTCGGAAGGTGACCAGCCAGCCGATCCGGTATCTGATCTACAGCCACCACCACTACGACCACATTGCCGGCGGCAAGGCCTTCAAGGATGCCGGTGCCAAGGTCATCGCCCATGAGCGTGCCAAGGCCCGCCTCGCGATCCTCAAGGATCCTCACACCGTCCTGCCGGACGAGACCGTGAGCGACAAGGGCAGAACCCTCACGCTCGGCGGCACCACGCTCGAGCTGAAATACGTCGGCCTCAACCACTCCGACTCCACCTTGGTGATGCGCCTGCCCAAGGAAAAGATCATTTTTGTCGTCGATCTCATCCCGGTCGGGTCCGTGCCAGGGCGCGGCATGATCGATTTCTATCCGCTGGAATCGGAGGATTCGATCAAGACGATCATTGCCATGGATTGGGAGCGGATGATCCCGGGCCACCCCGGTCCCGGCGGCCGCCTCGGCACCAAGGAGGATGCGAGGAACCTCCTCACGTTCCTGCAGGAGGCCTCGAGCGAGGTGCAGAGGGCCGCGCGCGAAGGCAAGTGCTGGGATGCTGCCGAAAAGGAGGTCAAGCTGCCGAAATACGCAAACTGGCCCGGCTACGAGGCCAACCTTCCCTTCGTGCTGCGGCGCTACTGCGGCCTCTGGGGACGAGGCACCTAGTCCCGCACTCGTTCGGGCGCGCCTACAGGATGCCGGCGGGTCGACCGCCGGCATCTTTCTTTTCGCTCCCCGACCAATCCGCCTTAAGATGATCGCCACATGCCTCCGGGGAGAAGAAGCCGATGCTCAAGGTCTACGGCCGCGCCAATTCGATCAACGTCCGCAAGGTCCTGTGGATGCTCGACGAGCTCGGCCTCAAGTACGAGCGCGAGGACTGGGGCCGCGGCTTCAGACCCACGGACGATCCGGAGTTTCGCAAGATCAACCCCGTGGGCGTGGTGCCCGTCCTCGACGACGGCGATTTCCGGCTGCGGGAGAGCAACACCATCGTGCGCTATCTCGCCGACAAGCACGGGCGCGCCGATCTGTTCCCGAAGGAGGCCAGAACCCGCGCGACGATCGAGGCCTGGATGGACTGGGCCTCGACCGACTTTGCCAACGGCATGCGCCCGGTTTTCCACGCCCTGGTGGTCAAGAACCCGGCCTTTGCCGACCAGGTCGCCGCGGGCATCAAGGACTGGAGCCGGCAGATGGGCGTGCTCGATGCGCACCTCTTCGCCAACGGCCCCTACGTGATGGGCCAGAACTTCACGATCGGCGACATTCCTACCGGCCTGGTCGTGAACCGCTGGTTCTCGGTTCCCTTCGAGAAGCCCGAATTCAAAGCCGTTTCAACCTACTACGACAGGCTCGCGCAGCGTCCGCCCTATCAGGCGCACGGGCGCAACGGCACGCCGTGAGCCGAGACTGCATCCAGGAATTGCCGCATTCTGCGGGCAAACCTGCGCCTTGGGAGAAGGATGTGATCCGTCTCGACTTTGTTGACGCCCGCAGGATCGGCCTGATCTTGGCTGCTGTGTGCGTGCTCACCGCGCGGGCAGAAGCACAGGAGTACTGTGTCGCCTGCACCGGGCCGACCGCGCTCTATCGCTGCATCATCGAAGGCGCACGGCCGGGCGGCAGCCAGCCGCTGCAGACGCTCTGCGCCACCGCCATGGCCAAGGAAGGCCAACACGCCGCCTGCAGCGTGAAGGGCGGCACCGTGTTTGAGTGCACCGGGCCCGTCAAGCGCGTTCCGTGGGCCAACTACAATCCGACGGCCCCCAAGGCGCCCGGGCAGGAGGCGGCCCCGAAGGCCCAAGCCCCGGCGACCGATCCCAACCAGCCGCCCAAAACGATCGAGGAGATGGCCAAGCGGGCGAACCAGCAAACCGCCGAGCAGATAAAAAAGGCCAACGAGGACGTGAAGGGTCAGGTTGACGCGTTCAACACCACCACGAAGAAGACGTGGCAGTGCATCACCTCGCTCTTCACGCGCTGCAACGAGCCGTGATCGGCAAAGCGCCCCTCAATGGCGGCGCAGCCACTCACGGGCCTGGCGCTGGGCTTCTGCGATCTCCGCTTTGGTCATCTCGCCCGCGATCTCCGTGCGATAGCGTCTTGCTTCCGCATTCCCGCGCGTGGCGGCCAGATTGAACCACTTGTGGGCCGCGACGAGATCGAAGGGAACATCGCGCCCCGTGCAATGCATCAGGCCCAGTTGCAACAACCCGTCGGACGTGCCGCCACCGGAGGCGACCTCCACGGTCTCGATCATACTGCCATCAAATCGTGCCATAACACCGATCTCTGTTTTGCCCAGCCTCTCTCCGTTCCTTCGGAGACATGTGCTTGACGGGTCGCGAGCCGTTGGCTCTCACACACCGAACGGTTCGGGCTCCCGCGTGGGCAAACCCTGTCAAATGTCGGATTAAATCTCGTAAATCTCGAAGCAAATGCGCCCGCCGCATGGGGTGCATCAACGTAAAGGATCGGTATCCGGCCCGCTCATCCCGGCGCATTGCGCTCGCAATGGCACAGCCGTTGCGCCGAGCTTAGGGAACAAGCCACTCTCGATTAACCACGGTGCACGATGCCCGCAGCGGACAGGGCGGCGCACGGGAGAAACCCCGTCCGCCGCCACGGCATGTCCATCGGCGGCAAAGCGCGGATCAGGTCCGTCGCGCGCGCTGGCCAAACAGGACCTTCTGCGCTTCCTTGTCGGTGGCCAGACTGTAGGCGGCGGACCTGAGCTCCTCACCGACCTTGACGGCCTTGGCAACGGCAGGCCGCTCGCGCACGCTCTGGAACCACCGCTCCAGGTTGGGAAACTCGGCGAGGTCTTGGCCCTGGTTCTTGTAGGGCCGCACCCACGGATAGGTGGCCACGTCGGCAATCGAGTATTCGCCGGCCAGGTAGGGGCGATCCGTCAGGCGAATGTTCAGCACGCCGTAGAGGCGGTTCACCTCGTTGGTGAAGCGGTCGATGCCGTACTGGATCTTCTCTTGCGCGTAGTTGCGGAAATGATGGGCGTTGCCGGCGTTGGGGCCGAGGTTGGCCATCTGCCAGTACAGCCACTCCTCCACCTGTACGCGCTGGCGCTCGTCGCTCGGATAGAACTGGCCGGTCTTGCGACCGAGGTACTGCAGAATAGCCCCCGACTCGAAAACCGAGATCGGCCTGCCGCCGGGGCCGTCGGGATCGATGATCGCCGGCATGCGGTTGTTCGGGGAGATGGCCAGAAAATCCGGCTTGAACTGGTCGCCACGGCCGATGTTGACGGGCTTGATCTCGTAGGGAAGCCCGCACTCCTCCAGCATGATGGTGATCTTGTGCCCGTTGGGCGTGGGCCAGTAGTAGACCTCGATCGGCTTCTGCGGCATGTCGGTCTCCTCTAGGGCAGCAGCACGATCGAGCCCGTTGTCTTGCGGCCCTCCAAATCGCGGTGCGCCTGCGCCGCGTCCTTCAGCGCGTACGTGTGGTTCACATTGATCTTGACGATGCCGCGCGAGACGACGTCGAACAGATCGTTGGCGTTGGCCAGCAGGTCCTCGCGTTTGGCCACATAGGTCTGCAATGTCGGCCGGGTGGCGTAGAGCGACCCCTTGGTCGAGAGCGAAAGAAGATCGAAGTTGGTGATCGCCCCCGAGGCGTTGCCGAAGCTGATCCAGAGGCCGAGCGGCTTCAGGCAATCGAGCGAGCCCGGGTAGGTATCCTTGCCCACGCCGTCATAGACCACGTCAACGCCCTGGCCGTTGGTCAGCTCCTTGGTGCGCTTCACGAAGTCTTCGGTCTTGTAGTTGATCACGTGGGTGCAGCCGTGCGCCTTGGCCAACGCTGCCTTCTCCGCCGAGCTGGTGGTGCCGATGATGGTGGCGCCCAGATGCTTCGCCCATTGGCTGGCAATCAAGCCTATGCCGCCTGCAGCAGCGTGCAGCAGCATGGTGGTGCCGGGGCCCACCTTGTAGGTCTGACGCAGCAGGTAGCGCACGGTCATGCCCTGCAGCATCATGGCGGCGCCGGTCTTGTAGTCGATGCTGTCGGGCAGCTTGACGAGGCGGTCGGCCGGCATCAGCCGCTCCTCCGCATAACCGCCGAGAGCGCCGGCATAGGCACCATGGTCTCCGACCTTGAAGTCCGTCACTCCGGGACCCACCGCCACGACTTCACCGGCCCCTTCGCTGCCGGGCACGAACGGCAGCGCCATCTTGTAGAGGCCCGAGCGCTGATAGGTGTCGATGTAGTTGACGCCCACCGCGTGATGCCTGAGGCGGACCTGTCCGGCACCGGGAGCGCCCACGTCCACGCTCTCCCATTTCAGAACCTCCGGGCCGCCGTTCTGATGGATGCGGATCGCGTGAGCCATGGTCGAAACTCCCTGCTACAGATTTGAATCCAAAGGATTCACGTGAACCGGCGCGAATCCTCTAAGCTCCTTTGTGGCATCCGGATTGCGGCGGCCTTACCGCTGCCACGTCTGCCTTCTATGGGCTCGCCGCTCCAACCTCAAGGGGAAACCATGCTTGCTGCCTGGCCGAGATCAACCACGATCGCCCTGCTCTGCGGCTTTGGCGTCGCGCTGCCTGCGTGCTCCGGAATGCTGGGCCCCGACGACAACAGGGCCGGGCTGTCGTGCATCGACGATAGCACGGAATGCGTGGACCGGCGCCAGGCGACCCTCAAGGCGATGCTGGCAGACAAAGATCATGCCTGGGTCAAGGAGCAGCCCACGCCGCACGCGCACGCCTCCGGTGTGCGGCTGTTTGCATTTCGCAGCAAGAAGACCGAGCTGAGCTGCGAGGAGCTGGCGCACGGCCGCAGAGAGGCGGAGACTGTGCCCAAGTCCCTCAAGAACAGCCAAGGCCTTTCCCCGGCACAGATTTCCAGAGCGTCGATGTTCGCCGCTGAGGTGAACAAGGAGCTGACAGCGGAAATGAAGAAGCGTCGCTGCCGGGCCTAGCGCGCAATATGGCCGCCGGTGCGACCATCCGCTGCCAGGTCTTGCGACCCCGTTTTCGTTGACAAGACATCCGCGCTCGGGCCTTGCTCCGCTGCCTGACCCGGAGGGAGCAACGGCATGGACTTTGCGCACTACACCAATTTGGTCAAAGATGTCGTTGCCCAGTATCCGAACTGGGCGGCCGCCGTTGTCTTCATTCTTGCCTTCGGCGAGTCGCTGGCCTTCGTGTCGCTCGTGTTGCCCTTCTGGGCGATGCTCGTCGCCATCGGCGCGATCATCGGCGGCACCAACACCCTCAATTTCTGGATGATCGTCGCAGCGGCTGCATCCGGAGCCGCGCTCGGCGACTGGCTCTCCTACTGGCTCGGCTACCACTACCACGAGCGCATTCAATCCATGTGGCCTCTCAAGAACCACCCCACACTCATAGAGAAGGGCCGGGTGTTCTTCCGCAAGTGGGGGGCGTGGGCGATTGTCCTGGCACGGTTCTCCGGCCCGCTGCGCGCCAGCGTGCCGATCGCAGCAGGGATCGCGCAAATGCCCCAGGCCATGTTCCAGCTTTCCAATTGGAGCTCGGCGTTCCTGTGGGCCTTCGTGTTACTGTCGCCAGGCGCCTACGGCATGAAATGGTGGTTTGAATACTTCTCCTGAAGGGGCTTTCAGGGCACAGGGTTCTTGGCGCGGGTTCCCTGGGGGGATACGCAGATAGCTCTACCGAGGGCAGCCGGCCATGCTCGAGGGCGCGATCGGATGGCCGCAGATCGCGGCCCTGCTTCTCCTCGCGCAGCGAGGGGCGGAAGAGGTCTATTCGGCGCGCAACACGCGGGCGCTGCTGGCCGAAGGCGGCTTCGAGGTGGGCCGCGACTACTACCCCGTCGTCGCCGTCACGCACCTGGCCTGGATCGCCGCTCTGTTCTTTCTGCTGCTGCCCGATGCACCGGTCTCGATCGCCCTGCTCGGCCTCTACCTCGCACTTCAGGTCGTCCGCTACTGGGTGATCGCCACACTCGGGCGCTACTGGACGCACCGCATCATCACGCTCAGGAGCGCGCCGATCGTACGCCGCGGCCCCTATCGCTATCTGTCGCATCCCAACTACGCCGTCAGCATCGGCGAGACGTTCCTGTTGCCCGGAGTGTTCGGCGGCTGGGCGCTGGCCGTCATCATGACGGCCGTGTGGTCGGCCGTGCTGTACTACAAAATCCTCCTGGAGAACCGCGCCCTGGCCGAGCGCCGCCCAGCGCAACACTGACGCTCTACAGATCGGCCACAACAAAGTATGCCGAAAAGCCGGGCCCGAACGCGGCGAGCAGATGCGGGCCCTTGCACCGAGCCTCCAGCGCCTGATGCAGCACGAACAGCGCCGTGACCGAGGACATGTTGCCGTAGGCCCGCAGCACCGACCAGGAGTGTGCCAGGCGGCTGCGGTCGATGCCGAGCGCCTCCTCCACGGTTTCCAGAATCTTGCGGCCGCCCGGATGGAACAGGAGGCCCTCGAAGCTCTCCAAACGCAAGCCGTTCCGCGCCAGAAACGCGTCGAGTGCCGGCCGCAGCTCCCTGTGCAGCAGCCCGGGCAGCTCGGGGCTCAGCACCACACCGAAGCCGTCGGCCTTGATGTCCCAGCCCATGATCCGCTCGGTCCCGCGCCAGAAATGCTCGCCGGTCGCACGGATGCGGGGCAGGGACGCGCCGCGCGCCTTGGCGCTGCCCGGCTTGCTGGCGCGCAGCACCACGCCCGCCGCGCCGTCGCCAAACAGCGCCGCGCAAACGAACATGGCCACGCTTGGATCGTTGGGTCGCGCGCACAGACTGCACAGATCGACCGTCAGGAAGAGCACGTTGGCGCCCGGCATGCCCTGGGCCAGGTGCGCAGCCCGC
This sequence comes from Hyphomonadaceae bacterium, assembly GCA_019747815.1. Taxonomy (GTDB): domain Bacteria; phylum Pseudomonadota; class Alphaproteobacteria; order Rhizobiales; family Hyphomicrobiaceae; genus AWTP1-13. Next base: position 48,846 of record JAIEQJ010000103.1, read on the forward strand.
GCCAGGCCCGCAACGCCGGCGCCGCAGCCCAGGCCGAACATGGGCAGCCGCTCGATCGTCTCGCGCAGGCCGATGCGGTTCATCAGCATGGCGTCGAGGCTCGGTATGGCAAGCCCGGTGATCGTATTCACGACCAGCACATCGATGTCGCGCAGCGACACCCCCGCCTGCTCCACCGCCTTGACGGCCACCTCCTCGAGCAGCGCCACGGCGTGGCGCTGGAACGTCTCGGTGCGATCCTCCCAGCCGTGGGGCTGCTGGCACCATTCGTAGGGCTCGCAGGCATAGCGCGTCTCGATGCCCGTGTTGGCGTACAGACCTTCCATGCGCACCAGATGCGGAAACACCGCCTTGGCACGCGCCAGGGCCTCGCGCTGATCCACCTTGTGGGGAGGATTGGCCGTAGCGACCGATAGGATCTCCACATTGAGCCGCGAGCCGGTCTCGCTGCGCGCTTCCAGGCTCGCCTGTCGCTGTTGCATGCCGTCTCGTCCAGGAGCGGAGCTGACGCCCGGCCATATTGCCTTGGGACCATCGCGCGATCCGTTCACTTTGGTGTTACGGTCGGATCATCACCCACCGGGCTTGTGCTGATGGCTGAAAGCCCTTACACGGGTGCCCACCCACAAATCATCGGCAGAGGAAGTTCGACATGGCCGTGCGGTCGACGCGCAATATCGAGAAGCAGAAAAAGAAGAAGCGCCGCGTCATTCCGCGCGCCAAGGTCAGCCGCATCCAGGGCAACACGCTGGGTGCCAGGCGCCGCCTGAAGAAGATGGCGGGCAAGGCACGCGCTGCCAAGGCGGCTGCGGCCAAGGCCTGAACCTGGAGGCCTGAGCTATTTGGCTGCGATCGCTGCGGCAGCGGAGGCCATCACGACGCCGGTGCCGCGATTGACCATGCGCATGGCGCGCGGGCTGGTGAACAGGGCCCGCGTGCGCGCGGCGAGCGCGACGTAAGCGCCGAACACGACGGCCAGCACCCCGAGCACGACGAGCGACAGCTCAAGCCAGCCGAGAATCGTCACCGTCCGCAGATCGATGATGTTGGGCAGCAGCGCCAGGTAGAACACCATCACCTTGGGATTGCCCAGCGTCACGGCGAGGCCGGCCAGGAACAGCCGCACCCGCTTGATGTCGGATTGGTCGGGCGCCACGTCCCGGGCGACAACCGGGGCGGTCCACAGCTTCCAGGCGAGATAGAGCAGATACGCCGCGCCCGCGTACTTGATGACCAGGAAGACGCCGTGGAAGGTCTGCGCCACCACGGCGAGGCCGAGGACGGCAACCGTCAGCCAGACCACATCGCCGAGCGCTATGCCCGCGGTAAAGGCGATGGCCCCATGCATGCCGCGCCCAAGCACGCGCGCCACGATGGCGGTGATGCCGGGACCCGGCGAGGCGGCAGCGACGAACAGGGCGCCGGCGAAGACGAGCAGCGAGGTGAGGTCCATCAGGCATTCACCGGTGCGAAGAGATCGCCGATGCGCAGTTCGAGCCCGGGCGGGTCGAGCGTGACGGCGCCCTTGCTCAAGATACGCGTCTCGATCACCTCCCCCGAGCCGCGCTTGTGATGCGTGACGGTGCGGTCCTCCGGATCGAGAATGAGATAATACTGCACGCTGGCCACCTCGAAATAGCCGCGCAGCTTGGTGGTGGCATCGACGCGGGCGGTGGACGGCGAAAGCACCTCCACGACAATAATGGGGCTGGGGATCTCGAGGCTGGCGGTTTCCGGCTCGGGCAATGGCGCCACGAGGGCATCGGGCTCAAATGCGGTGCGCTCGGCTATCCGCACTGTCATTCCGTCGGGCGCTGCAAAGTACGGCACGCGGCGCTCCTCGAGAGCACGCTCCAGGGCGTTGAAGACTCTGCTCTTCACCTTCGCGTGGCCCCAAGTCTGCGATTGCTGCTGACCACACCGTCGATGAGCTCGTACTTGCCCTGCTCCTGGCGCTCGGCCCAGGCGAGGTACTGGTCGACATTCAAGCTGCGTGGCAGTGCGACGTTCATGGCCACAGCCTAGCACAATCAATGTGTGCGCGGGAACGAGCCGAGCGCCGAGGGGGCCTACCCGCCGGGCCGGCCCAAATCCGCTAGATGCCGAGCTTCCTCTTCAAGACCTCGTTCACGGCCTGCGGGTTGGCCTTGCCGCCGGTCGATTTCATGACCTGACCGACGAACCAGCCGAGCAAGGCCGGCTTGGCCTTCACTTGGCTGACCTTGTCGGGGTTGGCGGCAACCACCTGATCAACCGCCGTCTCGATGGCGCCCGTGTCGGTCACCTGGGTGAGGCCGCGCCGCTCGACGATCTCGGCGGGATCGCCGCCCTCGCTCCAGACGATCTCGAACACATCCTTGGCGATCTTGCCGGAGATGGCGCCCGAGCCGATGAGGTCGATGATCGCCCCGAGCTGGCCGGCCGACACCGGGCTGGTGGCGATCTCGAGGCTCTCCTTGTTCAGCCGCCCGAACAGCTCGTTGATCACCCAGTTGGCCGCCGTCTTGCCATCGCGCCCCTTGGCAACGGCTTCGAAGAACTCGGCGCTCTCGCGCTCGGCGACGAGCACGTCGGCATCGTAGGCCGAAAGCTTGTAGCTGCCGACGAACCGCTGCTTCTTCGCGTCGGGCAGCTCGGGCAAATCCTTCTTGAGCGCATCGACATAGTCCTGCGTCAGCTCCAGCGGCAGCAGGTCGGGATCGGGAAAGTAGCGGTAGTCGTGCGCCTCCTCCTTCGAACGCATGGAACGGGTTTCGTTCCGTGCAGGGTCGAACAGGCGCGTTTCCTGCTCGATCTGGCCGCCGTCCTCGATGAGGTCAATCTGCCGGCGTGCCTCCGCCTCGATGGCCTGGCCGATGAAGCGGATGGAATTGACGTTCTTGATCTCGCAGCGCGTGCCGAATTCGCCGCCCGGCTTGCGCACGGAGACGTTGACGTCGGCACGCAGGTTGCCTCTTTCCATGTCGCCATCGCAGGTGCCGAGATAGCGCAGAATGGTGCGCAGCTTGGACACGTAGGCCTGTGCCTGCTTGGCGGAGCGCATGTCCGGCCTGGAAACGATCTCCATCAGCGCCACGCCCGAGCGGTTGAGATCGACATAGGAATACTCGGGATGCTGGTCATGCACCGACTTGCCGGCGTCCTGCTCCAGATGCAGCCGCTCGATCCCCACCTTCAGCGTATCGCCGTCGACATCCACCTCCACCTCGCCCGCGCCGACGATGGGGCTCTTGTACTGGGAAATCTGGTAGCCCTGCGGCAGGTCCGGATAGAAGTAGTTCTTGCGGTCGAAGACGGACGTCAGGTTGATCTTCGCCTTCAGGCCAAGACCGGTGCGGACAGCCTGGGCGATGCAGGCTGCGTTGATCACGGGCAGCATGCCGGGCATGGCCGCATCCACCAGCGAGACGTGGCTGTTGGGCTCGCCGCCGAATTCCGTGGATGCGCCCGAAAACAGTTTCGCCCTGGAGGCAACTTGAGCATGCACTTCCAAGCCGATAACCACCTCCCAATCGCCGGTGGCACCCCTGACGAGAGTCTTGGCGGCGGTATTCTTCTGCATGAACAATGGCCTATGTGTCGCGATCGAGCCTGGGCGGCATCAGCAGTAGGGCGGAGGACGCGTGAGGGTCAAGGCGTCGATGCGATCTGCAGCGCCAAGCTCCGCACCCCCGAGCATGTTTAGTCTGCGCAATGGCAAGACGAAAGATAGGCATTTGTTCACCAATCTTCGCCTAGCTTTGCAGATCCTTCACACACGACCGCGAGGGCCCAACGCCTATGAGCACACGACGAGCTTTTGCTCTTGCTTTTCTGCTCGTCTCCGGCCTTGCCACCGGCTTGGCAAGCAACGCGGTGCTCGGCCCTGCCACGAAAACCCCCAAGACGGTCAAGTTTGCCCTTCAAGGGGGGCTCAACTCGCTCGACCCCTATACGCTCAATGAATCCGTCACCCTCGGCCTGCTTGCCAATGTGATGGAAGGCCTGATCCGGCGTAACGAGAACATGCAGATCATTCCCGGCCTGGCCGAGCGCTGGGACGTGCTGAGCCCAACCCACTGGCGCTTCCATCTGCGCAAGGGCGTCACCTTTCACGACGGCTCCCCCTTCACGGCCGATGACGTGGTCTTTTCCGCCAACCGCGCCCGCGGGCCCGGCTCGCAACTCAAAACCCGCATTCCCGCCGATGCCAGGGTCGAAAAGGTCGACGACCACACGGTCGACTTCGTTCTCGCATCACCCAACCCGATCCTGCACTACGAATGGGAGACGTGGTTCATCGTCTCCAAGGCATGGTCGGAGGCCAACGGCGCCACCAAGGCACAGCCGGCAACGGCCAACGCGTTGAGCCCCTTCGCCCTCAAAGCCAACGGCACCGGCCCCTTCGCGGTCGTTAGTCATGAGCCGGGGGTGAAAACGGTCTTCCGCCCCAATCCGCGCTGGTGGGGGAAAACCAAGCACAACATCGACGAAGTCGTGTTCCAGACGGTGCATTCGGATTCGACGCGCGTTGCCGCCTTGCTTTCGGGCGAGCTCGACCTGATCGATCCGGTTCCGCTGCAGGACATTGCCCGCATCAAGGAGGGCGCGAAGACCACGGTGCTCTCCGCACCCGAGCTGCGCACCCTCTTCCTCAACATGGATTCGATGCACGAGGAGCTGAAATACGCCAACGTCAAAGGCCGCAATCCGTTCAAGGACGCGCGCGTGCGCCGTGCGTTCTATCAAGCCATCGACATCGAAGCGATCACAACCAAGGTGATGCGCGGCATGGCAACGCCCGCAGCTCTCATCATTTCGCCCCTGCTGTTCTCGGGCGCCGACAAGCTGCAGCGCTGGCCCTACGATGTCGCCGCCGCCAAGAGATTGATGGTGGAGGCAGGTTACGCCGAGGGGTTCGAGCTGGTGATGGACTGCCCGAACGACCGCTATGTCAACGACGAGCAGATTTGCCAGGCCGTGGCCGCCATGCTTCGGCGGATCGATGTGAAGGTGGCCCTCAACCTCCTGCCCAAGGCCCAGTATTTCGAGAAGGTGAGCCCGCCACGGTACGACTCCTCCTTCAACCTGCTGGGCTGGACCCCAGGATCGCTTGATAGCTGGAGCGTGCTTGCCAACCTGGTCGTGTGCCGCGATGCGCATGGCAGGGGTGGCACTTTCAACTTCGGCGGCTACTGCAATCCAAGGGTTGACGAGCTGGCTCGAAAGATCCTGGTCGAGCCGGATATGGCCAAGCGCAACGCCATGATCGGCGAAGCCTTTGGCCTGCTGCATGCCGACGCCGGCGTGATTCCCCTGCACCAGCCGGCACTTGCCTGGGGCGTGAGCCGTAACCTTCAGGTAACGCAGCGCGCCGACGGCCACATCCGCTTCCAGTGGATGCAGAAGCTGTAGCGCCTTGCCTCCATCTCCCTGCGGGCCGATCGAGAGTGGAAGGGCGTGCACACCGGCTGGACCAGTTTTGCAACTTCGTCCACTATTGACGAGCTGCGGGGCAAACCCTGTCACTCGCGAGGCGTCCCCATGAAACCTCGGTCAGCCGCGATTGTTGGCGCGCTTGCGCTTGCTTTAAGCACCGCGCCGGCTGCAGCCAAGACCTTTCGCTATGCATTCCAAGGCGATCTCAACGCGCTCGATCCCTACACGCTGAACGAGACCTTCACGCTCGGCGCGATCGGCAACGTCATGGAAGGACTGACCAAACGCGACAAGGATCTCAAGATCATTCCCGGCCTGGCGGAGCGATGGGAAGTCATCGATCCGCTCACATGGCGCTTCCACTTGCGCAAGGGCGTGAAGTTTCACAACGGTGAGGACTTCACGGCCGACGACGTCTTATTCTCGCTGGCGCGCATGCGCAGTCCCGGCTCGGAAATCAAGAGCCGCGCACCGGCCGACATGAAGGCCGTCAGGATCGACGACCACACTGTCGATTTCATTCTCACATCACCAAATCCCATCCTCCATGCGGAATGGGACACGTGGTACATCCTTTCCAGAAAATGGGCAGAAGCCAACGGGGCGACACAGGCGCAGGCCCCCTCGGCCGTGTCGCTGAGCCCGTTCGCTCTCAAGGCCAACGGCACCGGGCCCTTCGAGGTCGTCAGCCATCAGCCGGGCGTCAAGACCGTTTTCAGGCCGAACCCAAGCTGGTGGGGCAAGGTCGAGCACAATCTGACCGAGGTCATCTTCCAGACGATCAAATCGGACTCCACGCGGGTTGCAGCATTGCTGGCCGGGAACATCGATATGATGGACCCCGTACCCGTTCAGGACATCGACCGCGTGAAGAGCAGTCCCGGCACCAGGGCGCTCACCGGACCGGAGCTGCGCACCATCTTTCTCAACATGGATTCCTTCCGCGGCGAGCTCCTCTACTCCAACATCAAGGGCAAAAACCCCTTCAAGGACCCGCGCGTCCGCAAGGCCGTGTATCAGGCGATCGACATCGATGCGATCCACACCAAGATCATGCGCGGCATGTCGGCCAACTCGGCTCTGCTCATCTCGCCGCTGCTGTTTGCGCGCGCCAGCGAGTTCAAGCGCTGGCCGTTCGATCCTGCAGCTGCACAAAAATTGCTCATCGAAGCCGGCTATCCGAGCGGCTTCGAGGTCGAGATGGATTGCCCCAACGATCGCTATGTCAACGACGAGGCGATCTGCCAGGCCGTGGTGCAGATGCTGGCACGCATCGGCATCAAGGTGAAGCTCAACTCCATGCCGAAGGCGAAGTACTTCGAGAAGGCGGGCGTCGCCAAGAAGTACGATTCCTCCTTCAACCTGCTCGGCTGGACGCCGGGCTCGTTCGACAGCTGGAACGTCATCGAGAACATCATCGGCTGCCGCAATGCCGACGGCGCAGGCGGGCTTTTCAACTACGGCGGCTACTGCAATCCGAAGATCAAGGACCTCAACAAGATGATTCTGGTCGAGACCGACGCGGCCAAGCGCAATGCGTTGATCGCCGAGGCCTTTCGCATCAATCACGACGAGGCAGGTGTCATCCCCCTGCATCAGCAGGCGTTGGTGTGGGGCGTGTCGAACAAGGTGGACATCGTGCAACGGGCCGACAACCAGATCCTGTTCTACTGGGTCAAGATGCAATAGGAGGGTGGTTGGGCACAGGACCGTTCCGCACACAACCCGTGTGCTTGGATGTCGCGGTCCTGGGCTCAGCCCACGGCGATCGATGCTCGCCTTCACAATCCGCCGGCTCTTTGAAGCGCTCGTGGTCATGTTGACCGTGGCGTTGCTGGCCTTCGTGCTGTTTCGCTACGTCGGCGACCCCGTCAGCCAGATGGTCGGTCAGGATACCTCGCTTGAGGACCGCACACGGCTTCGGCTCGAACTCGGCCTCGATGACCCGGTCTACATCCAGTTCGCCCGCTTCGTGGGGAATGCCGTGCGCTTCGATTTTGGCATCTCCTACCAGGTGAAGCAGCCCGTCACGCGACTGATCGCCGAACGCATGCCGGCAACCATCGAGCTTGCGCTTGCGGCAGCCCTGTTCGCCGTGGCGCTCGGCATTCCCATGGGGGTCTATACCGGCATCCACCGCGACAGTTGGCTGTCCAAGCTGTTCCTCACCGTCTCCCTCATCGGCATCTCGTTGCCGACGTTCCTGATCGGCATCCTGCTCATCTACATTTTCGCAGTCTGGCTCAACGTCCTGCCGTCGTTCGGGCGCGGCGATACCATACCGATCGGCTTTTGGCGCACCGGATTGCTCACGGCCTCCGGTCTCAAGGCCCTGGTTCTGCCCGCGATCACGCTGGGGCTCTTCCAGATGACGCTGGTGACGCGGCTGGTGCGGTCCGAGATGCTGGAGGTGCTGCGCACCGACTACATCAAATTCGCCCGCGCGCGCGGACTTCCCGAACGCGCCATCAATTTCGGCCATGCGCTGAGGAACACGCTTGTTCCGGTCATCACCGTGATCGGCCTGCAGCTCGGATCGATCATCGCCTTCGCCATCATCACCGAGACGGTATTCCAATGGCCGGGGATGGGGCTGATGTTCATTCAAGCCGTACAGCATGCCGACATCCCGGTGATGGCGGCCTATCTGCTGCTGGTGGCCTTCCTGTTTGTGCTCATCAACTTCATCGTCGATCTCATCTATGTGCGGATCGATCCCCGCATCCGCATCCTGAGGCGCGGAGCGTGAGCGACATTGCAAACAAGGTGCGAGGCGCCTCCCCATCCCAGCCCCCTCCCTCCCATAGGGGGCAAGGCACCGGATGGAGCTCACACATCGCAACCATCCTCGACAGCGATCTGTTCTACAGTTTCTGGCGCTCCAAGCTCGTCGTTGCGGCGGCGATCCTCACCGCGCTGCTGGTCGGCGCCGCACTGCTCGCCCCCCTCATCGCGCCGCACGACCCCTACGACTTGAAATCGTTGGACCTCGTCAACGCGGATATGCCCCCGGCGTGGAACAGCCGCGGCGACCGCCGCTTCCTGCTCGGCACCGACGACCAGGGCCGCGACATCCTGTCGACGATCCTCTACGGCACGCGCTCATCGCTGCTGATCGGCATCGCCTCGGTTCTGCTGGCCGTCGCGATCGGCGTGACACTGGGGCTGTGGGCAGGCTATGCAGGCGGGCGGGCCGACAGCTTCATCATGCGCATCGCCGACGTCCAGCTCACCTTTCCGGCCATCCTCACCGCCCTGCTGATCGACGGTGTGGCGCTCGCGATCTTCAAGAGCTACCGGATGGAGGGCGGCAAATTCTGGATCCTGGTGATCTCGATCGGTCTCGCCTACTGGGTGCAGTACGCGCGCACGGTGCGCAGCGTGACCCTGGTGGAGCGCAACAAGGAGTATGTGGAGGCGGCACGCCTGATCGGCCTCAGCCCGCTCAAGATCATGTTCCAGCACATCCTACCCAATGTGCTGAGCCCCGTGCTGGTGATCGCAACCATCAACTTGGCGCTTGCCATCATCACCGAAGCCACGCTGTCGTTCCTCGGTGTCGGTCTCCCGCCCACCGAGCCCTCGCTCGGCACCATGATCCAGGTGGGCAACAAGTACCTGTTCTCGGGCTCCTGGTGGATGGTGGCATTTCCCGGGCTGATGCTGGCGCTGCTGGCCCTGGCGGTCAATCTGCTGGGAGACTGGCTGCGTGACGCGCTCAATCCTAAGCTAAGATAGCAGCGGGCACCGCCCAGCAGGAGAGACCATCTTGCAGCCACGACCACACAGAGCAGAGACCATCCTCCTCCTCATCCGATTCGCAACCCAGTAGACCGCCGTGCCCGACTCGGTTCTGTCCGTTCGAGATTTGAGGGTCGGGTTTGCGACCCGGCACGGCACGCTGGTGGCCGTCGACGGCGTATCGTTCGATATCGCTCCGGGCGAGGTGCTGGGCGTGGTGGGGGAATCCGGCGCCGGCAAGTCACTGACCGGCGCTGCGGTGATCGGCCTCATCGAGGCGCCCGGCAGAATCACGAGCGGCGAGGTGTGGCTGGCTGGCCGGCGCATCGACACGCTCGGTGCGGAAGCGATGCGCAAGGTGCGGGGCCGGCGTATCGGCATGGTGTTCCAGGATCCGCTGACCAGCCTCAACCCGCTCTATCGCATCGGCGACCAGATCGTCGAAACCATCCGCGCGCACGCCAATGTGTCGGAGGACACGGCGCGGGAACGCGCCATCGCATTGCTGCAGGAGGCCGGCATCCAGGGCGCCAGGGCGCGCATCGACAGCTATCCGCACGAATTCTCGGGCGGCATGCGCCAGCGCGTGGTGCTGGCCCTGGCACTGTGTGCAGAACCCGATCTGCTGATCGCCGACGAGCCGACCACCGCCCTCGACGTGTCCATCCAGGCCCAGATCATCGCGCTGCTGAAACGGCTGTGCCGGGAACGCGGCACGGCCGTGATGCTCATCACCCACGACATGGGCGTGATCGCCGAGACGGCCGATCGCGTGGCCGTCATGTACGCCGGACGCATTGTCGAGATCGGCCCGGTACGCGAAGTGCTCAGGAACCCGCGCCATCCCTACACGAAGGGTCTGATGGGCGCGATCCCAACTATCGCCGCGCGCACGGGCCGCCTGGTGCAGATCCCGGGCGCCATGCCGCGCCTTGCGGCCATCCCGACGGGATGCGCATTCCACCCCCGATGCAGCCAGGCGTTCGACCGCTGCTACAGCGAACGGCCCGAGCGCATGCCGGCGGGTGCCGCGGAGGCCGCCTGCTGGCTCTTCGCCGAACCGACCAGGGTGCACGCATGACGGCCGCAGCCCTTGTCGAAGTACGTGACCTCACCCGTGTATTCGACGTCTCCAAGCCCTGGCTCAACCGCGTGGTGGAAGGCGAGACGCGTACCTTCCTCAAGGCCGTGAGCGGCGTTTCGTTCGACATCGGCCGGCAGGAGACACTGGCGCTGGTGGGCGAGTCGGGATCAGGTAAATCGACCGTGGCGCGCATGATCGTGGGGCTGCTCGAGCCGACGGCGGGTTACGTCACCATCGACAGCGTGGACATGTGGGCGCCCGCCCGGCACCGGGAACGGCAGATGCTGCGCCGGCGGCTGCAAATGATCTTTCAGGATCCGTTCGCCAGCCTCAACCCGCGCTGGCGGGTTGAGCGCATCGTTGCCGATCCGATCCGGGCGTTCGGGCTGGCCAAGGACAACCAGGAGATCGAGCATCGCGTCGGCGAGCTGCTGCGTCTGGTCGGCCTCGACCCCGCCGACGGCACGAAGTACCCGCACGAGTTCTCAGGCGGCCAGCGCCAGCGCATCTGCATCGCCCGGGCGCTGTCCTCCAATCCCGAGTTCATCGTGTGCGACGAGCCGACCTCCGCGCTCGACGTGTCGGTGCAGGCGCAAATCTTGAACCTGATGCGCGATCTGCAGGATCAGCTCCGGCTGTCGTATCTGTTCATCAGCCACAACCTGGCGGTTGTGCGGCACATGGCGGCCCGCGTCGCCGTCATGTACCTGGGCCGCATCGTCGAGTCGGCGCCGACGCAGGAGCTGTTCGAGCGCCCGCGCCATCCCTACACGCGCATGCTGATCGATGCGTTGCCCGATCTCGCCATGAGCGGACGGCCGCGCCGACCGATCCGAGGCGAGATCCCCAATCCGATCGATCCGCCGCCGGGCTGCGCCTTCCATCCGCGCTGTCCGCACGCCTTTGAACCCTGTGCTGTCGAGATGCCTGCGCTCGTGGATCGGGCCAGACATGCGGCCGCGTGCCATGCCGTCGCGGCGGGGCGACTCTAGAGCATCGTGCCTTTAATCGGATGCATAGCCTGCGTGGCTTAGGAAGTTCCAGCATTCTCGGGGTTGGAACA
>JAIEQJ010000051.1 GCA_019747815.1 Hyphomonadaceae bacterium
CGTCCTGAGCCTGTCGAAGGACGGGCCGCGCCCACCAAAATCGTGCTTCGACAGGCTCAGCACGGGGTTGGAGCGAGTTCAACACGCGATGACAGCGCGCGCTCGCCTGCGTCCTGAGCTTGTCGAAGGACGGGCCGCATCCGCCGCCCTCGTCCTGAGCCTGTCGAAGGACGGGCCGCGCCCACCAAAATCGTGCTTCGACAGGCTCAGCACGAGGTTGGAGCGAACTCGACACGTGATGACAGCGCGCTCGCCTGCGTCCCACACCCGTCGCCCGCGCCCTGAGCCGCATCCGCCACCTCGTCCTGAGCTTGTCGAAGGACGGGCTGCGCCCACCAAAAGCGTGCTTCGACAGGCTCAGCACGAGGTTGGAGCGAACTCGACACGCGATGACAGCGCGCGCTCGCCTGCGTCCTGAGCGTGTTGTTCGGCACGGGGTTGGAGCGAAGGACGGGACGGGATGCGCAGACCCACAGCTTGGCGCGGCGGGGATAAGTTTCGCGCTTCATAATGTATGTAGACGGAGGATGACGCACAGCCCGGACTGTGCTGGGCTGCTGACGCCCCGGAGATGGGAAGCGCGGCGTCCTGGAGCCGCAGCCCAGCACAGGAGCCGGGGGCCGCGGTTCGGAGACCTCGCCTGGCAAGGTGGACAGACCATCCAAGCGCCGGTGCGGGACCCGGAGGCGGCGAAGTCGCCTCGTGCGGTGTCCTGGCCTGGCAGGGTGGCTCGACCGGCCAAGCGCCAGACCAAGGCCCGCACGCGACCGAGCAGGGCGCCCTTGCGCCCAGCACCGGATAAGAGGTCAGGTCCATCGGGCGCAGCCCGGACGCCCTGCTCCTCCTCGTCTCGCACCCCCTCGGGCGGAAAGCCGCTGCGGGGCGCACAGGCGTGGCATGAGCCTTCCTCACGGCAGGGGTCTCCATTTGTCATTTGACCGAAGGCTTGCCCTGCCATCTTGTCGCATTCGGCGGCCGGAAATGAGCCACCGATCACGCAAGGGCACCCCCATGGCGCAGGCTGCCGCTCCCGGCTCCGCCCCGTTCCACACCGGCCTCGTGACGCGCGGCCAGGCGATGGCCATGCTGAGCGGCGCGGCGATCATGCTCAGCATCGCCATGGGCCTGCGCCAGTCGCTGGGGCTGTTCCAGACGCCGGTGGTGCAGGACCTCGGCATTGCCGCCGCCGACTACGCGATGGCGATCGCCGTGCAGAACATCGTGTGGGGCTTCACCCAACCGGTGGCCGGCGCCTTGGTCGACCGCTATGGCCCGCGCTGGATCGCCCTCGTCGGCGCCCTGATCTACATCGCCGGGCTCGTCCTGACGGCAGCGGCCACGCATCCCGTCATGATCACGCTGGGGGCCGGCGTGCTGATCGGCATTGCGCTCTCCTGCACAACCACGGGCGTCGCCGCCAACATTGCCGCACGCGTGGTCGAGCCCGGGCGGCGCAGCCTGGCCTTCGGCATCGTGTCGGCGGCCGGATCGATCGGGACCTTCTTCTGCGCGCCGCTGGGGCAGCTCGTGATCTCGCACGGCGGCTGGCGGGCCGGGCTGGTGGCCTTCATCATGGTCGCCCTGCTCATGCTGCCGGCCGCGCTCATCGGCGGGCGCGCCGACAAGCTCCCCAACACCACCGCGCGCGATGCCGACATGACGCTGCTCGGCGCCCTCGACGAGGCGCGCCGGCATGGCGGCTACGTGATCATGAGCCTCGCCTTCTTCGTATGCGGGCTGCAGCTCGTGTTCCTGACCACGCATCTGCCGAGCTACCTCGTCCTGTGCGGCATGGATCCCCTGCTCGGCGCCCAGGCCCTGGCCGTCATCGGCCTGTTCAACGTGATCGGCTCCTGGGGCTGCGGCTGGCTCGGCGACCGCTACCGCAAGCGCACGTTGCTGGGCCTCGTCTATGTGCTGCGCTCGGTGGCGATCGCGGTCTATTTCATGCTGCCGGTGACGCCTGCCTCGACACTCATCTTTGCCGCGCTGATGGGCCTGACCTGGCTCGGCGTCATCCCGCTCCTCAACGGCATTGTGGTGGAGATGTTCGGCATCAAGTTCCTCTCGACGCTGACGGGCATCGCCTTCTTCAGCCATCAGGTCGGATCGTTCCTCGGCGCCTGGGGCGGCGGCGCGATCTACGATGCGCTGGGCTCCTACGATCGCGCGCTGCAGTTCGGCGTCATCGTCGGCCTGATCGCCGGGCTGGCACAGATGCTGATGGACGATCGCCCGACCGAGCGGATGGCGGTCGCCGTGCCCGAGCCTGGCCGCTGAGGCGGCCTCGAAGTTCTACGGCGGCATTTCTGCGCTGCGGTAGGCTGTCCCCCTTCCGGAGCGAGGAGCGCCAACCCACGTTCCATGCCGATAGCTTACGCCCATGGAGACCATCAGATCATGCGCATACTTGCACCGCTTCTGGCCCTGACGCTCGGTTTCGCCGGCGGCACGGCGCTGGCCGACCGGCCGTTGACCGAGCCGGAACGCACGCAGCTCACCGCCGCCCTGCAGGCGCAAAGCTGCTCCGGCGGCACCATGGAGTTCGACGACGGCAAGTTCGAGGTCAGCAATGCCCGCTGCGCCGACGGCAAGACCTACGATCTCGAGTTCGACGCCGCGTTCAAGCTGATCAAGAAGGAGCTCGACGACTAGCCCGCGGCCAGCTGGCGGCGAACGATGGGGGCGGGCACGCGCTCGATCATGACGTTGACGCAGGCGGGCTTGCCGCTGGCGAGCGCACGCTCGATGGCACCGGGAAGATCGGCGGCACGGGTGACAAGCTCGCCGTGCCCGCCCAGCGCCGCAGCCGCCAGATCATAACGCGTCGGCAGCAGGTCGCAGCCGTGGGCGCGATCTGCCCCGTAGTCGCGCAGCTGGATCTGGTGCTCGGCATTCCACGCCTGATCGTTGCCGACGACGGCGACGAACGGCAGGTTGCAGCGCACCGCGGTGTCGAACTCCGCCATGTGAAAACCGAACGTGCCATCCCCCATCACGGCGATGACGGGCGCGAGCGGATCGGCGGCGCGGGCGGCCACGGCGAACGGAATGGATGCGCCGATGGAGCCGGCGGGGCCGTTGATGATGCGGCGGCGGGGCGCGAGCATCGCCTGCGGCCACTGCCCGATCTCGCCGCCGTCGCACACCAGGACGGCGTTCGGGTTGCTGGTAAAGACCGGCGCCAGGCTGCGGCACAGCTCCGCCGGATGCAGCTTGCCGGGCGCGCGCGCCATCAGCGTCTCCCAACCCGGCGGACGATAGGCAACGGCAGCCTGCACCTCGGCCAGCCAGGCCGCATTGCGGTGCCGCCCCTTTCCTTCTGCGATCAGCGACAGCGCGGCAGGCTTGGCATCGGCGAGAGCCGCCAGGACCAGGCGCACCGCCTTCTCCCGCCGAACGCGCTCGAGCATGGCCGCGTCTGCATCGATGGCCATGAACCGGCAGGCCGCGTCGACAAAGGGTGGTTCGCCGAAGCGCAGCGTGAAATCGTGCGCCTTGCCCAGCAGTACGATCAGGTCGGCCTGCCGCAACACCTCGGCGAAGGCGCCGAGCCTCGGATCGTTGATGCCGCGCGGGCTCTCCATGGGCACCACGGGCACGCCGAGCTGGGCTTCGAGATGCTGCAGCGGCGCCAGATCGCCGGCATGACAGAGCTGCGGACCGGCAAGGATCAGCGGCCGGCTCGCTCCGCTCAACGCGGCCAGAATCGAACCCGATGCCCCCTCGGCAAGCGCCTGCGGCTTCGGCGCGAAGACGGCCGGGTCGGGCCACAGCGACGGCGCGTCGGCGATCTTTTCCTCCAGCAGGTCGAAGGGCAGGCTCAAGTGCACAGGGCCCGGCCGCCCCGACAGCGCGATGCGCACGGC
The DNA here is from genome assembly GCA_019747815.1 of Hyphomonadaceae bacterium. Classification (GTDB taxonomy): domain Bacteria; phylum Pseudomonadota; class Alphaproteobacteria; order Rhizobiales; family Hyphomicrobiaceae; genus AWTP1-13. The sequence goes on from JAIEQJ010000051.1 coordinate 3,870, forward strand.
CTCGGCGAGTTCGCTGCCCAGGGTCTCCGCCGAGCGCACCACCCACGACGCCTTGGCGACGGGTGCCGCCATCTCGGCCTGGCGCAACTCCTGAAAGGCGCCGCGGCCGATCTCCTTGACGCCGGCGTGACCCGACACGAGCACGAGCGGCGACTCGCCCTGCTGGGCCGTGCACAACGCCGCAGCCGCATTCGTGAAGCCCGCACCGCCGCTCACCCAGGCGATGCCGCACCGGCCCGTGAGACGTCCCCACGCGTCCGCCATGTGCACGGCCGCGGCCTCGTGGCGCACATGGATGAGCCTGAGCCTGGTGCCGATGGCCGCATCGAACAGCGGCATGATGTGGTTGCCCGACAGAGTGAAAATCGTCGTCAGGCCCGCCGCGTCGAGCGAGCGAGCCACGATATCGGCGCTTCGAACCTGGTTTGGCATGCCATGACCACCTGTTTCTTCTTGGTTCGCCGGCGCATCAGCATCTGCCGTGCCGCCGGAACCCATTTTTCAACATCCGCTGTAATCCAATCGGCGGCAGGCACAAGCGTCATGTCATCGGGAGCGACGTCGCAGCGCACCGAGGACAACGGATCTCAGGACGTAGCGGCGAGGGAGGCGGGCTGGGCCAGGGACAGGCGCGCTTCAGCGCCAGCGATGGCGCGAACGACCACAGGCGGGAAAGTCCCGGGCGAGCAAGATCGGCCCAGCCGGCGCTCCATCAGAGCTGACAGCGTGGGCCAGCAGCCACTGTGCCGAGCACACGTTTGGGCCATCACGGGCGATCGAGCTGGCCGGCTCAAGTCACCGCATCGTCGGGATGACGAACTCTGCCCCCTCCTTCACCCCGCTCGGCCAGCGCGAGGTGACCGTCTTGGTCTTGGTGTAGAAGCGCACCGAATCGGGCCCATGCTGGTTGAGATCGCCGAAGCCCGAGCGCTTCCAGCCGCCGAAGGTGTAGTAGGCGAGCGGCACCGGGATCGGCACGTTCACGCCCACCATGCCGACGTTCACCCTGGCCGCAAAGTCGCGCGCGGCATCGCCGTCGCGGGTGAAGATGGCGACGCCGTTGCCGTACTCGTGGTCGTTGGCGAGCGCCAGGCCCTCCTCGTAGGTCCTGGCGCGCACGACCGAGAGCACGGGGCCGAAGATCTCCTCCTTGTAGATGCGCATGGAGGGCTTGACCTCGTCGAACAGACAGCCGCCCATGTAGAAGCCGTTCTCGTAGCCCTGCATCCTGAAACTGCGGCCGTCCACCTTCAGCTTGGCGCCTTCCTTGAGGCCCAAGTCGACATAGTCCTTCACCTTCTGCAGGTGCGCCGCCGTCACCAGCGGACCGAAGTCGGCGTCGCCCGACGTGGACGGCCCGATCTTGAGCGCCTCCACGCGCGGGATCAGCCTCTCGATCAGCGCATCCGCCGTCTTCTGCCCGACGGGCACCGCTACCGACACCGCCATGCAGCGCTCGCCGGCCGAGCCGTAGCCGGCACCGACCAGCGCGTCGATCGCCTGGCCCATGTCGGCGTCGGGCATGATGATCATGTGGTTCTTGGCGCCGCCGAAGCACTGCACGCGCTTGCCCGCCGCGCTGCCGCGGCCGTAGATGTACTCGGCAATCGGCGTCGAGCCGACAAAGCCCACCGCCTGAATGTCGCGATGATCGAGAATGGCGTCCACGGCTTCCTTGTCGCCGTTGACAACATTGAGGATGCCGGCCGGCAGCCCCGCTTCCAGCATCAGTTCCGCCAACATCAGCGGCACGCCCGGATCGCGCTCGGAGGGCTTGAGGACGAAGGCGTTGCCGCAGGCAATCGCCGGGCCGAACTTCCACATCGGGATCATGGCCGGGAAGTTGAACGGCGTGATGCCGGCCACCACGCCCAGCGCCTGGCGCATGGAGTAGATGTCGATGTTGGGACCCGCGCCCTCGGTATATTCGCCCTTCATCAGGTGCGGGATGCCACAGGCGAACTCCACCACCTCAAGCCCGCGCTGGATGTCGCCCTTGGCGTCGGCAATGGTCTTGCCATGCTCGCGGGCAAGGCAGTCGGCCAGCTTGTCGTAGTCGCGATTGGCAAGCTCGAGGAACTTCATCAGCACGCGGGCGCGGCGCTGCGGGTTGGTGGCGGCCCAGGCCGGCTGCGTGGCCTTGGCATTCTCGACGGCGGCCGCCACTTCCTGCTTGGAGGCGAACGCAACCTTGCCGCGCACCTCGCCGGTCATGGGCTCGAACACGTCGCCGGAGCGCCCGCTCGCGCCCTTGATCCTCTTGCCGCCGATGAAATGACCGTACTCGATCATGGGTGTTTCCCCGGAAGAAGTTTCACCTTGCGTTCCGCCCATCTTAGAGGAAAGGCGCTGCGCGCTCCAAGGCGCAATGGCATGCAATCCGCCAGCGGACCCACGGCTTGAGATGCGCGCGGGCCCAGCCTACTGTGCGGTCATGCCAGCCTGCCGGGCCGAGGTTCAACCCCGTGAGCGCGAAAGCTGACCTGCGCCAAATCGCCTTCTGGGCCGATTCCCTGACCGAGGAGGAGGCCGCCCGCGCCCGCAAGGGGATCACGGAGCGGCACTATGCAGCCGGGAGCTACATCTGCCACCGCGGCGACCGGCTGGATGCCTGGACCGGCGTCATCACCGGGCTCCTGAAGATCAGCGCCATCTCGCGCCAGGGCAAGGCCATGACGTTTGCCGGCGTCGGTCCCGGCGGCTGGTTTGGCGAAGGCACCGTCATCAAGAACGAAGCACGCAAGTACGATCTGGTCGCGCTGCGCGACAGTCGCGTCGCCTTGATGAACCGGGCGACGTTCCTGTGGCTGTTCGAGACCAGCGTCGGGTTCAACCGCTTCCTCGTGCATCAGCTCAACGAGCGCATGGGCCAGTTCATCGCCACCATCGAGCACGACCGCATCCACGATCCGACGGCGCGGGTGGCACGCAATCTCGCATGGCTGTTCAATCCCGTGCTCTACCCCAGAACCGGAACACACATCGAGATCACGCAGGAAGAGCTGGCGCTGCTGGCCGGCTTATCGCGGCAGATCGCCAATAAGGCACTGCAGACGCTGGAGGAGGCCGGGCTTATCGCGATCGATCGCGGAGGAATAACCGTGGTCGATCTCCAGGCCTTGGCGAACTATGGTGGATAGACGGCTGCGATGGATGGGCCGTGAAGTGCGGGCCGTTCGAGAACGGCCCCATCATCCTTAACGGCGCGAGGATTAAGGACGAGCGGCCACGCCTGATGCGCACGAACTCCGCAACGCCTCTAATCTAGCAAACAACCGGCTGTCGTGTCTGTCAAGGTACTGGTTGAGAGCATTCGTCATTTTTAGGATATAGTTCGTTATGGTGGCGCGAGTATTGTGCTGCCGAGGCTAAGACGCAAGCGCGGTCAACGCGCACGGGGCCAGCGAACGTACGCCGCGGCCGAGATTGATCTGCCGGCCATCCGTTCACGGCAAGATCGACCAGGGAGGAGTGTTGCGACGTGAGCCTCGAGAGCGCATCGGCGCATCTGGACACAGTGCCAAAGCTCCTGCTGCGCAACGCAGCCAGATACGCCAGCCGGCCCGCGATCCGGCACAAGGACTTCGGCATTTGGCAAACCTGGACCTGGGCGCAGATGCGCGACGAGGTGCGCGCATTCGCGATCGGGCTGCGCAAGCTCGGCTTTGAGCGCGGCGACGTCGTGGCCATCATCGGCGACAACCGTCCACGCCTCTACGCCGCGATTGCCGCCGTGCAGAGCATCGGCGGTGTCGCCGTGCCGGCCTACCAGGACGCGGTCGCCGACGAGATGGCCTACGTGCTCGATCACGCCGAGGCAAAGCTTGCCATCGTGCAGGACCAGGAGCAGGTCGACAAGCTCATCTCCATTGCCGACAAGCTGCCGAAGCTGCGCACGGTCATCTTCGAGGAGGAGCGGGGTCTGGCGGGGTATGATTCCACCACCCTGCATTCCTTCGAGCACGTGCAGACCCTCGGGCGCGAGGAGATGCGGCGCAACCCCGGCGCCGGCGGCTGGTGGCTCGATGAGATCGCCAGAGGCAAGGGATCCGACGTCAGCGTGATGCTCTATACGTCCGGCACCACCGGTCGGCCCAAAGGCGTCATGCTCACCCATGACAACATCGTGCGCTCGGCCGAGAACGGCAACAAATTCGACCGCTTCACGCCCAACGACACCCTGCTCGCCTATCTGCCGATGGCATGGGTGGGCGATCATCTCTTCTCCTACGGTCAGGCGTTCGCCGGGGCGATGTGCGTCGCCTGCCCGGAAAGTCCCGATACGACCATCGAGGACCGCCGCGAGATCGCGCCGACCTATTTCTTCGCACCTCCACGCGTGTTCGAGAACCTCCTTACCCAGATCATGGTGCGCATGGAGGATGCCGGGCGTCTCAAGAAGGGGATGTTCGACTACTTCCTGAAAGTCGCGCACCGGTCGGGCGAGCAGATCCTCGATGGCAAGCCGGTCGGCGTCACGGAGCGGCTGCTCTATTGGCTCGGCGACAAGTGCATCTATGCACCCTTGAGAAACCGCATGGGCTTCACCAGGATCCGCGTCGCCTATACCGCGGGCGAGGCCATCGGGCCCGATCTGTTCCGCTTCTACCGCTCCCTGGGCATCAATCTGAAGCAGCTCTACGGCCAGACCGAGGCCAGCGTCTACGTCACGCTGCAGCCCGACGGCGAGGTCTATCCCGACACGGTCGGCAAGCCGGCGCCCGACGTCGAGATCAAAATAGCCGATACGGGCGAAGTGCTCTACCGCAGCCCCGGGGTCTTCCTCAAATACTACAAGAACGAGGAGGCCACCAATGCCACCAAGACGCCCGACGGCTGGGTGCACACGGGTGACGCGGGCTTCTTCGACCAGCGCGGCCATCTCAAGATCATCGATCGCGCCAATGACGTGGGCCGGCTCAACAACGGCGGATTGTTTGCGCCCAAGTATCTCGAGAACCGCCTCAAGTTCTATCCCGAGATCCGCGAGGCCGTGGCCTTCGGCCAGGGACGCGACTATGTGACGATGTTCATCAACATCGACTTGACGTCGGTGAGCAACTGGGCCGAGCGCAACAACATCGCCTACGCCAGCTACCAGGAGCTGGCGGCACACCCTCAGGTCTACGACATTGTGGCCAAGCGTGTGGAGGAGCTCAACCGCGCACTGGCCGATGAGCCGCAAATGGCGGCCTCCCAGATCAAGCGCTTCCTGATCCTGCACAAGGAGCTGGACGCCGACGACGGCGAGTTGACACGCACCCAAAAGGTGCGCCGGCCCGCCATCGCCGAGCGCTACGCACCGCTGATTGCTGCGCTCTACGACGGCTCCGGCACCTGCCACATCGCCACCGAGGTCACATTCGAAGACGGCCGCAAGGGCATGGTCCAGGGCGATGTGCGCATCGTCGATGTCGAGGCCTTTCCCGCGCGCGGGCCTGCTGATCCCGTCAGGGAGGCCGCCGAATGAAGGCCGACGTGAAGCCGAAGCCGGTGATTGCCGGCCAGGGCGTGGACGCAGGAGAAGTTCTGCTTGCCGTGCAGAACGTGTCGCTGTCGTTCGGGGGCGTGAGGGCGATCCGCAACGTCTCCTTCGACATTCGCAAGGGCGAGATCCGCGCCATCATCGGCCCGAATGGCGCCGGCAAGACATCGATGCTCAATGTCATCAACGGCTTCTATCATCCGCAGGAAGGTGTGATCACCTACAAGGGCAGGCAGCGCAGCGCCATGCGCCCCCACATCGCCGCCAGCCAGGGCATCGCCCGCACATTCCAGAACGTCGCCCTCTTCAAGGGCATGTCGACCCTCGACAACATCATGACCGGCCGCACGCTCAAGATGCGGCGTGGGCTGCTTGCGCATGCCCTTCACTTCGGTCCGGCCAAGCGCGAGGAGATTCGCCATCGCGCAGCGGTCGAGCACATCATCGATTTCCTCGAGATTGCACACATTCGCAAGGCGCCGGTCGGCAAGCTGCCCTACGGGTTGCAGAAGCGCGTGGAGCTGGGGCGTGCGCTGGCCATGGAGCCGGAGCTGCTGCTGCTCGATGAGCCGATGGCGGGCATGAACCTGGAGGAGAAGCAGGACATGTCCCGCTTCATCCTGACGGTCAGGGACGCCTTCAACACCACGATTGCGCTGATCGAGCATGACATGGGTGTGGTCATGGACCTGTCCGATCGCGTCGTCGTGTTGGACTACGGCCAGAAGATTGCCGACGGCACACCCGCCGAGGTGCAGGGCAATCAAGCCGTCATCGACGCCTATCTGGGCGTTGCTCACTGAGGAGTACTGCGTGGTTGTCTTCGGTCAGTTTCTGGAAGTGTTGATCGGCGGCCTGCTGGCGGGCGTGCTCTACTCGCTCGTGGCCCTGGGCTTCGTCCTGATCTTCAAGGCCTCGGGCGTCTTCAACTTCGCCCAGGGCGCCATGGTGCTGCTGGCCGGCCTCGCCCTCGTACGCTCCCTCGACTTCATGGTGGCGCGCGGCGTGCCGGTGTGGGCGGCGATCGTGCTCGGCCTGGTGTTTGCGGGCCTGATCATGGCCATCAGCGCGTGGCTGATCGAGCGCTTCGTGGTGGGGCCTCTCGTCAACCAGGACGGCTTGACGCTTTTCATGTCGACCATCGGCGCCACCTTCATCATCGAAGGCGCCGCCCAGCTCATCTTTGGTTCCGATGTCTATCCGCTGCGCCTGTTTCCCACCGATGCCTGGTTCCTGTTCGAGAGCGCGTTCCCGGGCGGCATCCTGGTCAACAAGCTCGACGTCTGGGGCGGCCTGATCGCCGGCATTCTCGTCACCGGCCTCGCCATCTTCTTCCAGAAAACCAAGACCGGCCGTGCGCTGCGCGCCGTCGCCGATGATCATGCTGCGGCCCAATCGGTGGGTATTCCGATCAGCTGGATCTGGTTCGTGGTGTGGCTCGTCGCCGGCCTCGTCGCGCTTGTCGCGGCGACCGTGTGGGGAACCAAGCTCGGCGTGCAGTTCTCCATCACCTTCCTGGCGCTCAAGGCCCTGCCCGTCCTTATCATCGGCGGCTTCACGTCGGTTCCCGGCGCCATTGTCGGGGGCCTGCTCATAGGCGCCGGCGAGAAGCTCGCCGAAGTCTACCTCGGGCCCTTCATCGGCGGCGGCATCGAGTATTGGTTCGCCTACGTGCTGGCGCTCGCCGTGCTGCTGGCGCGCCCGCAGGGCCTGTTCGGCGAACGCATCATCGAGCGGATCTGAGGAGAGACCGGGCGTGCTCTATCGCGAAGCGGGTCAGTTCAAGACCACCTACTCCGCCGACATGGCGATCTTTCCCATTCGCCAGGATCGCGTGGCGCTGATCCTTCTGCTCCTCTTCGCGTTCATCGGCGTGCCGGTGATGGCGACCTTCCATATCTGGCCACTCGGCAGCGACTACATGCTGCGCGCGATCCTGATCCCCTTCCTGATCCTTGCGCTCGCCGCCATCGGCGTGAACATTCTCGTCGGCTATTGCGGGCAGATCTCGCTCGGCAGCGGCGCATTCATGGCGATCGGTGCCTACAGCGCCTACAAGTTCAGCACCGGCGTGCACCTGCCGCTGGCATGGCTGGGCACCGCGCTTGCCATTCCGCCGCTGCCTGTGCTGCCATCGATCCTGCTCGGCGGCCTGATGGCGGCCGTCGTCGGCATCCTGTTCGGTATCCCAAGCCTGCGGATCAAGGGCCTCTACCTGGCGGTGGCCACGCTCGCCGCCCAGTTCTTCTTCGACTGGGTGTTCATCCGCGTGAAGTGGTTCACCAACTACGCACCGTCCGGCTCCGTGTCCGCGCCCGAGCTCAACTTCTTCGGCTTGACCGTCAACACCTCGATCGAGCGTTATCTCCTGTGCCTCATTTTCGTGACGTTGTTTGCCTTCGTCGCCAAGAACCTGGTGCGCGGGAATCTCGGCCGCCAATGGATGGCCATCCGCGACATGGACATCGCCGCCGAGCTGATGGGCATCCGGCCGTTCTATGCCAAGCTCACCGCCTTCGCCGTCTCGTCCTTCATGGTCGGTGTGGCCGGCGCACTGTGGGCCTTCGTCTACCTGGGCGCCTGGGAGCCCCTGGCATTCGACATCAACCGGTCGTTCCAGCTGCTGTTCATGGTCATCATCGGCGGGTTGGGCTCGATCTTGGGGTCGTTCCTGGGCGCCGCCTTCATCCTGATCCTGCCGATCATGCTCGACCAGGTGCCGCATGCGATCGGCGTACCGATTTCGGTCGAAACCGTATCGCATCTCGTGTTCATCGTGACCGGTGCGTTGATCTGCTATCTGCTGATCGTCGAGCCGCATGGCTTCGCCAAGCTCTGGTCGATCGGCAAGGAAAAGCTCAGACTCTGGCCTTACCCCTATTGAGGGCCTAGGCTGGCGCTACGAAATGCCGGCGCGCAGTGTGGAGCGGCGCACCGCATCAAGACAGAAGAAGACAGAAAGGCTCGCGTTCAAGGCCCACGGCCCACCGGCCGGAAGCACAAGGAGGAATGAAATGATCCGCAAAACTCTGGCCCTGGCAGCCGCGGCCATCGGCATGACGGCGATCGCGGAGCCGGTGCTGGCACAGCAGAACGAGCAGTTCATCCCGCTGCTGGTCTACCGCTCCGGCGCGTACGCCGTGAACGGCGTGCCCTACGCCAACGGCGTGGTCGACTACTACAACCTGGTCAACGAGCGCGATGGCGGCGTCAACGGCGTCAAGCTGACCTTCGAGGAATGCGAGACGGCGTACGCCACGGACAAGGGCGTGGAGTGCTACGAGCGCCTCAAGGGCAAAGGCCCCACCGGGGCTGCGTATGTGAACCCGCTCTCGACCGGCATCACATTCGCCCTCACGGAAAAGACGCTGGCCGACAAAATCCCGATCATCACGATGGGATACGGCCGGGCCGACTCCAAGAACGGCTCCGTGTTCACGTGGAACTTCCCGCTGCTTGGCACCTACTGGTCGGCCGCCGACATCGCCATCCAGCACGTGGCCAGGGAAATGGGTGGCGCAGACAAGCTCAAGGGCAAGAAGATCTCGCTCGTCTATCACGACAGCCCCTACGGCAAGGAGCCGATCCCGGCGCTGCAGGTGCTCGCCCAGAAGCACGGCTTCGAGTTCACGCCCGTCCCCGTCACGCATCCGGGTGTGGAGCAGAAGTCGCAATGGCTGGCGATCCGCCAGAACCGGCCCGACTACGTGCTGCTGTGGGGCTGGGGCGTGATGAACGGCACCGCGATCCGGGAGGCCGCCGCCGTTGCCTATCCGCGTGACAAGATGCTGGGCGTCTGGTGGTCGGGCGCGGAGCCTGACGTCACGCCGGCCGGCGCCGAAAGCGTGGGCTACAAGGCCCTTATGCTGCAGCATGGCGCACAGAGGACGCCCGTGCACGCCGACATCGAGAAGCACGTCTACGCGAAGGGAAAGGGCATCACCGAGAAGGATAAGATCGGCGAGGTGCTCTACAATCGCGGCGTGGTCAACGCCATGCTGGGCGTGGAGGCCATCCGTACCGCCCAGAGCAAGTTCGGCAAGAAGCCGCTGACCGGCGAGCAGGTGCGCTGGGGATACGAGAACCTCAATCTCTCGGCGGAGCGTCTCAAGGAGCTCGGCTTCGAAGGCATGCTGCGGCCGATCAAGATCACCTGTGCCGATCACGAAGGCGCGCGCGATGGCCGTGTGCAGCAGTGGGACGGCAAGGCTTGGAAGATCATCTCCGACTGGTACACCGCGAACCAGGAGACCACCGAGCCTCTCGTCAAGGACGTATCGGCCAAGTATGCGGCGGAAAAGAAAATCACCCCGCGCGATTGTGCCAAGGAGAGCTGAGACCGGCGCATGCGCGAATGACGCAAAGGCGGGGAGGCGGCCGCAGCCGCCTCTCTGTTCTCACTGATCAGACAGTGCGATTTTGGAGCAGTCTCGTGTCCCAAGCCCAGTCCGCCGCAGCACCGCGAACGGCAAAGGCGGTTCTTGCCGTGAAGAACATCGAGGTCATCTACGACCACGTCATCCTGGTGCTCAAGGGCGTATCGCTGGAGGTGCTGGAAGGTGGGATCGTGGCCCTCCTTGGCGCCAACGGCGCGGGCAAGTCGACAACGCTGAAGGCCATCTCCAATCTCATCAAGTCCGAGCGCGGCGACGTCACCAAGGGCTCGATCGAGTTCAGGGGCGAGCGGGTGGACAGGCTGACACCCAACGATTTGGTGCGTCGCGGCTGCATCCAGGTGATGGAGGGCCGGCACTGCTTCGGCCATCTCACGGTTGAGGAAAACCTGCTGACGGGGTCGTTCACACGCACGGACGGCCGTACCGCCGTCGCCAATGATCTGGAGATGGTGTACGGCTACTTCCCGCGGTTGAAGGAGCGGCGCACCTCCCTTGCCGGCTACATCTCGGGCGGCGAGCAGCAGATGACGGCCATCGGCCGGGCGCTCATGTCGGCGCCATCCATGATGCTGCTGGACGAACCCTCGATGGGCCTGGCACCCCAACTCGTTGAAGAAATCTTCGAGATTGTGAAAAGGCTGAATACGGAGCAGGGCTTGTCGGTGCTGCTGGCGGAGCAGAACACCAACATGGCACTGAAGTATGCGACCTACGGATACATCCTCGAGAACGGGCGCGTGGTCATGGACGGCGAGGCCAAGTCGCTGCGCGAGAACGAGGACGTGCGCGAGTTCTACCTCGGCATCGGCGGCGGCGACCGCAGGAGCTTCCGCGACGTGAAGTCCTATAAGCGGCGCAAGCGTTGGCTGGCATAACGACCCTCGCCAAACGACATCCGACAGGTAGCACGTGACGAACGTCCATTTCGACCAACTTGAAACCCGCGACCCCGACCAGCGCGAGCTGGCGCAATTCAATCTCCTGCCCGACATGATCCGTCGAGCGGTCGCCGAGGCGCCGGGATGGGCCAGCCATCTTGAGGGCATCGACCCGGCGGTCGCCGCTTCCCGCGCCGGGCTTGCCACTTTGCCGATCCTGCGCAAGTCGTCGCTGCATGCCCTGCAGGCCAAGCGCCCGCCGTTCGGCGGCTTCGCCACGGTCCCCGCCACCGAGGTCGCGCGCATTTTCATGTCGCCGGGGCCGATTTTCGAGCCCGAAGGCCGCGGCGAGGACTGGTGGCGCGCAGCGCGCGCCCTCCATGCTGCGGGGGTGCACGAGGGCGACATCGTGCACAACACCTTTGCCTATCATCTGACGCCGGGAGGTTGGCTGCTGGATTCGGGCGCCCGCGCACTCGGCTGCGCAGTGATCGCCGCCGGCCCAGGCAACACCGAGCAGCAGCTCGAGGTGATCCAAACCTTGAAGCCTACGGTGTATGTAGGCGTGCCGGACTATCTGAAGATCCTGCTCGACAAGGCCAGGGAGGCAGGCAAAGACGCCACCTCCTTCAAGAAGGCGCTCATGGGCGGCGGCGCCCTGTTCCCCTCGCTCCGCGCCGAGTACAAGCAGCGCGGCATCGCCACCTTTCAGACCTACGCCACCGCCGACATCGGCATTATCGCCTACGAGAGCCCGGCGCTTGAGGGCATGATCGTCGACGAGGGCGTGATCGTGGAAATCGTGCGGCCCGGCACCGGCGATCCGGTGCCGATGGGCGAGGTGGGCGAAGTGGTCGTGACCTCGTTCAACCGCGACTATCCCATGATCCGGTTCGCCACCGGCGACCTATCGGCCGTGCTGCCGGGACCAAGTCCCTGCGGCCGCACCAACATGCGCATCAAGGGCTGGCTCGGACGCGCCGATCAGACCACCAAGGTGAAGGGCATGTTCGTGCACCCCGAGCAGGTGGCCGAGGTGGCCAAACGTCATGCCGGCGTCGGCCGTGTGCGTCTCGTCGTCGGGCGGGCCGGCGAGCAGGACACCATGACGCTGCGCGCCGAAGCCGGCAACGACCCCGCTCTCAAAGCCAAGCTGGCCGAGACGCTGCAGTCGATCACCAAGCTCAAGGGCGAGGTGGAGATCGTCGCCCCCGGCTCGCTGCCCAACGACGGCAAAGTCATTGCCGACGAGCGCACGTACACATAAAACCGCGGGCGTCGGCCACTGTCATACTGGCCTGGCGCGTCAGCGCGCGCCAAGTACCGAGGCAAGCAAGTGGATGCTCACCTTGGGTTTTGGCCCCGCATGGCCGCTGCGGGGACGACAAAAGCTCAAATCACCCCGTCGCGCGCCAAGGCGTCCACATCGGCCGCACTGTAGCCAAGCAGGCCCGTCAGCACGTCACGCGTGTGCTGGCCGATCGTCGGCGGTGCGGCATAGGACGTGAGCGGCGTTTCGCTCAGGTGCACGGCATTCTTCAGTGCCTTCACGACGCCGGCGCTGGCGTGCTCCATCTCTGCAACCATCCCCCGCGCCTTGAGCAGATCGCTCTCGCACACTTCACCCACCGAGCGAATGGCGCCACTGGGCACGCCTGCCTTGTCGAGACGTCGCAGCCACTCGTCCCGGGTGCGCTCCTTGATCAGGGCTTCGATCACCGGCACCAGCTCCTCACGGTTGCGCACACGGTCGGGTGCCTTGGCAAACCGTGGGTGGTCCTTGAGATCCTCCCGCTCGGCCGCGCTGCAGAAGCGTTGCCACAGATCGTCGTTGGCAACCCCGAGATTGATCCAGCCGTCAGCGGCCTCAAAGGTTGCGTAGGGCACGATCGTGGGATGCTCGTTGCCGCGGCGCCGGGGCGAGCTCCCCGTGGCGAAGAAGATGCTGGCGTTGAACGTCAGGAGAGACGCCACCGCCTCGTACATGGAGACGCCGACGTGCTGGCCGACGCCCGTTGCCTTGCGCGTGTACAGCGCCGCGAGAATGCCCTGCACGGCATATAGTCCCGACACCAGGTCACCAATCGCCGTGCCGACCTTGTAGGGTGCGCCATCGCCCGGCCCGGTGATATCCATGATGCCGGCTTCGCCTTGCACGATCACGTCATAGCCGGGTCGGTCCTTCTGCGGACCGGTGCCGCCAAACCCCGAGATCGAGGCATAGATCATCGACGGCCGCTTCTTCTTCACCGCCTCGTAGCCAAAGCCCAGCCGATCCATTGCGCCCGGACGGAAGTTCTCGACCAAAATGTCGCCCTGCTCGATCAACCGCCAGAGCACCTCCTTGCCCCGGTCACTCTTCATATCGAGCGTAACGCTCTTCTTGTTGCGATTGACGGACAGAAAGTACGCAGCCTGATCGCCTTGGTGCGGCGGCGCGAAGGCCCGCGTGTCGTCGCCCTTCCCGGGCTGCTCCACCTTGATCACCTCAGCGCCCAGATCGCCGAGCTGCATCGTGCAGTAGGGCCCCGAGAGCACTCTTGTGAGATCGATGACGCGAAGCCCTTGCAATGGACGCATTCTGTTCCTCACGTGATTTTCCATCGCACGGCCCGGGGCCCTGCCGGCTTGGGCGGGGCGATGCGGCCTGCAGGTTTACAGGCCCGCGGGGCTATCAGGCAAGGCGTGAATGGACGCGCCCACTCGCTGCACTGCATCCAGCAGCGGCAAAGCCCGCCGGCACGATGCGGCGCTTGCGATGCTCGACGGTGCCCGAGGCCTGAAGACCGCGCTATGTCTCTGCGCCCATGGCTGCTGGCGCTCTCTCTCGGTCGTCGCAACGTGTCGTTGGCAGAGATCGAGCCGCGCTGCGCCTACTCCGCCGCTCTCAGCGTCCTGGTGGGTGAGGGATTGCGCAGCTCGGCCAGCAGAAGAGCCTCCCGCGCCTTCACCGCCTTGTAGTTGCGCTCTTTGATGTGTCCGAAGCCCTTGATGTCCAGCGGCAGGCCGGCAAGCGCCACCGCCGTGGCGTGGCTGGCCGGCGTCAGCCGCTCCGCAATCTCGTCGAGCAGCTTCTCGTAATCGGCGATCATCCGCCGCTCGAGCTTGCGCTCGTGCGTATAGCCGAACACGTCCCACGCCGTACCGCGCAAGGCTTTGCCCTTGGCGAGCAGGCGGAATACCGGCAGCATCCAGCGCCCGAACCTCATCTTGCGCGGCTCGCCGGTGAGCCTGTCGCGGCGCGCGAGCAGCGGCGGCGCCAGGTGGAACTCGAGCTTGGCGCGCGCCTCGAACTGTTCTGCCAGCACCGCTTCAAAGGCCGGGCTGGTGAACAGGCGCGCAACCTCGTACTCATCCTTGTAGGCGAGCAGCTTGTGATAGCCGCGCGCGGCCGCTTCGGCGAGGCCCGCGCGCCCCGGTGCATTGCTGCGCTCGACCTCGGCCAGATCGGCAATGCGGGCACGATAGCGATCGGCGAGCCTTGCGTGCTGATAGTCGGCAAGCTCGGCGGCACGATAGGCGACGATATCGTCGAGCGTCTGGGGCTTCGGCGCGAGAGGCTTGGCCGGCCCCATCATGCGATCGATGGCACCCATGTCGTGCGCCGCCAGGCGCCCGAAGCGGAAGGCGCCCTTGCTCATCTCGACCGCCGCACCGTTGAGCTCGATGGCCTGCTCGATGGCCGCCGCGCCGATCGGCACGCAGCCGAGCTGATAGGCATAGCCCAGCAGGAACACGTTGGCGGCAATCGAATCGCCGAACAGCTTCACGGCTGCCGTGTGGGCATCGAAATGATGCACCGGCGCCTTGCCCGCGCGCTCGGCGATGGCGTGCCGCAGCGCCGCGCCAGGAACCTTCAGATCGGCCTTGCGGGTGAAATCCGCCGTCGACATCTCGTAGTCGGAGAACACCACCGCCGTATGGTCGGGCTTGATCGTCTCCAGCACCTTGTTGGAGGCCGTGACCACCAGATCGCAGCCCAGCACCAGATCGGCGCCGGCCACGCCCGCGCGGATCGCATGAATCTGGTCCACGGTCTTGGCCACCCGCATGTGGCAGGCCACCGCGCCGCCCTTCTGGGCGAGGCCGGTCATGTCGATGGCGCCGAAGCCCTTGCCTTCCAGATGTGCGGCCTGACCGAGCAAAGCCGATACGGTGACGACGCCGGTGCCGCCCACCCCCGTCACCAGCATGGTGTAGGGATGGTCGAGCGACGGCAGGTTGGGCTCGGGCAGGCTCGCCAGCATGGCCGTGACGCCCGTCTCGCCCACGGGCTTCCTGGCCTTCCTCACCTTGGCGCCGTGCACCGTCACGAAGCTCGGGCAGAAGCCGTTGAGACAGGAAAAGTCCTTGTTGCAGGCCGACTGGTCGATGGCGCGCTTGGTGCCGAGCTCGGTCTCCAGGGGGACGACCGCGACACAATTGGATTTCACGCCGCAGTCTCCGCAGCCCTCGCAGACCGCCGGATTGATGAACACGCGCTTGTCGGGGTCCGGGAACAGGCCGCGCTTGCGGCGCCGCCGCTTCTCGGCAGCGCAGGTCTGGTCATACAGCAGGACGGAAACGCCGGGGGTCTCGCGCAGCTCCTGCTGGACCTTCTGCAAATCGCGCCGATCGTAGACCGGCACCCCGTGCGGGATGAACCCGGCGGGATACTTGTGCGGCTCGTCGGTGACGACGACGACCGTCTCGATACCCTCGGCCAGCACCTGCCTCAGGATCATCGACACGCTGATGCCGCCATCCAGCGGCTGGCCGCCGGTCATGGCGACGGCATCGTTGTAGAGGATCTTGAACGTCATGGTCACCCCGGCCGCCCGCGCCGCGCGGATCGCCAGGCTGCCCGAGTGGATATAGGTGCCGTCGCCCAGGTTCTGGAACACGTGCTGGGTCTTGGAGAAGGGCGCCTCGCCGATCCAGTTGGTGCCCTCCCCGCCCATCTGGGTGAAGCCCTCGGTCGAGCGGTCCATCCAGTGGGCCATGTAGTGGCAGCCGATGCCGGCATAGGCGCGCGAGCCCTGCGGCACGACGGTTGAGGAGTTGTGCGGGCAGCCGGGGCAGAAATAGGGGATGCGGGTTGCAGCTTCGGCAGCCTCCGGCCGATTGCCCTTGAGGCGCTTCAGCTCGGCGACCCTCGCCTTGATGTCATCCCCGGCCCCGTCCCTGATCAGCCGCTCGCCGAGCTTGATGGCAATGTCGGTGGGGTCGAGCGCATACTTGGCCGGGAACAGCCACTGCTCGTTCTCATCCTTCTTGCCGAGCACGCGCGGGCGGTGGGGAAGGTCGTAGAGTTGCTCCTTGACCTGCGTCTCGATCAGCGCGCGCTTCTCCTCAATCACCAGGATGAGGTCGAGCCCCTGCGCGAATTTCAGCACACCTTGCGGCTCGAGCGGCCAGGTCATGCCGACCTTGTAGAGGCGGATGCCGAGCGCGTTGGCGCGCACCTCGTCGATGCCGAGCTCATCGAACGCCTGGCGGACGTCGAGATAGCTCTTGCCGGTGGTGATGATGCCGATCTTGGGGCTGGCCCCGCCGCTGGTGATGAGGCGGTCGAACTTGTTGGCGCGCGCGAAGGCCAGAATGGCCGCGCGCTTGAAATCATGCAGCCGGGCTTCCTTGGCCAGCGCCTGATCGCCAAGCCGGATGCCCAGGCCCCCGGGCGGCATGGTGAAGTCATCGGGAATCTTGATCTGGATGCGGTCGACGCGGCCATCGACCGTCGATGTCGCCTCGATGTTGTCCTTCACGCACTTGATGCCGACCCACACGCCGGCGAAGCGCGACAGGCCGAAGCCCAGAATCCCGTAGTCGAGGATTTCCTGTACGCCGGCAGGGTTCAGGACCGGCATCATGTAGTCGAGGAATGCGAACTCCGACTGATGCGCGCTGGTCGAGCTTTCGCACGTGTGATCATCGCCCATCAGGGCGAGCACGCCGCCGTGCTTGGACGTGCCGGCATGGTTGGCATGGCGAAACACGTCACCCGTGCGGTCGACGCCGGGGCCCTTGCCGTACCACACGCCGAACACGCCGTCGTACTTGCCCTCGCCCCTGAGCTCGGCCTGCTGCGAGCCCCACAGCGCGGTCGCGGCCAGGTCCTCGTTGAGGCCCGCCATGAACTTGATGTGGTTCGGCTCCAGAATGCCCTTGGCGCGCAGGAAGGCTGCCTCCAGCGAGGCGATGGGCGAGCCGCGGTAGCCGGTCACGTAGCCGGCAGTGTTGAGCCCCGCCCGCACGTCGCGGGCACGCTGGGTCAGCATCAGGCGCACGATGGCCTGGGTGCCCGTCAAAAGCTGGTGGGTTTCGTCGAGAGCGTATTTGTCGTCGAGGCTGACCGTATGTTTGGGCATGGCGGTTGTGGGCCTTCGCGTTTCCTCACGCACCGCGCCACCTCCTCCCGGCGGGCGGCCGTATGCCTACAGATGCCAGAGTCCGGCCATTATCGCAAACGCTGCACCGGACCCGCTCCACCTTTGAAATGGGGTCGACGGTCTCTTGCCGCAATCATGCGATGCACACAGTCATTCCGACGGGGCCCGCCATTGCAAGGCAGCGTTTTGCACGCCATTGGCCGCAACAATATTGCGCGCCATGCCGGCGGTGGTGGACGGCCATGCGCCAGCCCGAGGCGGAAACCCCGCGGGAGGCCTGGAAGCACCCCCGCGGTCGGCTGGGAACCGGATCAGATACTCACTTCACGCGGGTGAACGTTGTGGTCTTGCAGAACACGGCGGCCACGCACCCCGACAGGTCAACCTCGGTCTTGCTCTTGACGGTCAGCGTCCCCGAGTAGGTCTTCCCGTCCGCCCGGTTGTACAACGATCCCGACCATTTGTTCGGCCCGGCCTTCTTGGCGCCCTGCATGATGACGAGACCGACAATGGCACGGTTGCGCTTGGCGGGATCGGGGTTCTTGTCGTCGGTCTTCTGTCCGTCCGCGACCTTGACGATCTTGGCACACACCCCGTCGCCGCATTTGTAGAACTCGGTGTGCGATTTGTTCTCGGGGTTGAGCCACACGCCAACGGCATCCTCAGCCGTCTGCGCATACACCGCGCTACCAATAACCATGGCGGTCGCGAAGGCCGCAGCCAAAATCTTCCTCATGCGCCGTCTCCCTAGCTTGAAGCACCATCTGTCTTGCCAGACCTGGCTCCTTCAAAATCAAGCCTGACACCGAACTGCGGCGTATACGCGGCAGATTGAGCAGGGTCATGTTGAGCAGGGTCATGGCGAGCGGGCAACGCGCATGCGCCAACCCAGCGCCACCAACCCAACCACCACAGAAGAAAAGACAATTTCCATCCAGCCGATGGTCTCGCCGAGCAGGAGATAAGCGGCCACCAGCGTCACGAACGGTTGCAGAAGCTGCATCTGGCCGATCTTGGCGATACCGCCCAGCGACATGCCCTTGTTCCACGCGAAGAAGCCGAGAAACTGGCTGAACACCGCGACGTAGAGGAAGCCGGCCCAGGCCGATGCCGAAGCGCCCCAGTTGATCGGCGGCGCGAGAAAGAGAAACAGCACAAGGATCGCCGGAGCCGAAACAACGAGAGCCCAGGAGATGACCTCCCATCCGCCGATGCGCAGCGACATCTCCCCGCCAAGCGCATAGGCCGTTGCGGCCGAAAGGGCCGCGGCGGCCAGCAGTAGATCGGCCCAATGAAGGTTGCCAGCGCCGCTGCCTGACAGGATCGCATAGATCAGCACGACCAACGTGCCCACAACACCGCAGATCCAGAACCCCAGGGACGGGCGCTCATGCGCGACCAGCACGCCGGCCATCGCCGTCAGCAGCGGCAAAACGGCCAGCACGACCGCGGCATGCGAGGCCGGCGCATATTGCATCGCGATTGTCATCAGAAGCGGGAAGCCGATGATGGAGCAGACGGAAAACCAGAAGAGGCGGCCCCAGTCGCGCCGTTGTGGCGGCTGGGGTCGCACGATCACCAAGGTGAGTGCCGCCAAGAGGGCGGCCAGCAATGCCCGCCCCAGCGTGATGAACAGCGGATCGAGCTCCAGCACCGCGGCTCGCGTTGCGGGCATGGTCAGGCTGAAAATGACAACCCCAAGCAGGCCGAGGAACAGGGCGTGGCGCTGGCGGCGCGTGGAAGGATCGACAGGCATTGGAGGTCGCCGTTGTATGTGATTGGATGAGCACCATGACGAATCAAGGCCACGACGACCTCCGGGAGCTAGCTGCTGGGCGCGTATTTGCGACCGTCCTCGCCGACCCTCCGTGGCAGTTCGTCAACCGCACCGGCAAGATGGCACCTGAGCACAAGCGCCTCAACCGCTATGAAACGCTGACCACCGATGCAATCTGCGCTCTGCCCGTGGCCAGCATCTTGGCGGACAAGTCTCATCTCTATCTCTGGGTGCCGAACGCGCTGCTGCCGGACGGCCTGCGCGTGATGGCGGCTTGGGGCTTCGACTATAAGACCAACATCGTATGGGAAAAGATTCGCAAGGACGGCGGCCCCGACGGACGCGGCGTCGGCTTCTACTTCCGCAATGTCACGGAGCTTCTGCTGTTCGGCACGCGTGGCCGCAACAATCGCACGCTGCCGCCCGGACGGCGGCAGGTCAATTTCATCGCCGCCCGCAAGCGCGAGCATTCGCGCAAGCCTGACGAGCAGTACGCCATCATCGAGGCCTGCAGCCCCGGTCCGTACCTGGAATTGTTTGCACGCGGCCGGCGCCGGAACTGGACCTCTTGGGGCGATCAGGCCGTTGAAAGCTACCGGCCAACCTGGGAGACCTACGCCAACCACTCCGCAGCCGAGGTGGAATTGTTGTAGGCTGAGCGGAGGAGAACGAAGAAGCGCTTGCGAGGCCCACAAGACATGGTGAACCGCGCGGGAATTCGGCGACCAATGCTGACGGTCGGCGTGTCCTTTGCCTTCATGATTTTAGCTGGCTCCGTGCTGCATCCGGCCCCGGGGCACGCCGATGCGGCCCTGGCGGTGGGCCTCCCTGGCGATGTGGCCAAGCAGGGCGTCGCCATGGGCTACGCCCTCAACTACGCGAGCAAGCAGGAGGCCCAGGCCGAGGCGCTCAAACGCTGCCGCGAATTCAGGGACGCGCCACAAGCCACCCGCGACCTGTGCAAGATCGTCGAGAACTTCCGCGACCGGTGCGTTGCCATCGCCCTCGACCCCGATGCTGGCACCACCGGACTAGGCTGGGCCGTGGCGAAGAAACAGGAGCAGGCCGAAGAGCTCGCGATGGATAAATGCGTCGACACCGCCGGCAAGCAGCGGCGCGACTTCTGCCGCATCACTTTCACGCGCTGCGACAAGAAGTGACGCCCTGCGCCTAGGCCCGATTTCCCCCCAATATCTTGCGCGAGATGACGACGCGCATGATCTCGTTGGTGCCCTCCAGGATCTGATGCACGCGCAAATCACGCACCAGCTTCTCCAGGCCGTAGTCCTTGAGATACCCGTAGCCGCCGTGAATCTGTAAGGCCTCGTTGCACACCTTGAAACCCAGATCGGTGGCCAAACGCTTGCCCATGGCCGAGTACATCGAGGCTTGGGGATCGGCGCGGTCGATGGCATCGGCGGCGCGATAGATCATCAGGCGTGAGGCTTCCAGCTCCGTCGCCATGTCGGCGATCTTGAACTGCAGCGCTTGAAAATCGCCGATGTTCTTGCCGAATGCCTTGCGCTCGAACATGTATTGGCGTGCCTTGTCGAGCGCCGCCCATGCCGCCCCCAGCGAGCAGGCACCGATATTGATCCGCCCACCGTCCAGCCCGCTCATGGCGAACTTGAAGCCTTGCCCCTCCTCGCCGATGCGCTGCGCCGCGGGCACCTTGCAGTTCTCGAAAATCACCTGCCGCGTCGGCTGCGCATTCCAGCCCATCTTCCTCTCGTTGGCACCGAACGAAAGGCCGGGCGCATCCTTCAGAACCGCAAAGGCCGACACCCCGCCGGCTCCCTCGTCTCCCGTACGCGCGAAGACGAAATAGAAGTCCGTGGCGCCCGCGCCGGAGATGAACTGCTTGGTGCCGTTGAGAATGTAGTGATCGCCCGAGCGCTTGGCCGTGGTCTTGAGACCGGCGGCATCCGAGCCGGCACCGGGCTCGGTCAGGCAGTAGCTGGACAGCCATGCCATGGAGGCGAGCTTGGGCATCCACGCCTTGATTTGCGTGTCGGAGGCATACTTGCCAACCATCCATGCCACCATGTTGTGGATCGAGATGTAGCCCGAGATGGCCGGGCATCCGTAGGCCAACGCCTCCATGATCAGCGCACCGTCCATGCGCGAGAGGCCCGAGCCGCCCTTGGCTTCCGGCACATAGATGGTGGCCATGCCGAGGGAAGCCGTTTCCCTGATGACGTCGACGGGGAAATGGCCCGCCTCGTCCCATTCGCCCGCATGCGGGGCAATGCGCTCCTTGGCGAAGGTGAGGGCCGTCTCCTGGATGGCGGCCTGCTCTTCAGTCAAAGCGAAATGCATAGCGGCTTGTTCCCATGGCGGTTTCGAGACACGTTTGCCGACCCTTGGTGGGGCGTCAAGTCGTTCCGGACGGTCAATCACCGGGGCCGGAGGCATCCCCACGCGGCGGGGCAACGACTGGCGACAGGGGGGTGTGCAACCCCACATGCAATGGGGTTGAAGCCTGCAGGGCTGCCGGTAAGGTGCAAAGGTTGCCGCCGCCGATACGAGAGGAGCCACATGTGGCCGGACCGCAGACTGCTCGATCTCATCGGCATTGACCTGCCGATCATCCAGGCCCCGATGGCCGGCGCCAACGGCTCGGCAATGGCCGTTGCCGTCAGCGAGGCCGGCGGCCTTGGCTCGTTGCCCTGCGCCATGCTGGATGCGGCCAAAATGCGGGCCGAGGTCGGCGTCATCCGCCAGCGCACGGCCAAGCCCTTCAACGTCAATTTCTTCTGTCACAAGCCGGCCAAGCCCGACCCGCAGCGTGACGCGGCCTGGAAGGCGCGGCTCAGCGCCTACTACGTCGAGCTCGGCCTCGACGCCGATGCCTCGGCGCCGGCGGTCAATCGCGCGCCCTTCGACGCGGCCATGTGCGAGATCGTGGAGGACCTCAAGCCCAAGGTTGTCAGCTTCCATTTCGGCCTGCCGGCGCCGGCATTGCTGGGGCGCGTAAAGGCTGCGGGCTGCATCGTGCTCAGCTCGGCCACCACGGCGGAGGAAGCCCGCTGGCTGGAGGATCGCGGCTGCGATGCCATCATCGCCCAAGGCTACGAGGCGGGCGGACATCGCGGCATGTTCCTCACGGACACGATCGCGGCGCAAGCGGGCACCTTCGCGTTGCTGCCGCAGGTGGTCGATGCGGTGAAGGTGCCGGTGATTGCGGCTGGCGGCATTGCCGATGGCCGCGGTGTGGCGGCAGCCTTCGCGCTGGGCGCATCGGCCGCTCAGGTGGGCACGGCCTATCTCTTCACGCCGGAGGCGACGATCACGACGATACACCGGGCGAGCCTGCGCGCCGCGCGCGACGATCACACCGCGCTGACGAATATCTTCACTGGCCGGCCGGCGCGGGGCCTCATCAATCGGGCGATGCGCGAGCTTGGGCCGATGTCGGACCTGGCACCCGCGTTCCCGACCGCCGGCGGCGCGCTGGCACCGCTGAAGGCCAGGGCGGAGGCGACAGGCTCAGGGGATTTCTCCGCGCAATGGTCCGGACAAGCTGCCCGCCTTGGCCGCGAGATGGGCGCAAGCGAGCTGACCAGGAAACTGGCCGAGGACACGGCTCAACGGCTCAAACAGATGGCATCGCCGGCCTGAGGCCTTGCCTCGCTCACCTGAGCGGCTTGATGCGTTCCCCTGGCATCAGATCGTAGGGGTCTTTCCAACCCGGCAACGCGCGCATGCGTTCGATCCAGGCGTGCAGATTGGGAGTGCTCTTGGCCCAGTCATAGCCGCTCTCCTCGGGCGGGTAGAACATGTATCCCGCAAGCGAAAAGTCGGCGATCGTCGGCTTGTCTCCGGCCACGAAGCTGGACCTGCCCAGATGCCTTTCGACAATGCCCAGCGTGCTGTCGAAGCGGCCCTTGAGGAAGGCCAGCACGTTGGGATCGGGTGCATTGGGCAGAAATGCCTTCATGAAGCGATAGGTGGCGAAGGTGCCCGTGAACTTGTGGTTGTCGAACAGAATCCAGCGCAGCGCTTCCAGGCGCTCGTCCTCGGTCGCAGGCTTGAACTTGCCTGTCTTGTCGGCGAGATAGGTCAGAATGACGCCGGACTGCGTGAGTTTCTTGCCGTCGACCTCCGGCACCGGCGCCTCGCCCATCGCATTGACGGCCTCGCGCCATTTGGGATCGCGCGTGGCGCCATGCATAAAATCGGTAAACACCGGCTCCCAGTCGAGGCCGGCACAGTTGAGATAGAGCGCGACCTTGAAGGAGTTTCCGGACTGGCAAAAGCAGTGCAGCTTGTATTGGGCCATGGCAATGTCCCCTCGGGATTGTCTGCCACGCTACCATGACTGACGCGGCCTGTGCACTCGGCGGGAAAGGCAGATGACCCCAAACCTCTTCGTCTACGGCACACTGCTTTCGACTGCCGGGCATCGCATGGGCGCACGGTTGCGGCGCGAGGCTCGCCTGATCGGCGAAGCAACGATCCGAGGACGGCTCTACCGCATCACGCGCTACCCCGGACTGGTCGAGGGCTCAGACCTTGATGCCCGGGTGCACGGCGAGGTCTATCTGTTGAGGAGCCCCGCGGTCGCCCTGCAGTGGCTGGATGCCTATGAGGGGATCGTACCCGGCACCCGCAATCAAAACGAGTATGAGCGGGTCCAGCGCTCCGTGTGCCTGACCTCGGGCGAGCACCTGACGGCGTGGGTTTTCCTCTATCGCGAGAGCGTTGCGCGACGCCATCCGATCCCCGGCGGTCGGTGGGTGCCCGCCGCGCCGTGACGACAGCGTCCTTGCATTCGCGGCAGGGCTCGGCACTATTCCGCCAAATGCACCGCCAAGGCGCGGGGCCTGGTCTTGGAGGACAGAGCATGTCGAGCCGCTATCGCGAGGTCTACGCCACCTGGAAGCGGGACCCGGAGGCGTTCTGGGCCGAGGCCGCCCGCGAGATCGACTGGTACAAGCCCTGGGACAAGGTGTTCGATCCCTATGCCGGGCAGTATGGCCGCTGGTTCGCAGGCGCGGAGTGCAACACGGCCTGGAACTGCCTCGATCGGCATGTCGAGCACGGCCGCGGGCGGCAGAAGGCGCTGATCTATGACAGCCCCGTCACCAAGACGACGCGCACCCTCACCTATGCGGAGTTGCGCGACGAGGTGGCGACGCTGGGTGCGGTGCTGCAGGATCTGGGGATCAAGCAGGGCGACCGGGTCATCATCTACATGCCGATGGTGGCGGAGGCGGTCATCGCCATGCTGGCGTGCGCCCGCATCGGCGCCATCCACTCGGTGGTCTTCGGCGGCTTTGCCGCGCCAGAGCTGGCTGCGCGGATCGAAGATGCGACGCCCGTGGCGGTGCTGGCGGCATCCTGCGGCGTCGAGCCGGGCCGTATCGTCGCCTACAAGCCGCTGCTCGACAGCGCCATCGAGCTGTCCAAGCACAAGCCGAGCACGGTGCTCATGCTGCAGCGGCCCATGGCGGAAGCCTCGATGGTGCCGGGGCGCGACCACGACTGGGCGAGCGCCGTCGCGGACGCAAAGACACGCGGCCGCAAGGCCGGCTGCGTCGCGGTCAAGGCCACCGATCCGCTCTACATCCTCTACACGTCCGGAACGACAGGCGCCCCCAAGGGCGTGGTGCGTGACAACGGCGGGCATATGGTGGCGCTCAAGTGGTCCATGCAGAACCACTACGGCGTCGAGCCCGGCGAACCGTTCTGGGCGGCGTCCGATGTGGGCTGGGTGGTGGGCCACTCCTACATCTGCTATGCGCCCCTCCTCCATGGGTGCACCTCGATCCTCTACGAAGGCAAGCCGGTGGGGACCCCCGATGCCGGCGCCTTCTGGCGCGTAATCGCCGAGCACGGGGTCTCCGCCATGTTCACGGCGCCCACAGCCTTTCGTGCCATCAAGAAGGAGGACCCCAGGGGCGAGCACATCAGGCGCTACGACCTCAAGGCCTTCCGCACGCTGTTTCTGGCGGGGGAACGTGCCGACCCCGAAACCATCAAGTGGGCCGAAGCCAATCTCAAGGTGCCCGTGTACGACCACTGGTGGCAGACCGAGACCGGCTGGCCGATTTGCGGCAACCCGGTGGGCCTCGGCGCGCTCCCGGTAAAATACGGCTCGCCCACCGTGCCGATGCCCGGCTACGACCTGCAGGTGCTCGACAGTGCAGCCAAGCCGGTCAAGGTGGGCGAGACGGGCACACTGGCCGTGAAGCTGCCGCTGCCGCCGTCCTGCCTGCCGACGCTTTGGAACAACGACGCCCGCTTCCGCGACAGCTATCTCGCCGAGTTTCCGGGCTACTACACGACGTCCGATGCCGGCTACATGGATGCTGACGGCTACGCCTTCGTGATGGCGCGTACCGACGACGTGATCAACGTGGCCGGCCACCGCCTATCGACAGGACAAATGGAGGAGGTCGTCGCCAAGCACAAGGATGTGGCCGAATGCGCCGTCGTCGGCGTGGCCGACGACATGAAAGGGCAGATCCCGGCGGGCTTCATCGTGCTCAATGCCGGGGTCAACCGGCCCGTCGGCGAGGTCGAAGGCGAGGTGGTGAAGCTGGTGCGTGACGAGATCGGCCCGGTCGCGGCATTCAAGACGGTGATGACGGTGAAGCGGCTGCCGAAGACCCGCTCGGGAAAGATCCTGCGCGGCACCATGCGCCAGATTGCCGACGGCGAACCGTGGAACATGCCGGCCACCATCGACGATCCTGCCATCCTTGACGAGATCACGGTTGTGATGCAGGGCCGCGGCATGATCAAGACTGCAACCAGGAAGGCCTAGCCCTGCGATGATGTATTGCGATGCAGAATGGCTTGCCGCCGTGCTGGCGCGTTACCGGACCGAGGAGCTCTCGCCGATCCTCAACCTCGGCTCCTCGACGAGACACTTCCGGCAGGTCGAGCAGCCCCATGTCGACGCGCTCATTTTCAAACCTTTGGAAGCGAGGGGCGTCAAGGTCGTGCATTCCGACTTGAAGGCGAGCGACGGGGTGGACATTGCCGGCGACATCTTCGATGACGCCACGCTGGCGGCCATGCAGGCCACCCACCCCAAGGCCGTCATCTGCACCCACATGTTCGAGCACGTCGTCAATCGTGACGAGCTGCGGCGCCGACTGCTCTCCATGCTGCCGCCGGGCGGTCTGTTCTTTGTGACCGTACCGTCGAGCTACCACGAGCACAACGATCCCATCGATACGATGTATCGCCCGACGCCGGCCGAGCTCGCCGCGATGTTCGGCGGGCATGACATCATCGAACAACGGGAGTTGATCGGCCACAACTACTGGACGCTTGTGCGCAAGCGGCCCTTCACCCTGCTCTTCCGACACGTGACGCGATTTTTCGTGCCGTTCCTCGGGTGGCAGAAGTGGAAACGCTCGATGACCAAGCTCTATTGGCTGTACCACCCCTACAAGGTCGCGGCGGTCGTAGGCCGGAAGGCGGGTTGAGACCGCCGGCCGAGCCCGGCTGACAGCAGCGGCCCGTGCGCCCTTGATCGCGATGTCCTACATCCGATGCACGGAGGCAGCGGCGTTGACGATATCATACTCGCAGTAGACCTGGCCGACGCGTGCGCCAGTGGTGAGGACAAGAAATGGATTGCGGTAGCGCGCATTCCACAACTGGTTGTCGACCTGCCAGAACTGGACGTCGAGGTTGCTCTTGCCGATCACCAGCGTGACGGAAGAGGAATTGGCCCAGGTCTGCGGAGTGAGCCCGAGACCCGCGGTCCTGCCATCTTTCTGGCAGGCCTGGGCCGCGCGATCCTTGTAGGCGGCGACGATCACATCGCGGGTGGCGGTGCGATACAGATATTCCTGATGGCCAAGCTTGAGGCCGGCCAGCAACGCCAAGATGAAAACGACCGTCTTCATGCGTACGGCTCCTCGGGCCGCGCGGCCGAGTGTTGCCGGAATATGGTGAAAAAAGCGTTTCCCGCCCGGGCGAGACGTGAGAAAGCGGCTCAGGCCAATTGCGTCAGCAGCTTGCGCTTGATGAGGTCGAAATCGATCTCGGCACCTATGCCAGGCACCTGCGGACAGTGTGCGAGCCCGTCCTTGCCGATCTCGATGTCGTTGCGCAGGCCATACTTGTGCGCGGCATGCGGCAGCAGAACCTCGAAGAAAGTGGTGTTGGGGATGGCGCAGGCGAAATGCAGCTGCGCCATGTTGTTGAGCGAGTTGCCCCCGTGGTGCACCTCGTAGTTCATCTGGAAGGCCTGCGCGAGATGTGCGGTCTTGAGCATGGTGGTGAGGCCGCCCTTGACCGGGATGTCGCCGCGCAGATAGTCGGTGGCGCGTTCGGTG
This sequence comes from Hyphomonadaceae bacterium, assembly GCA_019747815.1. Lineage (GTDB taxonomy): Bacteria > Pseudomonadota > Alphaproteobacteria > Rhizobiales > Hyphomicrobiaceae > AWTP1-13. The sequence goes on from JAIEQJ010000051.1 coordinate 31,078, forward strand.
AGCCACACGGCGTAAGTGCCGATGTCGCCGCTCGGGTACTCCGTGGCCATGATCGGAATATCGAGCTTCTGCCTCAGCTTGACGTAGGCGTAGACATCCTCCTCGTTGAGCGGGTCCTCATACCAGAGGAAGCCGAGACGCTCGACGGCGCGGCCGACGCGCAAGGCATCGGGGTAGCGGTAGCTCCAGGTGGAGTCGAGCATCAGCGCAAAGTCATCGCCCACGGCCCGGCGCACGGCTTCGCACACCTTGATATCTTCCGCGGGGTTCTGCGGCGGGTGGACCTTGTAGGCCTTCCATCCGCTCGCCTTGAACTGCGCCGCCTCGCCGGCATAGGCTTCACGGCTGTCGAGAATCTGGCTCGATGCATAGGCGCCAATGGCGGCGCGGTCGGAGCCGAGCAGGCGATAGAGGGGCACACCGGCGGCCTTGGCACAGATGTCCCACAGCGCGGTGTCGCAGGCGCCGATCACACGCAAGCCGGTGACCCGCTGGCGGGCCCGCATGGCGGCATGCAGATCTTCGCGCGCACGAGGGTCCCTGCCCATCAGAACCGGCTTCAGGAACTTGACCAGCGCCCCGGCGTCGGTCTCAGCCGGGTTGGTGGCCGAGCCCAGGAACGCGTGCCCCTCGATGCCGGCGTCTGTGATGATGCGCAGGAGGCCCAGATTACTGCGGCCAGAGACGTTCTGCGCACCTTGCGAATATCTGGTCGGCGGGATGTCGTCCCAGGCGAACAGCGTCAGCTCGACTGCATCGATCCTCATGGCGGCCTCGCGAACCCCCGGTGACAACGCGCAAAGACCGCGGTCGGCTCAATCTCGCAAGAGCGCGGCGACGCGCTTGATGGCCTCGCGAATGTTATCGACAGAGTTGGCGTAAGAAAAGCGGATGTAGCCCTCGCCGTGGATGCCGAAGCTGGTGCCGGCGACGGTGGCGACGCCGGCCGTCTCCAGCATCTTGTTCTGCAACTCGCGCGCATTCATGCCCGTCCCCGTTACGTTGGGGAACACATAGAACGCACCACCGGGATCGAGGCACGTGACGCCCGGAAGCTGGTTGAGCAGTGGCACGATGATGCGGCGGCGCTCGTCGAAGGCTGCAACCATCTTGTGCACCTCATCCTGAGGTCCTTCAAGCGCGGCGATGCCGGCGTATTGCGTCGGAGCGTTGACACAGGAATGGCAGTTGACGGCGAGGCGCACGACGTTCTCAACCAGCGCCTTCGGCCAGACCGAGAATCCGAGCCGCCAGCCGGTCATGGCGTAGGTCTTGGACCAGCCGTCGAGCACGATCAGGCGATCCCTGATCTCAGGGTAGCGCAGAAAGCTCACGTGCTCGCGTCCGCCGTAGAGCATCTGGCTGTAGATCTCGTCCGACATGACTGCGACATGGGGATGCCGCTCGAGGCCTTTGACCAGCTTCTCGATCTCCGCCTTGCTCGCAGCACCGCCGCACGGATTGCCGGGGCTGTTCAGGATGATGAGGCTTGTTCTCGGCGTGATCTGCGCCAGCACCTGGTCGGCGGTGAAGCTGAACTGGTTGCCTTCGTTCTGCACGATCGGCACCGGCTTGGCGCCGGCGTACTGAATCATGGAGCGATAGATGGGAAAACCGGGGTCGGGATACATGATCTCGGCGCCAGGCTGGCCGAACATCAGGATCGAAAAGAACATGGTCGGCTTGCCGCCGGGCCAGATGACGATGGTGTCGGGGTGGACCTCGACATCGTGCCGGCGCTTCAGATCGGCGGCCACGGCCTCGCGCAGGGGCAAGATTCCCTGCGCCGGCGTGTAGCCGTGATGACCATCGCGCAAGGCCTTGATGGCGGCCTCGACGATGTGCTGCGGCGTTTTGAAGTCGGGCTGACCGATGCCGAGGTTGATGATGTCCTTGCCCTGGCGCTTGAGCGCGTCGGCGCGGGCCAACACTTCGAAGGCGGTTTCCGTTCCCAGCCGATCCAGTGCCGGCACGAGCTGCAACATGACATTCCCCAGTTGCCGGGATGAAGCACCCGGCTTAGCGGCCGTCCCTCGACAAGCGCGGGACGGCATTTGCATCGGCTCGTCCTTCGACCAGCTCAGGACGAGATGTTTCGCGGTCATGAGAATGACCCCGCCCCCAGCCTGTCGAAGGGCGGACTCAGTCTGGAGGGCGTTCTACCTGAAGATCACACGGCCGTCTTGGCCTTCGACTTTCCTCGGGCCATCTGTGGGCCATCCTTGACCGCGTAGGTATGCTCGGCGGCCGGAAAGGTGCGGTTGCGCACCTCGATGGCGTAGGCCGAGATCGCCTCCCGGATGGCCTCGCCGACCTTGCCGAATTCCTTGACGAACTTCGGAACCCGAGGCGAGAGCCCGAGCATATCCTCCATCACCAGGATTTGCCCGTCACAGCCGGCAGACGCGCCGATGCCAATGGTCGGGATCGGGATGCTGGCCGTGATCTTGCGGGCCAGCTCCTCGGCCATGGCTTCGAGCACGATCGAGAACGCACCGGCATCGGAGACAGCCTTGGCATCCGCCTCGATGGCGGCCCATTCGTCGCGCACGCGGCCTTGCGTCTTGAAGCCGCCCAGCACGTTGATCGATTGTGGTGTGAGACCGATGTGGGCCATCACCGGGATGCCGCGTTCCACCAGGAAACGCACGGTCTCGGCCATGCGCCGGCCGCCTTCGAGCTTTACCGCGCCGCAGCCGGTCTCCTTCATGATGAGCGCAGCATTGCGGAACGCAACCGCCGGGCTTTCCTCATAGGATCCGAAGGGCATGTCGACGACGACCAGGGCACGCTTGGCGCCGCGCACCACGGCCCGACCGTGCATGATCATCAGCTCGAGCGGCACCGGCACCGTGCTCTCATAGCCGTGCATCACCATGCCCAGGCTGTCGCCCACCAGCAGAAAATCCACGAACGGATCGGCAATCGCCGCGGTATGGGCATGATAGGACGTGAGCGAGACGATCGGATCGCGGCCCTTGCGTGCGGTGATCTCCGGTGCGGTGATGCGCCTTTGCGGCACGGGCGTTTGGGCGGACATACACAGAATCCTCAAGGTGCCATTTCCCTGGGCGCCACCATTAGCGCATCCCCGCACCACTGCAAGGGCCTGCAGCATCAATGGTTTGTGGGACTGCCCAACTAGGCGGTGCCGGCTTGAAGATGCTGGACAAGCCAGCGCGCGCTGCGCAGCAGGCGGCCATCGTCGCGCCGAGGACCCACCAGCTGGATCCCCATGGGCATCCCGTCGGTTTCGAGAAGCGGCAGCGTCACGGCCGGCACGCCGAGATAGGTCCAGAAGGCGCAGAAGACGGGGCTGCCGGTGGTTCCATGATCCTTGGGCGCGGGCCCGAGCGCTGCAGGCGTGAGAATGGTCCCATAGTCCAGGAAAATCTCGCTTGTGCTGGCGTAGAACCGCTCCCGGGCGCTGAGGGCTGCGAAGTAGTCGGTCCCCTGCACCCTCCGCCCCTCTTCGATCCGAGCCGCCAGCCCCTGGCTGAACAGATCGGGTGCACGGTCGAGGAGCGGGCCGTAGTGGGCAGCCATCTCGACATCCTGCACCTTCTTTGCGGACGCCAAGCCGCTCTCGATCGTGTTGTCGAGCGTGATCTCGGTGACCTGCCCGCCCAATGCCTCGACCAGCTCGCCGAAGGCCTCGCGCGTTGCCGCATCGGCATCGTTCCAGGCGTGGGTCTTCACGAAGGCCAAGAGCGGCGGCAGCGGCCAATCTTGCGTGGCTGTGGCAAGCAATCTCGGGCGGCTGGTCGACAGACTGGCTGCATCGCGCTCGTCGTAGGCCTGCAACGCGTCCACGGTCAGCGCCACATCCTCGATCGAACGGCCGAAAACACCGACAGTGTCCAGGGCAGGAGATTGGGTGAGCACGCCGAAACGAGGGATGACCCCAAACGTCGGCTTGAAGCCATACACGCCGCAGAACGCAGCCGGCCGGATGACCGAGCCTCCGGTCTGGGTTCCGACGGCGAGCGGCACCATGCCGGCGGCGACCGCGGCGGCAGAGCCCGACGAGGAGCCGCCGGGTGTGTGCTCGAGGTTGACCGGATTGCGCGTGCGCGACGGGGTGAGGGTGGCAAGCTCGGTGGTGACGGTCTTGCCGAGGATGACGGCACCGGCGCGGCGCAGGGCCGTGATGCAAGCGGCATCCTCGTAGGGCCGGCGCCCCTTGAACACCGCGCTGCCGTGCTCGGTCGGCATATCGGCCGTATCGATAATGTCCTTGATGCCGATGGGAACGCCGTGCAGGGGACCTATGCCCTTGCCCTCCTTGCGTTGCGCATCAGCTGCCCTCGCCTGCTCCAGCGCCCGGTCGCGATCGAGAAAGGCCCAGGCCTGAACCTCGGGCTCCAGTGCCGCGATGCGATCAAGGCAGGCCTGCACCAGCTCCTCGGAGGTGGTGTCACCGCTGGCAAGTCTTGCAGCCGCTTCAGTGGCGGTCAGTTCACTTGGGGACGACAATGCGTTCGATCCTTGTTGTAGGGCCAGGCCATTCCCGGGCTAGCCAAGGCCTTGCAGGATGCCGGCCAGGATCATCGTGAAGGACAGCGCCACCATGCCGGTCAGCAGCACCGCGACGTAAGGCTCGAGCTCCGTGCCGACAAAGCGGTGCGTCCGCCCGCCGCGGGGCAACAGCGCTCCGAGCAGGAGCACGGTGAGAAGGAGGACCACAATCCCGGCAACTTCCAGCGCAATCATCTTGTCCTCAGGAGTTGCAATCTAGCGATAGACATAGTTGGGCAGCCACAGGCCAATCTGCGGAAACGTGTAGAGCATCGCCATGCTGATGATGACGATGAGCATATAGGGCAGCACGCCGCGGAAGATGTCGTTAATGTTCACCCAGCTCGGCGCCACGCCCTTCAGGTAGAATGGGGCCATGGCCACCGGCGGCGACAGGAACGACGTCTGAATGTTGAGGGCGACCAGCAGGCCGAAGAACAGCGGATCGATGTCGAACAGCTTCAGCAGCGGCAGGAAGATGGGCATGAAGATCACGATGATCTCCGTCCACTCCAGCGGCCAGCCCAGAATGAAGATGATCACCTGGGCAAGGATCATGAAGCCCAGCGGCGACAGGTTCATCGACAGCACGAACTTTTCGATCGGTCCGTGGCCGCCGAGATAGGCAAACACGGCCGAGAACAGGAAGGAGCCGATGAACAGCCAGCAGACCATGGCTGTCGTCCGCCCGGTCAGAAACACCGATTCCTTCAACTTGCCGAAATCGAACGTGTTCCTGGGAGCGAACAGGAGCGCCACGAGAAGCGTGAACACCATGAAGGCGATCATGGGGCCGTTGGAATGCGGCACCTCCAGGCCGACCACCTGATCATAGCGTACCGCGAACAGATAGAACGACAGCGCAAGAAATGCGAGGACGTAGACCACAAGCGCCGTCACCCGCCAGGCCTTAGAGTAGTCGGCGCCGTAGAACAGGGCCAGCAGCAGCGCGCCCAGCGAGCCGATAGCGGCAGCCTCGGAGGGCGTGGCCAGGCCGAACATGATCGAGCCGAGTGCCGCAAAAATCAGCGTGGCAAGCGGCAGGAAGGACGTGACCAGCGCCCAGGCGACGGCCGAGAACGAAGCGGAACGCTCCTCCGGCGGCAGCTTCGGCGCCAGCTTGGGGTTCAGGACCGCCATGATGATGGTGAAGAGCATGTACAGGAAGGCGAGCATGATGCCGGGGAAGAACGCACCGGCATAGAGCTTCACCACCGAAACGCCGGCCGTGGCACCGTAGAGAATGAGCATGACGCTGGGTGGAATGAGAATGCCGAGGCAGCCGCCCGCGCACACCACGCCCGATGCAATCTTGACGTCGTAGCCGGCGCGCAGCATGGCCGGAAACGCCAGCAGCCCCATCAGCGTGACCACGGCACCGACAATGCCCGTAGCGGTCGCGAAAATCGCGCAGGTGGCAAGCGTCGCCAGCGCCAGGGACGCGGGAATGGGGCCGGCAGCAAGCTGCAGTGATCGGAACAATCGGTCGAGAATGTTGGCGCGCTCGATGACATAGCCCATGAAGACGAACAGCGGCACCGAGATCAGCACATCGTTCGTCATCACCGAATAGGTGCGCTGCACGACGAGCGAGAAGATCAGGTCGCCCATCGCGAAATAGCCGAAGAACACCCCGAGCGCCATCAGCGTGAAGGCGATCGGAAAGCCGAACATGATGAACACGACGAACATGCCCAGCATCAGCACGCCGAGCTCTGGATTACCGAGGCCGAACATCAAATACCTCCTCTCCTCAAGCCGGCCTCTTCGACCTTCAATGCTGCTTGCCTTTGCTGCTCGGCTTCATCGAGTACTACCTTCTCCAATTCCTCGACGTCGTGCAGGCGCTGTGGCCACTCGCCCGTGCGCAGACAGATGATGCAGCGGACCACCTCGACGAGGCCCTGCAGCACCATGAACACGCCGGTGACCGGGATCAGCCACTTGAAGGGCCACACGATGGGACCGTTTGGACTGGCTGCAGAGTGCTCGTTCATCAAAGTGGAGAGCTGAGCGAACTTGTAGCCGGCGTAGATGAAAGCCAGCATGGCCGGGAAGAAGAAGAGAATGTAGAGCACGAGATCCATGAGGGCCTGCCGACGCGGCGGCCAAGCGCGGTAGATGAAATCGCCACGCACATGCGCGTTGCGGGAGAGGGCGTAGGCGCCCGCCATCATGAACAGCGTGCCGTAGAGGATATAGCTGGCATCGAAGGCCCATTCGGTGGGCGCCCCGAAAACGTATCGGGCGAACACCTCGTAGCTGGTGGAGAACGTCAGAATGACGATGCACCAGCCGAAGGTCTTGCCGACCGCCGTGCTCAACGCATCGATGGTGAGGAGAAGCCGCTCCGTTCCGCTCGCATCGGGAGAGCGGCGCCGCGAAGCGCTGAACTCTGCTGCAAAGACGGCGATGACAATCGGGATGGGAAGCAGCAGGGCGTAGAGCGTGAGCTGCCTCGCCCCTCCGATGAGATCAAAGAAATACTGCATGCGTTTCGGGCCCCCAGCCCGGATCGTGTGGACGCAGCGCCGCCGCAGGCGAGAAACCCGCGGCGGCAGCAAACGACCAGCGCATCGGCACAGCTAGCTGAAGAAATGCTTGTAGGCAGCTTCCAGGGCAGCGCTGTTGTTGTTGTTGATCTGGAGGTATGCCGACGTGCGCTTCACCCAGGCCCTCTGTGAATCACTGACCTTCTTGAAGAAGGCACCGGTTGCCGGGTCCTTCTGCTGCGCATCGAGCACCCGGTTCCAGGCCTGCAGCTGGGCGTTGAGCACTGAATCCGGCGTCTTGATGACCTGCACGCCGCGAGCCTTGATCGCCTCGAGATCCTTGGAATAGCGATCGTAGGCAATGTTGAGCTGATGCGCCGTCGCCGCGAACGCCGCGTTCCGCATGATCGCCTTCACCTCGGCAGGCAGAGCATTGAATTTTGCCTTGTTGAAGATGATCTCGAACGCCTCGGCCTGCTGGTGGTTGCTTTGCACCATGAAGACCTTGGACACGTCGGGGAAGCCCAGCAGGATGTCCGACGACGGGTTGTTGAACTCCGCCGCATCGAGCAGACCGCGATCCATGGCCGGCACGATCTCGCCGCCGGGCAGAATGGTCACGGCACAGCCCAGCTCCTTGAACAGGTCTGCGGACAAGCCGACGGTGCGGTATTTCAGGTTCTTGAGATCATCCGGCGACGTGACCGGCTTCTTGAACCAGCCGAGCGGCTGTGTCGGCATCGGGAAGTAGAGGAAGCCAACGGTGTTGACCTTCAGAATGTCGTTGACGAGCTCGTTGTAGAGCGCCTCGCCGCCTCCGGCGTAGAACCAGCCGAGGAAACCGTGGGCGTCCCAGCCGTATGAAGGCGGGGTGCCGAACAGCGAGAAGGCCTTGTGCTTGCCGTACCAGTAGGCGCAAACGCCGTGACCGCCGTCGAGAACGCCCGAGTGCACCGCGTCCTGCATCTGGAACGCCGGCACCACCGCGCCCGCGGCCAGGACTTCGAGCTTCACGCGCCCGCCGGTCATATCGTTGACCTTGTTGGCATAGTCGACCGCGAACTCGTGGAAAATATCCTTGGTCGGCCATGTCGACTGGTACTTCAGGTTTGTGGTCTGGGCGCGTGAAACCTGCGGCATCGCCACAGTGCCGACCGTCGCAGCACCGGCGGCGAGCGCACCGGCTTTCAGAAATTTGCGCCGGCTGACCGGACTGGTCTTACTGCTCATTTCTTCCTCCTCCTCGAGATGTTTCCTCAGATTAAGCCCCTAATGCAGCCTTGGTATACCACGGCCCGTTCTGGAGCAAAATGGGCACTCCGCCAGCGCCCCCGCACCGGATGATTAACGCGCGAGAAAGGTCCGCCGCCACACCCCAACCGGCCATTTTTTGCCGACGTCAGAACGCCTGCCATTATTCCCGCGGGGGGCGTCAATCAGCTTCCTTGAAGACCTCCTCCCGGCTCTGGCGTATCGACGGCAGGACGGCCACGACGACCAGAATGAGCGAAAGCACCAGCAGGCCGGCGCTGAGCGGCCGTTCGACAAAGGTCATGAAGCTGCCTCGCGAAATGACGAGCGCTTGCCGCAACTTCTCCTCCATCAACTTGCCGAGCACAAAGCCCAGCAGCAGCGGCGCCGGCTCAAAGCCGAACTTCACCAGGGCATAGCCGAACAGGCCGAAGCCGGCCGTCATGAGGACTTCGACCGGCGAATTGTTGATCGAATAGATGCCGATGCAGCAGAGCAGAACGATGGATGGGAACATCAGCCGATAGGGCACCTTCAGCAGGCGCACCCATAGACCGATCAGCGGCAGATTGATGATGAGCAGCATGAGATTGCCGATCCACATCGAGGCAATCATGCCCCAGAAGAGCTGCGGCTGCTTGGTCATGATCTGCGGACCCGGCACGATACCGTGAATGGTCATCGCACCCACCATCAGCGCCATCACTGCGTTGGGCGGGATGCCGAGCGTCAGCAGCGGGATAAAAGCGGTCTGTGCGCCGGAGTTGTTGGCAGACTCCGGGCCCGCCACGCCTTCGATGGCACCACGCCCGAACCGCGATGGGTCGGCGGCGAGCTTCTTCTCGACCGTATAGGACGCGAACGGTCCAAGCACTGCCCCGTTGCCAGGCAGGAGGCCCAGAATCGAGCCGATCAGCGTTCCGCGCGCAATCGGGGCGGCCGCCTGCTTGAGGTCCTTGCGGTTGGGCAGGAGATTGCCGATCGCCCCATGCACGACGTCACGTGCCTGCGTGGTCTCGAGGTTGCGCAGGATTTCGGCGAACCCGAACATGCCCATGGCGATGACCGCCACGTCGAGACCGTCGGATATCTCGGTCCAGCCGAAGGTGAGCCGCTCCTCGCCGCTTTCAAGATCGGTACCGACGGTAGAGAGGAGGATGCCAACGAGGATCACGGCAATGGCTTTCGGCACGGAGCCCCGCGCCAGCACGACCGCGAACATGAGGCCGAGCACCATGAGCGCGAAATAGTCGGCCGGCCCAAACAGAAGCGCCATGGCCGTCAGCGGAGCCGCCAGCGCCGCAATGATCACGGTGGCGACGCAGCCGGCAAAGAACGATCCCATGGCGGCTATGCCGAGCGCCACGCCCGCGCGGCCCTGCTTGGCCATCTGGTGGCCGTCGAGCGTGGTGACCACCGAGGTCGCCTCGCCTGGGATGTTGACGAGGATGGCCGTCGTGGAGCCGCCGTACTGGGCACCATAGTAGATGCCCGCCAGCATGATCAGCGCACCGACGGGATCAAGACCGAAGGTGATGGGCAGCAGCATGGTGATGGTGGCAATGGGCCCCACCCCCGGCAGCACGCCGATCAAGGTGCCGATGAGAACGCCCAGAAAGCAAAGGCCGAGGTTCTTGAGCGAGAGGGCAACACTCATGCCCAGCGACAGGTTGCCAACAAGATCGACGAGCGCGCTCACGGTAACTGCCCCTCAGCGAACGATCAGGTTTTTGATGCTGGCAAAGACCTGCCAGAGGGCGGATTTGACGCCGGCGTAGAACGCGCTGATCGGCTCGGGAATAATCCCGGCCGGATCGAAGGGGATGGGCAGGCTGAGCAGCTCCTTGAACAGGAAGCCGCACGCCAAGGTCATGATCACGGCGAACACGACGACTTCCAGGGGCCGCGTATCCTTGTCGGCGAGCGAGGAGATCATGACTGCCAGCGGCCCTGCCACGACCAGGCCCAGTGGCGGCACCTTCACCGAGGCCAGCGCAGGAAGCCCGGCAAACCCGCCCAATGTCAGCGTCGATCCCCTGATGACCATGGCGAAAGCGAGCACCGCGCCGAGCACGAACACCGGACCGCGCAGGTGCCACTGCTCCAAATGATCGCCTTCAAACACGAAGGCCTGCAGTAGGAGAAGAATGCCGAAGGCGGCCACCAACGTGGCCACCACTTTCGGCATCAATCCCGAGCCGATGCCGGAGAGGGTGCCGAACGGCAGGGTGAAGGCGCCGGCAAAGCCCATAGCCGCCAGGCCAAGAAGGAAGACCCCGCCGGCAAAATCCAACGGCGAGCGCACCAGTCCATTGCCTGTCGTGCGCGCCCGATCATTCAACGATTGCGGCATTTCCCCTCCCAGGCACGAAGCAGACGGAGCCATTATTTTTGTGCTGTCTAGATGATTGATGAGCCTACCTTTTGGGCGTCGCAGCGTCCACCGTCTCGGTTATCGACCTTCGTCGCCAACGATGGCGGGCGGGCCGAGAGGCCACGGCGCCGGCTCGAACGGTGGCCCCTGCCACGGCCGCAGGCTGCTCCGCCGTGCACTGCGGCAAAACAAACCATTTCCTGCAGATGCCGTCGTTGGCGCGCCGGGCGGCACGCGATGCAGCCTTGTCTTGCCCTGTGGGATCGGGATCGCTGGGCTGCTGAAGCTGCGCTGCCGATCGTCCCGACGCCTTGGGCGCCGACCCAGGTCCGATCGCGCATTCCCTTGTGTGTCGTCAGTGCACCAGCGGCCCGTTAACCTTGCGCCATGCATCAAGGCCGCCATGAATATGGCATGCCGAGGCAATGCCCGCGTCCTGTGCCGCCTGCACCGCCATGGCCGATCGTTCTCCGAAGGCGCAATAGAAAATGAGGCGCTTGTTGGCCGAGCAGGCCAGATCGTGCAGCATCCCGCCGGTCCGAATGTTCTCCTGCAGGCTGGCGTAAGGCGCGTGCAGGGAGCCTGGAATTATTCCGTACTTGTCACGCTCACTGCGCTCGCGCAGATCAATGAGGGCCACGGTCGCCTGCCCAATCAGCGCCATCGCCTGCGCCGGGGTGACGGACCAGCCTTTGCGCGCAATCTCGTCCTGCGCCAGACCCACGCGCATGTTGGCCGGGACGGCCACATCCATCATTTTCGGGTTGGGCAGATTGAGCTTGCTCATCAGGTCGACATACTCGTCGACCGATTTCACCTGCAGGCGCGGGTTGAAGCGCTTTTCCTCGCCGATGGTCGACACCGTGTCGCCCTTATAGTCGTGCGCGGGGAAAACGAACGTCTCGTCGGGGAGCTTCAGGAGCTTGCCGAAGAGCGACTCATACTGTGCCCGGGCACTGCCGTTCTGAAAGTCGGTGCGTCCGGTGCCGCGGATCAGCAGCGTATCGCCCGTGAATACCCGGTCGGCCATGAGGAAGCTGTAGGAGTCATCCGTGTGGCCAGGGGTGTAGAGAACATCCATCGACAAACCCTCGATCGTGAGCTTGTCACCCTCCGTCACACGCATGGAGACGACGTCGACCTTGGCATTCTCGCCCATCACCGTGATGCATTGCGTGCGGTCACGCAGGGCGCCGAGGCCGGTGATGTGGTCGGCGTGGATATGCGTGTCCACAGCCTTGACCAGCTTCAGATCCAGCTCCGTCACGAGCTGCAGATAGCGGTCGACCTTCTCCAGCACAGGATCGATGATCAGCGCCTCGCCGCCGCGCCGGCTGGCGAGAAGATAGCTATAGGTGCCGGACACGCTGTCGAACAGCTGGCGGAAAATCATTGGCGGAAGAACTCCCATCGCTTGCCGTTCCGCCGACCGGCGATGGCCGGCGGAAACGGCGTTGATCACAAGCTTGCCTACTTCGGCTGCGGCACGATGCGAATGTACGGCTTCGGCGCTTTCCAGCCACCAGGATACTGCTTCTTGGCGTCCTCGTCGGAGACCGAGCCGGCGATGATGACATCCTCACCGCTCTTCCAGTTCACCGGTGTTGCAACCTTGTGCTTCGCCGTCAATTGCAACGAGTCGATCACGCGCAACACCTCATCGAAGTTGCGCCCGGTCGTCATGGGGTAGACAAGGACGAGCTTGATCTTCTTGTCCGGTCCCACCACGAACACGTTGCGCACCGTCTGGTTGTCGGCGGGCGTACGCCCTTCGCTCGTACCCCTGGTTTCGGCGGGAAGCATGCCATAGAGCTTGGAGATCTCAAGATCGGGATCACCGATCATCGGATAGTTCGGTGCGAAGCCCTGGGTCTCCTTGATGTCGTCTGCCCATTTCGCGTGCCTGTCGATGGGATCGACCGAGATGCCGATGATCTTCACGTTGCGCTTGTCGAACTCCGGCTTGATCCGCGCCATGTAGCCGAGCTCGGTGGTGCAAACAGGCGTGAAGTCCTTGGGATGCGAGAACAGCACCGCCCACGCATCGCCGATCCAGTCGTGGAACTTGAGACGCCCTTCAGTGGTATCCACCTCGAAGTCGGGCGCAGTGTCGCCGATTCTGAGTGTCATACTCGTGTACCTCCTACAACCGTTTGATGCCGTGGGCCCCGCAGGCAGTCGCTGCGCGAGGCATTAACGTCCGCGATAGGATTAGACACCCCGGAGCCGCTGTTATCAACGCTAACAAAAGCTTGCGTTGGCAGCGTGCCGAGGCAGTTGCCCAAGCCACAAGCGCATGGCCTCCATCGCGCTCCGCCCCCGATACAGGGCCTCGATCGAACCCTCCACAGCCGAGACCACGCTTGCAGAGCGCAAGCATCGGTGGATGCCGGCAGCAGGCGCTGCTCCCTTGATACTTAAGGGATGGCTAGCTCCCTCACCACCACTTCGCCAACTCAATTAACCGCGAGTTATGGTCTGGCACCTAGTCTCCGCCAGGTTCGTAGGGGATCGGTCTTGTCATGTTGAATGCGTCGGCAGGCCCTGGAGCAGGCAGCTCCCTGATGGGCGAGTACGCTGCCCTGGTCGCGGACGCCGTCATTCGCCAACGGGCGCGCGAGGCCGAGCATGCCGCCCGCGTGGAGGCCGAGCTGGCGAGCAAGATCAAGTCCGAATTCATCGCCAACATGAGCCATGAGCTCCGCACGCCCCTCAGTACGGTCATCGGCTTCGCCAAGCTCATCGGCGAATCTGAACGGCGCCACCTCTCGGGCGAGCAAATTGTCGAATATGCAAGCTTGATCCGCGACGCAGCCACCCATCTGCTCGCCGTCATCAACGACATTCTCGACATCTCCAAGATGCAGAGCGGTCGGTACACGCTCGATGCGCGGGAGGTGCGATTGCAGGACATTCTGCAATCGTCGTTGGCCACCTTCGGGCAGAATGCCACCGATCTTGGCGTCTCGCTGGAAGGCCGCATCGATACCGATGTGCCGGCGGTGCGGGGCGACCCGGACAAGCTGCAACAAGTATTCAACAACCTGATCAGCAACTCTGTGAAGTTCACGCCCCCGGGGGGGTCGGTGCATGTCAGCGCAGTCGCGCTTCCCGATGGAGGTGCAGCGGTGAGCATTCGCGATACCGGCGTCGGCATGACGAGGGAGGAAATCGCGGTCGCCTTGACACCCTTTGCTCAGGTCGATGCGGGTCTTGCCCGCTGGCGGGAAGGCGCCGGCCTCGGCCTGCCGATTGCCAAGGCTCTCGTGCAACTGCATGGCGGCATGCTCGAGATCCGCAGCGCCAAGTCACTCGGAACGGAGGTCGCGGTCACGCTGCCGTCGCGCTTCCAGGTATCGGCCACGCAAGCTCTCAGCGTCATGCCCGGTTCCAGCGGCAACGGAATGTTTTAGATGGACACGATGGAACGAGGGACCGGGCCGCTCGGGACGCACGAGTGGAGCCACAAGGACGACGATCGCTGCGTCCCGGTCGGCCGCATCGTCTCGGTGACCGGCTCCAAGGCGATCGTGATGCTCGATGGCGGGCATGTCGGCGAGAGCGATAGCCTGCGCAAACGCAAGCAACGCCCTGAGATGGGTACGCTGTTTGCCATCGACACAACGAATACTGCGGTGCTCGCGATTGTTTCCGCCTTGAGCGTTCCGGTTCCCGCGCAGCGGGAGGGCGAGCGGGAGCTGTGGATTGCCGAGTTGGGCCTCGTGGGCGAGCTATGGAAAGGTGGCGGCGACCGCGCCGCATCGTTCAACCGCGGCGTGTCGGTTTATCCCGCTCTTGGCGACAGGGTGCGCGTTGCCTCGCGCGAGGAGCTGGATCTCGCCTTCTGCGGCGACAACAGCGCGGTGCGCGTCGGCTGCATCCGACAAGACCCGTCGATCTCCGCCATGATCCGCGTCGATGATCTGCTCGGCAAGCACTTTGCCGTCTTGGGAACGACGGGGACGGGCAAGTCGTGCACAACGGCGCTTATCCTGCGATCGATCCTGCACAAGAACCCCGCTGCGCACATTGTGCTGCTCGATCCGCACAACGAGTACGCCAATGCCTTCGGCGAATGGGGAGAGGTGATCAGTCAGCGCAACATGCAGTTGCCGTACTGGCTTCTCAACTTCGAAGAGATCACCGAAGTGCTGATCGGCAATCCGCAGGACCGCAAGGCGGAGATGGAAATCCTGCAGGAGCTGATCCCGATCGCCAAGAGCCGGTATGGCGCGGGCCGCGGCAGCGCCCAGCACGGTTTGCGCCGCGCCACCGACGTCAAATACACCGTCGATACGCCCGTCCCCTACCGCATCTCGGACCTGATCGCGATGCTCGACGAGCGCATGGGCAAGCTCGAGAACAAGCGGGATCTCTCACCCTACCGCAACGTCAAATCGCGCCTGGAATCCATCAGTCTCGACCCGCGCTATGCCTTCATGTTCGGATCGCTTACCGTCTACGACGGCATGGCGCAGATCCTGGGGCGCATCTTTCGTGTGCCCGTCAACGGCAAACCCATCACCATCCTCGAGCTGACCGGGCTGCCGACCGAGATCATCAACGTCGTGGTCTCAGTGCTCTGCCGCATGACCTTCGATTTCGCGCTCTGGAGCGAGGGACAAGTGCCGGTGACGCTGGTGTGCGAAGAGGCGCATCGCTACGTGCCCGCCAATCCCAATCTCGGCTTCGAGCCGTGCAAACGGGCCATTGCCAAGATCGCCAAGGAAGGCCGCAAGTATGGCGCCTCGCTGTGCATCGTCACCCAGCGCCCGGCCGAGATCGATCCCACCATCCTGTCGCAGTGCAATACCGTGTTCGCCTTGCGCATGTCGAACGACCGCGACCAGGAGATCGTGAAGTCGGCCATTGCCGATACCGGTTCAGGCTTGCTCGAGTTTCTGTCCGCACTCGGCCAACGCGAGGCGATCGCCTTCGGCGACGGCGTCTCGCTGCCGGTCCGCATCACGTTCGACGAACTGCCCCGGCATTGCATGCCGCGCAGCTCCACCGCCCGGTTCACGGAGAGATGGCAGAAATCCATAGGCGACGAAGGCTATCTGGAAGGCATTGTCGATCGCTGGCGCAGCTCGTCCAGCACGGCTGCTCTGGAAAGCGTGGCCATGTTCGCTGAAACCATGAACCTCTCCCAGGGGGCCGGACCCGATGCGAGCGCCATGCGCCCAACCCCGCAGGCGGGCGGGCCCGGCGACGGGGCGCGCGCCAATGGATTGCGGCGCCGGGAGGATGCGGCAGCTTTGCGCGGCGCCTCGCCGCAACAGCCGACAGTCGACACGTTGCGTTCGATGCGCGAGCGCTTGCTGCAGCGCTGACGGAGCGCGGGATGCATCACCAGTAGCCGCCTTCTTGCGCCCGTGTCGCCGTGCTAAAGAGACCCTTGCTCAGCTCGGGGCCCACAAAGTATGCCCAACATACATCCAGTCATTCTCTCAGGTGGAGCAGGGACGCGCCTGTGGCCGCTGTCGCGCGCCTTGTATCCCAAGCAGTTCGTCCGTTTCTCCAAGGACCAGGCTTCGAGCTTTCTGGCCGCCACCTTGCGGCGGCTGAGGCACGAGCAGGGATTCGCCTTGCCCATCGTCGTCAGCAACAACGATCATCGTTTTCTTGTCAGGGGCGAGGCGGAGCAAGTCGGCATCGCGCCGGGCGCCATCCTGCTCGAGCCCATGGCGCGCAATACGGCGCCGGCCATCGCCGCCGCGGCGCTGCTCGTTGAGCGCATCGATCCCGGCGGCATCCTGGCCGTGATGCCCTCCGATCATGCCATCACGGACGAAAGCGGCTTCATCGCCGCCGTGCGACGGGCCGCCGACATTGCGGGTGCGGGCAAGCTGGTGCTGTTCGGCATCGCGCCCCATTCGCCGCATACCGGCTACGGCTACATCCGCCGGGGCGCGCCGCTGACCGGCTTCGATGCTGCATTCGCCGTCAGCGCCTTCACGGAGAAGCCCAATCGCGAGACGGCGCAAACCTACCTGGCGACCGGCGAATACTACTGGAACAGCGGCATCTTCGTGCTGGGCGCGCGCACGTTTCTGGGAGAGCTGAAGCGTCACGCGCCCTCCGTGCTCGCGGCCGCGGAGGGTGCGCTGGCGGCGGCGAGCGAGGATCTGGGCTTCCTGCGCCTGGATGCTACGGCCTTCGCACAGGCGCCCAGCATTTCCATCGACTATGCGGTGATGGAACGGACGAACCTGGCCGCGGTGCTGCCACTCGATGTCGGCTGGAGCGATGTCGGGTCCTGGTCATCGCTGTGGGAGCTGAGCGGCCGGGACGCGCAGGGCAATGCGGTGACCGGGGATGCCCTGCTCGAAGCCACTCAGGATTGCTACATCCATTCGGAGCGGGCGCTGGTCACCACGATCGGCATCAAGGACCTTGTCATCGTCGACACGCCCGATGCCCTGCTGGTTGCCGACAAGGCCAGGGCCGAGGATGTGAGCGGCATCGTCGGGCGGCTGAAGGCGGCCAAGCGAAAGGAGCACGAGAGCCAGATCCGCAGCCATCGCCCATGGGGATTCTTCGAAACGCTCAATCTGGCGCCGCGCTTTCAAGTGAAGCTTCTGCACGTGAAGCCGGGGGGCAAGCTTTCCATGCAGATGCACCATCACCGGTCCGAGCACTGGGTTGTCGTGCACGGCACGGCCGAGGTCACGATCGGCAGCGAGCAGAAGCTGGTGCACGAGAACCAGTCGGTCTACATCGTCGCGGGTCAGTGGCACCGCCTGCACAATCCGGGCAGGACGCCGCTCGAGCTGATCGAGGTGCAGCTCGGCAGCTATCTGGGTGAAGACGACATTGTGCGCGCCGACGATGTCTACAACCGGTCGGGCGAGGAGACGAAGTAGGGCGCCGCCCGTTCAGTGCTTGGTCTCGCCCACCGGCGCTTCCTTGATGCTTTCCCCTTCCGGAATGTTCATGAGCTCCGCGCCTGCGGTTTGCGCAGCGGGCTCGTAGAGCTTGCGCTCGAAGCGCCGATAGCTGATGGGAATCGTGGCCAGATAGGCCAGCGTTGCCAGCGCCAGCGTGCCATAGGGGTACGTGACGAGCAGCGCGACGACGGCGGCCGCCCCGACGAATATCGGCAGCACATAGTCTCCCGAGATGCGCTCGCCGAGCAGCTTGCCGGAGAAGGTGGGGATGGTGGAGACGAGAAGAACGGCCATGGCCAGCATGTAGACGGCAATGAGCCAAGGCCAAGCCCGCACGTCGAACAGGCCAAGGCCATCGAGATAGAGCGGCAGCAGCACGGTGATGGCGCCGGCCGGCGCGGGCATCCCGGTGAAGTAGTTACCCTGCCATTTCGGCTTCTCGACGTCGATCAGCGAGTTGAAGCGGGCAAGGCGCAGGCCCATGGCCAACGCGAAAACCAGCGCCACGATCCAGCCGAACCCGCGCGGCAGGCTGCCGAGGCCCCAAATGAAAACGATCACCGCCGGGGCGACGCCGAAGTTGACGAAATCGGCCAGGCTGTCGAGCTCGGCGCCGAATTTCGACTGCGCCTTGAGAGCGCGCGCCAGCCGTCCGTCGACGCCGTCGAGCAAGGCGGCGATGACGACCAGCGCGATGGCCATCTCATAGCGCTGCTCGATGGCCATGCGGATCGCGGTCAGGCCCGCACACAGGCTCAGGACGGTGAAGAAATTCGGCACCAGCAGCCGCAGCGGGATCTTGTTGGCGCGAAAGAGCAACCGACCGCGCCGGCGCCGCTCCTGCGTCTCGAGCCTGGGCAGTACGGGGTCCATGAGAGCTTCCTCGTTCTTGCCGTCCCACTCTAGACTAGTGCAATCGCGCTTCCCGCTCGGGTTCGCCCGACTTGAGGTCGGCCAGGACGGTCTCGCCGCCGATTGCCCGCTGGCCTACGGCGACCAGGGTTCCCTGGCCCGGCGGCAAGTAGATATCAACGCGGGAGCCGAACCGGATCAAGCCGAATCGCTCGCCCGCCCCGACGTCGGCGCCCTCCCCGGCGAAGGTCACGATGCGCCGCGCAATGAGGCCGGCGATCTGTACGACCGCAATCTGGCTGCCATCGGGCTTCGTGATGACGAGCGCACGCCGCTCGTTCTCTTCGCTGGCCTTGTCCAGCGCCGCGTTGAGAAAGCTTCCAGGAACGTACAGCGAGCGCGTGATGCGACCGGCAACGGGGGCGCGGTTGATGTGCACGTCAAACACGGAGAGGAAGATGGAGATGCGCACGCGCTCCGTGTCGCCGAGGTTGAGCTCAGCCGGCGGACGCAGACGCTCGATGGCCGAGATGCGCCCATCGGCCGGTGCAACGACAAGCCCGTCCCTAAGCGGCGTCACCCGCGGCGGATCGCGAAAGAAATAGGCGATCCAGGCCGTGATGAGCACGGCCACCCAGGCCAGCGGCGGCCAGAGCCAGAAGAAGAAGAGGGCCACGCCCGTGCCGATGGCGAGGAACTTATAGCCGTCGGGATGCACGGGCACGATGCTATCGGTAATGGTGTCCAGTAGGCTATGGCGCTCAGACACGTGGCCTCCAGTTGCGGGAAATGGTTATTGCGCGACGCCGGCCGTGCCGCAGTGCAAAAAATTGCACGCCACTCACTGAACCGGAACGGCGACAAACCGCATGCCGCCCTTTGCGTCCTCGAGCCGCAACAGCACAGCGTTGCGACCTGCAGTTCGTACCTTGTCGATGCCGGCCGCGACGTCATCGATGGACGTCACGGCCTCCTGCGCCACCTCGACGATGACATCGCCGGCCTTGACGTTTCTTTCCGCGGCCGGGCTTGCCGGATCGACCTCGAGCACAATCACGCCCTTCACGTTCGGACCGAGGCTGTGTTTGGCGCGCAATTCATCCGTGAGCGGGGCCAGAACCAGGCCTATCAGCGATCGTCCTGCCGGGGGGCGTACGCCGCTGTCCTTGTCCTTTCCCTTGTTTTTGCTCTTGGGCGGCACCTTGACTCCGGGCCGAGGCGCAGGCTTCACGTCCTCGGCAAGGCGCCCGACGGCGACCCTGACGGTTCTCCTCTGGCCCTTGCGGACGATCTCGACATCGACTTCCTTGCCGATCTGCGTCTGCGCCACGATACGCGGCAGGCCGCGCATCGAGTTGACGTCCTTGCCATCGAACCTGAGGATCACGTCGCCTTCCTGGATGCCGGCCTTGGCGGCCGGACCGTCCTGGGCAACGCTGGACACGAGCGCGCCCGTGTTCTCCTTCACGCCGTAGGCCTCGGCCAGCTCGTCGGTAATCGACTGAATATTGACGCCAAGCCAGCCACGTCGCGTCTCGCCGTAGAGGCGCAACTGATCGATGACGACGACGGCTGCATCGGAAGGCACCGCAAACCCGATGCCGACGGAGTAGCCGGTGGGAGAGATGATGGCCGTATTGACGCCGATGACCTCGCCATCCATGTTGAACAATGGACCGCCGGAATTGCCCTTGTTGATGGCGGCATCCGTCTGCAGGTAGTCGTCGTAGGGACCCGTGTTGATGTCCCTCTGCTTGGCCGAGATGATGCCGACGGAGACGGAGCCGCCGAGCCCGAACGGGTTGCCGATGGCCATCACCCAGTCGCCCACCTTCAGCCGCCCGGATGAGCCAAAGGCGACCTGAGCCAGCGGCCGCTTCGGGACCACTTTCAGCAGGGCCAAATCCGTCTTGGTATCCTTGCCGATGATCTTCTCGACCTTGAGCTTGGATCCATCGGAGAAGTTGACGATGATCTCGTCGGCGCCATCGATGACGTGATTGTTGGTGACGATGAGGCCTTCCTTACCGTCGACCACGAAACCGGAGCCTTGCGCGGAAACCTTGCGCTCGGACGGCGAGCGCCCGCCTTTGCGGTTGAAGAAATCCTCGAAGAACTCCTCGAACGGCGCGCCCTTCGGCACCTTGGGCAGCGGAGCCCCTTCGGCACCCTTCATGTTCTGATTGGTGGATATGTTGACGACCGCGTCGATGAGCTTCTCGGCAATCGGTGCGACGCTGGCCGGTCCGCCCTTGGTCTGAGTGGCCGCCGTCTGCGTGGCTGCCGGTGCCGACAGGAGCGCCAGCCCGCTCAATCCCAGGATGGCGGCGACTGCTGCCGCGCGCAGCCGCGCCAGGTGCGAAGCCGGTTCCGCCGCACCGCAGATCGGATCGGGCGTTTGTGGTCGCACGGGCCCGCTCATGGCCTGTCTCCTACCCCTGCACTGGACCATCCATCAAGGCACTAGAGCGTCCAGCGACGGACCGCAACGGCATAATCGGGCGACACGGTGGCAAGCTAGCCCCTTATGAGCCAGACAATAACGATGCCCGCCACCACCGCGGCCGCGCCACCCGCCCGCAGCGTCTGCTCCGGCGTTTGTGCCGCTGCCGCCAAGAGCTTCAACCCCAACTGGGGCGCAGCCGCCCACAGCAGCCCTTCCAGCACCAGTACCAATCCAACCGCAACGAGCAGGTCACTCATCGCTTCTGCTGGCCACTGCCGCTCGGGCTTGAGAAATACTTGAAGAAATCGCTGTCTGGCGTCAGCAGCATCCGCGTATCCGACGACTTAATGCCGACCTCGTAGGCTTGCATCGAGCGGTAGAAGGCGAAGAAGTCCGGGTCGCGGGTGAACGCCTCCGCGAAGATCCGGTTGCGCTCCGCGTCACCCTCGCCGCGGATACGCTCGCCCTCGCGCGTGGCGTCGGCCTTGATGACTGTCACCTCGCGATCGGCGTTGGCGCGGATGCGGTTGGCAGCGCCCGTGCCCTCGGCGCGGAACTCGGCGGCCTCGCGCTGGCGTTCCGCACGCATGCGGTCGAAGACGTTCTTGGAGTTCTGCTCGGGCAGATCGGCCCGCTTGATGCGCACGTCGACCACCTCCAGCCCGAACTCCTTGCCCTCCTCGTTGACCTGCTGCGCAATGCGCTTCATCAACGACTCGCGATTGTCCCGCACGAGGTCCTGGAACGTCGCGCCACCCAGCACGCGGCGCAGCGAGGATTCGACGATCGGCCCAAGGCGCGAGCGCACCATGCGTTCATCCCGCACGGTTTGATAGAACAGCAGCGGATCGATGATGCGATAGCGGGCAAAGGCATCGACGATGAGGCGCTTCTGATCCGACGCCGTCACCTCCTGCGAGGCGGTGTCGAGATCGAGGATGCGCTTGTCGAAATAGTCGACGGTCTGCACGATGGGTATCTTCCAGTAGAGACCGGGATCGTTGATGATCCTGACCGGCTTGCCGAACTCGAGCACGATCGCCTGCTCGTTCTGGTGCACGATGAAGAACGCGGAGTAGGCGGCGGCTGCCGCGACGCCGAGTGCCACCACGATGGCTGCCGAGAGCGCTTTCAACATCAGTTGGCCCCATCCTTGCGCGGCTGCTTCATCTGATCCACGGGCAGAAACGGAATGACGCCCGGGCTGGCCTTGCCGTCGATAATGATCTTCTCGGTGCCGCCCAGCACCCGTTCCATGGTTTCCAAATAGATGCGCTTGCGGGTGACGTCGGGTGCCTTCTTGTATTCCTCGTAGACTTTCAGGAAGCGCGCCGTTTGGCCGACAGCTTCCGCCACCGTCTGCTGCTGATAACCCTTGGCGCCCTGCAGAATGCGCTCGGCCTCGCCGCGCGCTTCCGGAACGATGCGCTTGGCATAGGCATAAGCCTCGTTCTGGAACCGCTCATTGTCAGCGCGCGCTGCCTGCACATCACGGAATGCGTCGATCACCTGCGCTGGCGGATCGACCTTCTGCAACTGCACCTGATCGACGCGAATGCCCGAGCCGTAGTTGTCGAGCACGTCCTGCATCAGCTTCTGCACGCCTTGCTCGGTCTTCTGGCGTGCCTCCGTCAGGATCGGCGCGATATTGGATTGGCCGACGATCTCGCGCATGGCGCTTTCGGCCACCTCCTTGACGGTGGTATCCGGGTTCTGGATGTTGAACAGATACTTCTGCGCATCCTTGATGCGCCAGTAGACGACAAAATCGACGTCGACGATGTTCTCGTCGCCCGTCAGCATCAGACTTTCCTCCGGAACATCACGCGCGCCGGAACGGGTGCCCACACCCGTGCGCATGCCGATCTCGATGATATTCTGGCGCGTCACCTTCGGCAGGCGCACTTCCTCGATCGGATAGGGCAGGCGGAAATGCAGGCCCGGCGCCTCCTGGCGCTCGACCTTGCCGAAGCGCATCACGACGCCAAGCTCGTCTGGGTTGACGCGAAACGTGAAGGCATAGAAGGCAACGATGGCTGCCAGGACGATAGCACCCAGAAAAAGGAAGGAGCCGGGAACGCCGGTGCCGCCCGGCATCACCTGCTTCAGCCGGTCCTGGCTGCGCTTGAGGAGCTCTTCCAGATCGGGTTGCTGATGCGGCCCCCCGGATGGGCCTTGGCCCCACGGGCCGCCACCGCCTCCGCTGCCCTTGCGACCGCCGCCGCCACTCTGATTGCTCCAAGGCATTCGATCTCACCCTTCCGGTGCTCTACCATCATCAAGGCGCGCTGTCTGTCTGCGCCCGGGTCCTGATGCGGACCCCAACCATCCAACGCATGCGTCAGGAGGATTTCGCGCACTCCTGCTTATAGGGCACCCCATTGAGCCGCGCAAACCATGGGACAGCCCAGGGTATATGGCGATTGTACACACAGCCCGCCAGCCCCCGGAGGAATGTTAAGACTGACGATCCAACACTATGAACTCGGCAGGAAACTGGTCGCCAGCCGATTGTTGCATAGGCTCGCGGGCCGCCTCACGCCAGACCTTCGGGTCGAAGGCGTCCAGGACGATGTCACCGTCGGGCCTGCCGCGCACAAGCGTGAGATAGACGCGGCGCGTCAGCGGCAGAGCGGCGCGGAACACGTCGCCGCCACCGATGACCGCGACTTCGTCCACACCACGCCGGGCGGCAAGCTCGCCACCAAGAGCGACGGCACCTGCGACCGTGTCTGCCACGTGCACGCCGGGCGCTGCAAAGTCTTTCTGCCGGGTGACGACGATGTTGTCGCGCCCGTCGAGCGGCTTGCCAATCGACTGGTAGGTCTTGCGCCCCATGATGACGGGTTTGCCCAGTGTCAGCTTGCGGAACTGCTTGAGGTCGGTGGGCATCCGCCATGGGAGCTGGCCGTTGCGGCCGATGACGCCGTTCTCAGCCATGGCGACGACGAAGACGACAATCATAGGCGGTGGCTCACTGGGATGAGATCGTCAGGGACATGAAACCAGCTTCGCCGGCCGCGATAGGGAAAGAACGCCAGCGGCCGCGGGTTGCGCAGCAACCAGGCGACGCATCCAGGTGCATACCACACACTGTCGCAGCGTTCCGCGACATCGACGAGTTCCACCGAGCCGATGAAGCCGCCGGAGGCGAACTCGTCCTCACGCGGCAGGATCGCACGCTCGCCTGCCGCGCACAGGGCCTGCATCGCTCGTTCGAAATCTGATTGTCTGATCGTCAGGCTCGCGTGCACCAGAAACCGCCCGCGGAAGCGCGTGCGCCTCGATCTGTTCTCGACGTCCTTGCCGCCGTGGATGATCGTCCAAGCCCACGCCGGCCGAATGCTGAGGGCGTGCATCGGTTAAACTGCCACGTCGGCCTTGATGTGCGGATGCGGGTCGTAGCCGGTGAGCTTGAAATCCTCGAACTTGAAATCGAAGATGGAGCGCACGGCGGGATTGATGCGCATCGCCGGCAGCGGCCGCGGCGTGCGCGAGAGCTGCAGATCAGCCTGCTCCAGATGGTTGAGATAGAGGTGTG
Source organism: Hyphomonadaceae bacterium (assembly GCA_019747815.1). Classification (GTDB taxonomy): domain Bacteria; phylum Pseudomonadota; class Alphaproteobacteria; order Rhizobiales; family Hyphomicrobiaceae; genus AWTP1-13. The sequence continues at coordinate 55,442 of JAIEQJ010000051.1, forward strand.
CGTCGCCGAAGGTGTGGATGAACGCGCCCGGCTTGAAACCGGCCACCTGCGCCAGCATCAGCGTGAGCAGCGCGTAGCTCGCGATATTGAAGGGCACGCCCAGGAACACGTCGGCAGAGCGCTGGTAGAGCTGGCAGGAGAGGCGGCCGTCGGCCACGTAGAACTGGAACAGGCAGTGGCAGGGCGCGAGCGCCATGTCGGGAATGTCGGCTGGATTCCAGGCCGTTACGATCATGCGGCGGCTGTCGGGATTGGTCTTGAGGGTCTCCACCACCTCCCGGATTTGATCGATGTTGTGTCCCGCTGGCGTTGCCCAGCTTCGCCATTGTCGGCCGTAGACAGGGCCGAGATCGCCGGCCTCGTCGGCCCAGTCATCCCAGATGGAGACACCGTGGGCCTTCAGATACTTGGTATTGGTGTCGCCGTGCAGGAACCAGATCAGCTCGTGGATGATCGACTTCAGATGCAGCTTCTTGGTCGTGACCAGGGGAAAGCCCAGGGCCAAATCGAAGCGCATCTGGTGGCCGAACACGCTGAGCGTGCCGGTGCCGGTACGGTCGGTTTTGCGCACGCCTTCGGTGCGCACCCGGCGCATGAGGTCGAGATACTGCTGCATGCCCTTAAGGTAGCGCGATTCCGACGCTGTCCAAATGAGGTCAGCCCGCCGAAGGCAGGTCGACGAGACGCAGGCCCAGCACGATCAGCCCATTGTAGAGCGCGTGGCAGAAGATCACGACGCGCAAGCTGCCCCTTCTCCACAGAAGCCAGGAGAAGAACAGGCCGATGACAAGCACCTCGATGATGCCGAACAGTGAGTAGCCGAGGTGCAACGACGTCCACAGCCCCGTTGCAATCACGGCCGCGCCCCAAAAGCCGAGCCTGGTCTGTGCCAGCGCAGACAGCAGAAAGCCCCGAAACAGCAGCTCCTCCGACAGCGGCGCGCCGATGCCGATGGTAGCCCCCGTCAGGGCCCAATCCCGCCCCCGGACAAGCTCCACGAACGGGCGCAAATCGGCGTACAGGTCGCCCCGGCTGGCCATGTACTGAACGCCCGACAGGGCAACTTGCAGCGCCGCCAGGGCAACGATGGCGCTGCCGTAGGCGCGCCACCCTCCAGCGGGGTGCAGGGCCAGCACGTCGCGCGTCCGCCCTCGCAGCAACACACTGGCCAGCAGCGTCAATAGGACGACGCTCAGCTGCCACAGGGCGAAAAACCTCAGTCCTGCAGCCGTCGCGGCGGGGTCCTGCCGACCGGCCAGATCGATCGCCTTGCCGCCGCCGAGCGACAGCAGGACGGTGGCGATGAGGCCGCTGGCGCCGACGATGCCGATGGTTGCCAGGAGGGCCCAGCCCGGCTGCCATGGCGTGCGCGGCCGGTAGGCCGGCGGCCCGGCCAGCAGGTGACCGCGTGGACGGAGCCAGCCGCCCGATTCATGTCCCTGATATTTCACTCTTTCTGCCGATCCCTCAGCGCCGCCGCATCCCCAGCGCGGTGCCGCCGCCTAACTTTTCTTTAGCGACAAGTGTCCCTATATTAGGGGTGCTGGATTCGTCCGGCTATGGCGATAAATGGCCATCGTAATAAGCCTATCGGACCCGGGGGCAGTACCCGGCGCCTCCACCAAATGCCGCCGCCGAATGAAGGCATCGGCGCTGGCACCTGAGCTTGGCTCAGCCGCTGCAAACGCGGCGGCATCTGCTGGGGGCGAACTAGGATCGACGAGGGTGTAAAGGGTGTGCTTTTGCCCGGCATGATACCGCCGTTATCGGGTCAATCAGAATAGTTGCCAATGACAACTATGCTGAGGCTGCTCTCGCTGCGTAACGCGGCGCGAAAAGCCTGAACTTCAAGTCCTGGCGTCTAGCCACGTCAGGCGCGGTTTCGGAGGGCACCGGGCAACAGAAGCCCTCCACCTAATCTTTGCGCCACGGCTCGGTCCCGTGGCATTTTGTTGGCGATGACGGGCGAGTTGAACATCGACTACGAAGCGCTGGCGCAGGACGCGCTGCGCGGCATCGTTCGCGCGGTGCTGCTGCGTGTCGCCAAGTCCGGGAGCTTGCCCGGACAGCATCATTTCTACATCGCCTTCAACACCACCGCGCCGGGCGTGGGCCTGTCTCCTCGATTGAAGGAGAAGTATCCCCAAGAGATGACGATCGTGCTGCAGCACCGCTTCTGGGACCTCTTCGTCAACGACGACCGGTTCGAGGTGAACCTGGCCTTCGACGGCATCCCCGAGCGCCTCGTCGTCCCCTTCGCCGCCATCAAGGTGTTCTTCGATCCCAGCGTGCCCTACGGCCTGCAATTCGAAGGGTCTGATCTGACCGGCGAGACGGCGCACGATGAGGGCGGCGAACGCGCGGAAGCTGCAGACGTGGCGCCGCGTTTGAGCGCGGCCCGCGCGCGCAAGGGCAACGCACAGGGCCAGACCGTGCCGGCGGGCCGCGCGGAAAAGAAGCCGCGCTCTCCCCGCAAGCCCCGCGCTGCCAAGGGTGGGGCGGCCGGTGGGACGTCGAAGTCGCGCGCCGTGTCGACGGCCGCGGCGGAAGCCGACGGAATGGGCAAGGAGGCGCGGCCCAAGCTGGTGGCATCCACGCCCGACCAGCCCGAAGCTCCGGCCAACGACACCAAGGTCATCCAGCTCGACCAGTTCCGCAAGAAGTAGGCCCCGACGCTGGGCCGGATGCGGCAGTCCGCGAGCGTCAGGACGGCGGCCCCTGCGGGCGGGCGAAAATCAGCTTCTGATAGACGAGGCCGATGCCGATCAGAACGCCGCCCAGGCAGATGACCGAGAACGCGCGCCAGAAGCCGCCGATGCCCGTGAGGTCATAGAGGAAGACCTTGAGCACCGACAGCACCACCAAGGCTGCTGACGCCATGCGGGCCTCCTTGGAGCCCCGCACCAGCCCGTAGCCGAGGCAGGCGAGACCGAGAGCGAGCCAGGCCACCGAATAGGACCACACCTCCGGCGCACCGGTCATCTGCCACAGCGTCAGCCGCTCGCCCTGGAACGCGTGGCGCACCTCGAGCGTGACGTAGCCGAACAGCAGCAGCAGCGCCAAAACGGCGGCGCCGGCAACGTACCAGGAGGGCCGCACCCCGCGTGCCGTGCGCGCCAGCACGATGGCCGCCAGCGCCGGCAGCAGATAGGCGAGCAGCAAGGTGCTGAAGATCACCGGCCCGCGCACGGGCTCGACGGTGAACAGCGGATTCTCGATCACACCGAGGCCAAAGAGCGTGACGAGCCCCGAGATCACGCCGAAAATCAGCGATGCCGCCCGGAACACGGGATTGGCGCGCGCCAGATCCATGCGGATGAGCACGGCTGCAAAGCCAAGGCTGGTGAGCGCAAACAGCCCCTGCTCGACATGCCCCGAGGCCGGCGCCAGCGGATCGCCATGGTTGAGCGCGTGCCGGATCTGGAAGAACACGAGAAGCGCGGCAAACAGAAGCCCAAGCGCGTCGCAAAGGCGCGCGGCAAGGTCCTCCGCCTCGCGCTTGAGGAGATGGCCGGCCGCGAGGAATGCGACGGCAGGCGCGCCGTAGCCGAGCAGCAGCCAGTTGAAGATCGGCCACGTGCCGACGTCGGCCCCCATGATGCGCGGGTCCCAGGCGAGGCGGCCGAGCACGATGAAGCCTATCGCCACCACCACATAGCGCAGCAGGGGAATGCGATCGACGACCGCGTAGATCGATGTCGTCAGCGCGGTGACGGCGAACGCGACGGTCAGGTAGCCGCGATCCAGCACCATGACGAAGGCGAGGCTCATGGCAGCCGCCACGCCCGAGGCGAACGCGCCGAGGGCAAGATGCGAGGCCGGCGTCTTGTCGGTGGCCGGCAGCCGGTCGAAGCGGTCGGCTGCGACATAGAAGAGCGCGGCGAGCACGACGGCGATGAGCGCGAACGAGATGGAGCGGTCGAACTGCGTCACCCGCAGATAGGCCAGCACCAGCGCCAGCAGCGGCGGCACGACGGCGGCCAGTGCGTAGAGGCCGGCGGTGCCGATTGGCAGCGCGCGCCCGCGCCAGAGCCGTAGCGTGGCCACAGCGCCGAGACCAACGGTGGTAAGCGCCGCAAAGGTGAGGAACTGCGAGACGTTCTCGGGCAGCCGCAGCACACCCTCCAGCGCCGGCGCCGTGAGCCGCGGCTCGGGCAGAGCCTTGAGGCCCGGCCACGCCGCGATCGCTCCCAGCGCCACACTGCCCGCCAGCGGCGCGGCCGCAGCCGCAGGCGCGCTGCGCCAGGCGGTGGCGCCCAGGACAGCCATGGCGAGGACCGCAAAGGTCGTCCACCAGGCATCCATGCGCGCCGTGCCAAGCGCCAGAACGGCCAGCACGGACAGAGCGGCCAGTGCGGCGGCGGCGATCCAGTCGGGCGCTGCCGCATCATCGGCGACGGCAAGGTGCGGCTCGATCGCCATGAAGCCGGCGGCGAGCGCGAGCTGGATGGCGACATGAACGAAGAGAGCAGCCGCCCACGGGCCTTCGCTTGCCGGGTCCACGCTGCCACTCAGGGCAAGGCCCCAGATCACGGCGCCCGCGACCGCGGCAGCGGCCAGCCACAGCCACCGCCGCAGGCGCGCGAGCCAATAGGCGGCCCCGGCGACGACGGCGAGATAGAGCACGAGCGGCCAGGGGTTGGGTTGCTGGGCCTCGACCAGCAAGGGCACCACAAGCGCGCCCGCAAGGCCGAGGCCGGCCAGCGCCGGTCCGTGCAGGGCGGCCGCCAGCATGGTGGCGATGCCGATCGCGCCCAGCAGGATGAAGGCCGCCGCCGGACCGATGAACTGGTAGAGCGCATGCGCCGCATAGACCGTGCCGAACGCGCTGATCGTGCCGGCGGCGGTCAGGATGCTCGGAATGTGGGCGGCCGGAATGGCGCCCACGGGTGCTGCGCGCTCCGAGCGCCGGAACCATTCGCCCGCCGCCACCAGGGCAAGCGAGAACAGCGCCCCGAGGGCAATCCGAACGCCTGGCCCGAAGACGCCCTGCTCGATGGAGTAGCGCACCAGCAACACGCCGCCGAGCGCCAGCGCGAGGCCGCCGACCCACACGGCCCAGCGCGTACCGAGCCGCTCCTCCAGCGTCGTTGCGGGAGCTGATGCGGCCGGCGGCGTCGGCTGTTCGATCGGGGGCGGCGCCGCGGCGGGGGCACGCGCCTCAGGCTCGGGTTCGGCAGCGGCGTCGGTGGAGGCGTCGGCGGGTGAAGGTTGTACCTGCGGCGGCGCGGGTGTCGCCGGCGGCTCACCCGACGGCCGGGCAAAGGCCGCCTGCGTGCGGAGCGACCTCAGCTCATCGGCCAGATTGGCAAGTTGCGTCTGCAGCGCGGTCAGCCGGCGCCGCATGCCGAACGCGACGATGAGGGCCACGACCGCAGCAATGAAAGCGAGCCCGTCCATGGGCGAAGTCTCCAATCCTTACAGGTCGTTCAGAGGCGACGGGCTGTCGCTGTCACGGCGGTAGGGTAGGACCAAGGTTGTCAAAACGGTGTGCAGTCCGGGTAAACTTGCAGGATTACAGGATATTATCCCCCATTTCCGGACGCGGGGATTGAGCGACGTGCGGTAGCGTAAAGTTGCCCATGGAAGGAACCAGCGCCTGCCTGCAGCACCGCACCTTCAGCCTCCCGCGCAGCCGCTTCCCGGATGCGCGGCAACGGGCCTCGCTTGTGCCGGGCAGAGCCCGAGGAGGACGCATGACACCAATGGGACTTTTCCGCGGCGAAGCCGCTCTCGTCACAGGCGCTGCCTCCAACATCGGACGCGCCATGGCCCTCGCCCTCGCGCGCGAAGGCGCACGGGTGCGGTGCGTGGATGTCGACGCGGTGCGCAACGCCTCGGTGGCCGAGGACATTGTCAAGAGCGGGGGCGCCGCCGAAGCCGTCACCGCCGATCTTTCCAGCACGGACGGCTGGCGTGCGGCGCTGCCTGGCCCCAGCCAGCCGATCGCCATGTTCGTGCATTCCGCCTCTCCGCCCCGCCGCGAGGCCGATGGCGTATTCGCCGTCTCCGAGGCGACCTGGGACGCCATGCTCAACACCAACGTGCGGTCGGGCTTTCTCATCGCGCGTGAGATCGCAAGCCGCATGCGGGATGGCGGCATCAAGGGCCGCATGCTGTTCATCACCTCGCTGCACGCTGAGACCCCGCGCAGCATTCCCCACTATGCCGCCGCCAAGGCCGGCCAGACCATGGTCATGAAGGAGCTGGCGCGGGCCCTGGGCCCCGCCGGCATCCGGGTTAACGCTTTGGCACCCGGCGCCGTGCCGGGCGGCGGCTTCAATGCCGCCGCCTTCGATTTCTCGGGCAAGATCCCGCTGCAGCGCCTCGGCACGGCCGAGGACATGGCCAGCATGGCCCTGGCGCTGCTCTCGGACCGCTTCTCCGCCTACGTGACGGGCACCACCGTGGCCGTGGACGGCGGCATCGCCCTCTATAATTGGATCCCGCTGCCGCCCGATTGACGCAGGGTAGGCCGACCCCGAAACTCTGCCATCCCGGCCATTGCGTCCGGCCGGGGCCGTCGCTATAACCCGGCCAGCATTTTGCGAGGGCCGCCGTCGGGTGCGACAGGAAGGCCTCATTTCCCGTTGGAGATACAGGCCATGGCCCAGGTCAGCGAGATCAAGGCTTCCGCGCGCAAGCGCTCCGGCACGGGCGGCGCGCGCGCCGTGCGGCGGGAAGCCCAGGTCCCGGGCATCGTTTACGGCGACAAGGGCGAGCCGCAGGCGGTTGCGCTCGACCAGAATGAGCTCTCGATCCTGATCGGCCGCGGCAAGTTCCTGTCGAGCCTGCTTGAGCTCGACGTCGACGGCACCAAGGTGCGCGTGATCCCGCGCGAGGTGCAGCTCGATCCCGTGAAGGACACGCCGGTGCATGTCGACTTCCAGCGCGTCGGCCCCGGCGCCCGCATTCGGGTCAACGTGCCGGTGCGCTTCATCAACGAGGGGCTGTCGCCGGGCCTGAAGCGCGGCGGCGTTCTCAACATCGTGCGCCATGAGGTGGAAGTGGTGGCGCCGGCCGACGGGATTCCGGAGTACTTCGAGTTCAATTTGGAGGGGCTCGAGATCGGCCGCTCGATTCACATCTCGGCCACCAAGCTGCCTGAGGGTGTGAAGCCCACCATTCAGAACCGCGATTTCACCGTTGCCACCATCGCCGGCCACAAGATCGAGGAAGAGCCGACGCCGGGTGCAGCCGCGGCAACCGCAGAAGGCGCGGCGGCAGCGCCGGGCGCCGAAGGCGCGGCACCCGCAGCCGAAGGCGACGCCAAGGCCGCATCCGCTGGCGGCGCGAAGGCGCCGGCCGGCAAGGACGCCAAGCCGGCGGCCGCGGCAAAGCCAGGTGCCGACAAGGGCAAGAAGTAACCACCCGGGTGTGTTTCGTCTCAGCCTCGTGGGCTGCATGGATGGTCGCCCATGAAACTGTTGGTCGGGCTCGGCAATCCGGGCGGCGCCTACGCGCGTCATCGCCACAATGTCGGCTTCCTGGCGCTCGACCGCATCGCTGAGCGGCACGGACTGGGGCCCTGGAAGAAGCGGTTTCACGCCATGGTCTGCGACGGGCCGATCGGCGGGCGTCGCGTGATGCTGCTGAAACCGCAGACCTACATGAACGACAGCGGCCGGGCCGTGGGCGAAGCCCAGCGCTACCTCAAGATCGCGGACGGGGACATCTACGTCTTCCACGACGAGATCGACCTGGCGCCGGCCAAGCTCAAAGTCAAAGTCGGCGGCGGCAATGCCGGCCACAACGGTCTGCGCTCGATCTCGGCGCATATCGGCAACGACTACGCGCGCGTGCGCATCGGCGTCGGGCATCCCGGCTCCAAGGACCTCGTCAGCGGCTACGTGCTGCACGATTTCGCCAAGGCCGATGCCCGTTGGCTCGAGCCGCTGCTCGATGCCATGGCCGAAGCAACCGCACGTCTGGCAGCGGGCGATGCCGCGCGCTTTCTGACGGATGTGGCCCGCGCGCTGCAGACAGACAAGGGCGGAGACAAAGCCGACGCGGAGGCAGCGCCGGCGACCGCG
>JAIEQJ010000006.1 GCA_019747815.1 Hyphomonadaceae bacterium
GGGCGGACGGCGCGTGGGCGCTGCTTGCGGCCCCTGGGGTCCTGGATCGTCTGCGGCGCAGACTTCCGGAATGACAGCGCCTGTCACGCCGGTCGATGGAGAAGCGCGTGCCACCATGCCAGGGCGCGACTTGATTTTCGCCCGCAGCCCGGCCACTTTCGACCTTGAGCGGCCCTGCATCGCCTGCCTGCAAAGGACCCATGGTCACCATCCTCGACAAGCGCCCCCGGCACCCGGAGAAGGCGCACAAGCCCGACACGCCCGTGCTGCGCAAGCCGGACTGGATCCGCGTCAAGGTGCCGGCATCCTCCCCGCAGTTCGCCGAGACGCGCGCCATCCTGCGCCAGCACGGTCTCGTCACCGTGTGCGAGGAGGCGGGCTGCCCCAATATCGCCGAGTGCTGGGCCGGGCGGCATGCCACCATGATGATCATGGGCGACACCTGTACGCGCGCCTGCGCCTTCTGCAACGTCAAGACCGGGCTGCCGGGCGCGCTCGATCCCAACGAGCCGGAGAACGTCGCCCAGGCCGTCGCCAAGCTGGGGCTCGATCACATCGTCATCACCTCGGTCGACCGGGATGATCTGGCCGACGGCGGCGCCCGGCACTTCGCCGCCACCATCAAGGCCATTCGCGCGCTGACCCCCAAGACTACCATCGAAGTTCTGACGCCCGATTTCCTGCGCAAGGACGGCGCGCTCGACATCGTCGTCGAGGCCCGGCCCGACATCTACAATCACAACCTGGAAACGGTGCCTGCGCTCTATCTCAAGATCCGCCCCGGTGCGCGCTACTTCCATTCGCTGCGGCTGCTGCAGCGGGTGAAGGAGCAGGCGCCGGCCATGTTCACCAAGTCGGGCATCATGGTGGGCCTCGGCGAGACGCGCGATGAGGTGCTGCAGCTGATGGACGATCTGCGCTCTGCAGACGTCGACTTTCTCACCATCGGCCAATACCTACAGCCCACGCGCAAGCACGCCGAGGTGAAGTGCTTCGTGACGCCCGACGAGTTCAAGGCGTACGAGAGCATCGCCACTGCCAAGGGCTTCCTGATGGTGTCGGCGAGCCCGCTGACGCGCTCGTCCTATCATGCCGGCGACGACTTCGCCCGGCTCAAGGCGGCGCGGGCGGCTGCGCAGGCTCGAGAGCATTGACGCGCCGGGTCCTGGTCATCGGCATCGCGGGAGCCGTGGTGTTTCGCCGCGACGGCGACGCAGCGCGGTTCCTGGCGGCGCTTTCCTGATAGTCTGGAGGCCTTCGAGCAGACGCACCGCCCATGCCCTCCTTCCGCACCACCCGCCAGGTCCCGTTCACGCCGCGCCAGATGTTCGATCTGGTGGCCGACGTGGAGCGCTATCCCGAGTTTCTGCCGATGTGCGAGGCGCTGGCGGTCAGACGCCGCGAGCGCGAGGGCGACGTGGACATTCTGATCGCCGACATGACGGTGGGCTACAAGGCGGTCCACGAGACCTTCACCAGCCGCGTGCGCCTCGAGCCCGCGCGCCACGAGGTCGTGGCCCAAGGCCACGCCGGTGCGATGGGACCCTTCAGCCGCCTGGAGAACCGCTGGCAATTCCATCCCGCGCCTGGGGGATGCGAGGTCGCCTTCTTCATCGCCTACGAGTTCAAGTCGACGATGCTGCAGATGCTGGTCGGTGCCCTGTTCGACCGCGCCTTCCGCCGCTATACGCTGGCCTTCGAAGAGCGCGCGCGGGCGATCTACGGAACAGAAGCGCCGGCGGCCCGCGAGATCAGTTGAAGCGCCGCCTCCACGCTCATGAGGCGGATCGACCCGCGGCTGATGTCGCCGAACCGGCACTCCCGGTGCAGAACCTCGCCGCCCTTGCGCACGGCCGCAACATGCACGAGCCCCACGGGTTTGGCAGCGCTCCCCCCGCCTGGACCCGCAATGCCCGTGATGGCAACGGCGATATCGGCGTGCGCACGGGCCAATGCGCCCTCGGCCATGGCGCGGGCGACCGGCTCGCTCACGGCGCCGTGCTGCGCAATGAGCCCCGCCGGGACGCCGAGGAGTTCCGCTTTCGCCTCGTTGGAGTAGGTGACGAACCCGCACTCCATCACATCCGACGAGCCGGCAATCTCGGTGAACAGGCCCGCGATCAAGCCGCCGGTGCAACTCTCCGCGGTGGCGAGTTTGAGGCCGCCTGCGCGCATGTGCTTGAGCAGGCGGATGGCTTCCAGCGTCAGGGCCGGAGGAAACAAGGAAACGATGGCACCCGCGCTCGGTTGAATGAAGCGCACAGTGTTGCCGTCGCTGTCCTTCACGTACATTTCACGGCTTCCCCACGTCTGATCGGTGGGTGCCATGGCGATGGGCACACTCTTGGCGACGAGCTCGCCGTGCACGGCATCCACCTCGTCCACGAGCACGTTGGCGACGCCGCCCGCAACCCCATCGCCGGAAAAAGAAGACACGTGCAGGATCGCGCCCTCGCGCGCCAGGCCGACATAGCACGGATCGGGTTTGAGAGGATCGGCGCTGCTTGCAAACAACGGCTTGAACCCCAGGCAATCACAATAGAAGCGTTCCGCCGCGGCAGCGTTGGAAACGTGCAGCACAGGAATGGCGCGTTTGAGCACGGGACGCCTCCGATCGGGGCAATGGGGCAAGGAGCGTGGCGCAAAGCTAGTGTGATGATCGAGAAATTCGCCCTTCCTCGCAGCACGCCCACTGAGCGAATTTCTCGATCTGAATCACACTAGAACCATGAACTTGCTAGTGTCCTTTCGATCGCGAAGTTCGTTCAGCGCCTGCTGCAAGATCCGGCGAACTTCGCGATCGGGACACTAGCGCAGGTCCGGCACTGTGATCCAGCGTCGGCGGTGCGGCGCCGCACCCAAAGCAACAGCGCCGGAGGCTTGGCCTCCGGCGCTGAGCAAAGGAAGATGGAACGGCGTATCAGGCGGCTGCCAGCTTCTCCGCTTGGGTCAGAAGGCCGTCGAGAATGCTGCGGCTTTCCGGCCCGAGCACGCGGATGGTGCGCGTCTGCGCCTCGCGCCAGACCGGGAAGCCCGACTGAATGACGGTCTCGCCCTTGGGCGTCAGATGCAGGCCGCGGCCGCGGCGCCCCGCTGGCGGGTCCATGGTGATCAGCCCATCCTGCAGCAGGCGCTTCAGGTTGCGCGACAGCGTCGATTTCTCGATGTCGAGCGAATGACCGATCTCCACGGCCGTGATGCCGTCCTGCTGGGCGAGCTGCGTGAGCAGCGTGAACTGGCTGGCAGTGACGCCCAGCGGGCGCAGGGCATCGTCGTACACGCGCGTGATGATGCGGCTGAGCTGGCGGACGCGTGTCGATATGCAGGCCGCCGACGTGTTCTCTGCGATCTCGGTGATATCTGCCGGCGCTGCGACAACACCATGGGTCATGATATTCATGGGGCATCCCTCTCTGCCCGTGCTCTACAACCCGCTTGCCTCGATTCGGGGGCACCTGTCACGCGGGCGGGCCGCGCGGCTACCGATTTGCAAGTGCATCCGTGTTGGCAGGCGGCAGATGGGCCGCACCTGTTACCGCAGGATCACGGTGGCCGTGGCCAGGGCGGCGATGCCCTCGCGCCGGCCGGTGAAGCCCAGGCCTTCGGTCGTGGTGGCCTTCACGGCAACCCGGCCGGCATCGATCTGCAGGATCTCGGCCATGCGCTGGCGCATGGCGGCACGATGCAGCGCAATCTTGGGGGCCTCGCACAGAAGCGTGACGTCGACATTCGTGATGGTTCCGCCACGCCGGCGCACGCGGCCGGCGGCATCGGCCAGGAACACGTGCGAGGCGGCGCCCTTCCAGCGCGCATCGGTGTTGGGGAAATGCTCGCCGATGTCGCCGTCGCCGATGGCGCCCAGCAGCGCATCGGTGAGCGCATGCAGCCCCACGTCAGCGTCGGAATGGCCTTCAAGCCCGTGCATGTGCGCGATCCTCACCCCGCACAGCCAGACGTGATCGCCCGGCGCAAAGCGGTGCACATCGAAGCCCTGTCCCGTGCGCACGTCGGCCAGACCCGCGCCGCCACCTGCAACCATGGCCAAATCCTCTGCCGTCGTCAGCTTGCGGTTGCCTTCGCTGCCCTCCACCAGGGCGACGGCCACGCCCGCCCACTCGGCGACCGCGGCGTCGTCGGTCAGGTCGGTAACGCCGGCGGCGGCGGCGGCCTCGTGCGCGGCCAGGATATCGACAAAGCGAAAGGCCTGCGGGGTCTGCGCCCGCCACAGGTCCCTTCGCGGAAGGGTTTCGGCGATGCGATCCTGGGCATCGGCGCGCTTCAAGCTGTCGGCCACGCGGATGGCTGCGATCGCTCCCGGCGACCCCGCGAGCGCCTGCAGCACGCGCTCGATGATGCCGGGCGTGACAAACGGCCGAACGCCGTCATGAATCAAAACCCGGTCAGGATTATAGGCGGCCAGCGCCCGCAGGCCGCTCAACACGGAGCCCTGGCGCGTATTCCCGCCGATCACGGGCGCGGTAAGTTTGCCATGACCTACCCCGATGGCGCGGTCGTACAACGGCCGGTCGTCCGCGCCGATCACGACGGTCACGAGATCGATGGCCGGGGCCTCGAGGAAGACGCTCAGCGTGCGCGTCAGCACCGGCACGCCCCCGGCCATGGCGTACTGCTTGGGCGTGGCCGCCCCGGCCCGGATGCCACGTCCGGCGGCAACGATCAACGAAGCTGTTCTCAAACCGGGTCTCGCTGGGTCAAAGACCCCACCACTTACCCCCAGGGCTGGCCCGCCGGCAACGGGAGGGGGACATGTGCATATGAATTACATCGCGCTTGCGAAGGCCACACGGGTGCGATAGTCTGCACAAGAGATGTGCAATTTTGAGATGTGCCTAATTAATGGTCAGTTGCACAAATGCTGAGCCCGGCACCGCGCGGATGCGACCCATCCAGATCGGCCCGCACGCGCTGCCCAATGCCGTCATGCTGGCCCCGATGTCAGGGGTCACAGACCTTGCCTTCCGCCGTCTGGCGCATCGGCTGGGGGCCGGATTGGTGGTCACCGAGATGGTGGCCAGCGAGCATCTCGTCACCGAGAAGCACAACGCCCGGCGCAAAGCGCGCAGCGCCGACTGCCGGCCCTTTGTCATACAACTTGCCGGCTGCGAGGCGCGCTGGATGGGCGAGGGCGCCCGTGTCGCCCAAGGGCTCGGCGCCGACATCGTCGATATCAACATGGGCTGCCCCGCCCGCGAGGTGACGGGCAAGCTGTCCGGCTCCGCGCTGATGCGCGATCTGGATCATGCCGTATCGCTGATCGAGGCTGTGGTCGGTGCCGTGACGGTTCCGGTCACACTCAAGATGCGTCTCGGCTGGGACCACGCCAGCATGAACGCGCCGGAGCTCGCGCGGCGTGCGGAAGCGTCGGGGGTACAGATGCTGACCGTGCATGCCCGCACGCGATGCCAGTTCTTCAAGGGCGCGGCCGACTGGGGCCGCGTGCGCAACGTCAAGCAGGCCGTGCGCATGCCGGTGGTGGTCAACGGCGACATTGTCGATCCTGCCGCGGCGCGGGCGGCGCTTGCGGCATCGGGCGCGGATGCCGTCATGGTCGGGCGCGGCGCCTATGGTGCGCCGTGGATGCCGGGCCGGATCGCGGCAAGTCTCGCAACCGGGAACGACCCGGGCCCGCCCACGGTCGCCGCGCAGGGTGCCATCGCTGCAGAGCATGTGGCGGCCATGCTCGAGCAGGACGGGGCGATGCACGGGCTGCGCACCGCGCGCAAGCACATCGGCTGGTATCTGGCGACGAGCGGCCGTCCCGCCGAGATCATCAAGGCCTGGCGGCGACGGCTGTGCACGTCGGAAAGCGCGGGCGACGTCCTCGCGGGCCTGGCGACGTTCTATGCTGAAGCGCGGGAGGCGGCCGCATGAACGCTGAGCCTGGCCGCGAACGCGTGCATCCCAGTGCCCGCCGGCATATCGAGCACGACCTGCTGCTTTCCGTCCTGCCGCATCCCATCCTCGTCCTGGGCGAGGATGATCGCGTGCTGTATGCCAATGCCGCGGCGGAATCGTTCTTCTCCCTGAGCCAGGGCGTGTTGAAGCGCCAGGCGCTGCCCGACATCATCGCCTTCTCAAGCCCGCTCGCGGCCCTGGTGGGCCAGGTGCGGCGCACCGGCGTCACCGTCAACGAATACGGCATCGAAGTCGGATTGCCGCGCAGCGGCGCGCACAAGCTGGTCGATGTGTATGCCGGGCCGATGCCCGATCAGCAGGGGCTGATCGTGCTGATGCTGCAGCAGCGCTCCATGGCGCAAATGATCGAGCGCCAGCTCACCCATCGCGCCGCCGCGCGCTCGGTATCGGGGCTTGCGGCGGTGCTGGCGCACGAGATCAAGAACCCGCTGTCGGGGATCCGCGGGGCAGCGCAGCTCCTCGAGCCGGGCCTGAAAGACAACGACCGCGCCCTCACCCAGCTCATCTGCGCCGAGACCGACCGCATCCGCAATCTCGTCGACCGCATGGAGGTGTTCGGCGACGAGCGCCCCGTGGGCGAGGAGGCCGTCAACATCCATCAGGTCCTCGATCACGTGAAGCGTCTGGCCCAGTCGGGCTTCGCCGAGGGCATCAGGATCAGCGTCGAGTTCGACCCGTCGCTGCCGCCGCTCGCCGGCAGCCGCGACAAGCTCATCCAGGCGTTCCTCAACCTGGTCAAGAATGCGGCAGAAGCCATCCAGGAGGGGCGCGAGCCCGGCCGCATCACGTTGCGCACCGCCTTCCGGCCGGGCATGCGCCTCGGTCTACCCGGTAGCGGACCGCGGGTCAGCCTGCCGCTGATGATCGAGGTTGAAGATTCCGGCGTCGGCGTGCCGGAAGCACTCAAGCCGCACCTGTTCGATCCGTTCGTGACAACAAAGCGCACCGGAACCGGCCTCGGTCTTGCATTGGTCGCCAAGATCATCGGCGATCACGGCGGTGTCATCGAGTGTGAGTCGGTGCCCAAGCAAACGGTGTTTCGCGTGCTGTTGCCCCTGCAGGAGCAGCGTCCGCGAGGCAAGTAAGGAAGACGGCGATGGTGGGCGGAACAATCCTGATTGCCGACGACGACACGGCCATCCGCACAGTGCTCAACCAGGCGCTCGCGCGGGCGGGCTACGCTCCGCGCGCCACCGGCAATGCCGCAACGCTGTGGCGCTGGGTGTCGCAGGGAGAAGGCGATGTGGTCATCACCGACGTGGTGATGCCGGACGAGAACGCCTTCGATCTCATCCCGCGCATCAAGAAGCTCAGGCCCGACCTGCCGGTCATCGTCATGAGCGCGCAGAACACCTTGATGACGGCGTTGTCGGCGGCCGAGAAGGGCGCCTTCGAATATCTGCCCAAGCCCTTCGACCTCAACGAGCTGGTCAGCATCGTCGGCCGCGCGTTGTCGGAGCCCGGACGGCGCAAGGAGCGGCCGAGCGCGGAGCCCGACACCGAGGAGCTGCCCCTGATCGGCCGCTCGCCGCCCATGCAGGAGATCTACCGGGTGCTGGCGCGGCTCACGCGCACCGACCTGACCGTGATGATCACCGGCGAGTCGGGCACCGGCAAGGAGCTGGTGGCGCGTGTGCTGCACGATTACTCCAAGCGCCGCAACGGACCCTTCGTCGCCATCAACATGGCGGCGATCCCGCGCGAGCTGATCGAAAGCGAGCTGTTCGGCCACGAGAAGGGCGCCTTCACGGGGGCGCAATCGCGCACCGAGGGCCGCTTCCAGCAGGCGGAAGGCGGAACGCTGTTTCTGGACGAGATCGGCGACATGCCCATGGAGGCGCAGACGCGCCTGCTGCGCGTGCTGCAGGAGGGCGAATACACCACCATCGGCGGGCGCACGCCCATCAAGACGGACGTGCGCATCATCGCCGCAACCCATCGCGAGCTGAAGACGCAGATCCTGCAGGGCCTGTTCCGCGAGGACCTCTTCTACCGCCTGAACGTCGTGCCCCTGCGCATCCCGCCGCTGCGCGAGCGTCTGGAGGACGTGGGCGATCTCGTGCGCCACTTCCTGCGCCAGGCGGCCAAGGCGGGACTCGGCCAGAAGGCGATCGAGATGGCGGCGATCGAGCGCATCAAGCGCTACCACTGGCCCGGCAACGTGCGCGAGCTTGAGAACCTGGTGCGCCGGCTGGCCGCGCTGCATCCGGAGGATACGCTGACGGCGGGCATCATCGAGGCCGAGCTGGCGGAGGCGCAGCCGCCACCCGTGCTGGATGCCGGCAAGACCCCGCGCGAGCTGTCGGAGATGGTGGAGCGCTATCTGGCCGGCCACTTTGCCAGCTACGGCCGCGAGCTTCCCCCGCCCGGACTTTACGACCGTGTGCTGCAGCACGTGGAGCGGCCGCTGCTGATGGCGGCGCTGGCCGCCACGCGCGGCAATCAGATTCGCGCCGCAGCCCTTCTGGGCCTCAACCGCAATACTCTGCGCAAGAAGATCCGCGACCTCGACATCCAAGTCTTCCGCACGCCGGCGTCCTAGGCCGCCGCCGGCCCTTGGGGTGCATCCCCTGGCGTTTTCGTCCACATGTTGACGGCCACGCGAGAAGTGGCTAATCCACGATTGTCGCGAAAATGCCACACTGCACGTGATC
Organism: Hyphomonadaceae bacterium; assembly: GCA_019747815.1. GTDB lineage: Bacteria > Pseudomonadota > Alphaproteobacteria > Rhizobiales > Hyphomicrobiaceae > AWTP1-13. Next base: position 8,592 of record JAIEQJ010000006.1, read on the forward strand.
AGTGTGATCGCTTTGCTTCATGAGAGCGATAGTGCGATCCGCGTGGACACACACAACATCACCGGAATGCTGAAGGGCACCACAGATCAGCTCGCTGCGACGTTGCGCAAGCTCGCGGGCCGTCTGCAGGCCGCCGCGTATGCAGGGCGCATCAAGGTGCGGGTCTGGGCGAGTGGGGCGCCGGCGCCCTCTCCTCTCGATCCTGTGCTGGAGAACGGTCCCCCGCTCCCCGGCACGAGCGACCGCGCCTTCTGGCTCGGGCTCATCGTGGTCAGCCTGTCGGTCGTCTCCGGGCTTGCGACCTACCTCATTCTGACGGGTCTCACTCCCATCGTCCCGCGCAACGACGTGGTGCTGACCGCCCTCATCATCAATGTGCTGCTCGTCATTGCCATGGTGGCGGTGATCGCTGTGCAGATGCTGGGGCTGTGGCGGGCCTGGAAGAAGAAGGTTGCGGGTGCCAGGCTGCACGCGCGCATCGTCGCCCTGTTCAGCCTGATCGCAGCCCTGCCGGCGCTGCTCCTGGCCGTTGCGGCAACGACCACCTTCTCGCGCGCGCTCGATAGCTGGTTCAACCAGCAAACCATGGCGATCGTGCAGAACTCCCTGCAGGTGGGGAACGCGTATCTGCTCGAGCACGGTCAGGTCATCCGCACCGACATCGTCAACATGGCGCGCGATCTCGACGATGCCGCCGCCTTGATTGCCGGCGACCGGACCAAGTTCCGTGAATTGATGATCGGGCAGGCGAGCCTGCGCGATCTTCCCGCAACCTATGTAATCGACAGCAAGGGCACGGTGAAGGTCGCCGTCCTCGAGGATGACCGCATCCCCTACGTCGCGCCGCCGCCCCACCTCATCCGTGCCGCCGAGGCCGGACACGTCCCGCTGCTGATGCCGCTCAAGCTGCAGGCGCTGGACGATGAAAGCATCACCTACAGCCTGCTGCCCGAGCATCTCGTGCGCGACGCCCAGCGCGGGCGGGTCGCAGCCCTCACCAAGCTGCGCAACTATCCCGATTCCTACCTCTACGCCGCGCGCGGCGTCGACCCGACGGTCGTGCGCCATCTGCGGCAAACCAATGAAGGCGTTGCAGCCTATGAGGAGCTGAAGCGGGCGCGCGGTGGACTGCAGCTCGCGCACGGCCTGCTCTATTTCATGATCTCGCTGACCGCCCTGCTGGCGGCCATCTGGGTGGGACTGTGGTTCGCCGGGCTATTCGTTGCCCCCATCCGCCGCCTGATCAGCGCGGCGCAGGAGGTTGCGCGTGGCAACCTGAGGGTCGAATTGCCGATCCGGCGCGGCGAGGGCGACTTGCGCCGTCTGTCGGTGAACTTCAATGCGATGACCAAGGAGCTTGAGCGCCAGCGCACGGATTTGGTGACCGCCAACGGCCAGCTCACCGAGCGGCGTCAATTCATGGAAGCCGTGCTGTCGGGCGTGTCTGCGGGCGTGATCGGGCTCGACGGCAACGGGCGCATCACGCTGGCCAGCCGCTCCGCGCAGAAGCTGCTCGGACGGGAGGAGGCGGACCTCATTGGACGCGAACTGGCAACGGCGGTGCCGGAGTTCGCCGCACTTCTGAAGGAGAAGGCCGACCCGGGAGGCCAAGCCAAGGCGCAGCAGCAGGTGACGCTGGTCATCGACGGCGATGAGCGCAATTTCGCCGTGCGTTTGACGGGTCAGGCGCCCGGCGAGGAGCACCACGGCTCGGTGCTGACCTTCGACGATGTCACCGACCTCGTCGCCGCGCAGCGCACCTCCGCCTGGGCCGACGTGGCACGGCGCATCGCGCACGAGATCAAGAACCCGCTCACACCGATACAGCTCTCGGCCGAGCGCATCCGCCGCAAATACGGCAAGGTCATCGTTGATGATCGCGAGACCTTCGACCGCTGCACCGAGACGATCATCCGTCAGGTCGGTGACGTCACACGGATGGTGGATGAGTTCTCGGCCTTCGCCCGGTCGCCCAAGCCGCAGATGGAAGTACAGGATATCCGCGAAGTCGTTCGCACGGCCGTGCTCGACCGCCAGATGGCGGGCGCCGACATTGCGTTCGAGACCAAAGTCGGCAAGGAGCCGATCATCGTCTCGTGCGACCGGCGCCTGATCTCGCAAGCCGTCATCAATCTGGTCAAGAATGGGCAGGAAGCCATCCAAAGCTACGCGGAAAGCCCTGACCGGGAGCCTGGATGGAAGGGCTGCATCGAAACCGTCGTGCGGCGGAATGGAGATCGCGTCGACATCGAGATCATTGACAACGGCGCAGGCCTTCCCAAGCACAATCGCCATCGCCTGCTCGAGCCCTACGTGACCACCAAGGGCAACAAGGGCACCGGCCTGGGCCTTGCCATCGTGCAAAAGAGCGTCGAGCAGCACAATGGTGTGCTCGCGCTCGAGGATGCGCCGCCCGGCCCAGGCCGCATGCATGGCGCCCTGCTTCGCATAACGCTGCCGGTCGTCCCCACCGCGCCGGCCGCACCCCTACAACCTGAACCTGCTGCCGTCGGCGGCAGCGCCTGATGCCAACGAGGCAAGGAGCGACAGATGGCGTCTGACATCCTGATCGTGGACGACGAGGCGGATATCCGCGAGATGGTCGCGGGCTTCCTGCAGGACGACGGCCACCGCACGCGGCTTGCACGCGATTCCGACGAGGCCTTGAAGGCCATCGAGGAGCGCCGGCCGCAGCTCGTCATTCTGGACATTTGGCTGCAAGGCAGCCGCCTGGATGGGCTGGAGGTGTTGAACATCACCAAGAAGGCGCACCCAGATCTGCCGGTCATCATCATTTCCGGCCACGGCAACATCGAGACCGCGGTCACGGCCATCAAGCGCGGGGCCTACGACTATATCGAGAAGCCCTTCAAGGCCGACAGGCTGCTGCTGGTGACGGCGCGAGCGCTCGAAGCCTCCAAGCTTCAGCGCGAGGTGCGCGAGCTGCGCGAGCGTTCGGCCGTCAGCTTCGACATGATCGGCCGTTCGGCCGCGGTGAACGCGCTGCGGGCATCGCTCGAGCGCGTGGCGCCCACCAACAGCCGCGTGCTGATTCGCGGCGCGGCCGGCTCGGGCAAGGAGCTGTGCGCCCGCGTCATGCACGACAAATCGCATCGCAAGGATGGCCCTTTCATCGTGCTGAACGCGGCATCGATGGCGCCTGATCGGGTGGAGGAGGAGCTGTTCGGCACGGAAGACCACGCCGGGCCCCGGAAGGTCGGCGCGCTCGAGGCCGCTCACGGCGGCACGCTCTACATCGACGAAGTCGCCGACATGCCGCTCGAAACTCAGGGCAAGGTGCTGCGCGTGCTGGTGGAGCAGAAGTTCCAGCGCGTGGGCGGCGGGCCCAAGGTCGCAGTCGACGTGCGCATCATTTCCTCCACCAGCCGCGACTTGGAGCGCGATATGACCGAAGGACGGTTCCGCGAGGACCTCTATCACCGGCTCAATGTCGTGCCCTTGCGCGTGCCGGGACTGGCCGAGCGGCGCGACGATATTCCAGAGCTCATCCAGTTCTTCGTCACGCAGGTTTCTCACTCCTCGGGGCTGGCGCCGCGCAAGATCGGCGAGGATGCCGTCGCCGTGCTGCAGGCGCACGACTGGCCGGGCAACGTGCGCGAGCTCAGGAACAACATCGAGCGGCTGCTGATCCTGTCCGGTGGCGACCCGGATGCCATCATCACGGCCAACATGCTGCCGGAGGAGATCGGCTCCAACGTGCCGCTGCCGGTCAACGGCGGCGCGGAGCATCTGATGTCGCTGCCGCTGCGCGAGGCGCGCGAGATCTTCGAGCGCGAGTACCTGCTCGCCCAGATCAACCGCTTCGGCGGCAACATCTCGCGCACGGCCGAGTTCGTCGGCATGGAGCGCTCGGCCCTGCATCGCAAGCTGCGCGCGCTCGGCGTGAGCTCGCAGGAGCGCAGCGGCGACGTGCGTCCGAACTGATCGTGCTGTGAAACGGATCAACGAGCTGAGCGAGCGGGAACCGATTTGGACATGACACGCGTCGTTTACGTCAACGGTCAATACCAACCCTATGCCGATGCCGCCGTGCACGCGGAGGACCGCGGCTTTCAGTTTGCCGATGCGGTGTATGAGGTGTGCGAGGTGAAGGGCGGCCGGCTGGTCGACGAGACACGCCACATGCAGCGCCTGCAGCGCTCGCTGGCGGAGCTGCGCATCCCGCAGCCCATGACAGGCGGCGCTTGGTCGCGCGTGCTGCGCGAGACCATCCGGCGCAATCGTGTCACCGACGGCATCGTGTACCTGCAAGTCTCGCGCGGCGCCGGACCGCGCGACTTCCTGTTTCCTTCCGACGAGGTGCTGCCGACGGTCGTCTGCCTGGCGCGCAGCGTCTCTTCCCGGCGGCTTGCCGCCGCGGCGGAGGCGGGCATCGCCGTGAAGACCATGCCCGACATCCGCTGGGGGCGGTGCGACATCAAGACCGTCATGCTCCTGCCGGCGGCGCTCGCCAAGGAGGCTGCGCGGGGTGAAAGCGCCAAGGAGGCCTGGCTCGTCGACGAGGCAGGCTTCATCACCGAAGGCGCCTCTTCCAACGCCTGGATCGTCGACCAGGAGGGGCATCTGGTGACCCGCCAGATCGATAACGCCATCCTGCGGGGGGTGACCCGCACCACCTTGATCGACGTGCTGAAGCGCGCCGGCCTCGAGTTCGTCGAGCGGCCGTTCACGGTGGACGAGGCCAGGGGCGCGCGCGAGGCCTTCATCACGTCGGCCACCAATATCGTCATGCCGGTCGTGAGGATCGATGGTCATTCCATAGGCAATGGGGCGCCGGGCCTGCTCACACAAAGGCTGAGGACCGAATTTCATGCGTCGGCCGAGTTGGCTGCGCGTTGACCAACGGCGATAATCTAGGCTTGCAAAGCAGCGAATCTGCTTGTGCGAGGCAGCATGAATCTGCAAATTACCGGGCAACGGGGTGCGGGCTGAAGTCTGCCGCCTTGCTGCGTAACGAAAACGGATAATAACAATGGCCGAAAAAGCCCAAAGCCTTCAGGACACGTTCCTGAACTACGTGCGGAAAAACAAGACGCCGCTGACCATCTTTCTCATCAATGGCGTCAAGCTGCAGGGCATTGTCACCTGGTTCGACAATTTCTGCGTGCTGCTTCGTCGCGATGGACACTCGCAATTGGTGTACAAGCACGCCATTTCCACAATTATGCCCGGTCAGCCGGTGCATCTCATGGATTCCGATCCGGCCGAAGGCCAGCAAGGCTAGCTATCGCAACGACGCCGCCCAGCGCCCGACCTGTCTCCAAGCGCCGCGCTCCCATCGAGCGCGAGAGGCCCGTCATGCGCGCGGTTGTGCTCGTGCCTGTGCGCACGACATGGCGGCGGCGTTCGCAGGCCGTGAACGGCAACGGTCCGGCGGGTGCGCCGGCTGCGCACTCCGTCGAGGATCGCCTGGCCGAAGCGGTCGGATTGGCGCAAGCCATCGCGCTCGATGTGGCGGCGGCCGAGATCGTGCCGCTGCCCGAGCCTCGGCCGTCGACGCTGTTCGGCTCGGGCAAGGTGGCCGAGCTCGGCGCGCTGATCGCTGGGCTGGGCGCCGGCCTTGCTATCGTGGATCACGCCGTGACGCCCGTGCAGCAGCGCAATCTCGAGAAGGCGTGGGGCTGCAAGGTGCTCGACCGCACCGGGCTCATCCTTGAGATCTTCGGGCAGCGCGCGCTCACCCGCGAAGGTCGCCTGCAGGTGGAGCTCGCGCATCTGACCTATCAAAAGAGCCGGCTGGTGCGGACCTGGACTCACCTTGAGCGCCAGCGCGGCGGCTTCGGCTTTCTCGGCGGTCCCGGCGAGGCGCAGATCGAGACCGATCGGCGCTTGATCGATGAGCGCATTGCTGCGATCCGCAAGGAACTGGCGGTGGTCGTCAAGACCCGCAGCCTGCATCGGGCCGGAAGAAAGCGCGTGCCGTTCCCGGTCGTGGCCATCGTCGGCTACACCAACGCAGGCAAGTCGACCCTGTTCAACCGTCTGACCGGCGCTGCGGTCTCGGCCAAGGACCAGGTGTTCCAGACACTCGACCCGACGATGCGCGAGATTGGGCTTGCGAGCGGGCGCAAGGCCATCCTCTCCGATACCGTCGGCTTCATCTCCGATCTGCCGACGACGCTGGTGGCCGCCTTCCGCGCCACGCTCGAGGAGGTGGTGGAGGCCGATCTCGTCCTGCATGTGCGCGACATCAGCCACCGCGAGAGCGATGCGCAAAGGCACGATGTCGAAGCTGTGCTGGCGGACCTTGGTATCGCGGCCACCGACGTGGACGGACCGTTGCTGGAAGTGTGGAACAAGGCGGATCGGCTTTCGGCAGCAGAGCGCGTCGAGGTCCGGCACGCTGCCGCGCGCAGCGAACGGCGTGCCGTGCTCGTTTCGGCCGTCACCGGAGAGGGCATCGAGCGTCTGCGGCGGGCCATCGATCTGCGGCTCGGCGCCGATGATGTGATTCTCACGCTGGAGGTGCCGGCGGCCGAAGGCCGGCTCTTGAGCTGGCTGCATGCCAACACCGAGGTTCTCCAGGAGGAGACCGCGGAAACCGGCGCCGTTACAACACGTGTCCGCATCGATCCTGCGACGCGCGGCAAGCTCGATCGCGAGCTCAAGCGGGCCGGAATCGCCCTGACCGGGTAAGAAGCCCGCGCGATGCGCGTTGTCCGGTCCATTTGTTTCGCACCGCGCATCGTCGACATGCCTCCAAAATGAAAACCCCGCAGCCGTAAAGGCATGCGGGGTGAGGCAGGCGCCATTCAAAGGGCTCCAGCAGGCCGGTCAGCGCGGCAGCGGTCCCGACCGTGCCACATGGGCCTGGCCCCCCTTGCTGATGTCGTCGGGTTGCCAGAAAAACAGCGAAGCCCCGAGCAAGGCACACGCAACCAGAAAGCACATGAACGCTCCCTGTTTGGCGAGCATCCAATGCCGTCCGTTCACTTGCTCCGTCGTATGCAGGTCCATGGCAGAGACCGTGAGCTATTCCTGTGCCGTCGGTTTCACTTCGAGTAATGCATAATCCTTAGTTAGGCCATTTCGTCATTAGAATGTGCTTAACCATGCAGATTGAATAAAAGAAACGGCAATCCAGACATGATACAACAATTAAATACTGCTCAATAGTTGTTATCGGAATCGATATTGAAAATGCACCCGAAGCGGCGCTGCGGCCGCTCGGCGGGGCGGAAGCCTTTCCGGACCTATCGGCCCTCACGCACCTCCGACAGCGTTTTGCGCGGCGAGATCGCCTCCGGATCGATCTTGAGCTCGATGACCGAAGGTCTCCCGGAACGCAGCGCGCTTTCGAATGCGGGCGCGAAGTCCTTGGTCGCTTCGATCGTCCAGCCATCGGCGCCAAAGCTTCGCGCATAGGCGGCGAAATCGGGATTGATGAGCGTGGTCCCGACCACCCGGTTGGGATACTCCCGCTCCTGATGCATGCGGATCGTGCCGTAGACGCCGTTATTGGCGATCACGGTCACAATCGGCAGGGAATATTGTACGGCTGTCGCCAATTCCTGGCCCGTCATCATAAAGCAGCCGTCGCCCTGAAAGTTCACGACCGGCCGTGCCGGGTGCGCCAGCTTGGCCGCGATCGCCGCCGGCAGCCCGTACCCCATGGAACCGGACGTCGGCGCCAGTTGTGTGCGATAGCGCTTGTACTCGAAGTACCGGTGTACGAACGCGGCATAGTTGCCGGCTCCGTTGGTCACGATGCCGTCCTCGGGCAGCATCTGCGACACGGTGCGCACAACCTCCGCAAGCTTCACCGCGCCCGGCAGCGCAATAGGCTTGAGGCTGCGCTCGTAGGCGGCCCTCAACTCCGCCCGCAACCCCGACCAGGCAATCTTTGCCGGCGGCTTCAGCCGGTCCAGCATGGCGGCGAAGCCCTGCGCTGTTGTCGCGATCGGCAAATCGGCGCGGTAGACGGAGCCCAACTCGTCGGATGAGGGATGCGCATGGATCAGAAATTGCGCCGGATTGGGAATGCCGAGCAGCGCGTACTGGCTCGTTGTCATTTCGCCAAGCCGAGCGCCCAGGACCAGCAGCACGTCAGCCGACTTGATGGCCGCGGCTAGCGCCGGATCGATGCCGATGCCGGCGCAACCCACGTGACAGCGATGCCGATTGTCGATGTAGTCCTGATACCTGAACGCGGGGGCGACGGGCAGGTCGAACCGATCCGAAAAGGCTTCGACTGCCCGTTGCACGTCCTGGCTCCACCCGGGCCCGCCTATGATCATCACAGGTCGGGAAGCGTTTGCCAGCCGATCCTGCAGCAGCTCGATGTCGCTCGGGGTCGGACCAGGCAGGGCTATGCGTGCCGGCTTAGCGTCGAGCGGATCGCTAGTAGCGGAGAGCATGTCCTCAGGCAGGCCGAGCACAACGGGACCCGGGCGCCCGGAGCGGGCCGTGTGAAAGGCGCGGCTCACATATTCGGGGATGCGCTGGGTCTGGCGGATCACCGCGGCCCATTTGACGAAGGAGGAGAACAGGCGCTTCACCTCGATCTCCTGGAACGCCTCGCGGTCCTCGTGCTCGCGGGCTGGCATCCCCACGAACAGCACCATGGGCGTGGAATCCTGCTGCGCCACATGCAGCCCGCTCATGGCATTGGCGGCGCCGGGCCCGCGCGTGACGAAGCACACGCCCGGCTCACCCGTGATCTTGCCCCACGCCTCGGCCATCATCGCCGCGCCGCCCTCCTGGCGGCAGATGACGGTCTTGATGCGATTGGAATCGTGCAGGCCGTCGAGGGCCGCCAGGAAGCTTTCGCCCGGCACGGTGAACGCCGCAGTGGCGCCCTGGGCTTCGAGCTGGCTGATGAGGATCTTCCCGCCGTGGCGCATCCCTGTCTCCCTTGCGGCCTGCACATGTGGGCATGCGTCTTGTTCTAGCCCGCTCGTCGTGCGCGGGGCGAGAGTAAAGTCGCGGGGCCGGCGCGGACGATGCGGGTCGCATCCGCAGCGTCAGGCCCTGCGGCGGGCCATCATCACCACGGGGGCAACCGCACCCCGTTCCAGCCCCTCCAGCAGGTTCTGGAACTTCAGGCGAGCGTCGGGGCCGACCAGAAGCTGAAGGCCGAGCGCAGGCGCCGGCCCGCTCGACGCCGCCAGCCGCTCGCGGAAGAAGGCGATGCCATGGCGGGTTCGGTCTTCGATGTCCTCGACGGCAAACCCCGCTGCGGACAGCAGTTCCTCCATCTGTGCCGGCGTCGTCAGGTGACTGGTCGCCGGTGTCTGCGCCCAGGGCATGGGAAACCGCAGATCGTCGGCATCGCCCTGCATGACGTCATAGATGCAGAGCGCGGCTCCGCGCTTGATCACCCTGGCTGCCTCTCGACAGAGACCCGCACGGTCCTTGATGTTCATCGCCACATGCAACGTGAGGGCGGCGTCGAAGGTCGCGTCAGCAAATGGCATGCGCAGCGCGCTCGCAACTTCAAATGCTGTGCGGTCGCCAAGCCCCGTCCTTGCGCTGAGCACCCGCGCCGCCTCGACGTACTCGGGCGTCAAATCGATGCCCGTCACGCGGCAGCCGATCGCCGAGGCGAGATAGCGCGCCGCCCCGCCGATGCCGCAGCCGATGTCCAGCACGTGCTCGCTGCCGGTCAGCCCCATCTTGGCGACCACATGCTTGGTGGCCGCCCGTCCGCCGATGTGGAACTCGTCGATGGGTCCCAGATCGCGGGGTGTGAGCCGATCCGTGTCGAGCCCCGCGGCAGCGGCGGCCTTCAGGATCCGCTCGGTCAGCGCCGATACTTGGTAGTGGCGTGCAACAGCGCGCTCATGGTCGTCGGACATGGCAGTCCCCGGCTGTTGCTCGGCAAGTCTAGATGCGCGGCAAACCGCAATCCAGCCTAAGCCGACGGGCTCGCGCGGCGGTTCACAGGTCCAGCACGATGTCGAACGTGCCTTTGAGTGCGCCCCCCTCGATATCGCCGGCCGGATCGAGGCGCACGATGACACTCTGGCGGGCCTTGGGGTCGCGGATGCTGCGCAGCAGGCCGTCACGCTCGTTCAGCGGCTCGCCCTCGACGTACATCTGGGTCGTCAGCACGCCGGTGCCTGGCGCATGCACCTTGAAATGGATATGCGGTGTACGGCCGGGATAGGGGACCGGGCGGATGGTGCGGAAGCTATAGCGGCCGCTCCCGTCGACATCGCTGCGGCCGTAGCCCTGGAAGGCTTGATCGCGGCGTCGCAGCCCGGAGTCGCCCGGGTGATCATAGACGCCGTTGGCGTCGCACTGCCAGATTTCAAGCATGGCGCCGCGCACGATCTCGCCGCGCTTGTCGAGCACGCGCCCGGAGATGTGCGTGACTTGGCCGACAGCCTCGGCCGCCCGGCCCTGCACGCGCACCAGGTCCGCGTCCCTGTCGGCCGGAAGCGCAACCGGATAGAACGGGCCTTCTGTCTGTCCCGGGGTTACGACCCGAGGCGCTTGCGCGTACACAAACGGCGGCGCAACGAGTGAAGCGGTTGCGCCGATGAGTATCCTGCGACGATCGACAGAAATCCGGGACATGCGCAAATCCTGCATTGGGGCCAAGATCGGTATGCAGCATAACGCAGCAAATGGGCAAAACCCGGCGCCGGCCGCATGCGCCCCGCGATCATTTTCCCGCGATGTCGCGCGCGCGGCTATCCGCTGGCCATGATCCAGCGCTCGAGCAGCCTCAGGCCGTAGAAGCCCCCGGCCACCATGGCGCCGAAGGTCACGAACGAGCCGAACGCCAGCGTCGAAACGCCAGTGACGGCCTGGCCGACGGTGCAGCCGAGCGCCATGACGCCACCGACGCCCATCATCGCCGCACCAAGCAGATTGCGCACGGTATCGCCGGCATCGGAGAAGGTGGCGAGGCGGAAGCGTCCCATGACCGTGGCCGCCGCAAAGGCGCCGAGCAGCGCCCCGAAAACACTTGTGACGCCAAAGCCCGGCACCGGCGTGGCGGTGAACAGGGACAGCCATTGCAGCGTGTCGCCCACCGGCCTGATGTAGGTGAGCGAAATCGGCGGCACCGGACGCGTCGCCATGTCGTCGTAGGCCAAACCCGTCACCGCCCAGCCGGCGACGACCATGAGGCCGACGCCGACACCCGAAAGGACGTGCACGGGCGAGGTGCGGAAACGATCGTCGTGGAAGCAGTAGGCCAGGGCTGCCGCCACGATGAGCACGGTTGCGACCCAGCGTGCCGACCCCGGCGGCAGCCGCACAAGCGCGCTCAGCAGATCGCCGACGCCCTGGCCGGACCCGCCGAGGCTGAAAGCGGTCACACCTTCTATGGTCGACCGTACCGGCGCCACCAGGCCAGCAATCGTCATGTAGGCGGCAAGGCCCAACACCAGGAGCGTGAGCACAGACCGCAGATCGCCCCCGCCGGCGCGGGCGAGATTGCGGCTCGGACATCCACCGGCGAACACCATGCCGATGCCGAAGACGAAACCGCCGACGGTGTACCCGAACCAGTTGAACGACGAGCCGAGATACATGGAGCGCTCCAGCGCGACAACGCCGGCCGTGTGCAGAAGCTGGGCTCCGAGCAAGGCAATGGCCGCCGCCAGGAGCCACGCCCGAAAGCGGCGGTAGTCGTTGAAGTTGTGGATGTCGCTGAGAGCGCCCATGGCGCAATAGTTGGTCCGGTAGATGACGGCGCCGAAGGCAAAGCCGATCAGCAGGCCGCCGAGGGCCAAGGCTAGGTGTGCGTTGTTGGCAAATGTTTCGCGAAGCATTGTTGTGTGGTGCGGCCCAGGTTGAACTCGGTCGAGGCTGACCTGCCATATAGCGATTTCAGGGCAAGACACCAGCAAATGCCGCGCTTGGGCTTTTCCACAGCGACTTGCGCTTGCGGGAATCGCGCTCGTGGCGCCATCTGTGGCCATGGATAAGCCATCCCCTTCGGCGGGCAAGTTGGTCCCCCCCCAGAGCGCGGCGCCCCAGTACGTGCATCTCAAGGTGCACTCGGCCTATTCGCTGCTTGAGGGGGCCATCCCCATCCCCAAGCTCGCCAAGCTGGCGGTCGCCCACGGCTTTCCCGCGCTGGGCCTCACCGACACCAACAATCTCTTCGGCGCATTGGAGTTTTCCGACAAGGTCGCCGCCGCCGGCATACAACCCATCGTCGGCTGCACGCTGGAGGTTGATTTCGGTGACCGGCCGCAGGCCAACGGCCTCGTGCGTCCAGGCATCAATCAACCGCGTTCCCGCCCGGCTGGTGCGCTTGCCCTGATCGCCTGCAACGATGCCGGCTATCAGAACCTGATGAAACTGGCGTCGCGGGCATTCTTCGATCCGGGCGAGGACGAGGCGCCGCACATCCAGATCGAGCGCCTGGAGGCATGGGGCGCGGGTCTGATTGCACTGACGGGCGGCCCGGACGGCCCCATCAACAAGGCGCTGCGCGAGGAACAGAAGGATCTGGCGGCCGAGCGTCTGCAGCGCCTGCAGAAGATCTTCGGCGATCGCCTCTATGTCGAGATACAGCGGCACGGCCTGCCGCATGAGATAGCAAACGAGCCCACACTGCTCGATCTCGCCTATGCGCAAGCGCTTCCCGTCGTTGCGACCAACGAAGTCTATTTCGCCTCCCCGGACGACTACGAAGCGCACGACGCCCTGCTGTGCATCGCCGAGGGCAGCTATGTCGTCGAGGACAACCGGCGCCGGCTGTCACGCGAGCACTTCTTCAAAACGACCGAGCAAATGGTCGAGCTGTTCGCCGATCTTCCCGAGGCCTTGTCCAACACCATCGAGATCGCCAGGCGGTGCGCCTTCCGGCCGAGAGGGCGCAAGCCGATCCTGCCGCGGTACGTCAAGGCCAAGGCCGATGCGGGTGAGGCCGAGCTCCTCGAGCTGGAGACGGCCGAGCTCAGGGCGCAGGCTGAAGCCGGCCTGAAGGCGCGTCTTGCCGCGAGTGCGCCGGCTGCCGGCTTTACGGTCGACGACTATCAGACGCGCCTTGCCTTCGAGGTCGACGTGATCTCGAAGATGAAGTTCCCCGGCTACTTCCTGATCGTGGCAGACTTCATCAAGTGGGCCAAGGCCAACGGCATTCCCGTCGGGCCGGGCCGTGGGTCGGGTGCGGGCTCTGTGGTGGCATGGGCGCTTACCATCACCGACCTTGATCCCTTGCGCTTCGGCCTGCTGTTTGAGCGCTTCCTCAACCCCGAGCGCGTGTCGATGCCGGACTTCGACATCGACTTCTGCCAGGATCGCCGCGACGAGGTGATCCGCTACGTCCAGAACAAGTACGGTGCCGACCGCGTCGCCCAGATCATCACGCACGGCAAATTGCAGGCGCGCGCCGTGCTGCGCGACGTCGGCCGCGTGCTGCAGATGCCCTATGGGCAGGTCGACAAGCTCTGCAAGCTCGTTCCCAACAATCCGGCGAACCCCGTCACCCTGCCGCAGGCGATCGAAGGCGAGCCCAAGCTGCAGGAGGCGCGCGACAGCGAGCCGATGGTGGCGCGCCTGCTCGAGATCGCGCAGAAGCTCGAGGGCCTGTACCGGCACGCCTCCACGCACGCCGCCGGCATGGTGATCGGCGATCGGCCGCTGGAGGAGCTTGTCCCGCTCTATCGCGATCCCAAGTCGAGCTTCCCCATCACCCAGTTCAACTGGAAGCTGGTCGAGGCGGCCGGCCTCGTGAAATTTGACTTTCTCGGCCTCAAAACGCTCACCGTGCTGCAGAAGGCTGTGCAACTCATCAAGCGCGGCCGCGGCATCGACATCGACCTGGCCGAGGTTCCGCTCGACGACCCGAGAAGCTACGAGATGCTGGCGCGGGCCGATACGGTCGGCGTGTTCCAGCTCGAAGGCACGGGCATGCGCGAGAGCCTCAAGCGGCTCAAGCCCGACCGCTTCGAGGACATCATCGCCATGGTGGCGCTCTATCGTCCGGGCCCCATGGACAACATCCCGACCTACATCAACCGCAAGCACGGCGAGGAGCCCGTCGACTGCCTGCATCCGATGCTGGAGCCGATCCTGAAGGAGACCTACGGGGTCATCATCTATCAGGAGCAGGTGATGCAGATCGCCCAGGTGATGGCAGGCTTTTCGCTTGGTGATGCCGACCTGCTGCGGCGCGCCATGGGCAAGAAGGACAAGAACGAGATGGCGCGGCAGAAAAGCCGCTTCGTCGAGGGCGCCACGAAGAACGGCGTCAAGAAGGCCGATGCCGAGTACATCTTCGAGCTGGTCGACAAGTTCGCCGGCTACGGCTTCAACAAGAGCCACGCCGCCGCCTACGCGCTCGTGAGCTACCACACCGCCTATCTCAAGGCCAACTATCGCGAGGAGTTCCTGGCTGCATCCATGACGCTCGACATGGGCAACACCGACAAGCTCGCCATGTACACCTCCGAGGCGAGGAAGTCGGGCATCGCCATTCTGCCGCCCTGCATCAACGCGTCCGAGGTCGACTTTCTCTCCGGTGAGAAGACCATCCGCTACTCCCTGGCCGCACTGAAGAACATCGGCGCGCAGGCCGTCGAAAGCGTGGTCGCCGAACGCAGCGCCAACGGCTCCTATAGGGACCTGTCCGACTTTGCCGGCCGATGCAACACGAAGGCGCTCAACAAGCGTGCCCTGGAAACGCTGAGCGCCGCCGGCGCGTTCGACGGGCTTGAGCCCAATCGCGCCCTTGCACATGGCAACGTCGATCAGATGCTGGCCTTTGCCAATCGCATTGCCTCCAATGAGCAACAGGGCACCAGCGATCTGTTCGGTGGCGTGGGCGAGGCGCGGTCGCAGATGGACATCCGCCCGGTCAAAGCCTGGACTCCGATGGAGCGCCTGCAGTTCGAGTTCGAGGCCGTCGGCTTCTTCCTCTCCGGGCACCCTCTCGATGCCTACGCCACCGTCCTTGCCAAGCTCAACACCATCTCGTTTGCGGAGTTGGAGGCGCGTTCCGAGCGCGGCGTGGCGGCTGGCCGTCTGGCAGGCGTCGTTGTGTCGGCGCGCGAGCGCCGATCGCAGAAAGGCAACAAGTTCGCCTTCGCCATGTTCTCGGAGCCGACCGGACAGTTCGAGGCCGTGATCTTCTCGGAGACGCTGGCCCAGAGCCGAAGTCTCTTGGAGCCCGGAACGGCGGTGCTGGTCTCTGTCGAGGGCGAGCGGGACGGTGACACGCTCAAGCTGCGGGTGCAGGCCATCGAGTCCCTGAATGCAGCCGCCGAGGGCGTGCAGAAGGGGCTGAAAGTCGTCATGAATCAGCGGTCCATCGTGGCCAACAAGACAGCGCTGGACGAATTGAAGGCGCTTTTGAAGCCGGGCGGCAAGGGCACCGTCTGCCTGAACGTCATCCTCGACGATATGGGCAAGGAGCTGGAGATCGCACTACCCGGCCGTTTCGATGTTTCCCCGGTCCAGAAAGGCGCTCTGACCACCGTCCCAGGCGTGCTGGAGGTGATCGACGTGTAGATTGTCATCCCGGGCCCTGTGCCACGGCTGTCCGGTTTAGCACAGGTTGAGCTCGTGCTGTCGGGTGTTGGTGAAGATTTGAGGTGGCTTGATCCGGCGGAAGAACAGCTCGACCTGCCAGCGGGCCTTGTAGAGGGCGGCAAATGTCGGTGGCTGGCGCTCTCAGGTCGCTGCTGAGCAGGCGCAGCGTTCGGCCATCGTCGGTGATGACTGCGATCTCGCGCAGCGCGATGCCAGCCGGGATCCATCTATCAGCTTGCTCCATCACTGATGGATGGCTGGATCCCGGCAACACGTGCCCGGATGACAGCGGCTCACCCCTTCTCGCTCGCCTTCGCCTCATCCCAGAGCTGATCCATTTCCTCTAGCGTCGACTGAGCGGGCGTGCGCCCGTCCTCGGCCAGCCTGTGCTCGATCGCATGAAAGCGGCGTGTGAACTTGCTGTTGGCGGCCCGCAACGCGCCCTCCGGATCGAGTTTCAGATGGCGCGCGACGTTCGCCATCACGAACAGCAGGTCGCCGAACTCCTCCTCGATCTTGGCGCGGTCGGCGGGCGCCTTGCCCCCGGCGATCTCGTCCTCCAATTCCTGGAGCTCTTCCTTCAGCTTGTCGAGCACCGGGGCCAGCGACGGCCAGTCGAAGCCGACTTTGGCGGCTTTGTGCTGCAACTTGATAGCCCGTGTCAGCGCTGGCAGCGCGGCCGGCACGCCGTCGAGAACACTTGCTTCCCTCTCCCCGCTTGCGGGGAGAGGGTTAGGGTGAGGGGCGGAAACTTTCGCCGGCGCTGGAGTGCCCGGAGAGCTAGGCCTCGCCTTCGCGGCCCTCTCCTCCGCCTTGATGCGCTCCCAGAAGCCGGGCGCGGCGCCGGCTGCCCGCTCGGCCGCACTGCCGAACACGTGCGGATGCCGGCGGATCATCTTCGCGGTTACGGCCTCGACCACGTCGGCGAATGCAAAGGCTCTCTGCTCTTGCGCCATGCGGGCGTGATAGACCACCTGCAGCAGAAGATCGCCCAGCTCGTCCTTCAGGTCCGCCATGTCCCCGCGTTCGATGGCGTCCGCGACCTCATAGGCCTCTTCGATGGTATATGGGGAGATGGTCTTGAATGTCTGCTCGAGATCCCACGGGCAACCGGTGCCGGGCGTCCTGAGCGCAGCCATCACATCCATGAGGTCGCCGATCGACTTGCGCGCATCCTCAACCATCGCGGAAATTCCACCTATCGTGCCTATTGAGCGTCCTGATATCACGAATTGCGACTGCGCAACCCTGAGGACCTGACGGCGATGCTGCGCATCACCCCCACCATCAGCCTCGATCTGGCCGAGCTGGAGGAGGTGTTCGTGCGCGCCTCGGGACCAGGCGGCCAGAACGTCAACAAGGTGTCGACGGCTGTCCAGCTCAGGTTCGATGTCGGCCGTTCACCGTCGCTGACCGAAGCTGTGCGCCGGCGGCTGTGCCACCTGGCGGGGCGGCGCCTGACGGGCGACGGCGTGCTCGTCATCACCGCCGATCGCTACCGCAGCCAGGCCCGCAACCGGGATGATGCCCGCGCACGGCTGATCGAACTGGTGCGCGAGGCGGCGACGCCGCCCAAGCCGCGCCGGGCCACGCAACCGACCCGCGCCTCCAGGTTGAGACGGCAGGATGCCAAGCGCCGCCGGTCCGCCGTCAAATCCCTGCGGCGCGGAAAAATCCCGCTGGATTAGGGGCGCTGGTCAATGCCCGGACGCGTCCGGGGCACGGCTTGCCTCGAACAGGAACCAGGTGCGCCGCTCCGTTGCGTCCAGGAAGTTCTCGAGGAGGCCGGCGGTCGCCGCATCTCCGTGACCATCGGCGATGTCCCGCGCCTTGCGCATGGCGTGGGCCACGGCCTTGTTGTCCGCAATGAGCTCGCGCAGCATGTCGTTGGGAGCGACGAATGCCGCATCGTTGTCCTTGATGCTCTGGTGCCGTGCAATATCGCCGACGGAGCGCAGTGTGGTGCCGCCGATCTTGCGCACGCGCTCCGCGATCGCATCCGTGTTGGCAAAGATCTGCTCTGCCTGTTCGTCGAGCATCAAATGGTAGTCCCGGAAATGCGGGCCGCTCACATGCCAGTGAAAGTTCTTGGTCTTCACGTACAGGGCAAACGCGTCGGCCAGCAGCCCATTGAGAGCCTTGGACACGTTGCGCACGGCCTCGGCCGAAAGGTCGGTGGGCGTATCCAATTGCGGAGCGGGCTGGTGGCGGGCTTCGAGGGTCCTGACCTTGCTCATGCGATATCTCCAGCGTTGGGGGGAAGCCTCAGTATGGGCGTATCCTCACCGCGACCGCACCCCTTCGCCGCTTCACCATGCCGTGAGGCTGCCCACCGCCGTTCCCACCGCGATCCGTTGCGTCGCTGGCCAGCCACCTTACCGCGCCCCAGGGGCGCTCAGAGTATCATTCGCATAATATATATTATGGAAAATAATATGAATATTTATTGAATTATCAAAGAAATCACGGCAGTGGCGGCGACGACGCCTATTTGTCCGGCTTCTCATAGTTGTCGCTCACCAGCCGATCGAGCAGGCGCACGCCCCATCCCGATGCCCAGCTCTGGTTGATGTCGGTTTTGACCGAATCCATGGCTGTGCCTGCAACATCCAGGTGGGCCCACGGCGTATCCTTGACGAACCGCTGCAAGAACTGCGCGGCCGTGATGGCGCCGCCGTAGCGCCCGCCGATGTTCTTCATATCCGCAGTCTTGCTGTCGATGAGCTTGTCATAGGCCTTGGCCAGCGGCATGCGCCAGACCTTCTCCCCCGTGGCCTTTCCGGCAGCTTCGAGCTCTTTGGCGAGCTTGTCGTCGTTGGAGAACAGCCCCGCGTGCTCCTTGCCGAGGGCCACCATGATGGCGCCCGTCAGCGTGGCAAGATCCACGATCAGGCGGGGCTTGAATTGCTCCTGGGCGTACCAGAGCACGTCGGCAAGGACCAGCCGCCCTTCAGCATCGGTGTTGAGCACCTCGATGGTCTGCCCGGACATGCTGGTCACGATATCGCCTGGGCGCTGTGCGGTTCCCGAGGGCATGTTCTCCGTGAGGCCGATCAGGCCCACCGCATGAACGGCGGCCTTGCGGCTTGCGAGCGTCAGCATCAGGCCTGCGACGCAGGCCGCACCCCCCATGTCGCCCTTCATGTCCTCCATACCGGCGGCCGGTTTCATCGATATGCCGCCGGTGTCGAAGCAGACCCCCTTGCCGACGAAGCACACGGGCCTGGCCCGCTTTGATTTGACGCCGTTCCACTGCATCACGACGACCCGCGACGGGCGCATGCTGCCCTGGCCGACGGCAAGCAGGGCATTCATCTTCAGCGCTTTGAGCTGTTCCTCGTCGAGCACTTCGACCGCAATGCCGGCATTGGCAAGCTCCCGCATGCGGTCGGCAAACTCGACGGGACCGAGGATGTTGGCGGGCTCGTTCACAAGGTCACGGGCGAGAAACACCCCCTCCGCAAGCGCCTTGCGCGCCGAATAGGCCTTCGCGGCAGCATCGGGCTTTGAAGAATGGACGGTCAGGGTGCGCAGCTCATTGCGCGCCTGGGCTCCGTTGTCCTCATCGCTCTTGCGGGTTTGATACTTCTTGAACGTGTAGCTCCTCAGGACAGCCCCCAGAGCCAGATCGGCGGCGAACACATCTGGCCCGGCCTCGCCAACATCGGCCGGCTCTGCGATGAGGCTGGCGCTTTCGACCTTGCGCCCCACAATCTGGGCAAAGGCGTAGCCGCCGAGCAGCAGGCGGTCGAGCTCGCTGGCGGCGCGTCCTGTCCCCACCACGATGATTCTCTGCGCATCGACGCCCGTCGGCGCCAGCACTTCAATCGAGGTCTTGGCCTTGCCGGAAAACCCCGCAGCGCGCGCAGCCTTGCTCAACGCACCCTTCATCTTCTCGTCGATCGCGCGCGCGGCAGGCCCGAACGCCGGGCCCTCCCCCGCCAGCACAATCAGCGTCGCGCCGGGCGCCGCCGACAGCGGCACATATTGAATGTCGAGAAGCTGGACCATCGGCTGGTATCTCCAGGTGCATGGGCCTCCTCCGATCCGTGCGTCCGCGCGGCATCGTCCCCAGCGCCAGACGGCAGGCTGCTCTGCGGGTCCAACCCGAAGTCGGCATGAACGGAGGGAGCAAGTTCTGAGAGCGCAACCATAGAGGGTCACGGCAAGAGCGCAAGACCGTGCCGTTCGCGCCGGCAAGGGCTATGGCAACAGGGTGAATGCGGCATCTGGTGCCGTCGATGGGGCTCCCCCGCAGCACGCCGAGCCCCAGGCGGGTCAACTTTCCGCCACCATGCTATGTGAGGCGCTAACACGTTTGGGTGGCTTGCTTCTCGAAGCGTGGGGCGATCGGAAGAGCCGCAGAGGTATCGGGGAGAATGACCGTTTTCGGCCGGATTCTCAGCCGCTACATTTTTTGGCAGGCGGCAGGAGCATTGATCCTCATTCTCCTGTCGCTCACTACCGTCGTCTGGATCGCCGTGGCCCTGCGTCAGCTCGAGCTGATGACCAGCCAAGGCCAGGATGTCTTGCGCTTCTTGGTCATGACCACGCTGGCAATTCCCAGCCTGCTGGCGCTGATCGCGCCGATTGCCCTGCTGATCGCGTGCCTGCACGTCCTGAACAAGATGGGCGGCGATAGCGAACTGATCGTCATGACGGCGGGCGGGGCGCCGGTCTGGGCGCTCATCAAGCCGCTGGGTCTGCTCGCGATCCTGGTCGCGATCGGCGTCTCGGCGGTCAATCATGTGGTGGGGCCCTGGAGCCAGAGGCTGCTCAAGGACTACACCGTTCTGGTGCGGACCGACCTGATCGGTCAGGTCATCCAGCCCTGGCGATTCACAGAGCCGGAGTCGAAGCTGACCGTCCACATTCGCGATCGGGACGCGGCCGGCAATCTGCTGGGGCTGCTGCTGCACGACGCGCGGGAGCCCAAACAGATTGCTTCCTATCTCGCCGAGCGGGCGCAGATCATCAAGCAGGGCGACACTGCGTACCTGCGCATGGAGAAGGGGCATATCTTGCGGCGTAACGCCAACGAGACTGCTCCCCAGATCATCGCCTTTGCCGAATACATAGTGGATCTCAACCAGCTCGAGCAGCGCGCCGACCAGGCACAATGGACCCGTCCGCGCGAGCGTTACACGCCTGAGCTGATCTGGCCCGATCCGGCTGATCCGCTGTACAAATCGAGCCCGGGACGGCTGACGTCGGAGCTGCACGAGCGCCTGTCGAGCCCGCTGTATCCCATTGCATTTGTTATAGTTGTAGTGGCTTTCCTCGGTGGAGCGCAGACGACCCGCCAGAACCGCCTGCAGGCCGTCATCGGGGCATTCTCTTTCGCAACGCTCAGCCGCATCTTGGGAATCGCGGCCGCCAATGCCGCAGCGGTTCGGCCCAATGCGGCCTACCTGCTCTATGCCGTGCCGGTGGGCACAGGGCTGTGGGCGCTGATCGCCACCTATCGCCAAGCCGCTCCGCGTCCACCGGCTCGCGCCCAGCTCATTGTCGGCGCCATAGGCGACTGGATCAGGGCGCACATCGCCCGCGTTGTTGCCGCACGAACGCGGCGGCTTCAGCGGCGCCGGGCCAGGGGCAGTGGGTCCTTTCTGCGCCGAACACTGCGGCGCTACGTCGCCAAACGCTTCCTGTTCAGCATCCTCGGCGCATTTGTCGTGTGCGCCTGCCTCATCTTCATGATCGACATGGTGGAGCTGCTGCGCATGTCGCGGCGCGCAACAAACCTGTCCGGGACAACATTGCTGTGGATGGGACTGCTCCGGCTCCCTGCCTTCTCCGAAATCCTCCTGGCATTTGCTGTATTGGTTGGCAGCATCGGTGCGCTGCTGAGCCTCAACCGGAAGTCCGAGCTTACGGTGATGCGGTCGGCCGGCATGTCCGCTTGGCAGTTCCTACGTCCGGGTCTCACGGTGACACTTGTTCTTGGCGTTCTGGCCGTTACGCTGTTCAATCCCCTTGCCGCAACGGCCCGCTCTGAGGCCGAGCAGCTCATTGCCGAGGTCTTTGGCCGGGAGGCGGGCCTGCTGGCGGCCTCCGGCGAAGGGTCGTGGTTGCGCCAGGACGGTGCCGATGGACAATCTGTGATAAATGCCCGCGCAACATCCAATCAAGGGTTGTCTTTGGCGGGGGTGATCGCCTTTCAATTCAACCCCCAAGGGCAGTTTATTGAACGCATGGACGCCGACCGCGCGGTGCTTCAAGACGGCTACTGGGAGCTGCATCGCACAACCATTTCTCGCCCCCTTCGGGAGCCTGAGTTTTTCGACGTCTACGCCCTGAGCACCCACCTCAACCGGGAGCGCGCCGGTGACGCGCTCGGGTCTGAGATCGCCGTCTCCTTCTGGCAGCTGCCCGACTTGATTCAAGCCTCTGAAAAAGCTGGGCTTTCCGCCTCGAAATACCGGATGCAGCAAGCCCTCCTGATTTCCCGCCCGGGGCTGCTCATTGTCATGGTGGTTTTAGCGGCCACTGTGTCATTGCGGTCATTCCGCTCCGGCGGGATACAGACTATGGTTTTGATGGGGATGATCGGGGGAATTGGCTTCTTCCTGCTGGCAGAGATCTCGCGCCAGGTTGGCGCCGCCGGTTTGTTGTCACCGGCTCTGGCAGTGTGGGTGCCGATTGCCCTAGCGTTGCTCGTCTCGTTAACGGTGTTGCTGCACCAGGAGGACGGCTGAGTGATGCGTCGAGCGCTGATACCGCACGACACGTGCGGCGGAGCGCCAGTCTTTAGCCGCTTTCGTGGGTGGCTTGGACGGGTGGCTGCGCTTGCATTATTGCGTGCGTCGCTCGTGCTGGCGGGGCTCGTCGCGCTGTGCGTCCACGTGGTGTACGCACAGGATCCGAGCCTGCAGATCACACAGCCGAGCCAGAAGAGCTCGTTTCCCAAAAAACCCGGCGGCATGTTTGGCCCGAAGCCGAAGATCGACCGGGCCCAGCCGCTGTACATGCAGGCTGATCAGCTGATCTACGACACCAAGGGCAATCGCGTCATTGCGCAAGGCAACGTCGAGATCTACTACAACAATTACATTCTGACGGCAGACCAGGTCATCTACCACCAGAACCTCAACAAGCTGATGGCCGAGGGTAACGCCCAGCTCAAGGACCCCAACGGCTCGATTACCCGCGCCGATAGGCTCGAGGCCCTGGATGATTTTCGCGATGCGTTCGTCCAGTCGCTCAGCATGGTCACGCACGACGAGACGCGCATTGCCGCAAACAAGGCGGTGCGCCGGGAAGGCAACGTTACCGAGTTTGAAAGGGGCCGGTACACGCCTTGCAAGAACGAGGCAGGAATGCCGCCCCTGTGGTGCATCAGTGCCGCGCGCATCGTCCACGACCAGCAGGCCGCCACGCTTACCTATCAGGATGCGCAGTTCGAATTGTTTGGCGTACCGATCCTCTACCTGCCTTATTTCCAGCACCCCGACCCGTCGGTGAAGCGGCAAACCGGCTTCCTGATGCCGAACTATAGCAATTCTTCCACCCTCGGATTCTCGGTCGAGGTGCCCTACTACTTCGCCGTGGCCCCCAACGCGGACTTTACCCTCCACCCGCGCTACTTCACCAACTATGGCGTGCTGTGGCAGGGCGAGTGGCGCCACCGGCTCGCGACAGGCCAGTACACGATCAAGTTCGCCGGCATCGACGACGACTCCGCCCCCGCGGTCAACGATCGCGGATGGCGCGGCTCGATCCAGACCAAGGGCCAGTTCTCGCTCTCGTCATGGTGGCGCTACGGTTGGGACGTGACCGTTGAAAGCGACGAGGCCTTCAGGCGGTTCTATCGTCTCGACCCAATCCTGCAGACGGACCGCGTGAACGTCGCCTATCTGCAGGGGATGAGCGAACGCAACTACTTCGGAGCCAATGTTTACAGCTTCGGCAGCTTGCTCCTGAACGATGCTGACGTGGCGAACTCGCGGGTTCATCCGGTCATCGACTACAACTACATCGTTGGTGCGCCGGTGGCAGGCGGCGAGCTCAGCTTTGCGGCTCATACCCGCTCCATGACGCGCACCGATGGCACAAACACCAATCGCGTCGTGGCGGAAGCCAATTGGCGGCGGAAGATGATCGACCCGATCGGTCAGGTCTGGACGCCCTTCGGCAATGCGCGCGGCGATGTGTACAACTGGACCGATGCCCGCAACCCGAACGACCCCACGACCTTCATTCCCGACGACACAATCGTGCGGGGCACGGGGCAGGTTGGAATGCTCTATTCCTACCCCTTCGTGGCCCACTCGGGTTGGGCGTCGCATATCTTCGAGCCGACCGCCCAGGTCATCGTGCGGCCCAACAGGATCGACCAACGGCGCACACCGGACGAGGACGCCAAGAGCCTTGTTTTCGACGACACACTGCTCTTCGACATCGACAAGTTCTCAGGCTACGACCGCCTGGAGACGGGCACGCGTGCCAATATCGGCCTGCAGTACACGTTGCAGGGCAATAACGGACTCTATGCCCGCGCCGTCTTCGGTCAAAGCCTGCACCTCGGCGGAGAGAACGCTTTTGCCGACCCCGGCCTGACGTTGTCAGGGGTGACCATGAGCGGCATCCCGAATTTCTCTCCGGGCAGCGGCCTGCAGACCGACCGCTCGGATTATGTTGCCGGCTTGTATATCTCGCCCTTTAGCGGCCTGAGCCTCGTCAGCCAGGGCCGCTTCGACGAGAGGGACTGGTCGCTGCGCCGCCAGGACTCGTTCCTGCAGGCCAACTACGGGCCGCTTCTGACGCAGGTCGGCTATACCTTCACACGTTTCGACTCCACCCCTGGAGTTTTCGATACTCAGCAGGAAATACTCTCCACCGTCGGCCTGCGCCTGACCGATCGCTGGAGCGTTTTGGGCCAGGTGCGGTACGACATCGACAATCAGAGCCGGATCCAGGACCTCCTCCAGCTCAAGTATCAGGATGAGTGCTTTGTGCTCACGGCAAGCTACATAGAGACGTTTGTCGAGAACGAGCCCCTCAATATCCGGCCCGATCGCACCCTCATGCTGCGCTTCGAGCTCAAGAATTTGGGTGACTTCAATTATCGTACCGATGCGCTTAACTACGTCTTCGGAGATACGAACACCGGACCCAAGCAGTAGTCTTTGGCCAAGCCGCAGCCTGACACGCGTCTGCAGTGCCGCTCTCTGGGCCCGGCAACCATATTCTCGCGTTTTTGCCCGGATGGCGGGTTGCCACGTCGGTGCCATTGTTGTCTTGTGGAAAAGACGGCCACTAGGCGGGTCCTCAAGGCGGCTCCCGTGGTCCGAATCGCACAAACCGTTCAGTTAGCTTTTATGTTTGCGCCAACCTGCATACGTTCCATGGTCCCTCGTGCTGCGATGCTTGCGATTGCAGCCGTCATGCTTTGCCAACCATTTCCGCAGTCGGCGTCTGCCCAGACGCCACCTTCCCAAAAGTCGGCGAAGGCCCCGCCGGCCAAACCTGAGCGGGAAGGCGCAATACCCGCATCAAAGGGCGAGCAGGTCATTGCCATCCTGGTCAACGACGAGCCGATTACTGCCTATCAGATCGAGCAGCGCGCCCGCTTCCTGGCGCTTAGCGCCAATATTTCCGAGCAGGCCAAGGCGAACTTCCAGCGGCTCGTGAAGGCTGATAGCACCAACGCCCAGTTTCGCGCCCTCCAGGAGGAGGTGATCCGCAGCAATCAAGGCAAGTCGCGCGAGCAGATCATCGCTATTTTTCAGGAACGGCAGAAGCAGCTTGCAATGACGCTGCAGAAGCAGGCGATCGACAGCGCCCGTGCCAGCGTGCTGCCGCGGCTGAAGAAGGACGCCAAGGAAGAGCTGATTGAGGAGCGCCTCAAGGTGCAGGAGGCCAAGAGGCTTGGCATCGAGATTACGGATGACGATGTTAAGAGCATGATGCGCGCCTTGGCGGAGCGCAACAAAATGACGTACGACCAGTTCGTCCAGCACCTCAAGGGAATGGCGATCGAGGTCTCCACCATGAACGAGCGCCTCAGGGCACAGCGGGCATGGCGCGACCTCATTGGGCGCCGGTATGGCGGGCAGATCTCGGTGACACAGCGGGACATCGATCGCGTCCTTTCCACGGCAGCCACCGAAAGCGGAGACGACACGATTGAGTTGCAGGTCGGCAAGATCACCCTTGGTCTTCCTAAGATCGATCAGGCGAGCCTGGCCAAGCGCCTGGCGGAAGCGGAGTTGATGCGGCGCAAGTTCGTCGGCTGCCGTTCACTCGGCGATGTTGCCAAGAGCGTCCCAGGCGCCAAGCTCGAGGAGATGCGGTTCATCAAGCCCAGCACCATTTCTGAACCGATGCGTTCCATGCTCCTGAGCGCCCAGGACGGCGATATGTTGCCGCCGTCCACGACCGCCGGCGGCGTCGAAGTCTATGCCGTATGCGGGCGGCGTACCGTTTCCGGAAATGAGGCGCAGCGGACCAAGACGCAGGAAGACCTTCAATACAAGCAGCTGGATATTCTGGCTCAGCGACACATGCGCAACCTCCGGCAGGACGCGCACATCGAATACCGGTGAGAGATGCAAGAGGCGTCTCCACCTCATCACACGCCAGACCCGGAGCTCCCGGTTGCCGTGACCATGGGCGATCCGGAAGGGATCGGCCTCGACATCACGTTGGCGAGCTGGCATGCGCGCAGGCAGCATACCCTGCCGGCCTTTGCCGTCTACGGTGACGCCGAAGCCCTTCAGGATCGCGCGCGCGCGCTGGCGCTCGACATCCCGATCGTCCGCATCGGATCCCTGCAAGAGGCCGTCCGCCTATTTCCCGATGCGCTGCCCGTGCGCCAACTCAGGCCGCGTGGTTCCGGAGGCGTGGATGAGGCAATCGTTGCAGCCATCGAGACCGCAACAGGCGCGGTCCTCACCGGCGAGGCGCTGGCGCTCGTCACAAATCCGATTGCCAAGAGGTCGGTGCGGGCGATCCCGCTGGAGTACCCTGGGCACACAGCGTTTCTTGGCCTTCTTGCGAGTCGATTCTACCAAGGCCGCCCGTTCCACCCGACCATGATGCTGGTCGCCGACGAGCTCAAAGTTGTGCCTGCGACCGTGCACATTCCTTTGACTGCCGTCGCCGGAGCCCTGACGAAGGCACTGGTGATGGAGACCATCCGCACCACAGCCGCCGCGCTTGCGCTTGATTTCGGCATCCGCAACCCGCGCATCGCTGTCGCCGGGCTCAACCCGCACGCGGGCGAAGGGGGCCTCATCGGGTCGGAGGAGACAAACGTCATAGCGCCTGCCATCGCCGAACTGGCAGCGGCCGGTATCACTGTTACGGGTCCGCATTCGGCGGATACCCTATTCCACGCCGAGGCGCGGAGCACTTATGATGCGGCCGTGGCGATGTACCACGATCAAGCGCTCATTCCGCTCAAGACCCTAGCGTTCGATCGCGGTGTCAACGTCACGCTCGGGCTTCCGTTCGTGCGGACGTCTCCCGATCACGGAACGGCGGTAGCGCTCGCCGGTACCGGCAAGGCGCGCCCCGACAGCTTCATTGCCGCTTTACATCTGGCCGCGAAGTTGGGCCAGCGGCGTGCCGATGCGCGCGCCTCCACAGGCCAATGAGCGCCGCCCCAGACGGACTTCCGCCGCTTGGCGATGTGATCCGTGCCCTGCAACTGTCAGCCCGCAAATCGTTGGGTCAGCATTTCATCCTTGACCTCAATCTGACGCGCCGCATCGCCCGTGCGGCAGGTCCGCTCGCCGGCATGACGGCGATGGAAGTGGGCCCCGGTCCGGGCGGCCTCACCCGGGCTCTTCTGCTGGAAGGCGCAGATCGGGTGGTTGCGGTGGAGCGCGATGAGCGGTGCCGGCCTGCACTGGACGCCATTGCCTCGCGCTATCCGGGCA
Organism: Hyphomonadaceae bacterium; assembly: GCA_019747815.1. Taxonomy (GTDB): domain Bacteria; phylum Pseudomonadota; class Alphaproteobacteria; order Rhizobiales; family Hyphomicrobiaceae; genus AWTP1-13. Next base: position 35,936 of record JAIEQJ010000006.1, read on the forward strand.
GGCTTGAGGTGCACTTCGCAGATGCGCTCGGTATGGACTGGCGCAAGCTTGCGGCTGGCGTTGGAGGCAAGCCGGTCATTGTCGCCAATCTCCCCTACAACGTCGCCACAATGCTGCTGGTCGGGTGGCTCGAAACTGAACCCTGGCCCCCGTGGTACGGACATATGGTGTTGATGTTTCAGAAGGAGGTGGCGGAGCGCGTGGTCGCGGCACCGGGCACGAAGGCCTATGGCCGCCTGGCCGTCCTGGCGCAGTGGCGTACGCGTCCCCGCCTGCTCTTGACGTTAAAGCCCGAGGCGTTTACGCCGCCGCCCGCCGTCGCATCGGCGGTGGTCGAGTTCAGACCCATCGAGCGGCCCCAACCGGAGTGCACCGTTCGTTCCTTGGCAAAGCTGACGGCGGCGGCCTTCGGCCAGCGCCGCAAGATGCTGCGGCAAAGCCTGAAGCCGCTAGTCACCGAACCAGAAGCGCTCCTTGCCGCTGCTGGCTTGACGTCCACGCTGCGCGGTGAGGCCCTCTCGGTCAGCGATTTCGCGCGGCTCGCCTACACCCTTGATCGCTGGCCGGCCAGCAACAAATCCGGCCCCGCTGGGCTGGCCTAGAGGTCGTCCAACATCTCGCCTACGAAGCCAGCGAGGCCCGACTGCCGCTCTCGCTTGAGGCGCTCTGCGGCGAGAATGGACCTGAGCTCTGCCAGGCACTTCTCGACATCGACATTCACGACAACATAGTCGTACTCATCCCAGTGCTCGATCTCCGCCGCCGCCTTCGCCATCCGATGCACCACCGCGGCCTCGGAATCCTGGTTGCGCGCCCTGAGGCGGCGCTCAAGCGTCTTGCCGTCCGGAGGCAGGATGAAGACGCGCACGACGTCCCGCGGCAGCCGCTTCTTGATCTGCCGGGCACCCTGCCAGTCGACATCGAAGAGAACATCGTTGCCCGATTGCAGGGCGTCGACGACCGGCGTCTTGGGCGTCGCATAGAGCTGACCGAAGACCTCGGCCCACTCGAGCAGCTTGCGGCGTGCCTTGAGACGCTCGAACTCGCGTTTGTCGACGAAGAAATAGTCCACACCCTCCACCTCGCCGGGCCGAGGCTTGCGGGTCGTCACGGAGACCGACATGTGAATGCCCGGCTCGGCATCGAGCAGGCGCCGGGCGAGCGTGGTTTTGCCGGCGCCGGAGGGCGAGGAGAGGACGAGCAGCAGCCCCCTCCGCGTGATGCGCACGCACCCCTTTGCGCCCCTACTCAATGTTTTGCACCTGCTCTCGCATCTGATCGATCACCGCCTTGAGCTCAAGACCGGCGCGCGTCGTATCCACGTCGTTGGACTTCGAGCACAGCGTGTTGGCCTCGCGATTGAATTCCTGCGCCAGGAAATCAAGGCGGCGGCCTGCCGGCTCGGGTGACTGAAGCAGATCCCGCGCGGCGGAAAGATGCGCGGCCAGACGTTTGAGTTCTTCCTCGGTGTCGGCCCGCGTGGCGACCAGTGCGGCCTCCTGATAGAGGCGATTTTCGTCCAGCGTGGCGCCTGCCTCCAGCAAACGTCCTACTTGCTCGATGAGCCGCTGTCGAACCGCCTCCGGCGAGCGGGCAGGCAAGCGGGCGATCATGGCCACGAGCCGCTCGATGGCCGCGAGCTGATCCAATACAATGGCCTGCAGACGGCGTCCCTCTTCGGCACGCGCGCGCACCATGCTATCGAGCGCCTCACCGAGGTTGGCGAGCATGGCCTCGGTGCGCGCCACCACTTCAGCGTCGCTTTCCTCGGCTTCCACAAGCTCAAGAACGCCCTTGATGCCGAGCAGCGCCTCAGCGCTTGGAGGACCAACTGGCACGGCTTGCCTCAACCGATCCAGGGCCTCCAGAACCTGCTTCAGCGCGGCCTCGTTGAGCTGGATCAGAGCCTGCCCATGCGCGCGTCTTACACTCAGGTTTACAGTCAGGCTGCCGCGCGCAATGCGCTTGCCGAGTATCTCGCGGATGCGCGGCTCAAGCCCCTCGAAGCCGGGGGGCACGCGCAACCTTATATCAATGCCGCGACCGTTAACGGAGCGCACTTCCCAGTGCCAGCTCAAGTTGCCTGTCGCCCCGTCGGCGCGGGCAAAACCTGTCATGCTCTTGATGGCCATGAGGATGCATCGTTCGTGGATGCCAAAGCAGAAATGCGCTGGCACGCGCCGCTGTGTGCGAATCTCACATTCGCAGACACAAATCTAGCCGGGGCCTGCAAAGGCAACAAGCACAGAGGGCTATCCGCTCACTTGGTCGTCTTGGGCGTGGGCTGGGTGGTGGAGGTCCACCCCTTGTCGCCCCCTTCGGCTCCCGGCACGCTACCCTGGCTGGGGCTCGGCTGGGGCGGGGCCTTGCCCTTGTCGGGCGGAGTACGTACGACCGCCCGCGTCTTCGGCTGGGCCGTTGTCGGGGTATCCCCGGGAGAAGGCGCCGGTGCCGCCTTGGCCCTCATCTCCTTCTCGACGGCACGCCACTTCTGCACATTCGCGTTGTGGTTCTTGAGAGTCTCGGAAAAGATGTGGCCCCCCGCGCCATCGGCCACGAAATAGAGGTCTTTCGTATCGGCCGGATTGAGCACCGCCTCGATCGCGGCCTTGCCTGGATTGCAGATCGGCGTCGGCGGCAAGCCGTCGATTTGGTAGGTGTTGTGCGGCGTCTTCTGCGCAATCTCGCTTCTGAGGATGGGCCGGTTCCACACCGCCTTGCCCCCGCTGATACCGTAGACGATGGTCGGGTCGGACTGCAGCCGCATTTTCTGGCGAAGCCGGTTGATGAACACCGCCGCCACACGCTCGCGCTCATCGTTGCGGCCCGTCTCCTTTTCGACGATGGAGGCGAGAACGACAGCTTCTTCCCAAGTCTTGAGCGGCAGATCCTTTTTGCGCTGATCCCACATCTTCTCTGCGAGCTTGCGCGCCTCCGCCTGCATCTTGTCGATGATCGACTGACGACTGGCGCCGCGCTGTATGACGAAGGTCTCCGGCAACAGAGAGCCCTCGAGCGGTATTTCCGCCACCTCACCCGCCAGGCCGGTGTCCGCCTTCAACCGTTCGACGATCTGCTCGCTGGTGAGCCCTTCGGGGATCGTGACCTTGTAGGAGATCGTCTTGCCTTCGGCGATGATGTCGACGACCTGCCGCACACTGGCCGCCTGCGGGATCAGGTAGTCGCCGGCTCTAAGCTGCACGGATCGGCCGCCCTCCATCCAACTCGAGGCTTTGGAGAGCAAGTATCCCGCAATGAAGAGATGTCGGCCGGACACCACCCCATCACGCTCGAGGCGCGCAGCAATCTCGTGGGTGCTTTCTCCCTTGGGTATCACTACCGGCTTGCTGCGAGCGAGCGGACCGGGCGCCTCAATTCTGCTCTGCAGCCAAAACGCCGAGCCTGCGGTGACGAGCATGACCAGCAAGAGGAGTGTAAACATCCCGCTGAGGAAGCGAACAAAAGGTCGGGATGGGCTGTGGTCTCGGCTGAAGCGCTGACGCCGCTGCCGCGCAACCGGACGGGTCGGCTCCAGCCGCTCAGAAGGGCTGCGCGCCAGCGCACCGGTAGGACGGCCACTATAGTGCGGTTCCGCCGGCCGACGGCTGCTCATCAATCCGCTCCTTGCGGCATGCGAGTGCCCCCTCCGAACACGCCGCGCGGCGCCCAACCGTACCGGCCGTCGAGTCCGTCGAAGGCTTGGGGGTAAATGTGGCGAAAGGACGATTTGGCTGCAAGCCCGACGGCACGCCGCCCTCAGGCAGCGAGACGACGCAGGACAAGCGAGGCGTTGGTTCCGCCAAATCCAAACGAATTGGAAAGAACCGTGTCGATATCGCGCGGTTTCGCCTCGTGTGGCACGAGATCGATGGCGGTTGAGACCGAAGGATTGTCGAGATTGAGCGTGGGCGGTGCAACGTTGTCGCGAATCGCAAGTACCGAAAATATGGCTTCGACTGCGCCCGCCGCCCCCAACAGATGACCGATAGCCGACTTCGTCGACGACATGGCAAGCTTGCCGGCGGCGTTTCCAAATAGCCGCTCCACGGCACCAAGCTCGATCTCATCGCCCATGGGCGTCGATGTTCCGTGCGCGTTGACGTAGTGGATATCGCTGGGTCCGATGCCTGCGCGCTCGAGCGCTGCGCGCATGCAACGATAGGCCCCATCCCCATTCTCGGCAGGCGCCGTGATGTGATAGGCATCCCCCGAGAGGCCATAGCCGATAAGCTCCGCATAGATGCGGGCACCGCGCGCCTTGGCATGCTCCAGGGTTTCCAGCACGACAACGCCCGCACCTTCGCCCATGACGAAGCCGTCACGGTCCTTGTCGTAGGGGCGCGACGCCTTGGTGGGCTGATCGTTGAACCCCGTGGAGAGCGCACGGCAAGCGGCAAAGCCCGCCACAGCCAGACGGCACAGAGGGCTCTCCGTGCCGCCGGCAACCATCACCTCCGCGTCACCCAAAGCGATCAACCGCGCGGCATCGCCAATGGCATGCGCGCCCGTCGAGCAGGCCGTGACGACCGCGTGGTTGGGACCTTTCAGGCCGTGCTTGATGGAGACATACCCAGACGCCAGATTGATCAGCCGCCCGGGAATGAAAAACGGGCTGACGCGACGCGGGCCCTTCTCCTTCAACAATATGGAGGTCTCGGCTATGCCGTCCAGCCCACCTATGCCCGAGCCGATAAGAACGCCCGTGCGCTCTTGCTTCTCCGGCGTGTCTGCCTTCCAGCCGGCATCGTGCAAGGCCTGATCCGCGGCGCCCATCGCGAAGATGATGAAATCATCGACCTTGCGCTGCTCCTTGGGCTCCATCCAATCGTTGGGATCGAACTTGCCATCCGACAATGGTCCGCGCGGAACGAAGCACCCGATCTGGCTGGCGAGATCGCTGACATCGAACTCCTCGATGCGCCGCGCGCCGCTCTGCCCCCGCAGCAACCGGGACCAAGTAGCTTCCACTCCGCAGCCCAGCGGCGTCACCAGACCCAAGCCAGTGATAACAACTCGGCGTAACATTGCGCTCCCGAACCAGATCTGCCAGTCGATCACTGACGACTTCCGTGCCGGCCCGCGTCCACTCCGATCGCTCGGCGCGGGTCTGCTGGTGCCCCAGTGATGTCCTCAGGACGCCGGAGGGGTGCCAGCCGCGCTCGCGTGCTGCTCAAGGAATTTGACGGCGTCCCCAACCGTCTGGATCTGCTCCGCAGCGTCATCCGGGATTTCGCACCCGAACTCCTCTTCGAATGCCATCACCAGTTCGACGGTATCGAGGCTGTCCGCGCCCAGATCGTCGATGAAACTGGCGTTGTCCGTCACTTTGTCGGCCTCCACCCCTAGGTGCTCGACCACGATCTTCTTCACGCGCTCTGCGACGTCGCTCATCGGTCTATTTTCCTCGGCTGGCCTGTCTGTTTGCTGATCCAAGTTGTTCGTCTTTTGCATCGACCTAGCGGGATGAAACGCGATGCCTGCAAGCCGTTCCTTCAGCCTGTGCGGTGTTGGACGGCAGCCCGGTTTTCCATAGGTTGAGCACACAAATCAGGGGGCTCGTTAACATACTTCATCTGGCTTGACCAGCGCTCGCAAATGCCTGCTCAAGGCCAATTGCCAAGCGCTTTTTTCCTCAGATCATCACCATACCGCCATTTACGTGCAGTGTCTGGCCCGTAACGTAACCCCCCTCCGGCGCGGCCAAATAGACGCAAGCGGCGGCAATATCGGCCGGGGTGCCGAATTTCTGGGCCGGAATGGCCTCCTTGATGGTGGCGACCTGCTTCTCGTTCAGGACGTCGGTCATGGGCGTCGAGATGAAACCTGGTGCGATGCAGTTCACGGTGATGCCGCGGGAAGCAACCTCGCGGGCCAGCGACTTCGACATGCCGATCATGCCGGCCTTGGACGCCGCATAGTTGCCCTGTCCGGGGTTGCCGACAATGCCGCTCACAGAAGAGATGTTGACGATGCGTCCGTACCCTGTCTTGGTACGCATCATCGCCCGTGCCGCTGCCCGCATCAGCATGAACGTCGACGTGAGGTTGACCGCTATGACCTCATCCCACTGCTCGTCCTTCATCACCATGAACAGGTTGTCTCGAGTCAAGCCGGCGTTGTTGACCAGAATGTCGAGACGGCCCAGCTTGGCGATGGCCTGATCGATCAGGTTGGCGACCTGAGCCTTGTCGGCGAGGTCGCAGGGGAGCACGTGGGCCCGGTCGCCGAGTTCGGTCGCGAGTTTCTCCAGTTTGTCCTTTTGACGGCCCGAAACGGCGACGGTGGCCCCCTGCTTGTGCAGCGCGCGTGCAATGGCTCCGCCAATTCCACCCGTAGCGCCTGTGACCAGCGCTGTTCTGTCGGTCAGCTCGAACATGATGTCCCCTATTGTGTGAGTGCAGGCAGCGCGGCCTCGATGTCCTGCGGCGTGCCAACGGCGGCAGCATTCATGGACGGCACAATGCGCTTGGCGAGACCTGCCAAAACCTTTCCCGATCCAATCTCGTAGATGTCCGTAACGCCGTCTGCGGCCATGGCGGCAACGCATTCGCGCCAGCGCACCGTCCCCGTGACCTGCTCGACGAGGCGCAGCCGTATCTCGGCGGGATCGCTGATGGGTGCAGCAAGCACGTTGGCGATCACAGGAACGGCTGGCCGCTTGATATCCACGCGCGCCAGCGCCTGCGCCATGGCGTCGGCAGCGGGTTGCATCAGCGCGCAGTGGAAAGGTGCGCTGACGTTGAGCGGCATGAAGCGACGCACGCCGTGCGATTTTGCAAGCAGAGCCGCCCGGTCGACGGCCGTCTTGGCGCCGGAAATGACAGCTTGGGTCGGTTCATTGTCGTTGGCGAGTTGGCACACCTCGCCCTGGGCGGCTTCCGCCGCAAGTTTCTCCGCGACCTCCTTGCCAACACCGAGCAGCGCGGCCATGGCCCCTTGCCCGACCGGTACGGCCATCTGCATGGCCAGGCCGCGGGTCTTGAGCAGGCGCGCGGCATCCGCAAGGGAGAGCGAGCCGGCGGCGGCGAGGGCTGAGTATTCGCCAAGCGAGTGGCCGGCGACGTACTTCACCTTTTCCGCAAGCTTGAAGCCTTTCTCTGCCTCCAGGACCCGCATCACGGCCAAGGACACGGCCATCAGCGCGGGCTGGGCATTCTCCGTCAGCGTCAGGGTCTCGAGCGGACCGTTGCACATGATATCGAAAAGATTCTGGCTCAGCGCCGCATCGACCTCGTCGAAGACAGCGCGAGCCGCGGGAAATGCCCTGGCCAGCTCGGCACCCATGCCGACGGCCTGGCTCCCCTGACCCGGAAATACGAACGCGATGGCCATCCGTGCTCAACCAAGTTGCCTGTCTGACCGGGCTTAGCCACAGTGCGGCCTGCTCTGTCAAGGCTAAGGCTCGTGGGCACCGGCCGTGGCAATTTGGCCTTGCTGGCGCATGCAATCTGAGTATAACTGCACCCATCACCGCCCCGGTCGGAGGCTGAACGGGAACCGCCCATCGTAGGCGGAGGCGTCAAGCGCCGGTCCCGGTGTCTTCGCTCTTTCGGGTCCTTTGGGCCTTTCCACGCGGCACTATGTGTCGCGCCAGGCTCAAAAGGGGCTTTGCGCCGGAGCGGACAGGACAAAAGGAAAGGCAACGCATGCCCCTCTATGAGCATGTTTTTTTGGCACGCCAGGACATTTCGCAGGCGCAAGTCGACGCACTGACGAAAGAGTACAGCGATGTCATCACCGAAGCTGGTGGCCGGGTCGCCAAGGTCGAGTACTGGGGCGTCAAGACGCTGGCTTTCAAGATTAAGAAGAACCGCAAGGCCCACTACTCGCTGATGAACATCGACGCGCCGCCGGCGGCGGTCGCGGAGATGGAGCGGCGTATGGGGCTGTCGCCGGATGTCATCCGCTTCCTCACAGTCCGTGTCGATGAGCACGAGACCGAGCCCTCCATCCAGATGCGCAAGAGCGACCGCGACGATCGCCGCGACGGCGATCGGGGTGGCTTCCGTGGTGGAGACCGCGGCGGGTTCCGGGGCGGTGGCGGGTTCCGGGGCGGCGGCGGTGGGTTCCGTGGTGATCGCGGCGGCGGCGGTGGGTTCCGTCGCGACCGGGAAGGCGGCGATCGGCCTCCACGTCCACCGCGCGACACCGACACGCCACCAACCAGCTCAGGGGAGGCATAAACCATGAGCGACGTCGCCACGATCCCTGCGCGCCGGCCGTTCCATCGGCGCCGTAAGACCTGCCCGTTCTCTGGCGATAGTGCGCCGAAGATCGACTACAAGGATGCGCGCCTGCTCGGACGGTATGTGTCCGAGCGCGGCAAGATTGTTCCGAGTCGGATAACGGCCGTATCGGCCAAGAAGCAGCGCGAGCTGGCACGGGCCATCAAGCGTTCCCGGTTCATCGGGCTGCTTCCTTACGTAATCAAGTAATCACTGATGTCGAATGGTTGGGACGGGCAACGCCGTCTCTAACCGCCATGGCGGGACAGCTGCAGACATGCCGACGGGCATCATTATCGGGCTTGGTTCCGGGCTGGTCTCGGCGCTGCTGTTCTACTCGGCAGCGCGTGGGGGGCCGGTGCTGCGCCCCATCCTGCTGTTTCTCATTCCATTGCCGTCCCTGGTCGCCGGTCTCGGCTGGGGATGGCTGGCTGCCGTTGCGGCTGCAGTCTCTGGCGCAATTGTGTTGGGGGTCATCGTCGGCGGGACGATCATCGTCGGCTACCTGCTGGCCCTCGGGGTTCCAGTGGCACTGGCTGCCTATCTCGCCTATCTCAGCCGCCCGGATCCGGCCAACGCCGAAGCGCGCGAATGGTACCCCGCAGGCCGCCTGATGGCTGGCATGGCCATGTATGCCGGCGCCTTGCCGGTGATGTTGCTGCCCTTGATCGGAGGCAGCTACGAGAGCCTGCGCCCGATCATGGGCGAGGTCCTGCAGCAGTTTGCCAAACGCTGGCTGCCCCCGGGGGAGAGCCTTCCTGAACAGGCCCTGGCGGAGCAGACAGAATGGGCCCTTTTCCTATTGCCGGCCGGTTTTGCGTTCCAATGGCTCGTTATGTGCGCCCTCAACCTTTATCTGGCAGGCCGCATTGTGCTCGCGTCGGGGCACTTGGGGCGGGACTGGCCCGACTTGACGGCGCTCACCTATCCCCCCGGTATGGGCGTACTCCTGGGTCTGGTCGTGCTGGCCGCCGCCGCCGGCGGCTCCATCGGACTTGTCGGCGTCAGCTTCACGGGGGCCTTGGTGGGGGCCTATCTGCTGGGTGGGCTGGCGCTTGCACATTTCATCGCCAGACGCCGTGCACCTTGGCTGGTTTGGCTCGTCTACCTGGGCCTTTTTTTCCTCTGGCCCTTCTTCATGCCTCTCGTGGTGCTGGCTGGTCTGCTCGAATCGATTTTCCAGCTCAAGCAACGCGCGGGTCTTTCTCCACCTTCAACCTGATAAGCGACACACACGAAACGGAGCCGCAGTATGCAAGTCATCCTCCTCGAGCGCATCGGCCGCCTGGGCCAGATGGGCGACGTCGTCAACGTGAAGAACGGCTACGCGCGCAACTTCCTTCTGCCGCAAAAGAAGGCGCTGCGCGCCACCAAGGAGAACATCGCGCGCTTCGAGAAGAACCGCGCGCAACTCGAGGCGCGTGACCTGGAGCTGAGGAAGGAGGCCGAGGCAGTCGCTGCCAAGCTCGGTGGCAACAGCTTTGTCATCATCCGGCAGGCCGGCGATACAGGCCAGCTCTACGGCTCGGTGACGCCGCGCGACATTGCCGAGATCGTAACGGCGGGAGGGTTCAGCGTCGACCGCCGCCAGATGGTGCTCGATCGGCCGATCAAGACGCTCGGCATCCACGCCACCAAGGTTGCCCTGCACCCGGAAGTGATCGTGCAGATCTCGCTCAATGTGGCCCGCACCGAGGACGAGGCTGAGCGGCAGGCCCGCGGCGAGGACGTGACGGTGGTTCGGGAGGAAGCACCGGTGCTCGAGACGTTCAATCCCGAGGCGGTGTTTGAGGAAGAGGCGCTGGTACGGCAGCAGGAGGATACGCAGGGGGAAACTGAGGAACCTTCCGCCCGCTAACGGCGCTACATACGCGTTGTATGGACCACCCCAGCCTTCGGATTTTCTCCGGCTTTGCCGGGTTGAACCGAAGGCAAACTGCGCGCTAACATGTATGCAGCTGATACGGAGTAGTGCCCGTGTTCCCGCTGCGTTTGCTCCTCCACCGCTTCGTGCGCCGTGGTCATCTGAGCGTCATCGACCACACCGGCCGGCGGCACGAATTCGGGACGAATGGTGCCCGGCCGGCTGTCGCCGTCCGCCTCCAAGACCGCTCCCTCTACCGCCGCCTCGCCTTCCACCCGACCCTGCATGTGGGGCGGGCCTACATGGACGGCACTCTGACCATGGTCGAGGGACAGCTCTCCGATTTCCTCAACCTGCTCCTCATCAACGAGCATCTGGCGTCCAAGGGGGGCTCCGGCGAGTTGAAGAGAAGGTTTGAGGAGCTGGCCCGTCTCGCCGCCGTCGTCAATCTGCCGGGACGCGCACGCCGCAATGTGCACCACCACTACGATCATGCGGTGGACTTCTATCGCTGCTTCCTCGACGAGGATCTGCAGTATTCATGCGCCTATTTCGACAATGAGGCGTTGTCGCTCGAGGAGGCTCAGGAGGCCAAGAAGCGGCATATTGCGGCAAAGCTCGATCTGCGCCCTGGACATCGCGTGCTGGACATCGGCTGCGGATTCGGCGGCATGGCTCTTTTCCTCGCCCGCAACTACGGCGTGCACGTCACCGGCGTAACGCTCAGCACCGAGCAGCTCAAGACGGCCCGCGAGCGGGCCGTGAAGCAAGGGCTGACGCGCCTTGTTGATTTCAGGCTCGAGGACTACCGCCACACGCGTGGTCCGTTCGACCGAATCGTCTCCGTGGGCATGTTCGAGCATCTAGGGCGGCCGCACTATCGGCAGTTCTTCTCACGCCTCGGCCAACTGCTGACGGAGGACGGCATTGCCGTGGTGCATACGATCGGCCGGCAGACCCCGCCCGTGCCGATCAACGTCTGGATCCGCGAGAACATCTTTCCGGGCGCCTATCTGCCGACGCTCTCCCAGCTCTCGCCCGTGCTGGAGAAGCAGGACTACTGGCTGGCCGATTTCGAAAACTTGCGCTTGCACTATGCGCTGACCCTGGCGGAATGGAACCGACGCTTCCAGCGCAATCGTGAAAGGGTCCGTGCGATCGATCCTGTTCGCCATGACGAACGCTTCTGCCGCATGTGGGAGTTCTATCTGCAGGCCTGCGAAGCCGGCTTCCGTCACAGCGGCCTCACGGTGTTCCAACTGCAGCTCGCCAAGAAGATCGATGCGCTGCCGATCACCCGCGACTACATGTTCAGCGAGGAGCGCCGGCTGAAGGCTGGTGAAGCGGGTGTACCCGCAAGGCCGCGGATGGCCGGGGAATAGGGCGCAGAGCACTCCCTGCAACTCTGTGCATAACTTGGAAAAGCCTGGCACCGAGTCGCCCGAGCGGGCGAATCCGAATGCCCCGGTGGGCGAATCCGCCTAGCGCAAACGCATGATCTCGACAGCCCGCCGTGCCACCGCTGAGACAGCGGAAAGAAACTCTGCGCCCGAAGGTTCGCCCTTCAGGGCTGCCCCCCACAATCTCGAGGCCGAGCAGGCGCTGCTCGGTGCCATCCTCGTCAACAACGAGGCGCACGACCGCGTCTCGAGTTTCCTCGAGCCGCAGCATTTCTACGATCCGCTGCATCAGCAGATCTATGAGACCGCAGCCAAGCTGATCGCCGCCGGCAAACAGGCCACGCCCATCACGCTCAAGAGCTATTTCGAGACGGCGGAGCCGATCGACGCCACCTTGAGCGTGCCCCAATATTTGGGACGCCTCGCCACCAACGCCGCCACGATCATCAACGCGCGCGACTACGGCCAAACGATCTACGATCTGGCGACGCGTCGCCAGCTCATCCTAATCGGCGAGGACATGGTCAACGCCGCCTACGACAGTCCTGTCGATTTCCCGCCGAAGGAGCAGATCGAGGAGGCCGAGACGCGTCTCTTCTCGCTGGCGGAAACCGGCAAGTACGGCCAGGGCTTCTCGACCTTCTCCAACGCCCTGACCGCCGCCATCGACATGGCGAACAATGCCTACCTGCGGGATGGCGGCCTTTCCGGCGTTGCCACGGCGCTCAAGGCGCTGGACAACAAGATGGGCGGCTTGCAGCCTTCGGATCTGATCATCCTTGCCGGCCGCCCTTCGATGGGCAAGACCGCCCTTGTCACCAACATCGCCTTCAATATTGCCCGCGCCCGTGCACGCTCGCTGAGAGACCGCCCCGATCTCAGCCCCACCGATCCTGCACACGACGGAGCGGTCGTAGGCTTCTTCTCGCTTGAAATGTCGGCCGAGCAGCTCGCCACGCGCATCATGTCCGAGCAGGCTGGCATCCCGTCCGAGAAGATTCGCCGCGGCATGATCGACGAGGCGGAGTTCAAGCGCCTGGTGGAGGCCAGCCAGGAAATGGCCAGCCTGCCCCTTTTCATCGATCAGACCGGTGGCATTTCCATCGCCCAGCTTGCGGCCCGTGCGCGCAAGCTCAAGCGCCAGCAAGGCCTGGGTTTGATCATTGTCGACTACCTGCAGCTGCTCACCGGTTCCACCAGGCGCTCCTCCGAGAACCGTGTGCAGGAGGTGTCACAGATCACCACCAGCATGAAGGCGCTGGCCAAGGAGCTCAATGTGCCGATCATTGCGCTCTCCCAGCTCTCGCGTGCGGTGGAAAATCGCGAGGACAAACGGCCGCAACTCGCGGATCTGCGTGAATCGGGCTCGATTGAGCAGGATGCCGACGTGGTTATGTTTGTTTATCGTGAAGAGTACTATGTTGAGCGTACAAAGCCTGCGGAGGGTACGGCCGAGTTCCAGGAGTGGATGGCGAAAATGCAGCTTGTCAGCGGCAAGGCTGAGGTGATCATCGGCAAGCAACGTCACGGGCCTGTCGGCACGGTGAACCTCCAATTCGAGGCAAGCGTCACGCGCTTCGGCGACCTCGCAAACGATGCGTACATACCGGCGAGGACCGATTGACGGGTCGGGGACCAGGGTCGGCCGAGATGCAACGCGCGCGGGCGCCCATCCCGCTGTCTGCACGCGCGGTCCTCAATGTGGATCTCGCCGCGCTGCGCGCCAACTGGGCCCGGCTCAACGAGGTCTCGGGCCGCGCGGAATGTGCCGGCGTCATCAAAGCCGACGCGTACGGCCTCGGTCTGGCACCCATCGCCCGGGCGCTCACCAGCGAAGGCTGCAAGACCTTCTTCGTCGCCACCGTCGACGAGGGGCGAGCCGCCCGCGAGGTGCAGCCTGGCGCCACCATCTATGTGCTCGACGGCCTGCTCCCGGGCGCCGAGGCCAACTACGCGGGCTTCGACCTGCGTCCCGCCCTCTCCAGCCTCGCCGAGGTGCGCGACTGGGCAGCCTACAGCCGCGCGCGCGGGCGCAAGCTTGCCGCGGCCCTGCACATCGATACCGGCATCAATCGGCTCGGCATGCCGGAAGGCGAGGTGGAGCAGTTGGCCGCGGAACCTGACCTGCTGGCCACCTTCGAGACGACGCTGATCATGAGCCATCTCGCCTGCGCCGACGAGCCCGCCAATCCCATGAACGCGCTGCAGCGCGACCGCTTCAACATATTGCGCGCCAAGCTGCCCCCCGCACCGGCGAGCCTGTCCAACTCGGGCGGAACCTTCCTGGGGCCCAGCTTCCATTTCGATGTCGTCAGGCCCGGAATCGCGCTCTACGGCGGGCGGGCGCACGAAGGCAAGCCGAACCCGATGCGCACGGTAGTGCGTCTTGCAGCGCGTATACTCCAGGTGCACGAGGTGGCCCCAGGGGCCACGATCGGCTATGGAGCGATTTTCAAGGTGCAGCGGCCCTCGCGTATCGCCACCATTGCCTGTGGCTACGCGGACGGCTTCCTGCGGGCGTTGAGCGTCGCCACCGGCAAGGCTGGACCGGTCGGGTACATCGGCGACTATCCCGTGCCGATCGTCGGACGCGTCTCGATGGACAACATCACGGTCGACGTGACGGATGTGCCCGAGGAGCTGACGCGGCGCGGCGGATGGGTGGAAGTTATGGGCGAGCGCGTCACCGTCGACGATCTGACGGACCGGGCGGGCACCATCGGCTATGAGCTTCTGTCCCGTCTCGGGCCTCGGGTCCACCGCGTCTACGAAGGGGCCTGACCGCGCATGGCCAAGGCCGCCCGCAGCCTGTTCGTCTGCCAGAACTGCGGCGCGGTCGCCCCGCGCTGGACCGGCAAGTGTGCCACGTGCGGCGAGTGGAACAGCATCGTCGAAGAGGCGCAAACGGCGCCCGTGCCGGGCACGGGTCTAGCCAAGGCATCCAGGGGCCGCGCCGTCGAGTTGCGTCTGCTGGCCGACACCGAGGGCGACAGGCTCGACCGCATGCCCACGGGGCTGGCCGAACTCGATCGTGTAACGGGTGGTGGCATCGTGCCGGGCTCTGCGCTGCTGATCGGCGGCGAGCCAGGCATCGGCAAATCGACGCTGCTGCTGCAGGTGGCGGCAGCCTTTGCCGCCGCCGGCCGGCGCGCCGTGTACTTCACCGGCGAGGAGGCGGCGGCGCAGGTGCGCTTGCGCGCCGAGCGGCTGGGCCTGGCGCAGGCGCCGCTGGCGCTCGCCAGCGAGACGAGCTTGTCAAATGTCCTGGCCACGCTGGCCGAGGGCAAGCCCGCCGACCTGGTTGTGGTCGACTCGATCCAGACGCTGTGGGCCGATGGCCTGGAGGCCGCGCCGGGGACCGTAAGCCAGGTGCGGGCGGCCACCCAGGCGCTGGTCCGGTTCGCCAAGGCCGAGGGCTCGGCGCTGCTGCTCGTCGGACACGTCACCAAGGACGGGCAGATCGCCGGCCCCAAAGTGATCGAGCACATGGTCGATACGGTCCTCTATTTCGAGGGCGATCGCGGACATCCCTTCCGCATCCTGCGGGCGACCAAGAACCGCTTCGGTGCAACCGATGAAATCGGCGTGTTCGAAATGGCCGCCGAGGGCTTGCGGGAAGTTGCCAATCCTTCCGAGCTCTTTCTCGGCGACCGGTTGACGTCGACCCCGGGCTCGGCCGTGTTCGCCGGCGTGGAGGGCACGCGGCCACTGCTCGTGGAAATGCAAGCGCTGGTTGTTGCATCCGGTCTTGGCACACCACGGCGCGCGGTGGTGGGCTGGGATACCAATCGCCTGTCGATGCTGCTGGCCGTGATCGATGCGCGGTGCGGGATCAGCTTTGCCCAACACGATGTCTATCTGAACGTTGCCGGCGGGCTGAAGATCACCGAGCCCGCCGCCGACCTGGCGGCCGCTGCAGCCCTGCTCTCGTCCATCTCCAATGTTGCCTTGGGTCCTCACAACGTCTACTTCGGCGAGATCAGCCTGTCGGGGGCCATTCGGCCCGCCGGCCATATGTCGTCGCGTCTGAAAGAGGCCCGAAAGCTTGGGTTCAAGCATGCGATTCTGCCGGCAGCCGGAGACCTCGACGGTACCGCCACCAGGCTCGATCTGTTGCGCATCGCCCACGTGAAGGGCTTGGCGGACGCACTTGGTCTGTGAGATGTTGAGCAGGACTTCAGGTTGCATCAACATGCGCGCGACGCCCTGGGCGTGGCAGCTTGAGGTGGTGGCCTCGGGCCAATCTGCACTTTTCCTGGTCGGTCGAAGCGAAGGTTGCACCTCATGATCGCAGGCGTTCTCACCTATCTGGATGCCGCCCTGCTGGCCATTGTGGCCATCTCCGGCTTGGTCGCCATGTACCGGGGATTTACACGCGAAGTCCTTTCCATCCTCTCCTGGATCGCTGCCGGGTTGGCACTTCTCTATTTCATCAGGTCCCATCGAGGTTTGGCCGAGGAGGTCGCCAAGCAGTTCTCGAACCCTGTGCAAACGGTGCACGTTTACATTGCCCAGGTGGCAATCGGCGCTATCATTTTCCTGTTCGTGTTGATCGTTGTTCACCTCATCACGTCGCACATCTCCGATACGGTGCTGGACAGCCGCGTCGGCGCCGTGGACCGCATCCTGGGCCTTGGCTTCGGCATCGTGCGCGGCTTCGTGCTTGTGGTCATCCCCTACATGTTTGCCGTTTCCTTCGTCTGCAAGGATGGGGCGACCCGGGCCCTTGCGCAGGGCTGCCAGCGCGGAGAGCTGCCCCGCTGGGTTGAGGACGCAAGATCCTTGGGACTGATCAGCCAGACCAGCGGCACCCTTTACGGCATTCTCTCCCGCTACGTGCCCTCGGCGCTGTCGGGCGAGCAGCATCAGGGGTTTCTCCTTAATATTCATCACAACTCCATGGCCGCACCCCATGGCAAGGGCCGGGAACTTGGCCTATATCCAGGGAGCTCCGCACATCCGGGTACCTGAGCGCGGCAGCGGAGCCCTCAGTGTTGAACCGCGCATTCTCGAGGCCTAGATGAAGGTTCCGTCCGAAAACGGTGTCATGTCGGCCATGTCGGCTCGACACCAGGACGATACCCTGCGCGAGGAATGCGGCGTCTTCGGCGTCTTTGGCCATGAGGACGCTGCGGCCCTGACTGCCCTTGGCCTGCACGCCCTGCAGCACCGAGGCCAGGAAGCCGCCGGCATCGTCACATTCGACGGCGGACACTTCCATTCCGAACGCCGGCTCGGCCTCGTCGGCGACAACTTCAACAAGGCGGATGTGATCGGCCGGCTCAAGGGGCATATCGCGCTCGGCCACAATCGCTACTCGACGACCGGCGATACCATCCTGCGCAACGTGCAGCCGCTGTTTGCCGATTTGGACACCGGCGGCTTTGCCGTCGCCCACAATGGCAATCTCACCAACGCTCTCTCGCTGCGGCGCGACCTGATCTCCTCCGGCGCCATCTGTCAGTCGACCTCCGACACCGAGGTCATCCTTCACCTCATCGCTCGCTCCAAACGCCGCCGCATCGTCGAGCGCTTCGTGGATGCATTGCTGCAGATCGAAGGCGCCTATGCCCTGGTGTGCCTCACCAACGACATGCTGATCGGCGCTCGCGATCCCGTCGGCATCCGTCCCCTGATGCTCGGCAAGCTCGGTTCCGCCTATGTGCTGGCCTCGGAAACGTGCGCACTCGACATCGTCGGCGCCGAGTTCGTGCGTGAGGTCGAAAACGGGGAGATCGTGACGATCACCGCCGACGGCGTCGAAAGCCACCGGCCTTTTCCCAAGCGTGCGGCCCGGCCGTGCATCTTCGAATACATCTACTTCGCGCGCCCCGACTCCATCGTCGGCGGGCGGAACGTCTACGACATTCGCAAGCAAATGGGCGTACAACTGGCCCGCGAAGCCCCGGCCAAGGCCGACGTGATCATCCCGATCCCGGACTCCGGCGTGCCTGCAGCCATCGGCTATGCGCAGGAGAGCGGCACTCCCTTCGAACTCGGCATCATCCGCAATCACTACGTCGGCCGGACCTTCATCGAGCCCGAGCAGCGCATCCGCCAGCTTGGCGTCAAACTCAAGCATTCGGCCAATGCCAGCGCCGTACGCGGCAACAGGATCGTGCTGATCGATGACAGCGTCGTGCGCGGCACGACATCCAAGAAGATCGTGCAGATGATGTTCGAAGCCGGGGCCCGGGAAGTGCACCTGCGCGTCTCGAGCCCGCCCATCACGCACCCGGATTTCTATGGCATCGATACGCCCCGGACGTCCGAGCTGCTCGCCGCCAATATGAGCGTCAAGGAAATGTGCGCCTTTGTCGGCGCCACCAGTCTTGCCTTCCTCTCGGTGGACGGCATCTATCGCGCGCTCGGCTACGACAAACGCGACAACCGCAACCCGCAATTCACTGATCATTGCTTCACCGGCGACTACCCCACCACCCTCACGGATCAGAACGGCACCGCCCACGCCGGGCAACTTTCGTTTCTTTCGGAAGTGCGTTAGGCGGCAATGGCACGCGACATTCTCTTGCCGGCCGCCACACGCGACATCGCGCGGATTACATTTCTGTAACTCCTTGAGGTCGCATACTCCCGCCACCATCCTTCCCTATAGCGCGGAGCGGTTCGCTCAGCACTTTAGTCCACGCTGCGTGACATGCAGGAGCTCAAAGCCCATGGCCTTCACAAGGTCCGTCGCCCTCTCACTCATCACCGTTGCGGGAAGCCAAGCCTACGCTGCGATGGCTCAAGCAACCCAGATCAATACTGGTGGGGAGGCTGGAGCCTACCATGCAAGCTTCTGTCCCGCCCTGGCAGGGCAACTGAAACTGGCGCAATTCGACTATCGCTGCGTCCCCTCCGCCGGCACACGCGAGAACATAGACCGTATCACCGCCAACCCGCGGCAACTCGGCTTCGGCCAGCTCGACGTGTTCGCTCTGGAGAGCCGGCTGCTGAAGGCGGAGGGCAGCTTGACCCTCGTGCGCCAGGATGACGTGCGTGAATGCGTCTTCGCCGTGACGCGCAACAAGCAGATTTCCAACTGGGGCGAGCTGTCGGTGAACGCCGGCAGCCTGCGCTACATACTGCCTCCCGCCACCTCAGGCAGTGCCGGCACATTCCAGTTCCTGCGCACTATCGATGCGGAAGGCCTGGGTCGCTCGAAAGCGGTGACGCATGCCCCTTCCACCGAGGATGCCATTCGTCAGGCCTTGAGCGCGGAGGATACCGCAAGCCTGTTCGTCGAATTCCCGGATCCTGAAAGCAAGCACTTCGAGCTCGTGCGCAAGCTGGGCGGCCACCTCGTCCCGGTGATCGACCGCACCATCCTGCGCCAGGAGATCGGCGGCACCAAGATCTACTACCCGCAGGAGACCGAGATCGAGAGCGCCGGCTGGATCCAGTCCGCTCGCAAGCTGGCAACCGCGTGTACGCCGCTGGTGGTCTTCACCGGCGCGGCGGATCGCGTGCATGACGAGACAGCGCGCAAGGACCACGCCGACCTGATCCGGACGGTTGCGGCCATGAAGCGCGACTCTCTGCTGCCCCAGGAATCGTTCCTGGATCGGGCGCTGAAGCGCACGAA
Source organism: Hyphomonadaceae bacterium (assembly GCA_019747815.1). Lineage (GTDB taxonomy): Bacteria > Pseudomonadota > Alphaproteobacteria > Rhizobiales > Hyphomicrobiaceae > AWTP1-13. The sequence goes on from JAIEQJ010000006.1 coordinate 55,013, forward strand.
AGAGCTGTCCGCCATCAGCACCGAGCGGGCGCTCGAGCTGACCGACCAGGCCCGCGAGAAGGCCAAGCCCTACACCGACAAGGCCGTGGAAAAGGCGAAGGAGATCGGCGAGCAAGCCAAGCAGGCCGCCGAACGGGCGGGTGAAGCGGCCAAGCCCTACGTCGAGAAGACCAAGGAGGCGGCGCAGAAGGCCTACGACGAGGCCCTCCGCCTCGGCAAGGACCTGATCGACAAGGCAAAGCCAGACCCGGCGCAGAAGAAGGACTGACCACAGTTCCGGCTGACGAGGCCGCTATTGTACTTGCCAGCTCCGCACCGCGAGGGCTAGCAGTACCCTCATGAACCCTACCCCACGCCTTGCCGGCCGTCTTGCCCTCGTCACCGGAGCCACCCGCGGCATTGGCCGGGCGGTCGCTCTGGCCTATGCCAAGGAGGGCGCACATCTCATCCTGGTGGGCCGCACAACGGGCGCGCTGGAAGAGGTTGATGATGAAATCCGCGCGCTCGGCGGCAGTGCGACTTTGCTCACCCTCGATCTCAAGAACCATGACAAGATTGATGCGCTGGGGCCGACCATCTATCAACGCTGGCAAAGGCTCGACATTCTGGTCGGCAACGCCGGAATACTGGGACCGCTCTCACCTCTGGGACATGTGACCGCGGATGCCTGGGACGAGGTGTTGAAAGTCAATCTCACGGCCAATTGGCGGCTCATCCGCACCCTCGATCCGCTTCTGCGGCGGTCGGAGGCGGGCCGGGCGATCTTCGTCTCGTCCAGCGCCGCCGTCAAACGCACGGCCTATTGGGGGCCCTACTCCGTCTCGAAGGCGGCACTCGAAGCACTCGTCGTCACTTACGCACACGAGGTCGAGAACACGCCGGTGCGCGCCAACCTCGTCAATCCGGGGCCCACCCGTACGAACATGCGCGCCAAGGCATTCCCGGGCGAGGACGCCAGTACGCTCAAGACGCCCGAAGCTGTCACGCCCACGTTCGTGCAGCTGGCCGAGGCTGCCTGCACCGACAACGGCAGGGTATTCGACCTCAAAACGGGCGATGTGCGTTAACGCGCTGCCGCGTCAACCAAACTCCACCGCCATGCCGTCGTAGCCCGGCTCGACGTGCGGCGGCAGCTGGCGGCGAAGAGCCTCGTAGTCGAGCTCAACCGTCATGTGCGTGAGGATTGCGCGCTTGACCCGCAGGCGTTCGATCCAATCCAGCGCCTGCTTGACCGAGAAATGGCTCGGATGCGGCGTGGGACGCAGCGCATCGACGATCCACAGATCGAGGCCCTCCAGCAACGGCAGGGAGCGTTCCGGAATGCCGCTGACATCGGGCGAGTAGGCCACATTGCCGAAGCGAAATCCCAGCGACGGCCCGCCACCATGCTCCTGCGCGATCGGCACTACTTCGATCATGCCGCCGGCACCCTCAATCCGAATGGCTTCCGGCGGGCGGATGTCGTGCGCCTGCAGAATGGATGGATACGGGGAGCCGGGCGCTTGGGAAAAGCAGTACTCGAACCGGTTCTCCAGCGCTTTGCGCGTCGACGCGTCGGCCCACACCTTCACGCGCCGCCGCATATTGAAGAACACGCCGCGCAGGTCATCAATGCCGTGGGTGTGGTCGGCGTGATCGTGCGTGTAGAGCACCCCGTCCAGGGTCTCGACGCCCGCCTCGAGCAATTGCTCGCGCAGATCGGTCGGCGTGTCGACCAGCACTGTCGTGCGGCCACCCTTGGCAAAGCGGTCAACGAGCAGCGCGCAGCGCCGCCGCCGGTTCTTCGGATTGGTCGGATCGCACGAGCCCCAGACCGGCCCAACGCGGGGCACACCGCCGGACGATCCCGTGCCGAGCAAAGTGAACCTGGTGCTCATGTCGCCATCGCGTCGCGCGGCGTTTTTTTGTAGAGGCGCAAGAAATTCTCGGTCGTTGCTCGGGCCAGTTCCTCAAGTGTAACGCCTTTCATCCTGGCAAGCTCTGCGGCGGTTTCGACGACAAAAGCCGGCTCATTGCGCCTTCCGCGGTACTTGCCGGGTGCGAGGTAGGGTGCGTCCGTCTCCACCAGCAGCCGGTCGAGCGGTACGGTTTTGGCCACCTCGCGGAGCACGTCGGATTTCTTGAACGTCACGATCCCAGAGAACGAGACGTAAAGGCCGAGGTCGACCGCGCGGCACGCCAGCTCTGCCCCGCCCGTGTAGCAGTGGAGCACCGCCGGAAACGCCCCGATTGCCATCTCCTCCTCCAGGATCTTGGCCACGTCGCTGTCGGCATCGCGGGCATGGATGACGAGCGGCAACTGCGTCTCGCGCGCCGCGGCGATGTGATTGCGAAAGCCCTGCGTCTGTGCCGCCCGGGGACTGTTGTCGTAGAAATAGTCGAGACCGGCCTCGCCGATAGCCACGACCTTGGGATGGCGGCTCAGCCGTACGATCTCCGCCACCGGCACATCCAGCTCCTCATGCGCGTAATGAGGATGCGTGCCTACGGAACAGAAGACATTGGCGTGAGCGTCTGCGATCGCAAGCAGGCGATCGAAGCGGCGAATGCGGGTGGAGATCGAGACCATGAGCCCGACGCCAGCCGCCTTGGCCCGGGCTATCACGCCATCGAGCTCGTCGGCAAAGTCGGGGAAGTCGAGGTGGCAATGGTGGTCGACAAGCTTCATGGCGCTATGGGCTTGGATGTCAGAATACCCAGGCACACCAGCAGAGCCTTGCACCCGAGCCTCCGACCCCATACCAACCTTTCGTCATCGCGTCACTTCTGAGGCTTTGGCTTCTTGGGCTTGCCCTCGGCCGCAGCAGCTTCCTCGGGGTCGACGTAGCGCGGGAAGGCGCCGGCCGGTGTCGGGATGGGCGTGCCGGGCCTCAGCCTCCCGGCAGCACCCAGGCCCGCGAAGCTGCGCGCCTCCGGCACCTGCCGCAGGCCGTCGAGCAGTTTGCCCGCACCCGCAGGCGTTGCCGGCTGGGCCAGGATCGCGACCTGCCGCACGACCTCCGCCGTCACGTAGAGGATCGTTTCCATGCGCTTGACATCGCTCTTGCGCTTGGCCCACGGCTCCTCGCCTGCAAAGTAGCGGTTGGCATCCGCGACCACGGCCCATACGGCATCGAGGTACTGCTTGATCGCCTGCCGGTCCATGGCCTCGCGCGCCTTGGCATACATGCCGTCGGCCGCCGCCAGAATGGCCTTGTCGGCGTCCGTGAAGACTCCAGGCTCGGGGATCAGGCCATCGCAGTTCTTGGCGATCATCGACAGCGAGCGCTGGGCGAGATTGCCGAGGTCGTTCGACAGATCCGCGTTAATGCGGTTGACGATGGCGTCGTGGTTGTAGTTGCCATCCTGGCCGAACACCACTTCGCGCAGGAAGAAGTAGCGCGTCTGGTCGACGCCGTAGGCATTCACCAGATCGAACGGATCGACCACGTTGCCGACCGACTTCGACATCTTCTCGCCGCGGTTCAGCACGAAGCCATGCGAGAAGACGCGCTTGGGCAGCTCAATGCCCGCCGACATCAAAAAAGCCGGCCAATAGACCGCATGAAAGCGCAGGATGTCCTTGCCGATGACGTGCACATCGGCCGGCCAATAGCGCCACAGCGGACTGTTCGCATCGGGGAAGCCGACGCCGGTGATGTAGTTGGTCAGCGCGTCCACCCACACGTACATGACGTGACCAGGCACGTTCGGCACCGGGATGCCCCAGTCGAGCGTCGTGCGCGAGATCGACAGGTCCTCCAGGCCGCCCTTCACGAAGCTTACGACCTCGTTCCTGCGCTCACGCGGCAGGATGAAATCGGGGTTCTGCTCGTAATGGGCGAGGAGCCTGTCCTGGTAGGCCGAAAGGCGGAAGAAGTAGGTATCCTCCTCGAACCATTCGACCGGCGTGCCTTGTGGCCCCAGGTGCACGCCGTCCGGTCCCAGCGTGGTTTCCTTCTCGGCATAAAAGGCTTCATCACGCACGGAGTACCAGCCGGCGTATCGCTTCAGAAAGATGTCGCTGTTGTGCGCGCCCTGCATGCGCCGCCAGATTTCCTCCGATGCGCGGTAGTGCCGAGGCTCCGTGGTGCGGATGAAATCGTTGTTGGACAGGTTCAACGCCGCTGCCATCTCGCGAAAGCGGGACGCATTGCGGTCGGCCAGCGCGCGGGGGCTCAGGCCCTCCTTCTGCGCGGTCTGCTTCATCTTGAGACCGTGCTCGTCGGTGCCGGTCAGAAAGAATACGTCCTTGCCATCCAGCCGCTCAAAGCGCGCGATCGCATCGGTGGCGATCGCCTCGTAGGCGTGACCGATGTGAGGGGTGCCGTTCGGATAGGAGATGGCGGTCGTGATATAGAATTTCTCTTGCCCGCGCATGGTGGCAGAGCTCCGTTCAAGGCTGGTCCTAGTTGGGCGAATGGCGCCGTCCGTCGCGGGCGGCTGCGCACAAATCAGCGCATTCGCGCGCCAACCGGGGCGGCCGCAACGGGCGCAAAAGAGCAAAAAGGTGATGCGTCGAGGGTCATCGCTACGAGATCGCTGCTCTGAGTGCGCGCTGCAGTATCACGAAAGCGCCCTCCGCGCCAACTCCTAGATCCCGGGCCTGCCGATATGTAGGACCACAGTCGGGAAGCATGGGCTACATGCGCGCAGCGCTCTCCAGCCGCGCCAGGATGCGCATGATCAGCGCCTTGCGATCAAGGTTGAGCTCGTCGGCATCGGTCTTGTCGCGCAAAATCGCTTCCCACAAGGCCGCCCACTGCGGCACTCCGGATTCGGGAATGAGCCGCTTGGCGAGAGCGACGTCCGCAGGCGCTCCCTGGCCTGTCGCGCGCGCACGTACCAGGTGCGCCAGGGTGTCAAGAAGAAGCTCAAAGAACACGGCAAACCGCTGCTCCTGGGCTGCGGCAGCGAGCGAGTCGGTGAGCGTGTGGGCGGCCGTCCAGTCGACCGCGGGGAGCTGCGCGAAGATGCCGGCAAGACGCTGATGCAGGTCGAGCCCGCCCGATGCAGCCAATTGCAAGGCCCGGCGCACACTGCCCGCGGCGAGGCGCTCGAACTGGTCCCATTGCTCGGTCGTTGGCTTCTCCACATCTGCCGCCGCCACAGCCGCGTCGGTGGCTTGACGCAGCGGCCCGGCCGCGAGCGGCTGCAAATCCAAACGGCGGCAGCGTGAAAGAATCGTCGGCAGGAGGCCGCTCGGCTCCGACGCGATCAGGAGAAACAGCGCGCGCCGCGGCGGCTCCTCGAGCGACTTCAGGAGCGCGTTGGCCGCATTGAGATTGAGCTCATCGGCCGCATCGACGATCACGACGCGCCATGTCTCATCGCCCGACGTCAGCCCCAGGAACGATTTCAGGCGGCGCACCTCATCGACAGGGATCGCACTGCCAAACCGCTTGGCCTTCGCGTCGTAAGGACGGCGCAGGACCAGCAGGCCCGCGTGCGAAAGCGCCGCCACCTGCCGCGCCGCGGCTGAACCCGCAGAGACTTCGAGGCTCTTTCCGGATGGGTCGCGCTCCTCCTGCCGTGCCAGCACATGCCGCGCCAGGCGATAGGCCAATGTCGCCTTGCCGATCCCGGCACGCCCCGCGAGCAGCCAGGCATGATGCATGCGTCCGCCGGCAAATGCTGCCGCCAGTGACTGCTCCGCCGCGGCATGCCCGAACAGAGCTTGCGTTTCACGCGGGTGCGGAAAACCATCGAGACGATCGGCCTCGGGTTGCGCCTCGACCTCCTGGACCGCGGGTGCGCGCGCCATCAGCGCTGGCCCGGAAGCATGAGGCGGCGCTCGACCTGCGCCATCACCTCGGCTGCGATCTGCTCTTGCGGAGCCGTGCCGTCGAGCACATGGCAGCGATGCGGCTCGGCCTTGGCAACGGCGAGGAAGCCCTCACGCAGCCGCATATGGTAGTCGATCTCGCGCTTCTCATACGCGTCCTCCCCCGACAGTGCCTGCGCGAGGCGGCGTGTGGTGGCGCGACTCAATCCCACCTCGGCGGGGATATCGAGGATGAACGTGAGATCGGGATAGGTCAGCTTCACGACGATGAGCTCGAAAGCCTTGAATACATCGAGCGGCAGCCCGCCCGCCTCCACCTGGTACACGCGCGTGGAGTCGGAAAAGCGGTCGGAGATGACCCAACGACCGGCGACCAGGGCGGGGCGGATCACCTTCTCAATATGATCCGCCCGCGCCGCGTAGAAAAGCAGCGCCTCCGAGAGCGGAGAGTGCGGAGCGGTTGCAGGATCGAGAATGAGATTGCGTACCTGCTCCGCGAACGGCGAGCCGCCCGGCTCACGCGTGAGGGTGCCGTCGATTCCTCTCGAGCGCAGGGCCTCTGCCAGCAGACGCGCCTGCGTGGATTTGCCGGAGCCCTCGCCGCCTTCGAAGGTGATGAACCGACCGGATGGCATAAATTGCACAGGCCGCGCCGCCAAGCGACACTGGCCGGCCTGCTCCTTTGCAAGACCCTGCTACCGCATCCACCCGGTAGCCAAATAGAGCAGCGAGTCAAGCCCGCGGCGCACGAAGCCGGCCTTGCCGACGTCTTCAGCCGCGAAAAGCGGCACTTCGTTCATGGCGTCGGACGATGTTGTCACACGCAAGATGGCCACCTGATCGCCCTTTTTGATCGGCGGCTTGAGGGGGCCTTTGTAGAAGATCCTCCCGGAAAGCTTCTGATTGGCCGGATAGCGCGGGAGCACGACGTTGACGCCATTGTCGCCGGTGAGGGGCATGTACATGCGTTCCCCGCCCCAAATCCGGGCATGCCCCACAACCTCTCCCGCCTCGAACAACTTGACCTCGGAAAAGTTCTTGAAACCCCACTCGAACAGGCGACGCCCGTCGTCCTTGCGCTCCTCCGGCGTGGTGGCGCCGCCGATGACCATGATCAACCGGCGATTGTCGACCTTGGCGGAGGCGGCGATGCCATATCCTGCCTCCTTGACATATCCGGTCTTGAGGCCGTCGACACCGGCAACCGCTCCCAGCAACGGGTTGCGATTGAAAAACTTGTGCTGCCGATAGGCGAACTCGCGCTGCGCGAACAGCGGATAATACTCGGGGTAGTCCTTGATGATGATGCGCGCCAGAACGGCCAGCTCCCGCGCCGTGGCCAGATGCTCAGGGTGATAGAGCCCCGTGGCGTTCTTGAAGACCGACTTCTTGAGGCCGAGCTGGCGGGCCTGTTCCGTCATGGCCAACGCAAATTGCCGTTCGCTGCCGCTGAGCCGCTCCGCCATGGCGATCGAGGCGTCATTGCCCGATTGCACGATGATGCCGCGCAGCATCTCATCGACCTTGGCGGTCTTGCCCAGCGGCACGAACATCGCCGACGTGCGCGACGGCGCGCCGCCCGTCCGCCAGGCATACTCGCTCATCACGACGTCGGTGTCGGGCGTGATCTCTCCCGCCCGCAGGGCGTTGAATATCATGATGAGCAGCATCAGCTTGCTCATGCTCGCGGGGGGCACAAGCTCATCGGCATTGCGCTGAAACAGGACCGCCCCCGAATCGGCATCCATGAGGATGGCCTGGGGAGATTTGAGCACCACATCGCCGCTCTGCGCCCGTCCGTGTGACGAGCCGGCAATGAGCGGGGCGAGTGCCACCAGCAGGGCTGTCACTGCACGCAAAAGCCGCTGTGACGGCCGAGGCGCGGCAGCGCTGAGCATCACCATGTATCCTGAAACTACAACAACCTGGGTGGACTATCGGACCGGCTGAGGCAACAAGTCAACGGCCGAGCCCGGGCCGGGTCGCGGTCCACGCCGCGACACGATACCAGTGCTGGCTCGCCAGGAAGCGCTGCTCGTAGTGGTCGTCGCCGTTGAGGGGCGCCCGGCCGGCGTAGCGCACACGGACCATCGCTGTGCCTTGCATCTCGAACCCCAGGAGCCGAGCGCTGGCGCGCGACAGGTCGATGACGCGTCCGCGCGCATAGGGCCCCCTGTCGTTGAGGCGCACCAGCAGGGTGCGCCCGTTGGAGAGGTTCGTGACATAGGCATAGGAGGGAAGGGGCAGCGTCGGGTGGGCCGCAGTCAGCGCCCACATATCGAAGACCTCTCCATTGGCCGTTTTGCGCCCGTGAAAATCCTCGCTGTAGAAGGAGGCGACACCTGTCCGATCGTAGGTGGGATCCTCGACCGGTGTATAGAGGATGCCGTCGATCCTGTAGGGATTGCCCACCTTGTAGATGCCGCCGCCTTTCGGGACGGGTTGGCCCAATGGAACAACACGCGGGCTTACGGGTGCATCGGTGCGGGGTGTGCTGCGCGCCTCGCGGCCGCGATCGGCGGGGGCACAGGCGCTGGATAGAACAACAAGAAGACCGGTGCCGAGGCCGAGGGCCCGGCTCCATCGGAACGACGTACGCATGAAACAGTTGGCTCGCTCGAATGGCTCGCTCGCGCTGGCGTCTGCGCAAGCTGCATCAAGGTTGACACCGGATCGTTAGCAACCCGTTAACCACATCCGAGTCTGCAGGCCGGCGCCCAGCCCAAATGCATCACCTGATGCAATCCCGACAGCGCTGGATGACTCTTGGGGAAAAGGCAGCCCCGACCATGACCGCAAGCGCCTGCGCGACTATGGTGTGCGGCCGATCATTCGGGGGGTGCGCATGTGGAAATATACCGCTTTGATCATTACAGCGATGCTTGGCGGCTGTGCCAGCTTCAGCTATCTCGGCGAGAGCTACAGCGCCCTGCAACCCCAGATCGTTACAACCAAGGCCGATACATGGCGGGTGTTCGACAGGACGGCGGAAGGCAAACTTCTTGTACAACGAAACCCCGGCAACCCGACGGCGTCAGGCGTCGTCGGCGCGCTGGGTCTCGCTACGACCAATGCCGCCGCGCCGCAGCCCGACTATAGGGAGGCCGCAGAAGCCTTCCTGGCGCAGACCGGCCGCGGCTGCAGGATCAAGGACGGCTACCTCGTAGTCGCACCGTCATGGGAATTCACCTACGAGTGCGACAAGGCTCCCGTCACCGCAGGGGCGCAGGCAAAACAGTAATCCCCCGCGGGTCACTTCAAATTCCTCCGGGTGCGGTCAGTCAAATTCCTCCACCCGCGAGGCAGGACAAGGTGATT
>JAIEQJ010000086.1 GCA_019747815.1 Hyphomonadaceae bacterium
CGTGTCGAACCACGGCGGTGGTGTGCGCAGCCCGTCCTTCGACGAGGCTCAGGACGAGGGCGAGCCCGCGGCTTGGTTGTTCCACCAAGGACGGACTGCCGGGCAGCAAAAAAAAACGGGTGCTTCCCGGGAAGCACCCGCCGGCTTTCTCCCGAACCGGATCAGCCCTTCGACTTCGCCGTCTTGGTGGCGTCGCGCTTGCACTTGGCCCGGAAGGATTTGCGCGCCTTGCCGTGCAGGCCCTTGGCATCGGCTTGCTTGGAGCAATCGAGCGATATCGCGGTGCGCGGCTTGGCCGGCGCCTTGGCCTTGCCTTTGTCCTGGGCAAGGGCTGCCGTAACCGAAAATGCCAGGGCTGCCGCGCTGGCAAGAAGCATGGCCTTCTTCATCGTCATCCTCGCTGCTGATTTTTCCGCGTATCTGCGCCTTGGCGCAGTGACGGAGCTGGGTCATCGGCACCTCTGCCGTGCCGCCACGCTGATACGTCGCCCGTGAATGGCGCATGAATAGGCGTGCACGGCCTTCACCCGTTCGATTAACCTTACTGATACCGGAACACCTGGATGATCGCCGGCCCCAGGATCACCACGAACAGCACGGGCAGAAAGAACACGATCATCGGCACCGTGAGCTTGGGCGGCAGGGCCGCCGCCTTCTTCTCGGCCTCCGCCATGCGCATGTCGCGGTTCTCGCGGGCCATGACCCGCAGCGCCTGTCCCACCGGTGTGCCGTAACGCTCGGCCTGGATCAACGCGGTGGCCACCGCCTTGATCCCGGGAATGCCGGTGCGCTTGCCGAGGTTCTCGAATGCCTGCCGCCGGTCCTGCAGGTAGGACAGCTCGGCCGTGGTCAGGCTGAACTCCTCGGCCAGCTCCAGCGACTGGCTGCCGACCTCGCTTGAGACCTTCTGCAGCGCCGCCTCGATCGACATGCCCGACTGCACGCAGATGAGCAGCATGTCGAGCGAATCCGGGAACGAGTTCTTGATGGAGGTCTGGCGGCGCTGCACCAAGTTTTCGACGAAGAAGTTGGGCACGTAGTAGCCGATGTAGCCGGCCCCGATCGCCAGCCCGACCTTCACAATCGGCGGATACTGGTAGTCGGTGAGCAGGAACAGGTAGACGAGGGCTACGATGATCACGATGATCGGCATCGCCAGGCGGAAGAACATGTACGTCACCAGCGGCGCCTGGCCGCGCAGGCCGGCCATCTTCAGCTTGTCGCGCACGTCCTCCGAATCGAACATGCTGCGCAGGTTGAAGCGGTCGACCACCTCCTGCATGAAGCCCTTGGGCGCGGTTCGGAGCTTGCCCTGGCCGTCCTTCTTGGCCAGGTCGGCCAGGCGCGCGGCACGCATCTTGTCGCGCTCGGTCGCCATGATCTGCATGCGCGCATCGAGCCGGTCGCGGTTGAGGACCGGCATCAGCACCGTCAAAGCCGTGGCAAATGCCGCAATGGCCGCGAGCAGGGTCACGGCGATCTGCGGCTGCATCAGCGCGGCAATGGTATCGAACATGGCTCTACCGCTTCGTCCTGTCGACCACGTCTTGGCGGTCAGTACTTGAAGTTGATCATCTTGCGCATCACGAGAACGCCGCACGTCATCCAGAACCCTGCCGCCGCCAGCAGAAACTGCCCGAACTTGGTGCTCCACAGCAGGGCGATGTAGGAGGGCGTCGAGATGTACACCAGTGCCATCACGACGAACGGAAGCGCGCCCAGCACCATGGCCGAGGCCTTGGCTTCCGCAGACAGCGCCCGCACCTTGGCCTGCAGGCGCTTGCGGTCGCGCAGCACGCCCGACAGGTTGCCCAGCGCCTCGGAAAGATTGCCGCCGGCCTGCTGCTGGATGGCGAGAACGATGGCGAAGAAGCGCACCTCCGGCAGCGGCATCCGCACCATCATGCGGTCGAACGCCTCCGCCAGCGGCACGCCCACGCGCTGCTGCTCGACGAGCTCGGTGAACTCGCCTGCGATCGGCTGCGGCGACTCGCGCGCGATGATGTTGAGGCACTCCACCAGAGGCAGGCCCGATTTGACGCCGCGCACGATCACGTCGATGGAATTGGCGAATTCATCCGTGAACTTGTACTGCCGGCGCTTGGTCAGCCGCGCGAGCAGCCAGCGGGGCAGCCCCAGCGTGCCGACAAACGCGCCGAGCAGCGGCACGATGATCGGCAAGCCGGGCGCCATCGCCCAGATGATCGCGCCGACGACCACGCCGGATATCACGCTCGCGATCCAGAACACCCGCGGCTCGATGTCGAGGCCTGCGCGCTCCAGGCGCAGCCGCAGCGACACCTTCTCGCGCTGCTTCTGCCGGTCTTCCAGCTCCTTCAGGGTGTCGGCGACCTGACGGCGCCGGCTGTTGGCGACCTCGACCTGCTGCTTGAGCGCGGTGCGGCGAACCCTGTTCTCGGTTGCAGCCTGGATGCGCTTGTCGGTACGCAGCTCGCCGGACAGATAGGGCGACAGCAGCAAATAGACGACCACGCCCGCCGACAGCGCGGCGAGCGCCAGCATGCCGACGAGCATGACATCGTTGCTATCCACGCGCGTCTCCCATCGGCACGCCCCGGGAGTCGTGGACTTCCGCGGCGGACAGAGCTTCAGCCAGGCGTTTCGTCTCCTTGTAGTATTCCGCGCGCTCCCAGAACCGCGGCCGGGCGATGCCGGTGGAGCGATGGCGGCCTGTGAGCTTGCCTTGCGCGTCTTCGCCGGTGATCTCGAACACGATCAGGTTCTGCAGCGTCACGACATCGCCTTCCATGCCCATCACCTCGGTGACGTGCGTGATCTTGCGCGAGCCGTCGCGCAGGCGCGAAGCCTGGATGATCACGTCGATCGAGCCGGTGATCATCTCGCGGATGGTCTTGGGCGGCAGCTGGAAGCCGCCCATCATGATCATGGACTCCAGGCGGCTGATGGCCTCGCGCGGGCTGTTGGCGTGCAGCGTGCCCATAGAGCCGTCATGGCCGGTGTTCATCGCCTGCAGCAGGTCGAAGGCCTCGGGCCCGCGCACCTCGCCCACGATGATGCGCTCCGGCCGCATGCGCAGGCAGTTCCTGACGAGGTCGCGCATGGTAATCTCGCCTTCGCCTTCCAGGTTCGGCGGCCGCGTCTCCAGGCGCACGACGTGCGGCTGCTGGAGCTGCAGCTCGGCGGAATCCTCGCAAGTGATGATGCGCTCGTCGTTGTCGATCGAGGCAGTCAGGCAGTTGAGCAGCGTTGTCTTGCCCGAGCCGGTACCGCCGGAGATCAAGACATTGCAGCGCACCCGGCCGATGACCTCCAGGATCGTCTTGGCCTCGGGCGTGATCGACTTGTACTTGACGAGCTGGTCGAGCCTCAGCCGGTCCTTCTTGAACTTGCGGATGGTGAGCGTCGGCCCGTCGATGGCCAGCGGCGGAGCGATGACGTTGACGCGGCTTCCATCCGGCAGGCGCGCGTCGCAGATCGGGCTCGACTCGTCCACGCGCCGGCCGACCTGGCTGACGATGCGCTGGCAGATGTTCATCAGCTGCCCGTTGTCGGCAAAGCGCACGGGCGTCTTCTGCACCTTGCCGGCCACCTCGATGTAGGTGGTGTTGGCACCATTCACCATGATGTCGGCGATGTCATCGCGGGCCAGCAGCGGCTCGAGCGGGCCGTAGCCCAGAACGTCGTTGCAGATGTCCTCGAGCAGCTCCTCCTGCTCGGCAATGGACATCACGACGCTTTTGATCTGGATGATCTCGCTGACGATGTCGCGGATCTCCTCCCGCGCCGCCGCCGCCTCGAGCTTGGCGAGCTGCGTCAGGTCGATGGTGTCGATCAGCGCGTTGAAGACGGTGGTCTTGACGTCGTAGTATTCCTCCGAGTGCCGGCGCTCCTGCGCCACGGGCTCGACGCGAGCCGGCGCGCGCGCCTCGACCGCCGTCACCTTGGTCTCGGCGGGCCGGGCGGCGGCCACGGCCACCTCCTGCGGCGGCAAGATGTGGCGCGCCCCGTTGCCGTCCGTCGTCGAACGCTTGCCGAACATCTCGCGGTCCTCAGCGCTTGAATTTCAGCTTTTCGAGCAGCGGTCCGAGCGGGACCAGCGACGCCTTCTTCTTGTCGTCCTTGAGCTCCTTGCGGTGGGCCAGCGCGAGAGCCAGGTCGCGGAACTGCTGCACGGCCTTGGCCTTGCCGGAGTACTCCTCGACCATCTGGCCATTGTTGGCTGCCAGCCCGAACGTCTCGCTGTCGAACTCGATCACCTGCACCGGTTCCAGATCGAGCGCGGCGGCAAACTCCTTCACCGGGATTTCGGGCCGCTTGGGCGTCTTGACCATGTTCATGACCAGGCGCGGCGGCCCGTCATTGGTGCGATGCTGCTTCAGCAGGTCGATGAGGTTCTTGGCGTTGCGCAGGTTGGCAAGGTCGGGCATGGCCGTGACGATGATCTCGTCGGCGTGCAGCAGCACGCGCTTCACCCAGGGGGTCCAGGTGTGAGGCAGATCGACCGCCACGAACGGCACGTTCTGCCGCACGATATCCAGCACGATATCACAGGCATCGGCCGAGATGTCGTAGTCGCGGTCGAGCACCACGGGCGCCGCAAAGATGCTCAGGCGCTCCGAGCACTTGGTCAGCAGCCGGTCGAGCAGCACCTCGTCGAGGCGCTCGGGACTCTGCAGAGCCTCGGCGATGCCCTGCACCGGGTCCTGATTGAAGTCGAGGCCCGTGGTGCCGAAGGCGAGGTCGAGATCGGCCACCACCACGTCCGCCTTCAGGATTTCGGACATGGCCCAGGCAGCGTTGTGGCACACCGTGCTCGAGCCGACGCCGCCCTTGGCGCCGATGAAGGCCATGACGTTGCCGACGGGGTCGGTGTCGGGATTGTTGTAGAGGCCCGACAGTGACTCGATGAGCTGCATGGGCGCGACGGGCGCAATCAGATACTCGCTGACGCCGCGCTTCAGCAATTCGCGATAGAGCACGACGTCGTTCATGTGCCCGATGACGACGACCTTGGTGCCCGCATCGCAGCACTCGGCCAGCCGGTCGAGCTCGGCCAGCATCTGATTGCGCGGCAGCGTGGTCTCGACGATGATGAGGTTCGGCGTGGGGCTTTCCAGATAGTGCGCGACCGCCGCCGGCGCCCCTCCCATGTGCACGCTGACATGCGACTTGGCCAGCCGCCGATCGGCTCTGGCGGCCTGCAGCACCTCGGCGGTCTTGGCATCCTCGCAGAACGCCTGAATGGAGATGCGCGGGATGGGGCGGGCCTTGGCCGGCACGATATCGTGCACCTCGGCCTGCGCTGGAACCAGCTCCTGCCCGATCGCGCCGTCCTCGGCCACCAAATACGCCTGCTTGCTCATGTTGGACCTCGGTTATTCGCCTTTGACCCGCACACGTTCATCGCCGCTCTTCTCGGACGCCGTCGCCTTACCGTCGCGATACCGCTCGATCACGGTCGCCCGCCGCTCGGCGTCCGGCGGCGCCATCGTGCGCGGTCCGAGCAGATCGGCGGGATTGGCAATCTGCGCCGCCAGGTTGTGCTGCTGCGCACAGCCGAAGTTGGGATAGGGCACGTTGCGGGGATCGTACGCCAGGTTGGTCGGCCAATGCCCGCACTCGGGCGCCTCCGCGACGTAGCGCAGATAGGCGAGGCGGATGGGCGCACCGGGGTCGCGGCTGCCGTTGTAGGGCTGCATGGCGACTGTGCTTTCGGAGAAGCCGAACTCCCGGATCATCTCGCGCATGTTGCCGACCGCGCGCATGGCGGCGCCCTCGTTCGGCGACCCGGTCGGCACGGCGATCAGGAGCTTGCTGTTGCCGCTGTCCTTGCTGCGATAGCGGGCGAGAAAATCGGAGATTTGCGTCGCCTGGGCCGGCGACAGCCCATGCGCGCTGGCCGCCACGCGAATGTTCAGCGTCGCGGGCTGCTGCGAGACCAGGATCGGGTGGCGCTGGGAGGAGTCGACGAGCGCCCAGCCCGCCACGTGCGCACCTGTCTCTTCCCGTCCCCTGCACCCGAACAGCGCCACGGCCGCCAGCGACACCAGCATTAGCCTGGTGGCGATGGGCCGGAAGCCGGACATTGCAACGATCGGAGAGCTCATGTTCGGTGTCCTCGCTGTCCGGCTATTCGACAATGAACCCGTAGTCGCCTCTGAGACCGCCCGGCGGCAGCTCCCCGCCCCGACCGTAGACGCGGTTGATGTGGCCCAGGAAATTGGCCTTGCGGTCCGTCGCGGCCGCCAGCCCGTCGTCGGGCCGGGCAAGGTTCTTGCGCGCGGTCGGCCGCACGACGTAGGGCGTCACGATCACGACCAGCTCGGTCTCGTTCTTGGTGAAATCCCGGCTGCGGAACAGCGTGCCGATCACGGGCACGTCTTTCAGCCCGGGAAAGCCGTCGATGTTCTGCCGGGTGTCCTCGGAAATGAGGCCGGCGAGCGCCAGCGAGCCGCCGGACGGCATCTCGACCGTGGACTTGGCCTGCCGCTTCTTGAGCGCCGGGATGCGGATATCGGCCAGCGTCACCGCACCGTTGTCGGTCAGCTCGCTGACCTCGGTTTCGATCTTGAGGCTGATGCGCCCTTCCGACATGACGATCGGCGTGAAGGCGAGGCCTACGCCGAATTCCTTGAACGTGACGGACATCTTGCCCGTGTTGTCGACCAGGGGAACCGGGAACTCGCCGCCCGCCAGGAACTTGGCCGTCTCTCCCGACACCGCGGTCAGGTTCGGTTCGGCGAGCGTGCGCACGAGGCCGTCGCGCTCCATGGCACGCAGGGCGGCGGCGACCTGCGTATCGCCGGACTTGTAGAGCGTATCGGCGCCGGAATTCTGGTAGCCGCCGGTGGCGCCGACAACGGTCTTCAAGGCCAGCGCGCCGTTGGTGATGGCCGGCACCGGCAGATTGCCGAGACCCGCCGCTGCGGTGAGGGGCAGCGCGTTCTGACTGAGGATCGCGGTCGAGAAGTTGCCCGACTGGATCAGCGCCCCCAGATTGATGCCGAACTGCTTCAGGATCGAGCGCTGCACCTCGGCCACGGTCACCTTCAGCATCACCTGCTCCTCGCCCTCGATGGAGAGGAGATTGATGACGAGATCGCTCTTCTTGCTGGAAGCGGGAGCCATGCCCTGGCCGGCCTGCGACGGGGGCGCGGCTTCAGTGTCGCCGCTGCCCCGGCTGTAGATGGCGTTGCGGTTCGCCTGCGCGAACTGGAAGGCGAGATCGCCCGCGCGCGCGGCATCGACGGGCGTGCGCACCAGCCCGGTCAGCACGATGGCGTTGCCGGCCATCTCCGACTTGACGCTGGAGCCCGGAACGAAGCGCCGGATGAGATCATCGAGGGCGCTCAAGTCCGCGCCGACCGACACCTCCAGGGTCAAAACCTGCTTGCCATGCGTGTCGAAGAAGAAGGCGTTGGTCTGCCCGACCCGCTTGGCGATCAGGAACACCCTGTTGGAGGACTGCACCACGGCATCCATCTTCTCGGGGTCGGAGACGAGCACGTCCCTCAGCTCGAAGGGGAATTGCACCAGCAGCGATTTGCTGGTGCCGAGCAGCACCCTGCTCGTCATGGGGAAGGGTCCGCGCGCGGGAACCTGCAGCACCGAGTTCTGCGTGTGGTCGCCGGCGCGCGCCGCACTGCCTAGGACCACGGCAAGCGGGGCCACGGCAATCGCGATCACCGCGAGCAGCAATGCACGCGCGCGTCCCCTCCCAAGAATTCGCATAACAGGCAACCTTCCCCCCAGCCCAACTCACGCAATCAGTTGACCGCGCCGACGGAGCGCGACCGTCCGCCATAGCGCAGGATTTTCACTTGAGTACTCATCGTCTCGTCCCCGCCCTTGATATCGGCAATGCTGCGCAGGACGAGCGAGATCTCCCCGCGCGCGTTGGCCGCCGCCAGCTCTTCCGCCTGTGCTGGCGTGAGTTCGAGCGTGGCGGTATTGCCCTCCGCGAGCTTCTTGCCCTCGCGGGCTTCGATCAGCTGGCCGATGGCCAGCACCCGCACATTGCGAAACAGCGTCTCCGCCGCGTGATCACCGCGCTTGCGCGTGGTCAGCAGCACGTCGACGTGGTCGTTGGGCAGGATCATCTTGCCCACGCCCGTCTCCTCCTTGATGCGTGTGGAGATGGCACGCATGCCCGCGGGCAGGATGGCAGCCAGCACGCCCCCCTCGCCGGCCTTGACGAGCTTCATGGCCGTGATGGGCTCGCCGGGCATCAGCGGTGTGCGCGCCACCGCGCCCGTCAATTCGCTGACAGCGTTCGGGCGTGCGCTGCGGAGGATGTAGCTCGGGCTAAGCGCCGTTTGCGGCCAGTCCTGCCAGCGGAAATAGTCGGCACCGGTGATCTGACCGAGGCCGATATCGGTCTTGGCCACCAGCACCTGCGCCATGCTGACGGTCACTTCCCGCGTGACGACCGTGGCCGGCTTGTTGACGAGCGTCAGCACACCGATAAAGGCGCCCACCCCGCTGATGCCAGCGATGGCGACACCCAGCACTTGCCCCCGCTTCATTTGCGCACCTGGCCCTTTCGACCCCAAGAGACCGATCCCGATCGATCTCTATCTGCGCAACGAATCGTCAATGGGCAGTTAACCGCTGGTGCAAACCGGGATTGTCGGGCACCGAATCTCCGACGCCGGTGAACGGCGCCCTAACCTTGTTGCGCCGCCTCAGCCGAGAGCGAACCAGGAGGTGGTGGGATAGACGAGCAGCGCGCCGGCAGCGAGCGCGATGCCATAGGGAACACCGCTGCGGCGATCATGCAGGCGCACCGCCCAAGGCTCGGCGCAGACGAAGGCGGGCAGCGGATAGCTGCGCACCGTGATGAAGAGCATCGCCAGGCTGCCCCCGGCGAGGGCCACACAGAGCAGGTAGGGGAAGAGGTGGTCGAACCCGAGCCACAGGGCCACCGCGGCCGCCAGCTTGGCATCGCCGCCGCCGATCCAGCCGGGGATGAACAGGAGCACGCCGCTAACCAGCACCAGGAGGCCGGCCCCGGCGTGCAAGGCCATGTCCCCGAGCCCCAGCCCCGCCAGCGGCGCCAGCGCCACGAACCCCGCGACCAGCGCCAGCGAGATGCGGTTGGGAATGGTCATGGTGAAGAGGTCCATGGCGCCAGCAAACGCCACGGCGGCAGGGAACACCGTCAGGATTGCAAGGTCGAACACGTACCGGCCTCGAGGCGACCAAAGAAAAGCGTGAGGCCGCCCACGCATTCGGACGGCCCCACCTGGCTAGAAGGCTTCACCCGCCATTACGGCGCAGCACCACCGGCACCGGCACCCGACATGGCGGTGGCCACCGTGTTGAATGCGGCCCTGACCTGCGTGCCCAGCGCCTGGGCTCCACCGATGATGACAACGGCGATCAGCGCGGCAATGAGGCCGTACTCAATGGCTGTGGCGCCCGACTCGTCCTTGACGAAACGAGCAATAAGGTTCTGCATGACGAACTCTCCCAAGTTACTTGCTGGCGCGACTGCGCGGTCGTTCACGCCCTATGAGGCAACGAGCCCCGCGCGGCTGAACTGGGCGAAGACGCTACACGCGCCGAATTAAGGTGAAGTAAAAACAATCGAACAGCGATGGACTGGAAGGGAAAATAAAAGGCCTATTGATATTATGATGAACAACTCCTAAACCAAGCATAACATCAATTTTTCCACTTGCAGTATCAAACAACACTATATAATAACTTTGTGTCATATTCCATTTCATTGGTTAATTGCATATTACACTCAGATTATCTGGCGTGCTCGCCGGCATGTCTTTGCCATTAACCCAGCATCGCCAACCGCCGTACCTTAAGCTGAGCGCCAGGAGACCGCATATCGTCCCGCTTCATCAGCGCGAAGCCTGACCGGCGGGCTGGATGCCTCACGGCCGGCGCCTGCCCCATTGTCACACGCGCGTTTGCTCTTCCTTTATCATTTCCTCGGCACAGTCGATGCCGCGACCTGTTCGGGCACAAGGATCGAGCTGCCATGACTTCCGCTCACGCTCAAGGGATCAACCTCCGCCGTGCACTGGCCGCGGCGCTGCTGGCCGGCGCCGCCGTGCTGGCGGGCATGGCGCGGCCGGCGGCGCAGGGGCTCGACGACATCATCGTCACCTACGACCAGTCCCAGCTCCTGCCGCTGCCCCGGCCCGCGGCCGAGATCATCATCGGCAATCCCGTCATTGCCGATGTGTCCGTGCAGTCCGGCAACCTGCTGGTCATCACCGGCAAGGCGTTCGGCATCACCAACATGATCGCCCTCGATGCCAAGCGGCAGGTGATTTTCGACCGCCGCATCCTCGTCAAGCGCGACGACGTCAGGGTCGTCAACCTGCAGCGGGGCGCCCTGCGCCAGACCTTCAACTGCACGCCGCAATGCAATCCGACCGTCACCATCGGCGACGAGCCGGCCTACTTCGACGCCATGCTCAAGGCTGCCGAGAAGAAGAGCGGCCTGTCGGAGAAGGCGGCCGACGGCGGCGGCAGCCAATAGCGCCTCGATGCGCTTGCAGCTTCGCCCCTGCCGGACGAACGCCGCGAGCGAGAGGTTGACGATTGGTAAAGCGCGCCGGGATTGGCTTTACCAAGCTGAAATTTTGTAAACAAATTTACGGACCCTTTAGCGCGCGGATGCATAGTCCACGGCAACTGGGGTGTTTCTGCGTAGGGGTCTCGCCATGATGCGCCGCGTCGCCTGTCGCCTGCAGCGCACGCATTTGCGCCTGCGCGGATGGCTGCGCCGCTGGCATGCCGACCAATCCGGGTTCACGGCCGTCGAGTTTGCGATGGTCGCGCTGCCGTTCGTCATGCTGCTGTTCGGCACCATCTCGGTGTGCCTGTTCTACTTCACCAATTTCACGATGGAGAATGCGGTCTGGATGGCCTCGCGCAGCATTCGCACGGGTCAGTTTCAGCAGGGTGAGGGCGCCTACGCCGGCATGGCCACGGCCGAGGACCGCAAGAAGGCGTTCAAGCAGGCCTTGTGCGCCAAGGCGCCGGCCTACATCGACTGCAACAAGGCCGTCGTCATGGTCCAGAGCAACGCCGGCGGCTTCGGCAGCATCGTGCGCCCCGTGTGCGCGACCGATGGCACCATCATCGATCAGACGAAGGCAGACTTCAATCCGGGCGGCGCCAGCTCCGTGGTGCTGATCACGGTCTGCTACCCTTGGGGCTTCGGCGGCAAGCTGCCGTTCTTCCCGCTCAGCAACCTGAGCGACGGCTCGCTGCTGATCCAGGCCTCGGTCGCCTTCCGCACGGAGCCCTATCCAGGCAAATGAGGCAGTGTCGCCAGCGCCCGCCGCAGAACTCGAGAGCTTCCATGGCCCCTGTTGCAGCAAGCCCCCCAGCCGCTCCCCTTGTCGCGCGCGCGCGCCGCCTTGTCCGCCGCTATTGCGCCGACAAGCGGGGCGTGGCCGCGATCGAGTTCGCGTTTGTCGTCCCGATCATGTTCGTCATGTTCGTGGGCGCCGTGGAGCTCAGCCAGGCCATCACCGTGGACCGCCGCGTCACGCAGGCCGCCAGCTCGATCGCCGACCTCGCTGCGCGCAAGGAGACCTCGATCTCGCAAGCCGAGATCGGCGACATCATGAAGATCAGCGGCTACATCATGATCCCCTACAGCCAAAGCCCGCTGCAGGTGGTCGTGCGCAACGTCACCTCCTC
The DNA here is from genome assembly GCA_019747815.1 of Hyphomonadaceae bacterium. GTDB lineage: Bacteria > Pseudomonadota > Alphaproteobacteria > Rhizobiales > Hyphomicrobiaceae > AWTP1-13. The sequence goes on from JAIEQJ010000086.1 coordinate 11,659, forward strand.
GTCCGCCGACGCCAGCACCACCAAGCAGTCCTGGCAGTGCACATTCTCAGGCGCCGGCGCCAACCCGACGCCGGCCTGCACCTGCATGAACGATACCTACAATCTGCCCGCCGGCCTCGTCAGCACCAACGACAGCGTCGTGGTGGCGGAGGTGAGCTACACCTATACGCCCCTCGTCTTCGATTATTTCCTCAACCGCACTTTGAGCAGCGGCGCCGGCGGACCAGGCACCTATACGCTGAGCGAAAAGATCTTCATGAAGCCGCGCGGCCAGGCCGCCATGCTGCTGAAGCAGGATGGCCAGCCCTGCCCCTCTCCCACCTTCTAGAGGGCACCGATCCCCCGTGATTGGCTGTGCTCCCGAGGTCCCACTCTCGGACCGTCCTACAGGTTGCAATTGCAGATCAGGGCGCATTCCACCTATGCTGGCAGCTGTTCAGACGCACGCATAGAGAGCCCAACACGCCCGCACGGGATGCCATGGGACGACGGTCGACGCACACACCACAGCAGTTGCGCGAGCTCATCCTCGACGCGGCGCAGGACATCATCAACGTGCACGGCCTGGCCGGTCTTTCGGCCCGCGAGATCGCACGCCGGATCGGCTATTCGCCGGGCACCATCTACAATATGTTCGACAACCTCGACGACGTGGTTCTCCACGTCGAGGCCCGCGTGCTCGATGCGCTCGACAAGCGCCTCTCGGACACTCTGCAGGGTGAGGGCGGTGCGGATGCGCGGGTGGTCCGCATTGCCCATGCTTATTTGGCCTTCACGCAGGAAAAGCCGCGCCTGTGGAACCTCCTGTTTGAGCATCACATGCCGGCCGGGAGCGATCTGCCGGCCTGGTATCAGCAGAAGCTCGAAGGCCTGATGGGCCATGTCGAGCGGGCCCTGGCGCCGCACTTCCCGGCGGGCAGGGAAGCCGACCTGCAGCGCGCCTCGCGCGTGCTGTGGGCCGGGGTGCACGGCATCACCTCGCTGTCGACCGCCGACAAGCTCTCCGTGGTGACGACGGAGACGGCGGGCCGCTTGATCGACGATCTGGTCGGCACCTATCTGGCCGGTCTCCCATCCCCCACCTAGCCGATCCGACCGCGGGACCCGCGCTCCGGCTCACGCTCGACCGGCGGCCGCGCGTGCCGCCGGGCCTCAATCCGCCGTCGCGACGAGATGGGTGATCGCGTTGGCATAGTAGGTGAGCAGGGCGTGCTCCTTGGGATTGGGCCGATAGACCCCCTCGCTCATGTCCACGAGGTGGCGGAGCATCAGCATGCGCAAGCCCACCTCCACCGCATATTCCTGATCGCTGCGCGGAATGTGCACATGGGCGCCGACGGCCTTGAGACGCTGCATCAGATCGAACACGGCGCCCTTGAGCTCCAGGCTCGACAGACCGCGCTCGCCGCCCTGCAGAAGCGCCGCCGCCACTAGCGACACCGGCAGCGCCGGCACCACCCGTCCCACCTCCCGCATCAGCCGCTGGCCGAGCCGCTCGATCTCCCCAAAGCGCTGCTCGGCGGCCAGCGCACGGAAGTCGATGGCGCGGTCGCGCACGTACTCCCTCAGCGACATCGGCCGCCCGAAGCTGACGCAGGCATAGCCGTACCGGTACCAGCGGCCGCGCAGCCGCAGCCACGCACTGCGCAGCAGGAAGCCCGTCAGCACCAGCGGGTTGAAGGCAAAGCGCGGCCGCTCGCCCTGGGCTGTGCCGGCGGCCGCAACCTGGATGCGGTCCTCCAGCACGCGGTCGTAGTTCAGCCCCACCGGCACGAAGACGATATCGCGCGGCCCCTGCGGGTCGAAGCCCGACACCATGTAGCTCAGGATGCCGAGCTTGGGCGGACGCAAGGTTCCATCGCGCGTCAGGCCGCCCTCCGGGAATACGGCTTGCGCGACGCCGGAGGCGGTCGCCATGTGCACGTAGCGCGCCAGCACCTTGCGATAGAGGGGATTGGAGCTGTCGCGGCGCACGAAATAGCCGCCCATGGCGCGGATCAGGCTCCTCAACCCCCACACCTGCGCCCACTCGCCCACCGCGTAGCTGAGGGCGGAGTTCTCCGACACCAGATACGTGACCAGCACGTAGTCCATGTTGGAGCGATGATTGATGACGAACACCACCGAGGCATCGTCCGGCACCTGATAGAGCGCGGCCTCCTCGAACGCGCCGATGCGCACCCGGTAGAGCGCCGTCGACAGCCGCTTGGCGAGCGCCGCGCCGAAGTGGAAATAGGTGTAGGCGCTGAACGCAGGGATGATCTCCCTGGCGTAGCGGCGGGCGCGTGCGTAGGCCACGCTTCTGGGCTCGCTGCGGGCCTTGGCCTCGTCCTCGACGGCCTTCAACACCTCCGGATCGAACAGGATCTGCTCGATGAGCTGCCGCCGGCGGGCAAGCTTGAAGGGCGGAATCTTGAGCCGCAGCCGCTGGTTCAGCTCGTCGATGGCGCGGTTGGCCCGCCGGCGCAGCCACCAGCCGAGCGCGGGGCTGAACAGGCGGTCGATCAGCGCAATGACGGCGAGCACCGCGATCGCGACGGCGACCCACAGCGGCACTGTCACCGTCGCTGCCATGCCTCGCGTCTCCCCCCGAGACGAATTTGCCAGCTGGCCTGTAAGCCGGGTTCTGTCTGGAGGGTTGCCCCTCCGCGACGGCCATTCATCTGGGACGCGGATTGCTCCGCGCCTCGAGCAACCAACCCGGGCGGCGGCCTGGATCATGCCTGGTCGCCAAGTTGCCTTGAGCGCCCGTGCCGCCCCTATTCGGTCTTGCTCCCGGTGGGGTTTGCCGTGCCGCTTGCGTTGCCGCAAGCGCGGTGCGCTCTTACCGCACCGTTTCACCCTTGCCTTCGCGGGTTGCCCCGCTCGGGCGGTCTCATCTCTGTGGCACTTTCCCTGGGCTCGCGCCCGGCGGCCGTTAGCCGCCACCGTCGATCCCTGGAGCCCGGACTTTCCTCCACCGGGCGCGTCCGGCCGCAAAGCCTCCTCGCCCGGCAGCGGCCGTCCGGCCAGCTAGCCTCTGCAATAAGGGGGGTCAGCGGCCGCAGGTCAAGGGGTTCAAAGAAGGCCGAGCCCAGCCGCTCAGCGATCGCGGGCTCTTGTTCCCGCATCCGCATGGCTTGGATCAGCCGCTCCTTGACGATCCGCCTCATTCGACTGCCCGGCTCTGGCCCGCTGCAGCCTGTCGCGAAGGCTCGTCGCACACCGCCCGTTGATGACGGCGCCGCGCGTTTCCAACAGCGCCAGGCAGTCATCGGCGAGCGAGATCAGCTTTTGCGTCAGCATCTTGCGGACGGGATCCATCACATCCCATGTGCCATCTCGCGCACCGCGTGCCAATGATCTCACTCGCGGAGTGCCGATCGCCATCCGCCGTCACCGGGCGTCGCCGCCAAGCTGTCCGCGGCCGCATGCTTTACAGCGCGAAATAATCCACTTTCGGCCGGGGAATGTAGTTGGAGATGTCTCCGTAGTACTGGAGCACACTGTCGTGGAACACATCAAAGCAGTGCTTCACGTCGTGCATGTCGTTCACAGCCTGGTGCGCCAGGTCCGCATCGATCGCCTCGCGATATTTCAATGCCTCGCGCAGGATGCCGGAGTGCCCCATGTCCAGATCCGCCTTCATGTGCTGGATGAACGGCTCCACCAGCGCTTCGGCGTCATACCTCTCAGCTATCGTTCGCAGGTCCGCCTCGGCAGCCGGGGCCTCGAACAAGCGCGCTTCGATGAGCTGCAGGCAACAGACAAGCGACAATGCGCTGCGACGCCCAACGGCCTCGAAATTTCTGACAAGCGACAATGTCCCGACGGTGGGATGCGACGAAGAAATCCATTTCCCAATGCGATCGAGGGACGAAAGCGCCTGCTCGTAGTCGAGATAGTGCAGGCGCTCCTCCTCCGCGTAGTGGGCAAGAACCTGGCGCGTATGCTCGTCCTCCACCGTCGGCACGAGATCGGCGATGACGGCGGGGAGCAGCTTGACGTAGTGGTACGTCTCGATCAGCAGGCCGATAAACACCTCGCGGCGCACGTCTCCGCTTGCAAGGCGGGCAAGCAGCGGATGCAGCTCGATCTGGCGCCGCCACATCAACGCGCTGTCCTCGACCTGCTCGATGAACGCCTGCGCCGTGATCGTGGGCGCGTCTTGTCTGTCTTGCAGCAGCCCCAGCTCCGCAAACGCGCTCACGACCTCGGAGACGGATGCGAGGGAAAGCCCCGTCAAGGAGGAGAGCTGATCGAGGTCGTGCCGGCCGTCAAGCAGGCTCTTCAAATGCAGAAATCGCGAACGGTCTCCCGTTCTTTCGATCTTGAAGTAGTCCCTGCCCACAACCAGAGTGGTCGCCGTCTCCGACGGATCCTCAATGAGAGTACAATGGCGCAGCCGCGGGCGCGCTGCGAGCGCAACGTTTGGCATGTCCAAATCCAATAACAAAGTGGGTTGGGGGCGCTCAATTGCCCCCAACGGGACGTGCATCATCCGCACATGAGAACAACTGAGGCCTTTGCCTTCGGGTGGGCGCCTTCAACCCGGGCCACCGCGACTTTCAGCTGATCCGATCCCACAATGACGACATTGCGATCAGCCGGGATGCGAGAATCGCCGCGCGAGAGGTCGGCGGCTTCCTGAACCTGTACCTTGACGCCCTTGGGAACCAAAACGGTCAATTCTGACATCTGAAAACTCCTTCACTGTCCTGAAAAAAACACACAGGCACCTCACAACCTACACGGGTGATAAGCGGGGTGTAAAGACGAAAGTGACGACCGTCTCTGTCTCGTTGGCGATCGGTGGATGCGGGCTGCGCATGGGCACACTCTGCGCTGACGCCTGACACGTCTGGTGCAGAGCATTTCCATCTCACGCGACGACAGCATCCTTTGGCAGGGCCGCGATCAGCCGCTTGAGCGTCGTGATGGTCGACTGATCGATGCGGCCATCGACACGCGCGGGGCGGAAATGGCGCTGAAACGCGGTCACGACGAACTCGGTTCTGCCGTCGATCACGCCCGTCGGCTCGATGCCATATCCATACGTGCCGAGCAGCGCCTGCACGTCCGCCACCAGCGGATCGGCGACGCCGCGCCCGAGGCCGGCCTCCGCCACCATCACGGCATGGGGCTCCACCCAATGGCCGACGCCGGCGCGGGCCAGACGTGCCCAGGGAAACTTCTCACCGGGATCCTTCTTGCGCATCGGCGCCACATCCGAATGTGCCAGAACGCGCTCGGCACGCAGGCCGTGCCGGGCAATGATGTCCCGGCACAGAGCTTCCACCGCCACGATCTGGGCGTCCGGGAAATCCGGATATCCCATCTCATGCCCCGGATTGTGAATCTCGATACCGATGGAGGCCGAGTTGATGTCGCTCTCGCCGCGCCACACGGCCTCGCCGGCGTGCCAGGCCCGCATCTCCTCCGCCACCATCTGGGTGATGCATCCAGCTTCGTCCACGGCGTAGTGGCAGGACACCCGGCTCTCCACGCAGGTGAGCCAGTCGATGGCCTTGGCCGCGCTCTCGACGCCGGTGTAGTGCAGCAGCAGGATGCTCGGCCTCTCCACGCCGCGCCGCGGCTCGAAGTTGGGGGCCGGCCGCAGCACGGCGGGCAGCGTCGTGTCCGGCTTGGCGATCAAAACCCACGTTCCTTGGCGATCGTGTCGTAGGCGGCATTGATGGCGGCCAGCTTGCGCGTGGCGATCTCCACGAACTCGGCGGGCACGCCGCGCCCCATCAGCCGATCGGGATGGTTGTCGCGCACCAGCGTGCGATACTGCGCCCTGATCTCGTCGTTGGTGGCGGCAGGATCCAGACGCAGGGCGTCGTAAGGATTGCCATTGTCCTTGACGAAGCGGGCGCGGAAGAACCGGTACTCGCTGGGCGAGAAGGCGAACCGGCTGGCGATGTCGGCCAGATACCTGTCCTCCTTCGGGTGCAGCACGCCATCCGCCGTGGCCACGTGCAACAGGCCCTCCAGAACATCCTGCAGCAGCTTCCTGTTGCCCTTGAGCAACGAGGCAATCTGGTTCGCGTAGGCCTCGTAGCCCTCCACATCCTGCTTGGCCAGATTGAAAATGCGCTCGACATTGGCGGCCTCTGCCGGCGAGGCGCGAAAAATCTGCTTGAAGGCGGCCACCTCGAGCGGCGCGACGACGCCGTCGGCCTTGGCCATCTTGGCCGACAGCGCAATGACGCCGATGGTGAAGGCCACATCGTTCTGGGGCTCACTGCCCCGATCCAGGCCGAAGAGGTGGGCCAAGTCGCCCAGCAGGCCGCCTCCGGCCTCTCCGACGGCTCCCGCAAAATCCGAAATCTTCTGCCAAACGGTCATGCACCTGCTGCCCAGTCCCATTTGCCGCACGCCGGAACCGATTGCACGGCGGCACTCTGACCGCTAATCCCGAGAACGTGAGGAATGTCAAGGAAACATCATGGAGCCCTCCGCAACTGACGCGGTCTTGATACGGCGTGAGGGCCGGGCCGGGCGCATCACCATGAACCGCCCCAAGGCGCTCAATGCCCTGACCTATGGCATGGTGGGCCAAATTTGGGAGGCCCTGGTCGCTTGGCAGAGCGACCCCACCGTTGAGCTGGTGCTGCTCGAGGGCGCCGGCGATCGTGCGCTGTGCGCCGGCGGGGACGTGCGCTCCCTCTACGAGAGCAGAGCCGATGGCTCCGGCTTCGCCCGCACGTTCTGGCGCGATGAGTATCGCCTCAATGCGCTGATCGGCCGCTATCGCAAACCTTACGTCGCCCTCCAGGACGGCATCGTCATGGGCGGCGGCATCGGCCTGTCCGGCCACGCGGCCTACCGTATTGTCACGGAGCGCTCCCAGCTCGCCATGCCGGAGACCGGCATCGGCCTCATTCCGGATGTCGGCGGCACCTGGCTGCTCGCGCATGCGCCGGGGCAGGCGGGCCTCTACCTCGGCCTGACCGGCGAGACCATGCATGCGGCCGACGCCGTGCATGCCGGGTTCTCCGATTCGTTTCTGCCTTCGGCCAACGTGAGCGCCCTCACCGCACAGCTCTGCGACCCGAAGGGCGGCGACGTGGCGACCGTCGTCGCCAGATCCGCCCAGCAGCCCGGACCGTCGGCGCTCGCAGCCAAGGGCGGCGACATCGACAAGGCCTTTGCCGGCGACACGATGGAGGCCATTCTGGCGACGCTTGCGCGCATGCCGGGCGACTGGGCGGCCAAGACGCATGCCACCCTCATGCAGAAATCGCCGAAGGCACAGAAGCTGACCCTGGCCGCCATTCGCAAGGCGCGCTCCCTGCGATCGCTCCAAGAGGCATTGACCGTGGAGTTTCGCCTGACCGTGCGCCTGTTCGAAGACGGCGAATTCCCCGAGGGCGTGCGCGCGTTGATCATCGACAAGGACCGCGCGCCGAAGTGGTCGCCGCCCCGGCTCGACGGCGTCGCGGACACCCTGGTCGAGCAGTATCTGGCGCCCCTCCCGCACGGCGCGGATTTAACCTTCGAGGCCGGCAACCGATGACCGCAAACCCATCCCAAGGTCCGCTCGCGGGCATGCGCGTGCTCGACCTCTCCCACGTCATGGCCGGGCCGGTGTGCGCCCTGATGCTCGCCGACATGGGCGCGGACGTCATCAAGATCGAGCGCATCCCCGTCGGCGACGACAGCCGGCAGATGCTGACGCCCTCCATCCAGGGCGAGTCGGCCGCCTTCATGATGATGAACCGCAACAAGCGCGGGCTGGCCCTCGACCTCAAGAAGCCCAAGGGTCAGGAGGTCTTGAAGCGCCTCGTCAGGGACGCCGATGCGCTGATCGAGAACTACCGCAAGGGCACGATGGAGAAGTTCGGCCTCGGCTATGACGTGCTCAAGGGCGTCAACCCCGGTCTCATCTATTGTGAGATCTCGGGCTTCGGCCGTACGGGACCGCTCGCAAGCCAGGGCGGCTTCGATCTCGTCACCCAAGGCATGTCCGGCCTCATGTCCATCACGGGAGAGGGGCCGGGCCGGCCGCCGGTCAAGGTCGGCGCCCCCATCACCGACATCACCGCGGGGCTGCTGGCCTGCATCGGCATCAACGCCGCCTACGCGCACAAGCTCAAGACCGGCCAGGGCCAACGCGTCGACACCTCGCTGTTCGAGGCCGGCATCATCCAGACCTACTGGCAGTCGGCCATCGCCTTCGCCACCGGCGTGTCGCCCGGACCGCTGGGCTCCGCGCACCCGCTGAGCGCACCCTACCAGGCGTTCGAGACCCGGGACGGCTGGATCACGCTCGGCACCTCGAACCAGAAGACGTGGGGGCAGTTTCTCGCAATCCTCGACGCCCCCGAGGTCGCCGGCGATCCCCGCTTCAGCGACAATGCCGGCCGCATGGCCAACCTGCCCGCGCTGGTCGCCGCGCTGACCTCGCGTTTCAAGCACCGCACGACGGCCGAGTGGCTGGCCCTGCTGGAGAAGGCCGGCGTGCCGGCCGGGCCGGTGCTGTCCGTCCGGGAGATGCACGCCCACCCCCAGACCCAGGCGCGCGACATGGTGCCCACCGTCGCGCACACGACGGCCGGCCGGGTGCAGACGCTCGGGTTGCCGATCAAATTCTCCGGCACGCCCGGGGCGATCGCGCGCGGCGCGCCGGTCTATGGAGAGCATGGCCGTGAGATTCTCGCGCAAGCCGGCTATAAGCCGGCCGAGATCGACGCGCTTGTCGCCGAAAACGTGATAGCTGAACCTTCCCAATCGTCTGGAGCGAAGTCCTCATGACCGAACGCGTCGTCGTCGACGGCCTGAGCGTCGCAAAGGTTCTCTACGAGTTCATCGGCCGGGAGGTGCTGCCGGGCACCGGCATTCCGGAATCGGCCTTCTGGGCCCGGCTCGACCGCATCATCCACGACCTGGCGCCGAAGAATCGCGCGCTGCTGGAGAAGCGCGACGACCTGCAGGCCAAGATCGACGCGTGGCATCGCGCGCGCAGGGGCAAGCCGTTCGATCTGCCGGCCTACAAGACCTTCCTGAGCGAGATCGGCTATCTCGTGCCGGAAGGGCCAGACTTCGCCGTCGACACGGCCAATGTCGACGATGAGATTGCGCACATCGCCGGCCCCCAGCTGGTCGTGCCGGTGACCAATGCGCGCTATGCCCTCAACGCCGCCAACGCCCGCTGGGGCAGCCTGTACGACGCGCTCTACGGCACCGACGCCCTGCCGGAGGACGGCGGCGCCACCCGCAGCGGCAGCTACAATCCCGTCCGCGGCGCCAAGGTGTTCGCCTGGACCAAGCGCTTCCTCGACGACACGGCGCCGCTCGCCAAAGGCTCGCATACCGACGTCAAGGCCTATGCTGTCCGCGACGGGCGGCTGGTGGTCAGCTTCGACAGCATCGAGGAGACCTGGCGCGACGAGCCGGCCAGGCTGGTGGGCCTCGCCGACCCGACGCAGTTCGCGGGCTATCGCGGCAATCCCTCCGAGCCGCGCGGCATCCTCATCGCCCACAACGGCCTGCACGTGGAAATTCAGATCGACAACCGCCACTACATCGGCAAGGCCGACATCGCCGGCGTGGCGGATGTGATCCTGGAGGCCGCCGTCACGACCATCGTCGACCTGGAAGATTCGATTGCCGCCGCCGATCCCGCCGACAAGGTGGCGGCCTATCGCAACTGGCTGGGCCTGATGCGCGGCACGCTGACCGCGACGTTCCAGAAGGCCGGCAAGGAAATGGGGCGCCGGCTCAACCCCGACCGCGTCTACACCATGCCGGACGGCAGCGGCGACATCACCCTCAACGGGCGCAGCCTGCTGCTGGTGCGCAACGTCGGGCACCTGACGATGGACACCTCCATCCTCGACCGGCACAACCAGCCCGTGCCCGAAGGCATCCTCGATTGCGTGGTGACCTCCCTCATCGCCATGCACGACCTCAAGGGCAACACCAGCACGAGAAACAGCCGCGCCGGCTCGGTCTACATCGTCAAGCCGAAGATGCACGGGCCCGACGAGGTGGCCTTCGCCAACGAGCTGTTCGACCGCACCGAGGATGCGCTGGGTCTCGCCCGCCACACGCTCAAGATGGGCATCATGGACGAGGAGCGGCGCACCACGGTCACGCTCAAGGAGTGCATCCGCGCCGCCCGCCATCGCGTGTGCTTCATCAACACGGGCTTCCTCGATCGTACGGGCGACGAGATCCACACCGCCATGGAGGCCGGCCCGATGATCCGCAAGGGCGATATGCGCGCCACGCCCTGGATCAAGGCCTACGAGGACTGGAACGTCGACGTCGGCCTCGCCTGCGGCCTGCCGGGCCATGCCCAGATCGGCAAGGGCATGTGGGCGATGCCCGATCGCATGGCCGACATGATGGTGCAGAAGATCGCCCACGTCGAAGCGGGCGCCAACACGGCGTGGGTTCCCTCGCCCACGGCCGCGACCCTGCACGCGCTGCATTATCACAAGGTGAGCGTGTCCAGGCGCCAGGCCGAGCTCAAGTCGCGGCCGCGCGCATCGCTCGATCATATCCTGACCATCCCGGTGGCCGACCGCGTGAACTGGTCGCCCGAGGACATCCAGCGCGAGCTCGACAACAACGCACAGGGCATCCTGGGCTACGTGGTGCGCTGGATCGACCAGGGGGTGGGGTGCTCGAAGGTGCCCGACATCAACAACATCGGCTTGATGGAGGACCGCGCCACGTTGCGCATCTCCAGCCAGCACATCGCCAACTGGCTGGCGCACGGCATTACCACGCAGGCGCAGGTGATGGAGACCATGCGGCGCATGGCGGCGGTGGTCGACAAGCAGAACGCCGGCGACCCCCTCTATCGCCCCATGGCGCCGAATTTCGACGCCTCCGTCGCCTTCCAGGCCGCCTGCGACCTCGTCCTCAAGGGCCGCGAGCAGCCCAACGGCTACACCGAGCCGATCCTGCACGCCCGCCGCGTCGAGGCGAAGGCGCGGGGCGAGGGCTAGAGCAGGATCGCTTCGGATTGAAGCACCTTGCCACAATGGCGAGGGCCTCGGCCGAAGCGTGGCTCCTGCTCTGCATCAGTTGCTGAGAGTGCGATTCACGTTTCAATTGGAAGCTGCGCTTCCCATATGAAACGATCGCGCTAGGGGTCCTCGTCCGCCTCAATTTCACTGACGGAGATGGGCTCGCGCCGGCCGTGGCGAACACGAAGAATGCGCACCTCGTCATCGGCTCCGACAACTGTGTAGAATATCAGATACGGGTAGCGCACGACCGGCAGAACGCGAATGTCGCTACGGTCGGTCTGGTGCCCCATGCCGGGAAATTCGCCGAGCTTTTCGCACAGTTCCTCAATGCGGGCGATCACACGGACGGCTGCACGAGGATTGCGTTCCGCAATGTAGACGTGAATCTCTTCGATCTGTACGAGGGCTCGCCTGTTGTAGCGAACCTTCATCCCCTGAGACGCGCGAATAGCGCAGCAGCCTCGTCGTTACCAGCGACTTCGCCGCGCTTCATTTCCTCTAGTGCCTCGAGAATATCTGCGCGCTCTTCGTCATCGAGGCGATAGACGCCGGTATGTCGCTGCTCAATCTCGATGACGGAGCGCACGACCTCCTCCTGCGCTGCCTTCGGCAAGGCGGCCACCCGTTCGATCAGATTTTCAAGGACCTTGTTCATGGCATGCGTAGAATATCACGGGGTGACCAATTTCGCCATTCATGCCCTCATCCTGAAGCTCTCCGCGCCATATGGAGTACTACACCAGCAAATCCCGCCTACCGAAGCGGATGCGGCCGGCCCCCTCTGCGGGTAGGCAACATCACCGTCCGGGTGGTAGGGAGGATGCAAGCACGACAAAACCTACGGGAACGCCATGACCACCCAAGCGTTCGACTTCACGCCGCTGCTGGCGCCCAACCCGCCGGCGCCGGCCGAGCGCTATGCGGGCTTTCCGAAGTACAATTTCGTCGGCGGCCATAACGATCCCGAGCATCTGCCGCTCGACGAGCTGATCGCAGCGGCCACGGCGGTGCTGAAGCGCGAAGGCCGCACGCTCGCCACCTACGGCCTCAACAGCGGTCCGCTGGGCTACCGGCCGCTGCGCGCGTTCCTGACGCAGAAGCTGCAGGGCCACGCCGGCATCACCTGCAGCCCCGACGAGATCCTGCTCACCTCGGGCTCGCTGCAGGGGCTCGACCTCGTCAATGCGCTTCTGCTCTCCCGCGGCGACACCGTGCTGGTCGAGCGCGACAACTACGGGGGAACGCTGTCCCGGCTCGCCCGGCTTGGGGTGAACGCCATCGGCATCCCGCTGGACGAGGGCGGCATGCGCATGGATGCGCTGGCCGCAGCCCTCGACGACTGCAAGCGCCGCGGCGTCAGGCCGAAGTACATCTACACCATACCGACGGTGCAGAACCCCACCGGCACCATCCTGGACGAGGCACGGCGCGCCGAGCTCCTGAAGCTGTCGCACGCGCACGGCGTGCCGATCTTCGAGGACGAGTGCTATTCCGACCTGATCTGGGACGGCCGCCGGCCGCCGGCGCTCTACGCCATGGCCAACGGGCAGGGCGTGATCCACATCGGCTCGTTCTCCAAGTCGGTCGCGCCGGCGCTGCGGGTGGGCTACGTCGTCGCCCCCTGGAACGTGCTGGCACGCATCCTGGCGCTCAAGACGGATGCCGGCTCCGGCGCGCTGGAGCAGATGCTGCTGGCGGAGTATTGCACCGCGCATTTCGCCGCGCACGTGCCCAAGCTCAATCGCGGGCTGCGCGCCAAGCTCGAGACGCTGATGGAGGCGCTGGCCGAGCACTTCGGCACGGCCGCGGAATTCACCGACCCGCCGGGCGGCATCTTCCTGTGGGTGAAGCTGCCGGACCAGGTCGATACGCAAAAGCTGGCGCAGGTCGCCCTGGCCGAAGGCGTTGCCATCAATCCCGGGCCCGAATGGTCGCTCGACAAGGAGCGCGGCAAGAGGCGTCTGCGACTGTGCTTTGCCAATCCCACCAAGGAGGAAATCCGCCAGGGCGTGGCGGCGCTCGCCCACATCTGCCACCGCGAGTTCGGCGTGCCCGCCCGCATCGCCAACGTCGCGCGGCAGGCTTAGCGCATCGCCGCTACCTGGCGTCGTGGAAGATCACGCCCAGCGTGTGCCGTTGCCCCGAGCGCAGCCGGCTGACGCCGTGGCGCATCATCACCCGATAGATGCCGCGCGTGCCCGATACGGGCCGGTGATGCACCGGAAAGATCACGCCTTCGCCCTGCCTGAGCGGCACCACCTCGGCGCGTGACTGCATGCGCGGGCGCTGCTCGGTCAGCACGAACTCGCCGCCGGTGAAATCCGTGCCGGGCTGCGACAGCAGGATCGCAATCTGCAGCGGAAAGACGTGCTCGCCGTAGAGGTCCTGGTGCAGGCAGTTGTAGTCGCCGGGTCCATACTGCAAGAGCAGCGGCGTCGGCTTGCCCTGGCCGGCCTGGTGACAGCGCTGAAGGAATGCATCGTGCGCGGCCGGATACCGCACCGCGATGCCCATCTGCTCGTTCCAGCGATTGGCTATCTTCGCCAGCTCCGGATAGAGCCTGGTGCGCACATCGGCCACCCGCGTCGGCAGCGGGTAGGCGAAGTATTTGTACTCGCCGCGACCAAAGCCGTGCCGCGCCATCACGATGCGGCTGCGGAACGGCACCTCGGAGGCATAGAGGCCGCTGATGGCGCCGCAGTCGCCGGGCGACAGCAGCGGTCCCACGGTGGCACAGCCGTGGGCATCGAGCTCCGCGGCAACCTGGCCCCAATCGATGGCGGCCCGGCTGCTGCGACGGGCCGGGCCACGCTCCAGCTCGGTGATGGCCATGGTCGTCTCTCCTTGTGATCTGGGGAGAGACTAAGCCCGTGCCGCCCTGGCCGCGACCCGATTCCGGCACTGGCGTTTGTCAACTAGGCTTGGCGCTATGCTGAACCGGACAGCCGTGAGGCGTGCTTCCAGCATGACGCGCTCGGCCGGGATGACAAGGACGTGTTTTCGCACTAAGCCACGATCAGCGGCCGGCCGAAGCCGTAGACCTGGCGCAGCTTGGCGCAGATCTCGCCGTGCGTGACCCCGGCACAGGCGGCCTCGACCAGCCGCTCGTAGACGTTCTCGGTCTTGCTTTCGGCTGCCCGCGCCAGGGCGTCGAGCGCGCCCTCAACCTGCGCCCGGTCGCGCCCCGCCTTGAACCGCTTGAGACGCTTGATCTGGGCTTCGATCGTCCTCCGCGGCGGCGGCTTCAGCGCCTGGCGCGCCATCTCCTCCGCGGCCGGCAGCCGGTACCTGTTGACGCCGACCACCGTTTGCGTGCCGGCATCGATCCGCTCCTGGAACGCCAGCGCCGACTCGCCGCAGATCTGCTGCGGCAGGCCCGCCTCCACTGCCGCGTACATGCCGCCCGCCGCATCGATGCGCGCGATCACCTCGCGGATCTTGGCTTCCATCTGGTCGGTCAGTGCTTCCACGTAGTAGGAGCCGCCCAGCGGATCGATCACGTCGGTGAGATGCGCCTCCTCCTTCAGGATATTCTGGGTGGCGATGGCGATGCGGGCCGCCTTCTCGGTCGGCACCGACAGCACCTCGTCATAGGAATCTGTATGCAGCGATTGCAGCCCGCCGAAGATGCCGGCCATCGCCTGCACGGCCACGCGCGGAATGTTGTTGAGCGGCTGCTCGCGCGTGAGGTCCACGCCCGACGTCTGCCCGTGGAACTTGAAGCGCCACGACTTGGCATCCCTGGCGCCGAAGCGGTTGCGGGTGAGATCGGCCCAGATGCGCCGGCCGGCCCGGAATTTCGCCACCTCCTCGAAGAAGCTCATCGAGATGTCGAAGAAGAACGTGAAGCGCGGCAGGAACTGGTCCGGGTCCCAGCCCCGCGCCAGACAGTCGTTCGCGTATTGGATGGCCGACGACAGCGTCAGCCCCATGGCCTCGGCCGGCGTGGCGCCTGCCTGCTGCATGTGCTGGCCGACGATGGAGAGCGGGTTCCATTGCGGCACGTGCCGGCGTGCGAACGCGATGTGATCGAGCTGCACGCGCCGCGCGCCCGGCAGCGCCAGGCGGAAGAACATGTGGTTGGCGACGAAGTGCGAGAGATAGTCCGACTGGTTGGAGGTGCCTGAAATCTGCGTCCAGGGAATGCCGCGACGCCTGGCGACGGCCAGCTCCAGGGCCAGCAGCGTGAACGGCGAGGGATCGTTGAGGGCGGTGGAGATCTCGCCGATGGGAATGCCGTCGAGGCAGATCTCCATGTCCTCGACCGAATTGACCGTCACGCCGCAGGTGCCGAGAATTTCCACCGGCATCTCATCGGCGTCATAGCCGCGATAGACCGAGTTGCAGGGGATCAGCGATACGGCCGTGCCGCCGTGCGCCAGGATGGCCTTCAGCCGCGCGTTGTAGTCCTCGGGCACGCCGAGGCCGATCAGCTGGCGCTGCGTCCAGGTGCGTCCGCGATGCATGCTGGCGTAGATGCCGCGGGTCATGGGCAGCTGGCCGGGGAAGCCAAGCGCCTCCATGTAGCGGTCGGCGGCATGGTCCTCGGGCGTGTAGATCGGCTTCACCTCGATGCCCGAGCGGTTCTTGGGGTTGGCCTTGCCGCCCAATCCGGCCTGCACCTCCGCCCGCCATCGGGCGCGCGCCTTGTCGTAGTTGGACAGGGGCAACGGCACCGTGCCCGACGCGCCGCCCGCCTTCGCGCGCCTGGTCATGCCAGCACCTCCTTCGCCTTGGCCGCTCGCGCCTCCGCGGCCAGCGCCGCCACACCGGACACGATCTCCTCCCGCGAGGCCCCGGGATGAAACACGAGCCTCACCCCGGCCTTCTTGAGCTTCTTCTCGTCCTCATCGGGCACGATGCCGCCGATGATTACTGGAACATCGGCCATGCCGGCCTTCCTGAGCGCCTGCATCAGCTTGGGCACCAGCCGATGGTCGGTCGCCAGCGAGGAGATGCCGATCACGTCCACATCCTCCTCCTCCGCCAGCCGGATGACCTGGGTGATCTCCTGCCAGGGCGGCGTGTAGAGAACCTCCATGCCGGCATCGCGCAGGAAGGCCGCCACCACGCGGCTGCCCCGATCGTGGCCGTCCAGCCCGATCTTGGTGATCAGCACCTTCGGCGGATGCACATCGTTTCTCGGGCTCATCCCCGTCTCCCCTTGCCGGACGCCGCACCGGTGCGCAGCGCTGCCACGAACTGACTGGCGATGCTCTTGGTATCCGCACCGCCCCCGCCCTGCTTGTACCAGGCCTGCGTGGCGTTGAGCGCACCGATAAGCTGCAGGCGCAGCAAGGTGCGGTCGAAGCCGGGGGCGACGTCGAGGGCGTCGACGAGCCGACGAAAGCGCGCTTCGTAGCCGTGGCGCAGCCGGCGCAGATCCTTGGCGGCCTCGGGAACATCGGTCGGGATCACCCGCACGATCACGCGGGCGAAGCCGGCATTGTCGAAGAGCGCGTCGAGATGGGCGCGCGCCGCCGCCTCCAGCCGCTCCCACGGCGGCACCGTCGCGGGGACGGCATCGACCGCCTCACCGATGCGGCGCACGCCTTCCTCGTAGACGGCCACCAGCAGCCGGTCCTTGGAGGGGAAGTGCACATAGATGGCACCAACGGTGACTCCCACCTCGCGGGCGATGTCGCGGATGGACGTGGCCGCATAGCCGTGCGCGCCGAACCACTCGGCGGCGACGCCGAGAATGCGCGCGCGCGTCTGCTCCTCGCCCCGCTGCCGCGCCGCCATCCTGGCTTGTGCCATGGGTTCTCGGTATAAGTGAACGTTCGTTCACTGCACTCTGCCTGCGCGGTGCCCTCCTGTCAACGGCACAGCACGGGATGCGCACGCCGCCTCCAGCATCGCCGGCTCCGGGCTCCCGCGCACGAGCCGATGACGCGGCAGCCCCCGCCCAGGGCATCCATCCATGCAAGCGCCGGCGGCGGACGCGGGAGGTGCTTCTGCTGGAGCGGCCGGTTGCGCTAGGGTGAGGCCGCCTGAACGACCCGTCCCACCAGCCCACTGGAAGCGCCCGCCTCATGAGCATCGAAAGCCGCAGCGACCCCGCGCTTCTGTCGGCCACAGACCTGACCCGCCTCTACCGCAGCAAGCAGCTTTCACCCGTTGAAGCCGTTGAAGCCACGCTGGCGCGGATCGAGCGGTTCAACGGCGTGGTGAATGCCTATTGCCACCTCGACCCCAAGGGCGCGCTGGCCGCGGCCAGGGCCTCCGAGCAGAGGTGGATGGCCGGATCGCCCAAGGGGCTCGTCGACGGCGTGCCGCTCGGCGTCAAGGACAACATTGCCGTAGCCGGCATGCCCGGCAGGTTCGGCTCCAGGCTCACCGGCAGCGATCCCCTGACCATCGACGCACCGGCCGTGGCGCGCCTCAAGGCGCAGGGCGCGATCGTGCTCGGCAAGACGACCATGCCGGAATACGGCTGGAAGGCCACCAGCGACAGCCCCCTCACCGGCTTGACGCGCAATCCGTGGGACACGCGCATGACGACCGGCGGCTCCTCGGCGGGTGCCGTCGCCGCCGTGGTGCTCGGCATGGGCGCCCTGCAGCTCGGCACCGACGGCGGCGGCTCCATCCGCATCCCCGCCGCGTTCACGGGCTGCTTCGGCCTCAAGCCGACGCGGGCGCGGGTGCCGGCCTTTCCGGCTTCGCCGCTCGGAACCATCGCCCACCACGGCCCGCTGACACGCACGGCGGCCGACGCCGCACTGGCCATGTCGGTGATTGCGGAACCCGATGTGCGCGACGTCTACGGCTGGATCTCCCCGGCGCCCGATTTCCGCGGCGGCCTCGATGGCGGGGTGCGCGGCCTGCGGGTGGCATACTCGCCCAAGCTTGGATTTGCGCGGCAGGCGCATCCCGAGATCGCTAGCGCGGTGGCCGCGGCGGCCAGGACGTTCGAGGCGCTGGGCGCCGTCGTCGAGGAGGCCGATCCCGACATCGGCGGCGATCCGATCGAGACATGGAATACGTTCTGGTGGCCGTCCATGCTCTACCAGCTGCAGGCGTTCGGCGACCGCGCGCGCGATGTGAGCGATCCGGCTCTGCTCGCGGCTGCCGCCCGCAGCCGATCCGTTTCGGTGTTCGACCATCTCAGCGCGCAACTGCACCGCGCGCATCTGCACAACGTGTTCGCCCGCTTCCATCAGACCTACGATTTGCTGCTCACGCCGTCCCTGCCGCTGCCGGCCTTCGAGGTCGGCGATCTGGTACCGCGATCGGGAGACTGGGGCGCGGCGTGGTGCGACTGGGCACCCTTCAGCTATCTTTTCAACCTGACGACGCAGCCGGCCGCCTCGGTTCCGTGCGGCCTCACGAAGGCAGGCCTGCCGATCGGACTGCAGATCATCGGCCCTGTCGGCGCCGATGCGCTGGTCCTGCGCGCCAGCCGCGCCTTCGAGGCTGCTCGTCCCTTTGCCACGCTGGATGCGCCGCACCGGAGAGACTGACCCCTCGCCCACACCCTTGAGCCTCGCGCCTGCCCGTGGGAGCATGGTGGCAACAACATTGCCAACGTCGCCCAGGAGGGACCCGTGGCCGAGGACATCCGCATCGAGTTCACCCGCTTCTCCGCCTTCTATTCCCCCCTCATCGCCACCATGGCCGGCGGCTTCCTTGAGGCGGAAGGACTGAAGGGAAGGCACTCGGTGTCACCGCCGGGCAAGTCGGCCATCGCCAGCCTGATCGACGGCTCCGTGCACGTGGCGCAATCGGCGCCGAGCCAGGGCTTCACACCGCTGGAGCAGGGCCGGGTTTCGCCCACGCTGCACTTTGCCCAGATCAACGAGAAGGACGGCTTCTTCCTGGCCGGCCGCCATCCGGATGCGGCCTTCACATGGGACAAGCTCAAGGGCCGGACCGTGATCGTCGACCACGGCGGGCAGCCGATGGCCATGTTCAAGTATGCCTGCTTCAAGCGCGGCCTCGATTTCAAGGCCATCACAGCCGTGGATGCCGGCTCCACCGACAAGATGATCGCAGCCTTCCGCAGGGGCGAGGGCGATTTCATCCACCTGCAGGGGCCGGCGCCCCAGCAGCTCGCGCACGACAAGGTCGGCCACATCGTGACGGCGGTCGGCGACGCCATCGGCCCCTGCGCCTTCTCCAGCCTCGCCGCCACGCGCGCATGGCTGCAGACGGACATGGCCAGGCGCTTCATGCGCGCCTACCGCCGCGCGCGCGCCTGGCTGATCGCGACCCCGGCCGCCGAGGTGGCCAAGGCGGAAGCGCCCTACTTCAGGGATATCGATCCCCCCGTGCTCACGGCCACCATCGCCACCTATCAGAGGCTCGGCAACTGGACCCCGCATGTGGAGATCACGCGCCCCGCCTTCGAGGCGACGCTCGACATCTTCCAGCACGCCGGCCTGATCACCAGGCGGCACACCTATGAGGATGTCGTCGCGCAGCCCCCGGCGGAGTAGCGGTCATGGCGGAACCATTGGGCTGGATCGGCATCGGCAGCATGGGGCATCGCATGAGCCGGCATCTGCTGGCCGCGGGCCACACCCTGGTGGTGGCCGACGCCGTGAGCACGGACCGCGCGCCGGCGGGCGCAACCATCGCCAGGAGCAACGCGGAGGTGGCGGCGCTGGCCGATACCATCATCCTGTCGCTGCCGGACGGCACGGCGAGCGAGGCCGTCGCACACGAGATCGCCGCCACCTCGCCGCGCCGGGTCAAGACCGTGATCGACACCTCGACCATCGGCATCAAGGCCGCCGAGCGCGCGGCCGCCACGCTCACCGAGGCCGGCATCGCCTTTGTCGATGCGCCGGTGTCGGGCGGCACGGCCGGCGCCGACAAGGCCACACTCGCCATCATGCTCGCCTGCCCGGCCGAGACCTACACCCGCCTCAAGCCGCTCCTGCGCCTGATGGGCAACCCGTTCTACGTCGGCCCGAAGCCCGGCCAGGGCCAGGCGGTGAAGCTCCTGAACAATTTCCTGTCGGCGACGGCGCTGGCCGCCAGCTCCGAGGCGATCGCCTTCGGCACCAGCCAGGGCATCGACATGCAGACCATCCTTGCCATCGTCAATGCCTCGACCGGGCGCAACACGGCGACGGACGACAAGTTTCCCCGCCGCATCATCAACGAGAGATATGACGCCGGGTTCACCGCCAGGCTGCAACTGAAGGACATCAAGCTCTATCTGGAGAACGCGCGCGCGGCCGGGATCAGCAACGAGATCGCGAGCACGGTGGTGGACGTGTGGAGCGGAATGGATGCCGCCCTGCCGGGCGCAGACATCACGCTGATGTATCCCTACACGCGCGACGGCCGGGGGCGGGACAGCAAGGCGTAGGCCGCTGGCTCGACTCAGCCCGCCGGTGCGTCCAGAAGGTCGGCGCGCTTCTTGAGAATCTGGTCGGCCTTGGCGGCGGGAAGCTTGAACTCCCAGCCCTGCGTGCGCTGGTTGATCGCCTCCGCCGCCTTCCCGGCCTCGCCCTCGCCGGCGGCCGCAATGGCCAGCCAATGAGCGTCGCCGTCCTTGCGCAGACGCAGCGTGGTTGTGGGCCCGTCCGCCATCTCGATCTTGACGGTGCTGATGCCGGCGCCCGCCGGGGGCGCGTCGAGCTTGCGCACGTCCTCGATATCGATCGCGGCAAGCGCCCGCGCGATGCCCTCGGCGGCGGATGCGTCCTTGAGCTTCTTGCCGGCAGCCGGAAAGCCGGTGAACTGCAGCTTGGCTGGGGCGGGATCGGCGGGCGGCGCCTTGGCGTCCTTTGTCTCCTTGGCATCCTTGGCAGGCGCGGCCTCACGCGCGATGCGCAGGGCCTCCTCGCCGGGGATCTCGATGGTGAGGCGGCTGATCTTGGCGGCATCGGCGGTGTAGACCATCGTCTTGAGCCAGTCCTTCGCGGCCGCCGGCGCATCCAGCTCGGCGCCGGCGAGCCACGTCTGCGGATCGCCGGGCTTGCGCACGTAGGTGCCGGACTTGCCGGTGCCGAGCAGATCCAGCCGCTTCTTGCCGATCACCACCTCGCCGATGACATGGCCCTTGGCGCCGAGCAGGCGAACGCTGCGCGACTTGGCGCTCTTGTCGGCCGGATCCTCCAGCTCGAGCACGGCATACCGGTCGGGCCTGCGCGTCTTGCTTTCAATGAGATCGGCCTCGGCGAGAGCAACGAGCAGCGTGCGCACCTTGGACGGATCGGCCGGATAGTTGCCGCTGCTCTTGACGCCCCAGCTGCCGCCCGCGCGTTCCAGCACGAGCATGCTGTCGCCCTGCCGGACCTCGATGGTGGCGATCTGGCTGGCCTCGCTCACGAGCTTGGGAAAGAGCTTGTCGCCGGCAGCCTTGCCGGTGCTCCACTGGTTGTTGGAGGCGAAGCTGACGACGGCGAACAGCACCGACAGCGCCGCGGCAATGGCGAGGTAGACGAAGGTCCTGGGCGTCATGGCTGGGACTCCGGAGCCTGGGGCGGCGGCGGGGCCGCAGAGCGCCGGCGGCGGTAGGCCGCCCAGCCGATGCCGGCAAAGCCGATCAGCAGCGGCACGGCCGCGATGTTGGCGAACTTGAGAACGCCGTCGAGGCGGTCGATGTCCTTGCGCAGCTCGCGCTTCACCTCGCGCAGCTCGCGCCGCACCGTCAGCAGGTCGCCGCGGAATTTCTCGATCTCCTGGCGGTCCTTGTCGGTGAGCACCAGGTTCTCGCCGTCACCCTGCTTCTCGAGCCCGGCGAGCTTGGTCTGCACGTCCCTGAGCCGGGCGGTGAGCACCTGCTCCTTGGTGCGGAAGCGCTCCTCCGCGTCGCGCCTCAGCTCGGCGACCAATTCGAACGGACGGTCGGAGATGCCGCGCCCGCGCAGCGAGATGAGCGCATCCGAGCCTGAGAGATTCTCCAGCGCCCCCAGCACGAAGGCGGCGTTGTGGGCATTGGGGATCGCCACCTGCTGGCCCAGGAACTCACGCACGTCGACCCAGAACTGATCGTTGAGAAAATCGGTGTCGGCGACCACAACGACATTGATCTTGCCCGCGGCAACATGCTTCGCGCGGGGCGCAGCCGGGGTCTCGGCCTTCTTCTCGGGCGCAGGCGCCTTGGCCTTGTCGGGGGCCTTGTCGGGCTCGGGCGCGGACGGCGGCGGGCCGCCGTCGGGGAAGGCGCTCTTGGCCTCGCCCGAGATGCGGGCGGCGAGCACGAGCGGCTTGCCGCCGCGCTTGTAGTTGCGCAGCAGGCCCACCGCGTCAGGCATCATGCTCACGCCTTCGGCAGGAATCAGCATGGCGTCGGCGGTGGTGCGCAGGATCGGCGCGAACTGAGTGGTGGCGTCGGATGCCTTCTCCAGAACCCCCGCGCTGGCGAGATTGAGACGCTCGATGCCGCCCGCAAGCGGGTCGCGCTCGTCGAGATTGCGACGGTCGAGGCCGAGCCACAGCACATATTCCGTCACGCTGGCGCGTGGACCGCCGCCGAACTGCACGCGGCGGGCGCGCGAGATATCGCCGGCGATGTTCTTGACGTCGAAGGCAACGCCCCAGGCTTTCAACAGCTTGTCGAACTCGGTGAGATCGGGCGGCCCCTGCATCATCATCATCATGGGGTTGCCCTGGCGCTGGGTCTCGGCCACCGGATCGACGAAGGCGAGCACCTTGCCGCCGGCGAGCGCAAACTGATCGATGGCATAGGCGGTGCCGGCAGACAGACCCTCCGGCTGCACCACCATCAGCACGCCGATGTCGGCCGGGATTTCCTTGGCGTCCTTGGGGATCGACTTCAGCTCGAAGAACTCGCGGATCTGCTCCAGCATCAGGATCGGCGGGCCGGGCGGACGCCCCATCATGGGATTGCCGGGGCTGCCCTCGATCGGAATGCCGCTGATGAGGCCGATGCCGCTCTTGGTCTGGTTGGCCAGCGTGACGATGAGCTTGGTCACGTCGTATTCAAGAAACCGCTCGCGGTCGGTCGACAGGAACGCCAGGTTGGATTCGGTATCGGTGGAGTTCGATCCGACGATGCCGAAATAGCCCATCTCGCCTTCCTGGTTGAGACGGATGCCCTTGAGGCCCGCCGCCACCGCGCGGTCTTCAGCGTCGGAGAACGGCTCGGGATCGAGGAAGCTGACGCGCAGCTTGCCGCGCGCAATCCCGCTGTACTGCTCGAGCAGGGTGCGCACCCGCTCGAACATCTTGCCGTAGCTCGGCGCAGCTTCACCGAGCTTCTTGGAGAAGTAGACGCGGATGTCGATCGGCTCGTCGATGGCGCGCAGGGCTTTGCGCGTGCCCTCGGAGATCGTGTAGAGGCGCTCCTTGGTGAGATCGATGCGGGCATCGCGCAGCGCGCTCGAGGCGATCAGATTGACGGCCAGCAGGATGACGGCGCCCAGCGCCAGACCGCCCCAGGCCAGCGTGCGGCGGCTGATGCCGCCCACGGCGGCGGCCGCACGGTCAAGAGCGCCCGACGTCTTTTGCGTGGTTTGAGCCATGGCCGGGATACCCTCAGGCGGCTTTGCGCAGATCGATGACGATCTTGTTGGCGAACAGGGCGAAGACGATCAGCGACAGATACAAAACGATGGCCGGCAGATCGACGATGCCCTTGGTGATGCTCTCGAAGTTCGACAGGAAGCTCAGCGAGGCGATGGCCGAGACGACGGAGGCTGGCGCCCATCCGCGGAAGAGGTTCTGCACGAGCTCAAGCCCGCTCATGACCAGCAGGAAGCACACCGTTGCCGCGACGATGAACGCGATCACCTGGTTCTTGGTGAGCGCGGAGATGCATGAGGCGATGGCGAGGTAGGCGCCGGCCATCAGGAAGCTGCCCAGATAGCTCGCCAGAATGACGCCGTTGTCGGGCTGCCCCAGCACATTGACCGTGATCCACATGGGGAAGGTCAAAACCAGCGCCAGGCCGATGAAGGCCCAGGCCGCCAGGAACTTGCCGAGAATGGCCTCCCACGGCGAGATCGGCAGGGTCATCAGCAGCTCGATGGTGCCGGACTTGCGCTCCTCCGCCCACAGCCGCATGCCGATGGCCGGCACCAGCAGCAGGTAGAGCCAGGGGTGATACACGAAGAAGGCGGACAGCTCCGCCTGGCCGCGCTCGAAGAACGCACCGATGTAGAAGGCGAACGCCCCGGTCAGCGCCACGAAGATGATGAGAAAGACGATGGCGATCGGCGTGGCGAAATAGCCCATGAACTCGCGCTTGGCGATGATCCAAACGTTGTGCAGGAACTCACGCATTGCGGTTGTCCAAATCGGAGGAGGTGATCTGGCGGAAGACATCGTCGAGCTTGCCGCGCTCGACGAAGACCTCCTCCACCACCAGCGCCTGCTGGCGAATGGCGGAGGCCACGTCGGTGACGATACCGGCGCCGTTCCTGGGCACCGCGCGCAGCAGCAGATGCCCATCGGCCGCGCTCACGGTCTCGACGCTGCCGACGCCGGAGACGGCGGCGAGCGCGCCCTTGACGGCGTCCGCCTTGTCGGCGGCGACGCGCACGGCAACCGCGCCGTGATAGGGCACGCGGCGCATCAGGTCCTCGGCGGTGCCGTCGGCCACGATGCGGCCCTTGTTGATCACCACCGCGCGCGTGCACACGGCCTCGACCTCCTCGAGGATATGGGTGGAGACGATGATGGCCTTCTCCCTGGCCATCTCGGCAATGAGCTGACGCACCTGGTGCTTCTGGTTGGGGTCGAGCCCGTCCGTGGGCTCGTCCATGATCAGCACCTCGGGGTCGTTGAGGATGGCCTGGGCGATGCCCACGCGCCGCTTGTAGCCTTTGGACAGCGTCTCGATGGTCTGCTCGAGCACCGGCCCGAGCCCCGTCCTCTCCACCGCAACGCCCACGGACTTGGCAATCGCATCGCCCCGCAGGCCCTTGAGCTCGGCGACAAAGCCGAGCAGCCCCTTGGGCGTCATCTCGGCATAGAGCGGCGCGCCTTCGGGAAGGTAGCCGAGCCGCTTCCTGGCCTCCCTGGGGCTGTCCTGCACATCAAAGCCGGCAATCCGCGCCCGGCCGGCGTCCGGCTCCAGGAAACCCGTGATGAGGCGCATGGTGGTCGACTTGCCCGCGCCGTTGGGACCCAGGAAGCCCAGCACCTCGCCGCGCGCCACGCGCAAGGTGATGCCGTCGACGGCCCTGAGCCTGCCGAAACTCTTGGCAAGCCCCTCCGCTTCAATGAGGGCGGTCATGGTGTCCTCTCCCGGCGTTTCCCCGCGCACTCCTGTTCACAAAGTCTTGGCAAGTCAAATGAATACGCTTTCATGAGGGCGCGACCGCATTGCTGATCCGCACCGCGCGGCCGACCATGCCCGCGCACCCCGGAACGGCTGCGCCTCAGGTCCACCAGCGGCAGTATCGGCGGGTTTTTGTAGAAGAGCCGTTGGCAGTGTCAACAGCGGAGTGCCAAATCGGCCGGTGGCAGCACTGAGCCCTCGGCGCTGGCGGCGCGGTCAAGCCAAGCCAACCGCGTCTGCTGCTGGCGAGACGCAGCGGCGAGCCGAATGCCACCCGTCCCAAGTTTGCAATCGTTGTGCCGGTGGCTGTGATGATGAGCTGAGGGATGCGGAGGCGTCCTGGCCGCGCCGGACCGGCAGCACCGCACATGCTGGCGTGTCTGACGTCATGGGTGAAACAGTACTGGCGAGATTGCTGAGGGTGATTGTGATCCTCCGGATACATTCATCAAGATAATTGTACTGACGAATGATTTTGCCCACCGACTGGGCAATTGCTCAAATTATGTCGTTGCCGAAACAAAGTCCGCCCACGTAGTTACGTCGAGCATGGGGATTCGCCAGGGGCCGCGGTCTTGGACGGCAGCTCGGGCGGACCGGATTGTGAAGGCGCCTCATCCAAGACCATATCGGGGGCACATCATGAAACAGCGCCCAATCTCGTTCCTTTTGCTGACGATGTCTCTGGCGGGCCTCGCACTCCTTCAGCCCGTCGGGCGTGTCGGCCCGGCCGCGGCGGCCGACCTCAGCGCCTATCCTCCACCGGCGCCGTCTCGCACAGACTGGTGGAAGGACGTGAAGCTCTCCGGGCACGTTGCAGCGGGCTACACGTACAATGCCGACACCCCCGCCAACGACCTGAACTTCGGACACCTGTTCACCGATCGGTCGGATGTGCCGCTGCTGAACCAGGTCATCCTGACCCTCGAGCGGCCGCTCGACCCGAAGAAGCCATCGGAATTCCAGCTCGGGTTCAAGCTGCAAGGCATGTATGGGTCCGACGCCCGATACGCGCATTTCCTCGGTGAGTTCGACAGGCAGAACCATCGCAATCAATTCACGGTCGTTGAAGCCTATCTCAACACTCACCTGCCGATCCTGACCAAGGGCGGCGTCGACGTGAAGGTCGGCCAGTACGTGACGCTCGAGGGGGCCGAGGTCATCTACGCACCCTCGAACTTCTTCTACTCGCACTCCTACATCTTCAATTTCGGCATTCCGTTCATGCATACGGGCGTCATGACGACGACGCACCTGACCCCGATGGTGGACCTGTACCTGGG
This sequence comes from Hyphomonadaceae bacterium, assembly GCA_019747815.1. Lineage (GTDB taxonomy): Bacteria > Pseudomonadota > Alphaproteobacteria > Rhizobiales > Hyphomicrobiaceae > AWTP1-13. Next base: position 38,112 of record JAIEQJ010000086.1, read on the forward strand.
GATCGATACCGGCGTGAACACGACGTTTGGACGGAACGGCGACAACAATGATGCCATCGCCTTTCACGGCGGCATCGGGCTCAACCTCCTGAAAGGCGATCTCACGATCACCGCCACCACGCATATCGGGCCGGAGCTGCCGAGGGGGACGCCGGGCGTCGATCCCAACCGTGACCTGCGGTACTTGAACGACATCACGACAGTGTGGAAGATCAACAAGAAGCTGACGTCCACGACCGACGTCAACTATATCCGCGACGACGGTTTGAAGGCCGAGGGGTGGGGCGTTGCCCAGTACTTCACCTACACGCTGACCGACCAATGGGCCGTTGGCGTGCGCGGCGAGGTGTGGCGGGACCGGGACGGAGCCTTCGTTGCCGCATTTCCGGGCAATCTCGACTTCATCAACGCCACGAAGGGGCGCCCAGCAACAGTGCTCGGCGGCGGATCCACGACTTACTACGCGCTCACGCTGGGCGCCAACTACAAGCCTCCGGTGCCGAAGCGGTTCGAGGGCCTCGTCATTCGACCCGAGATCCGCTGGGACTGGTCCGCCGACACGACGCCGTTCAACGCCGGCACGGAAAGCCGTCAATTTACGGCGGGCATCGACCTGATTGTGCCGTTCTCGCAGTGATGGGACGGCTCATCCTGGAGCCAGGATGACACCATCTGTCATGCCGGCCGAGCGCGAAGCGCGAGCGCCGGGACCAGGGCAACGAGCGAGGCGCGGTATTTTGCAGCTCCGGGCCCCGGAGATTCTGCTTCGCAGAATTCCGGGACGACAAGCGAGTGTGCGACGCAGCGCTAGTGTGATGATCGAGAAATTCGCCCTTCCTCGCAGCACGCCTACTGAGCGAACTTCGCGATCGGGACACTAGCCGGCTGTCGACGCCCACACGTAGCCGCGCTTGCCCATGCAGCGGCGCATCGCCGCCACCGCCCCGTCGTCATAGTCGGAGGCGACGCGGCGGCACTGCGCGATGGCCCCATCGAAGGAGGCATCCACCGGACGCCCGTCCGCACGCTGCCACGCCATCCCGTGCTCATTGGCGCAACCACTTGCCAACAATGCAGAAAACAAAAGTGCAGGCTTGAGCAATCGCATGGCTCCCCCAACTCCAGACAAAGCCGAGGGGCATCTTAGCAGCACGGCCCAAGGAAGGGGAGCCGCCCCTGACGCATCCTGCACCGTCGGGGCGAGCCTGTGGACTTCTTCTCAGCCCGCGCCGTTCAGCGCACGCGGGCAACCATCGCGATGGGCGGGGGCGCGCGCAGGGTCTGGTAGACGACGCAATAGCGCTCGGTGAGCTTCATCAGGGTGGCGCGCTGCTCCTCGGTCAGATCGCCGTCGATGTCGAAGGTGAGCCGAACGGCACGGAAGCCGACAGGGGCCTCCTTGGCAACACCCAGGGTGCCGCGAAAATCGAGATCGCCCTCGGCCCTGATGGTGGCATCGCGCACCTCAAGACCGAGCGCCGTCGCCACGGCATTCAGCGTGACGCCGGCACAGGCAACCAGCGCCTCCAGCAGCATGTCGCCGGAGCAGGCATGCAGGCCGGTGCCGCCGGTCGCCGGGTGCAATCCCGCCTCCACCAGCGCCTTGCCGGTCTCAACCGAGCATGTCACGCCCTCGCCGATGCGCCCCTGCGCCGTGAGCGTGATGACCGCCGCGTCCGGCTGCTTCCGATACTTGTCCTTCAGCGGGGCCTGCAGCGTCTTCAGTGCATCGGCATCCATGGCGGTCTCCCTGGTCGAGCCTTCAGAACGACAATAGCTCGGCGGCCACGACTTGGCTCGGGGGCGCTTGCGCTGCGGCCGGAAGGGGCGAGGACCGCCCTATGACTTCGCGCGGGGACACGTGGCATCGAAGCGCCGGCGCGCCTCGGCCATCGTCTGCTGATTGACGAGCGCCCACTCGCCCAGCGCCCGCACCGGCACCTGCAGCGAGCATCCAAGCTCGGTCAGGGCGTACTCGACGCTCGGCGGCACGGTGGGATGGACCGTGCGGGTGACGAGGCCGTCGCGCTCCAGCGCGCGCAAGGTCAGGGTCAGCATGCGCTGCGAGATGCCGCCCACCTCGCGCTTGATCTCGCTGAACCGCTTCGGGCCGCCGCCCAACAGGTTCACCACCAAAACCGTCCATTTGTCGCCGATACGTGCCAGCACCTCGCTGATGGCGCGGCAATCGCCGGTCAAATGCATGTACCCTGGTTTCAAGAATGTGCCTCCTTGCCGCCCTTGGCAGCAGTTACCTATGTAGCTCTGGTTACAAACTTATACCACTTTGACCACAGGAACGGGAACCGCCATGTCCAAGATCGTCGTCATTGTCGGCAGCCTTCGCCGCGATTCACACAACCGCAAGCTGGCGGGAGCGCTGACCAAGCTGGCCAAGCCCGGCACCGTATTCACCTTCGCCAAGATCGACGACCTGCCGCTGTTCAGCCAGGACCTGGAGCCGAGCCCGCCGGCGGCAGTGACCCGGCTGAAGGGGGAGATCGACGCTGCCGACGGCATCCTGATCGTGACGCCCGAGTACAATCGCTCCATCCCCGGCGTGCTGAAGAACGCCATCGACTGGGCCTCCCGCCCCTACGGCAAGAACTCGTTCGACGGCAAGCCGACAGCGGCGATCGGCACCTCGCCGGGGGCGGTCGGAACGGCGGTTGCGCAACAGCATCTGCGCAGCATCCTTGCCTATCTCAATGTCGTCCTGATGGGGCAGCCGGAGGGCTACATCACCTACAAGCCGGACATGGTCGACGCCCAAGGCCAGGTTGCCGACGAGAGCGTGCGCAAATTCCTGCAGCTCTATATGGACAGGTTCACCGCCTGGGTGGAGCGGTTCGGCGCCTAGCGGGCGGGCACGCCGCCAAGCAGCGCGACCGGCCGGCAGAGGACAAAAGACCATTGAGAGCGCTGCTCTCAATGGTCTTTCCCCGCTCAACATCGGCGGACGGATGGGGCCGCCCGTCGACACTTCGACCACGTGCCCGGGGGGCCGAGCACGACTGCAACCGCGGCCTGACGAGACCCCGCCTCAGGCCCGAAAACGGTCACCGTCGCATCGTAAAAAGCGCGTCGACCGCGTTCAACGTCTAAAGGCGTCTGCGCTCAGGAGGCGGTGGACATGTCTGAGGACTGGGGCTCAGAAAACTGGGGCGACCTCGTCAAGCGCTACCGGCTGCGGCACGGGTTGACCCAGGAGCGCATGGCGGGCGTGATCGGCGTGTCGCAGCGCACGGTCTCGCGCTGGGAGCGTGGCGACGACAGGCCCAGTCTTGACCTGCAGAGGAAGCTCAGGGATCTGGGCAGGGCGCCGCCCGCCACCCTGCTGCAAAGCCTCGCGTACGCCGTCCGCCATTGCCCCTTTCCGCGGGCCTTGTCGCGCACCCCGCGCCTGCGGCTGCAGGCGCTCTCCGAGCCCGCGATCAGCAAGCGTCCCTCGGTGGTGGGCTGGATCGGCCGCGATCTGGCGCCCATCGCCTGCGGCATCCTGGAGGAGATGCTGGACGATGCGGCGCTGCAGCGGAGCATCGAGGCGAGGGAGATCGCCTGCGTGCTGACGACGACCCGCAGCGTGCTGCGCACCAGGGAGCACCGGCGGATCGGCACCTATCGCACGGTGATCACCTACTTCTTCCACGAGGGCGCGCTCTACAGCGATGCCGTCTCGGACATCGCGCCGTTCGGCACGCCGCTCGGCTACAGGGCGATCGCGATGGATGACGTGGTGTAGGGAATGGAGCGCTGCCGCCGGCGGCTTTTGCGCTACTGCTCGGGCGTGAAGCCGGAGGCCTTGACGGAGGGGGCCCAGAGCTCGGAGTCGGCCGCCTGGATCCTGGTGAGCTCGGCCGCGGAGGTTCCGGTCGGCACCAGACCAAAAGCCAGCAGCTTCTCCTTCACCGGCGGAGACTGCACGGCGGCGACGACTGCCCTGTTGAGCCGGGCCACGATCTCGGCCGGCGTCTTGGCCGGCGCATAAACGGCATACCAGCCGGTGCCCTCGATGGGGAAGCCGGCCTCCTTGAAGGTGGGGATGGCAGGCAGGAACGGCGAGCGCGCACTGCCCGAGGTGGCCAGCACCTTGATGCGGCCGGACTTGTGCTGCTCCAGCAGATCGCTGGCGGTGGTCATCACCATGGCGATCTGGCCGCCCATCAGATCGGTGAGCGCCGCCGCCGAGCCGCGATAGCCGACATGGCGCAGATCGAGACCGGCGGCCTTGGCAAACGCGACGGCAAAGAAATGCGGCAGCGTGCCGGCGGCCGGCGTGCCGTAGTTGCCCTGTGCCGGGTTGGCCTTCACCCACGCCACCAGCTCCTTGAGGGACGCGGCCGGCACCTGCGGCCCCACCGCAATCGCAAAATCGAAGGTGGCGACCTGCGACACCGGCTCGAAGTCGGCGACGGGATCATAAAGCAGCGCCTTGTAGACATGGCCGTAGACCGCCATGGGCGCGATGGGCGTGAGCAGGAGGGTGCGGCCATCGGGCGCCGCAGCCTTCACCGCCATGACCCCGAGCCGGCCCTGCGCGCCGGTGCGGTTCTCCACGATCACCGGCTGATCGAGGGCCGTGCGCAAGCCCTCCGCGATGTGCCGCGCGAGCGCATCGCCCGAGCCGCCGGCCGTGAACGGAAAGATGACGCGCACCACCTGCTCCGGCACCTGCGCGTGCACGGGGAGCGCGGACAGCGCGAGCAGGGCGATGGCGGCCGTCCCAGCCCACGCGAGGAAGACCGCCAGGAAAGCCGCCATGAAAGCCGGCATGGGCGCCAATTTGCGGGTCATCGACGGTGCTCCCCTACCTCCAGAACGTCAGGTTTCACGTGAAACACGTGCTACCGCCCGCGCGCTCACCGGCCGTCATCCCCCAGATACTGGCTCCACAGCTCGTCAGCAACATCGGCCTCGTCCCACACGCCGATGAGAATGCCCTTGCGCTGGGACCTGCCCCGCGCCGCCGCCATCTCTGCCTCCGAGCGGGTGGTGCGCTGCGAGAGCCTGAGCCCCCAGTCGCCGAGCGCCGCCGCCAGACGCCGGCGCTCGCCGGCATAGGCCGGATCGGCGCCGAGGTCGCGGAATTCATCGGGGTCGCTGGCGAGATCGTAGAGCATCGGCCGGAAGCCTGCAGCATGCACGTATTTCCAGCGCGCGTCGGCGACCATGAACAGCCGGGCGTTGCGGGGCTCGACGCCGAGCCTGGCCGCCACCGGCAGGATGCAATAGTCATACTCGCTGAAGACATAGCGGCGCCATTGGGCCGGCGCCTCACCGCGCAGCCACGGGGCCAGCGAACGGCCCTCCAGGCGATGCGCCTGGGAGGCCGCATCAGCGCCCAGCGCCTCCAGGAACGTCGGCGCCAGATCGATGGTCTCCACCAGCGCGTCGCACGCCGTCCCGCGCGCCGCATCCGCTGCCGCCGAGGGATCGCAGATGATCAGCGGCACCTTCACCGATGGCTCGTGGAACAGATCCTTCTCGCCCAGCCAGTGGTCGCCCAGATAGTCGCCGTGATCGGAGGTGAACACGATCAGCGTGGTGTCGAGCAGCCCCCGGCCGTGCATGAAATTGAAGAGGTGGCCGAGCTGATCGTCGATCTGCTTGATGAGGCCCATATACACGGGGATCACCTCGGCGCGCACGTCATCGCGGGAAAAGGCGCCGCTCACCCGCAGATCCATGAAGGCGCGATAGACGGGGTGAGGATCGCGCCGCTCCTCCTGCGAGCGCACGACGGGAACAACATCGCCTGCCCCATACATGTCGTTGTAGGGCGCGGGCGCGATATAGGGCCAGTGCGGCTTGATGTAGGAGAGGTGCAGGCACCAGGGCTCGTCGCCGGCCTGCGCCATGAAGTCCATGGCGCGCCGTGTCATGTAGGGCGTCTCGGAATCCTCCTCCGCCACGCGCGCGGGTTTGCGGGCATGTCGCATCGCCCAGCCGGACGCCAGCGCGTTGCCCTCGCCCTGCGCGGCGTTGGCCCAGTCGTGCCAGGGATTGGCGCCGCCGTAGCCCTTGTCGTTGAGGTAGCGATTGTAGCGCGGCGTCTGCGGGTCATAGCGCCCGTCGGGACCGGCGGCATGCAGGCCGTCATCGCGCTCGAAGGGATCAAAGCCGCACTCCGCCACGCGCACGCCGATGATGGAATTGGGATCGATGCCGAGCCGCGCCATGCCCTCGACGTCGGCGCGCATGTGCGTCTTGCCGACCAGCACCGTCTTGAGGCCGAGCGGCCGCAGATAGTCGCCGAGCGTCATCTCGCCGACCTTCAGCGGCACGCCATTCCAGGTGGCACCGTGCGAGCCCACATAGCGTCCCGTGTAGAAGCTCATGCGCGAAGGCCCGCACACCGGTGACTGCACGATGGCGCGCGTGAACCGCACGCCCCGCTTCGCCAGCGCATCGATGTTGGGCGTCTCGAGCCTCGGATGCCCCGCACAGGACAGATAGTCCCAGCGCAGCTGGTCGCACATGATGAAGAGAATGTTCCTGACGCGGCGGGACACGCGCACTTCCTGGGATTGCCACCTTGCCGGCCCGAGCTTGGCCGGCCGGAATCCTAGCCGGGTTTGGCCCGCCGCGCCAACACGCGCATCGCGCTCATTCGGGTGTGCGCACCGGTGCAGCCCTCGCCCGCACCGACCACCAGAGCGCAAGCGGCCCCAGGAAGGCGCTCCCCGCCATCACCGCAAACGCCGCCAGCCAGCCCGACGCGCTCACCGGACCTCCGCCGGCATCGAGCGCGATGCCGATGGCCCAGCCGCCGGCCGCCGACAGGCCGAAGCCGACGGTTGAATGCATCGCCATGGTGGCGCCGCGGTAGGCCGGGTTGGCGCTCGCCGTCATGCCGGAGGTCAGGGCGCCGGAATCGGCGGGCACGGTGATCGCATAGACGAGCAGCAGCGCCAGCAGCACGCCAGGTACCGCCGACGTCGCCGCGCCGCTGGCGATGCCGATAGCGACGGCGACGGCCCCCGACACGATCATCACCGCCGCGATGACGCGGCGCCGGCCGAACCGTATCGCCGCCTCGTTGCCGAGCACGCTCGAGGGCATGGCAAGCAATGCGGTGATGACGCTGACCGTCACCGGCTCCAGCACCGCCGCGCCGCCGCTGCGCGCCGCCACGAACGCCCAGAAGGCCACGATCCAGGTGCGCAGGGCGTACAGCTCGAAGCAGTGCGCCCCATAGCCCAGGATGTAGCCCATGGCCGCACGATTGCTGAGCACAGGCGTGAAATCGAGCAGCGCCGCGCCCGACGGCCGCGGCTGCACCGGGGCAAGCGCCAGGCAGGCGGCGACCATGGCGAGCGGGCCGAGCCCGGTGATGAGGAAGGCAGCGCGCCAGCCCAGATGCTCGGCCGCGAGCTGGGAGACCAGAAAGGAGAGCCCGACGCCCAGCGAGAAGCAGGCCGTGTAGAGCGTGACGCTGCGCGAGATGTCGCCGGGGCCCAGCCGGTCGCTCAGCGCCTTGAGCCCCGGCATGTAGGCGCCCGCGAAGCCGATGCCAGCCAGCGCCCACAGCAGCGCTGCCGATGCGAGCCCGTCCGCCAGCACGCCGAAGGCCACGGTGGCGAGCCCGCTCACCGCCGAGCCGCCGAGCAGGATCAGCCGTGCGTCGATGCGATCGGTGAGCGTGGTCAGAAACGGAACGGCCAGCATGTAGCCCAGCGCATAGGCGGCGGCCATCATGCCGGCCTCGCTGCCGCTCAACTGCCAGAGCGGCATCAGGTGTTGCGGCATCACCGCGGGCACCACCACGTGCGGCAGCAGATTGCCGACCTGGCCCGCGCACATGGCGGCAACGAGCCATCTCCCGCTCAGCCGCGTGGATCTCATCGCGCCCGCTCCCTCCCTTGGAGCTTATTCCTAGCACGGATGCCTCATTCAAATGCGGCCGCGGAGCTGCGTTGACACCCCCCGCGAACAGCCTACACTGGCGCCGTTCCAGGGGGGCCGGCGGCAGCCGGCTGAGATGGCGCTGAACCCGCGCCGCCACCCTTTGAACCTGATCCGGGTCATGCCGGCGAAGGGACGGACCGTTATGCACTCCAAGCTCATTGCCGGATTGATGGGGCCTTTGCTGGCAGCAATGGGCATCGCCATGCTCGTGAATCGCGAGCTGTTTCCAACCATCATGGATCAGATTTCGCACGACTACGGCCTGATCTTCGTCTCCGGCATGCTTTCTCTGCTCGCAGGCATCGCCATCGTCCGCGCGCACAACATCTGGAGCGGCTGGCAGGCCCTCATCACGGTGCTGGCCTGGCTTGCGATCGTGGGCGGGCTCGTCCGCATGTGGGTGCCGCAATGGGCAGGCCCGATGGCCGATTCCTTCGCCGCCAACCCGGTGGTGCTCCTTCTCGCCGGCGCGGTGCTGATCGTGCTGGGTGGTTTCCTCTCCTACAAGGCATATCTATCAACACCTGAGGTCAACAGATGAACAAAATCACCCGAGCCAAGGACCTGATGATCCCCAAGGTCACCACGGGACCGATCAGCGCCTCGACCAAGGTCTACGCCGCGCCCGAAGGCCACGATGACGTTCGCGTGCCGTTCCGCGAGATCGCGTTGAGTGAGGGCGCGGGCGAGCGGTCGTTTCGCGTCTACGACCCGTCCGGTCCCTACACCGATCCGCATGCCGCCATCGACGTCGAGACGGGCCTGCCGCGCATCCGCGCGGCGTGGGTGAAGGCGCGCGGCGGCGTCGAGACCTATGCCGGCCGCGACATCAGGCCCGAGGACAACGGCAACGTCACGGGCAGGCATCTTGCCCGCGACTTCCCCAACAAGCCGGCGCCGATGCGCGGTCTGCCCGGCAAGCCTGTGACCCAATACGAGTTCGCCCGCGCCGGCATCGTCACCAAGGAGATGATCTACGTTGCGCACCGCGAGAACTTGGGGCGCAAGGCAGCGCTGGCGCAAGCCAAGGCCAAGGTCGCCGACGGCGAGAGCTTCGGCGCATCGATCCCCGAGCACATCACACCGGAGTTCGTGCGCGACGAGATCGCGCGCGGGCGCGCCATCATCCCAGCCAACATCAACCATGCCGAGCTGGAGCCGATGATCATCGGCCGCAACTTCCTGGTGAAGATCAACGCCAACATCGGCAACTCCGCCGTCACCTCCTCGGTGGAGGAGGAGGTGGAGAAGATGGTGTGGGCAATCCGCTGGGGTGCCGACACCGTCATGGATCTCTCCACGGGGCGTAACATCCACAACACGCGCGAGTGGATTCTGAGAAACTCCCCCGTGCCCATCGGCACGGTGCCGATCTACCAGGCGCTGGAGAAATGCGGCGGCGACCCCGTCAAGCTCACCTGGGAGCTCTACCGCGACACGCTGATCGAGCAGTGCGAGCAGGGCGTCGACTATTTCACCATCCACGCCGGCGTGCGCCTGCCCTATGTGCCGCTGACCGCCAATCGCGTGACCGGCATCGTCTCCCGCGGCGGCTCCATCATGGCCAAGTGGTGCCTGGCGCATCACAAGGAGAGCTTCCTCTACGAGCGCTTCGAGGAGATCTGCGACATCATGCGGGCCTACGACGTCTCCTTCTCGCTGGGCGACGGCCTGCGCCCCGGCTCCATCGCCGACGCCAACGACCGCGCACAGTTCGCGGAGCTCGAGACGCTGGGCGAGCTCACCAAGATCGCTTGGGGCCGGGGCTGCCAGGTGATGATCGAGGGCCCCGGCCACGTGCCGATGCACAAGATCAAGATCAACATGGACAAGCAGCTCGCCGAATGCGGGGAAGCGCCGTTCTACACGCTGGGGCCGCTGACCACCGACATCGCGCCGGGCTATGACCACATCACGTCGGGCATCGGCGCCGCCATGATCGGCTGGTTCGGCACGGCGATGCTCTGCTACGTCACGCCCAAGGAGCACCTGGGCCTGCCCAACCGCGACGACGTGAAGGTCGGCGTCATCACCTATCGCCTCGCCGCGCACGCCGCCGACCTCGCCAAGGGGCACCCGGCGGCGCAGCTCAGGGACGACGCGCTCTCCCGGGCGCGCTTCGATTTCCGCTGGGAGGACCAGTTCAACCTCTCGCTCGACCCCGACACGGCACGCGCCATGCACGACGAGACGCTGCCGAAGGAAGCACACAAGGTCGCCCACTTCTGCTCCATGTGCGGGCCGAAGTTCTGCTCCATGGAGATCACCCAGCAAGTGCGCGACTACGCCGCCAAGCTCAACGAGCGCGGCGTGGAGATCGCGCAGGAGACGACCGTGGTCGACCCGGACGCGGGGTCAGACACTTCTGGTTTGCCCGCTTCCAGCGGGACGGGTCTGACCCCCTCTGAAGCCGCGCAGGGCATGGCGGAGATGTCCGCCAAGTTCCGCGCCATGGGCGGGCAGGTGTATGTCGACGCGGACAAGGTGAAGAAGGCGAACGAGGCGTTGGGGTAGGGCGCCTTGCTCACCCCTCACCGCCGAAGATGGATGGTCGAGACCCTCGAAAACGAGTCCGAGGGCAGGCAAGCCCTTGCCATGACAAGATGTTGCGCAAGCAGGTATGGTGGATACGGAGAAGCACGCACCACTGGCGACACACGAATGACGTCTCGCTCGATTGAAGACTATCGGCGGCGCAATGAGGATGCACCTCTCGACCTGGTGCGAGAAAGCGCGACGTGGAAGCCCCTCATCCGTCTGATCGATGCGTGGGCCAGGGAAAAACTCGGCACGACATCCGGGTATACGCCACAGGAACTCGACCATATCTCGCAGACACACGGCATCCGCTTTCCAATTCTGCTTCGCGAATGGTGGCGTCTGGCCGGCCGCCATCCGTTCGTGGAAACCGGTTTGCTTTGCGGCAACACGATGTTCCTCAAGCCGCACGACGAGATGTTGGTCTCTCACCCGGACTTCCTTGCCATCACGGTGGACGACGTGCAGACGCGGACCTGCAATGGAATCCACCGCGACTTTCTTGCCGAGGCAGATCCGCAAGTGCATGGCATCAATGACACAATTGGACCCGCCGACGCTCCCGGCCTGAACTGGTACAAGGGGCAGTTCATCGCCACGGGTCTGCGCATCCCTGCGCTCCTCACCACCACTTTGCTTCATCACCTCTGCGAGCCAAGCCCTTTGGTCGTCGACGAGGCGATTTATCTTACGGTCGAGCGCCGCGGGCTGCGGGGTGGGGAGCCAGACGAAAGGTTGGTGTCAACGCTCAAGCTCAACCGCTTCCCGCACGAGACCAGCGTGGGAGATATCTACAGCGATGGCGAGGACATCATTTACTGGTGGCTGAGCGGGTGCACATGCCGCACCGCAGAGGCCGCCGAGCGGGTGCGCCGAACCGTGCCGGCGCAAATACGCCGGCGGGCGAACCGGACGGCGCATTGACCGCCGCCGCGAAACAGGCCCGCACACAATGGAGTGGAGCCATGTCACCCGAACTGGAACTGCTCGATCAGCTTGGGGGGAGTGATGCGTCGTACCCCATGATGGAGCGCGCCGTGTTCGATGGCGATCGCTCGCGGGCGCTGCGCAGCATCGAACAGATGCGAACAGAAGGCTGTCCGCCGTGATTGGCCAGCCGAGACGCGAGCCACCACCCGCCTGCGCAAATCCAGTGAATAGCTTCGTCCCATGATCCACCTCCCAGCACGGGGAACCACAGGTCGCTGATTCGTGGAATCCCCGATTCCGACTTAAGGCTCGAAGCTCTAGCTAGTAGAGTTCAGGACCGCTTGTCACCCGTTCCAGCCGGGCCTTGAGCCCAGGGGCTGCGGGGGGCTGCGGGGTTGCGCAGACGCCACCATCTGAGGGAGATCGCGACATGTCCGACGACGAGCGCGCCATCCGAGACCTCATCGCCACCTGGATGTCAGCCAGCCAAGCCGCCGACACGGCCACCGTACTCGGCCTGATGGCCGACGATGTCGTGTTCATGGTTCCGGGCCGCGAGCCGTTCGGCAAGGACGCGTTCGCCGTCGCCTTCCAGGGCATGGCGAACATGCGCATGGAAGGCACGAGCGACATCCACGAGCTGCAGGTGCTCGGCAACTGGGCCTATCTGCGCACCTATCTGCACATGGCTGTGACACCGTCCGGCGGCAACCCCATCCACCGCTCAGGCCATACGCTCACAATCCTGCGCAAGGAGGCCGACGGCAAATGGCGGCTGGCCCGCGACGCCAACCTGCTCACGGTCCAGGCGTAGATGCGCAACGCTGGCGGCTGTGATCAGGTCGAGCCAGCCGACCACGTCTCCGGTGGGCCTGTCATCCCGGTGCTTGTCGCCGGGATCCAGCAATCCGCAAGCGTCAGAGTACGGCAAGGGATGAATCCCGCGCGCGTTCTGGGGCGACACGTCGAATCGCTATTGTGCTGGCAAATCCACCACTGCCGCAGAGTGCCCTACGACAGCGTGCCTGCCCGGCTGCGCGCACCGGCGAAAGCCTGCTCCAGGCGCGCCACCTGCGCTTCCACGGGACTGCCGGCGGCAGCCTCGGGCTCGCCCACCACCACCTCCATGGCGCAGTCGAGACGCACGATGCGGTCGTTGAGCGCAAAGCTCGCCTCGATCAGCTTGCGCAGACCCTCGGGCAGCTCATCGAAACCCTTGATATGCCCCAGCCGCCCGGGCGCCGTCAGGCGCACGCGCTCGCGCTTCTTGCGCACCTCCTCCAGCGTGATCTCGCCTTCCTTGTGGGCGCGGCGGATCATCAGCCACGAGGCGAGCTCGAGCAGACGCGTGGTCAGCCGCATGCTTTCGGTCGCATACAGCATGGCGGCGGGCCCGCGGAGCTGGCGCGCTTCCTTGCGGCCCATGCCGTCGAGATACGTTGCGGCGCGCTCCACCAGAGCCATGCCCTCGCGGAAGATCGCGTCGAACTGATCGGAGGCGGCGAAACGCTCGCCGAAGGAGATGGTGACGCCGCTGCCGGCGGAACGTTGGCTGCTGCCTGCTGAAGTACCCATGACCGAATTTGGCGCACACGCTTACTGTTGACTGACCATATGCAAAGCCACCCTGGCAGGCGGCGGTTAACAAGTCACCCATAAATCGTTCGAAAAGTTGACGGCGATCAACCAATGCGCGCGGCGGGCAACGCCGGCGCCGCCCACCCCCTCTCGCCATGCCCTTGGCGGCCGCACAAGAGCACGCGGCAACATCTGCGGGCGCAAGCATTTTTTCCCGCTGCTCGCGCGGCTCTCCCTGCCTGCAAGAAGAGGGGGGAGGGCTATTCCGCCGGCCTTTCCACAGGCGCGAGCGCGGGGCCAGCAGCCCCCGGGATGCGGTGCGCGGCATGATCGCGCGCCACGTAGGTGTAGACGACCGGCGTCACGAACAACGTGAACAACGTGCCGACCGTCATGCCGGCGGCGATCACCAGGCCGATGGCGAAGCGGCTGGCGGCGCCCGCCCCGGCGGCGATCAGCAGCGGCACCATCCCCACCACCATCGCCGCAGTGGTCATCAGGATCGGGCGCAGCCGGATGGCCGCGGCGCGCTCGATGGCTTCGCGCCGGCTCAGACCTTCGTTCTCCTGCAGATGATTGGCGTAGTCCACCATCAGAATGCCGTGCTTGGAGATGAGGCCGATCAGCGTCACCAGCCCCACCTGGGTGTAGATGTTGATGCTGGCAAGGCCGAGGTTGATGGGGATCAGCGCGCCGAACATCGCCGTGGGCAGTGCGATCAGAATGATCAGCGGATCGCGGAAGCTCTCATACTGCGCCGCCAGCACCAGATAGATGATGATGAGCGCGAATACGAACGTGATCGCCAGCCGGCTGCCCTCCTGCACGTACTGGCGGCTCTCGCCCTGGAAGTCGTAGGAGAAGCCGGCGGGCAGCACCTCGCCCGACTTCGCCTTCAGGAAGTCGATCGCCTCGCCCACCGTGCGGCCGGGAAACGGCACGCCGCTCAGAATCGCAGAGTTGAGCTGCTGGAAGGTGGTGAGCGCGTTGGGCTGCACCGATTCCCCGATCGAGACCACGCTCGACAGCGGCACCAGCGTGCCGGCGCTGGTGCGCACCTGGTAGCGCTTCAGCCAGTCGGTCGTCAGCCGGTACTCGCGCGGCACCTGCGGAATCACCTTGTAGCTGCGGCCGTACAGATTGAACTGGTTGACATAGTTGCCGCCGAGCAGCGTGGCCAGCGAGCCGCCGATGTCCTGCATGGTAATGCCCAGGCGGTTGGCCTTGTCGTGATCGATCTTCATCTCGACCTGCGGCGTCTCAAACCTCAGATCGGCATCGATGAAGATGAACATGCCGCTCTTCTGCGCCTCGGCCCTCAGGGTATCCAGCACTTGGGCGAGCTGGGGATAGTCGGCCGTGGTCGTGATCACGAACTGCACGGGCGCGCCGCCCCTGGAGCCCGGCAGCGACGGCAGCGGGAAGGTGAACACCTGCGCATTGGCGATGCTGGCGACCTTGCCCTGCAGGCTCGCCATGATCTGCTTTTGCGAGCGCTCGCGCTGGTCCCACGGCTTGAACAGGATGCCCGAGAACGCCTGGTGCACGTCACCCATGCCATTGATGGTGAACACGTGCTCCTTCTCCGGCACGGTTTCGAACACCGCGCCGAGCCGCGCCGTCGCCTGCTCCAGATAGTCGAGGTTGGCCGGCTGGGGCGTCTTCACGATGTTGAACAGGATGCCCTGGTCCTCCTCCGGCGCCAGCTCGCTTTGCGAGGTCGTATACATGATGCCGGTCGCCACCATGACGGCGGCCAGCACCATGATCGTGACGGGGCGACGGCCAAGGGTGCGGTGCAGCAGCCCCTCGTAGCGCCGCCGCAGGCTGGCAAAGATGCGATCGAGAAAGCGTCCGAAGCGTCCCGAGCCGGTATGCGGCTTCAACAGCTTGGAGGCCATCATCGGCGAAAGCGTCAGCGCGATGATGCCCGACACGACGACGGCGCCGGCCAGCGTGAACGCGAACTCGCGGAACAGCGCGCCGGTCAGCCCGGCCACGAACCCGATCGGTGCGTAGACGGCGGCGAGCGTGATGGTCATCGAAATGACCGGCACCGCGATCTCGCGTGCGCCGACGATGGCGGCATCGTAGGGCTGCATGCCCTCCTCGATGTGGCGGTGGATGTTCTCCACCACGACGATGGCGTCGTCGACGACGAGGCCGATGGCGAGCACGAGCGCCAGCAACGTGAGAAGATTGATGGAATAGCCGAGCGCCAGCAGCGCGAACATGACGCCGATCAGCGACAGCGGAATGGTGACGATGGGAATGATGGTCGAGCGCAGGTTGCCGAGAAACAGGAAGATCACCACGATGACGATGCCGGCGGCCTCCAGCAGCGTCGTCTGCACCTCCTTGATGGAGGCCTCGATGAACTTGGTGGCGTCGTAGGCGATGGCTGCTTCCATGCCGGCCGGAAGCTGGCGCTGAATATCGGGGAACGCATCGCGCACCTTGGCGATCACGGTCAGCGGATTGGCGGCGGGCGTCGCGAACACGCCGACGAACACCGCCTTCTGGCCGTCGAACACCGAGGAGGAATCGGCGCTCTCCGGTCCCAGCTCGATGGTGGCGATGTCGTCGAGCCGCACCAACGCGTCGCCGCGCGTGGCCACCACCAGCTTGCCGAACGCGGCCGGATTGTCGAGCAGCGTCTGCGCGTTGATGCTGGTCTGCACGAAGTCGCTCTTCACCTGCCCGGCCGCCGTGATGAAGTTGTTGGCGGCCAGCGCCACGCGCACCTCGAGCGGGGTAACGCCGAGCGCTGCCATCTTGTCGGGGTTGAGCCACACGCGCATGGCAAACGTCTGCCCGCCCAGGATCTGCGCGCTGGCGACGCCGTTGATGGTCTGCAGGCGCGGCTGCACCACGCGCAGCAGATAGTCGGTGATCTGCGAGGCCGACATGACCTTGCTGTTGAACGACATGTACATCAGGGCCGTCGTGTCGCCCGTCTGGCGCGTCACGATCGGGTCCTGCGACTCGCGCGGCAGCACGTTCTTGACCTGCTGGACCTTGGACAGCACGTCGGACACCGCACGATCGGCATTGGCATCGAGGCGCAGGTTCAGGGTGATGGTGCTGACATTCTGCTGCGAGGAGGAGGTGAGCGTGTCGATGCCCTCCGCGCTCGCCACCGCCGCCTGAATGGGCGTGGTGATGAAGCCCCGGATCAGCTCCGCATTGGCGCCGGGATAGGTGGTGGTGATGGTCAGCGTCGTGTTGGTGATCTCGGGGTACTGCCGCACCGACAGATTGAACAGCGATGCCAGACCGATGAGCAGGATCAGCAGGCTCACCACGGTGGCCAGCACGGGCCGGCGAATGAAAATATCGGTGAACGACATGGCAACTGCTCCCTATTGCTTCGGCAGCTCTTCGGGCCGAGTGAGCAATTGCGAATTGTCGATACGGATTGCCGCGCCGGGATTGAGCTTGAGCTGCCCGGTCGTGACGACCTGCTCGCCGGCGGTGACGCCCGAGACAATGACGACGCGATCCTCGCGCGCCTCTCCCGTCCTCACGAAGCGCCGGTCGGCGACGAGCTTGGGCTCGCCGCCGGCATCGGCTGCCTTCACGGCATAGATGCTGTCACCGTAGAGGCCGTAGGTAACCGCCGTGCGCGGCACGGTGACGACCTCCTGCGGCTGGCCGGCCAATACCATCACATTGGCGAACATGCCCGGCAGCAACCGGCGCTTGGGGTTGGGCAGGCTGCCGCGCACGAGCAGGGTGCGCGTGTCCTGCGCCACGCGCGCGTCGAGAGATTCAATTTTGCCCTTGAAGATTTCGGCGGGGAAGGTGTCGATGGTGACGTTCAGGGCCTGGCCGACCTGCAGCTTGCTGATCAGCTGCTCGGGCATGGGGAAGTCGACGCGAATGGGATCGAGCTGCTGCAAGGTGACGAGGGTCACGCCGGGCGAGACGTACTGGCCGCGCTCCACCTTGCGAATGCCGAGCCGGCCCGAAACCGGCGCCTTGATCGTCTTTTGCGCGATCACGGCCTGTATCTTATTCACCGCCGCCGACGCGGTGTCGCGCTTGGAGCGGGCCGTGTCCAGGTTGGCTTCCGAGGTAACCCGCTTGGCGATCAGGTCCTCCTGCCGCTGAAATGCCACCTCCGCCTCATGCAGGATGGCCTTGGCGCTGGCGAGGTCGGCGAGTTCCACCGCGATATCGAGCTGCACGAGGGTGGTGCCGCGCTCCGCGTCAGCGCCGCTCTCGATATGAACCTCGGTGACGATGCCGGCCAGCTGGGAGGTGATGTCGACACCGTGCGAGGAGATCAGCGTGCCGATCGCGGGAAGCTGCTCGATCCACCTCTCCGCGCGCGCGGCCTCCGAGGTCACGGTCGCCGGCGGCGGCACCTGCGAGGACAGGATCGTCTTGATCATGTTCGGCTTGAACATGTAGTTGAACCAGGCAAGCGCTCCGAGCAGGACGGCGGCGACCATGCCGGTGATGATGAAACGTAGGCTCATGGGGGATGTCGACGGGCTACCGAGGGGTTTCAAGGGATTGAGGTGCAACCTACACCCCTACCAGAGGCTCGGCGAATCGGTAAGACCTGAGTGGCCAACTTGCATCGCCATCTCTCGGGAATGCGCCATATTTGTGATGCGCCTTTAACGCTGCCTCAACGGCACCCTTTCAAAGTGAGGGTGCAGACGTGTCCAGGAGCATGGCCGCAACCGCGATGGTGAACCTCAACTCGCGCGAACGCGACGAATTCCTGAAGGCATTGGAAGAAGCCCGCCGGGCGGCCATGGAGGACGACGGCGAGCCGGTGACTGCGCGCAAGTCAGCCAGTGCGCTGGGCGGCATGGAGTTCCGGCATGCCATCGATCGCATGGCCGGCAAAGTGCGCTCCTATATTTCAGCCAGCCTGCTGGCGCGCCTCTACAGCGACGGCATCTCGCGCGCAACTGCGGAAGAGGACGTCCGCGCATCGCCCCAGGACGAGGCCGCGCCCGCGCCGCCGCCCGCCCCGAAGTCCGAGCACGACCAAGTGATGGACGAGTTGCATCTGACACCGAACTTGACCGTCACCGATCTCAGGCTCATCCGGCGGCGATTTGCCAAGGCCAACCATCCCGACCGCGTTGCGCCGTCCATCCGCGAGGAGGCCACCCGGCGCATGACCATCGCCAACTCGCTGATCGACGAGGCTCTGCGAGGCGCCAAGCGCCGCGCGATGTGAGCACCCAAGCGCCCGCGCACCTCAAGCCGTCCCCCGTGCCGTCCCATGGTTATCGGCCGCTTGACCGGAAGCGCCCGGCTACCCGGGACGATCCTTACAATTTGAGATAAATCCGGCCGCGGGCATTGCCCGAACCCCAAGACGATTGGGGTAGAAGCATGGCCGTGGCGACGGTGCCTCGGCTCATTCCCTGGTCAGTGCGTTTCATGTCCGATAGCAATCCCCTCTCGCTCCTGCGGCGTCGCCGGGACAACATCCGCGATTGGCTCGACGAGGAAGCCCCCTACACGGAGGCCGACCAGAGGCATCTCGACACCGACAGCCTCGAGCGCGCCTACTGGCATCACGGCTATCAGGCGGCGCTGACGGACGTGCTCGACCTGCTCACGAGCGCCGATCAAAGATACGGCAGCGAGGACATTCCCAATTAGTCCCTGCCACCCGGCCCGGATGCACCCGGTTGCCGGGCGGATTCAAGTCGTGGAACAGCTCGCATTCCCGCTCGAAGGCGGCTTTTGAGCTCGGCAGATAGCCGAACTTGAACAGCGTCGCCGAGCCGATGCAGTTGCGCAGCTTGCCTTTGACGTCGCTGTCGGCCCGGCCGACATGGTTGATGCAGAACTTGCCCTCGGGACTGGCGTAGCCCAGCGCATACACCCCGGCGGAGCTGCGCGTCACGGCCGCATCGATGGTGTCGAAGTTGAGCCGGTAGGGCCCGAGAAGGCCGGTCTTGGCCATGGCTGCGTCTCCAGATGAATTCGTGCCCCGCCGGGCATCCGCGCGGCAGGTTACCTGACTCGCTCAACACACTGTCAACACTCAACGCTGACAGAACGCGCGCGACTGCGCCGTCCAGGCGCCGAAACCCGTCGCCACCATGTTGGCGATGACACGGCACACATAGCGCTTCTGCGCCGGATCGTTGTCGGGGCCCGCATGATAGCGCGCCACCGCCATCGTCCAGCTCCCTTCGCGGGCCTTGAGCGCCTTCAGAAAGCGGGCCGCGTAATCGACATTGGCTGCCGGCTCGAACATCTGCTCGATGGAGGCGAACTGCCGGGCGTGGAAATGATGATTGATCTGCATGCAGCCCACATCGATTAGCTTGCGGCCGGCCGCCCGGGCGCTCTCGAACCGGCGCAGCGCCGCCGCCTTGTCGTCGTCGTAGGACGCCCGGCCTTCGATGTTGAGCGCATAGGGCCGCAGCGAATCCCCGCGCCCGGTCTCGGTCAGCCCCACGGCATAGAGCATGCCCAGCGGCACGCCGTGCGTCTGCGCGGCGCGCACCATCTCCCGCTCGCAGAGGTTGGCTTCGGTGCCGGCTGCGGCTCCCGCCAGGCTAAAGATAAACGCCGCCGCGGCGAGCACTGCGGCCGGCCTGCTCGTCTTCACCATTGCTCCCATTGCCGAAGGTATGGTTCTGGCGCCCGTCCTGATGCCGCCCGCCGGACGATCTGGCTTCCGCCTGCGAGGAATCGGACTGCCCGCCCCCCTGCATCTGCATGCCGGCCTGACCGGTTGCATTCTGCGCCGTGACGCCACCGGGGTCGGCGATCCTCACATTCACGCCATCGATCAGATATCCAGCCGACCGCAGCAGCGCCGAAAGCGTTTCCCGCTCCCGCTGGATAAGAGATGCGGTATCGCCGCTGCCAACCTCCAGGTCGAGCCGCAGCGCGTTGTCCTTGACGGCCATGCGGATGGTGACAGCGCCGAGGTCTGCGGGCTGCAACTGGATATTGAGCACCTTGACCGGTCCCCCGAACGGCTTTGCTGCAAGCGCCGCCTCGGGCCGCGCGGCCTGGCCGGACAAAGCGCTGGCCGCGCCGGCCACGCGATCGGCGATCTGCTGCGTTACCGACAGCGCCGGACCCGCGTTGGCGGGCGCATCGGAACGCCCTGCGAGGGATGTCGTCTCGAGGCGCGCTTCGGCGCCCGCCTGCGGCTCGCCGCGGGGCGCGCCCGCGTTCGTTCCCGTTCCCAACTGGCCATCGCGCGCCGCCGTGACAGCCACCTGCGGATTGGCGAGCGGTACCTCCCCACCCTGTTCCATCTCGGTAGCGAGTTGAAGCCGTTGGGCGTCCGCGGAGCCCGGCTGCCCCGTGCGCAGCGCCCGGTTGCCTTCCGCCGCCAGGCGCGCCGCCCATTCCGCGCTGGTGTCGGCGACGGGCGCCAGATGCGTTTCGCGGCCGAGCACAGTCAGCGTGACAGGTGTTGCCTTCCCATCGCCGTCCGTCGGCTCCCCGGTGCGGCCGGCCGCCTTGGCCAGGCTGGCCAGAATGAGCTCTTCGGGAGACGGCGTGTCG
The DNA here is from genome assembly GCA_019747815.1 of Hyphomonadaceae bacterium. Lineage (GTDB taxonomy): Bacteria > Pseudomonadota > Alphaproteobacteria > Rhizobiales > Hyphomicrobiaceae > AWTP1-13. Next base: position 58,575 of record JAIEQJ010000086.1, read on the forward strand.
GCATCTCCCTGCGCCGCCAGCGCGGCCTCGATCTGCGCGGTCTCGACCTCTGTGGCGGTGCCGTTGGCAACCCGCCCGGCGAGTGCCGCCAGTCCACCGGCACCGGCCAATGCTCCGTTGGCGCCCAAAATTTGCATCAGCGCCTTCAGATCGATGTCGGTCAAGCCGCCACCCTCGCCGTCGCGCTCGGCCAGCGCCTGCTCAAGGTCAGTGGCGCCTCCGCCTTCGACCGCCGCCTCGGCCAGGCCCCGCAGCCAGTCCGCGACTTGACCGCCGCCGCTCTCCTGCACCGATGCCGCCGGGCCGTCGGCCTCCTCTCCGCTGCCGGCAAGCTTGGAAAGGAGCCCTTGAAACGCGCGTTCCTCCTCGCCATCGGAGCGCTGCGCGCCGCGTGCCCGCTCGCCCGTCGCCTCGATGGCCGCGCTCGGCGACTGAGATACCGCACCGGTGTTGATCATTTTTCCGATCCGCCCAAAAGCTCGTCCACATGCGCAATGGCTTTGCGCGCCAGCCCCAGCACCGGCCCCTCATCGGCCGCATCCGGGGCAGAGCCGGCGACGGGGGCATCGGGCATGCGCCGCACCTGCGTGGCAATCGCCAACGCCGCGTCGAGAACGGCGGTGTCCGGCACGGCGAGCCTGCTCCGCTCCACCTTGCCCAGCATCTCAAGCCCGCGCTCGAATGCCTCGGTGACGATCAAGGCAGCACCCTCATACAGCCGCGCCCGCTCCCGCTCGGCGCTGTCGTCCTCCGTCAGCCGCGCCGCATGGGCAGCGGCGAAGGCGGCCATCTCCGCCCTGCCCTTCATCAGCGCCGCCTCAGCGATCATGAGATACACTTGGCGCCGATCCCGCATCTCCACCCCGCCCAGCAGGCTTTCCAGGCGGGCCAGCCGGTCCGGATCGCTGTCGGCGCGGACCGCAATTGCGGCGGCAAACTGCGCCTGGAAGCCGCCGGCGTAGACCGAGTGGGGAAAACGGCGCAGATACTGCGTCGCCAGCACCTCGTAGCGCTCGCTGTTGCCGGCAGCATTGAGCAGGGCGATCTGGCGCCGCAGCGCGGCTTCCTCGATGAGCGTGCCCGGCGCCAGCAGGCGTGCATCATCGAGATGGGCCAGAGCCTTGGCCGGATCCTTCTTGGCCACCAGCTCGCCCTGGACGTAGGCCACGTGCCCCGCCATGCTGGGATCGAGCGCACGCACCTCGATGTCGCCGAGCAGCTCCCGGGCCTCGTCCAGCCGGCCCTCGCCGAAAGCCAGGCTTCCCTTGACGAGCTGTTCGCCGACGGTGGCGCCTGCGCCTGCCTGCACCAGTTTCTGCAGCACCTTGGCACTGCCGCCGCTCAGCACGAACACCACCGCGGCCCGCGCATTCCTCGGATCCTTCCAGGCATCGGCATCCAGGGCTTCGAACTGCTCGGCGATGCGTGCGATGAGCGCGCGCTGCTGGGCCTGAGCCCTGGTATTCCCCCGTGCCGCCTGATCCTGCAGTGACTGCAGCGATCGCACGAGCTCGAACGGCTCGCCCTTGCCGTCCTGGCCGTGCGCCACACCAGCGGCCAGAATGCCAGCCAGCATCGCACCGGCAAGTTGCAGGAGGCGCCTCACTGCCTCGGCCTCCGCAGCAGAATCTCGATGCGTCTGTTCTGCGCCGCCTCCGGATCGCCGGGCACCGTGAGGTTGCGATCCGCATACCCCTCGACACGCTCGAAACGCTTCTCCTCGACGCCGCCGCGCACCAGCATGTAGTAGGCCATGTGTGCGCGCGCCGTTGACAGGCGCCAGTTGTCGTAGGTGCCCGACCGGTAGGGGCGGCCATCGGTGTGCCCGCGCACGATCAGCGGTTGCGGCAGGGTCTGCACGACCTTGGCGATCTTCTCCATGATGACGACGGTCGCCGGGCGCGGCTCGGCGGAGGCGATGGCGAACATGCCGAAATCGTAGGCATCGGTAAGGCTGATCAGCACACCGTCCTCGGTGACGGTCACCTCGATGCTCGGCACGGCCCCTTTGATCTGCGATGCCAGCACTTTGATTTCGTCCGCGATCCTGGCCACCTCCTCCTGCAGGGCCTTTTGCGCGGCCGCCTGCTTGGCCGCCTGCAACGCCTCCTGGCTGGCCTTGTCTGCGGGTGGGCTTGCTGCAGCCTCGACGGCAGCGGCGCCCTGGCGGGGTGCAGTGGCCTCGGCCGCAGCGGCAGATGCTGCTCTTTCCGCCTCCGGACCCGGCACGGCCTTGGGATGGATATGCGCGTCCTGCGGCGCCTTCGCCACGCCGCTCAGCGGGTCGGCAGCAGGCTCCTTGGTGTGCGGCTCCGCCTTTGTCTTGGTTTTGGCGGAGCGCGTATCCGGCCGGCTGTGCTGCGCCGTCGGATCGAACGGATCGCGAAACGCCGTGCTGCTCGAATCGGCTTCCTTGCCCGCGGTCGGCGCCGCATCGGTCGGGGCCTGAGTGGCGATCCTGGCCAGCACGCCGTAGGGATCGTTGAACAGCGCCTGCTCGGTGAACCTTGGCGGCGTGTACTCCGTGCTCGGATCCTCCTTCGACTCGGCCTTGGGTGCCGGGCTCCTGTCCGCGCCCTTGCCCTGCGTCTTCTCCTTGCCGTGAAACTTGTCCTTGGGGTCGCCGACTGAGGTCTGCTTGCCCTCCTTGCCCTGCTCCCCGCTCTCGATGCTGTTGATGCCGCGCGAATGCGGCGTGCTGTCGGTCAGGCGCATGGGATTGAAATAGTTGGCAACCTGGGTCAGCACGCGCTTGTCGGTCGAATTGATCAGCCACATGACCAGGAAGAACGCCATCATGGCGGTCATGAAGTCGGCGTAGGCGATCTTCCACACGCCGCCCTTGTGCGGGGCATCGTCGCCGCCCGACCGCCGGCGGATGAGCACCAGCTCGTGCGCCTTGGTGTCCTCTTCGCCCGGTTTCACGGCACGGCCTCCTCAAGCTTCGCCATCCAGCCCTTGAGGCAGGTTTCCAGCGTGGCCGGGCCGGCGAGAATGCGCACGTCGCAGTCATCGCTTGCGGTATAGGTGACTGCCGTTGTCTTACCGGACAGGTGCGCCTGCAGGGCCTCCAGCACGTCCGCCGGCCCGCTGATGCTGAGGCTGACCCCGGGGTCGGCCGTCATCAGCACGTCCAGGCTCGCCTGCAGCTCGGCCATCGCCTGACGATGCAGTTGGGCCGCCACGAACGGCTTCAAGATGCGCGCCGTGGTCTCCGCCACGCGCCCTTCGAACTCCTGCACGGCCGCGAGCACCTGGTTGGCCAGCTCCTCGCCCGTGCTGGCCGCCCATTCCTGCCGCTCCGTCGCGAGCCGCGTTTCAAACTCGGCACGCTGCTCCTCCAGCTTGACCTCGAACTCGGCCTCAGTCGCGGTCCGTCCGCTCTCGACCCCGTTCGCAAAGGCCTCATCGAGCTTGGCTGCGTCGCTCGCGACCGGGCCGCCGCCCGCGTGCTGCGCCCGGGCGTCACCATCGACACCGAAATCGGCGAGATAGCGGGCCGCGGGAACCGCGCTCATGCGCTTCTAGCCCCCCGCATCCACTGTTTGAGTATGGCGGCCGCCTGCTCCTCGTCGAAGTCGATCATCTGCTCGAGCCGCTTCTGCGGCGTGCGCCCGAGCTTGCTGGTGAGGTCGGCGATCAGATTGGGCGACTGCTCCTTGCCCACCTTGGCCGCCGGCGTCGCCTGATGCACCCCGGGCGGGGCGGCGCTGTTGGGCAATTGCGGCTCCTGCGCCGGCGCGCCGGCCCTGGCCTCCAGCAGCATCCGGGTGGCCGGCCGCAGTCCGAACCAGATCAGCATGAGCGTGATGGCAATCATGGTCATGGCCCGGATCAGGCTGCCGGTGTGATCCATCAACTGCGCCATGATGCCGGGGCTGGGCGCGGGCTCTGCCCGCTCGTTGGGCAGGAACTCAACCGCCGCCACGGTGATCCGGTCGCCCCGCTTGGCGTCCACGCCGGCCGCGGAACCGACCAGGCGCTCCACCTCCTTGAGCTGCTTGTCCAGCGCATCCGGAGCAGCGTTTTCGCCGAGCGCGGCGATCATGCGCTTGCGGTTGACGACCACGGCAATGGCGAGACTCTCGATCTTGTAGCCCTCGCTGACCGTCTGGATGGTCTTGGAGCTCACCTCGTAGTTGGTGAGCTCCTCACGGCGCTCGTTCTGCTTCTTGTTCTGCTCGCCGTTCGGACCCGCAGCCGTTGCCTGGTCGGCCGGAATATTCTGCTCGACCCCGACGGCCGGGCGATTGGCGTTGTTGCTCTGCGAGCTGCCCGTCTCCTTGACCGTGCGCACCGACCGCTCGGCCTTGCCCTCGGGATTGAAGTTGGTCTCGTTGATCTGCCGCTTGTCGGTGTTGAGACGCAGCGCCACGCTGACGCGCATGTTGTCCGGCCCCAGATAGGGAGCCAGGGTCTGCATGACGTTGTCATGCAGCTCCTTGCCGATGGTCTTCTCGAGGGTCAGCATCTTCGCGGGCGATGCGTTGAACGCGTCGCTGCCCGCGGCCATGAGCACACCATCCGTATTGAGCACCGTGACCTGATCGACGGTCATGCCCGGCACGGCGGCGGCGACCAAGTGCCTGACCGCCGCAGCCGAGGAGAAATCGCCGACCGACTCGGTGCGGATGATGACGGATGCCGACGGCGGCTGGCGCGTCCTGCGGAACGACCCAGCGTCCGGCAGCACGATATGCACGCGCGCGCCCTTCACGCCCTTCATGGCCTGTATCGTACGCGCGATCTCGCCTTCCAGCGCCCGCAGCCGCGTGATCTCCTGCATGAAGGAGGTGAGGCCCATGGACCCCATCTTGTCGAACAGCTCGTAGCCGGCGTTGGCGCTCGTGGGCAGGCCCTTCTCCGCCAGCAGCATGCGCGCCTGCGCGGTCTGCCCGCGGCGCACGGACACGGCGTTGCCCTGGGCGTTCACATCGAACGTGATGCCCGCCTCCTTCAAGGCGGCGCCGATGCGGCTGACATCCTGGGTGTTGAGGCCGATGTAGAGCGTCTCGAAATCGGGGCGGCTCAGGTAGTAGCTGCCGAACCCGACTGCCGCGAAGACGGAGAGGCCGACGAGCCCAAGCCCGGCAAGACGCCGCGCGCCCAGCCCGAGAAGACTGCTCCAAAGCCGCTCCAGCTGCTCCAGCCCGAACATCAATGAACCCCGGACCTGCCAAACGATTGAGCACGGATACTCCGGCACGAACCTTGCGCGAGAATTGCGCAAGCGCGCGAAGGCCGGCGCAGTCAGGCCGCGCCCTCAGAGAGAGCGCGGCCGTGACAGGCTCAGATTTTTTTTGGAAGCCGCCTATTGCCGGAAGAGCGAGAGGATCGACTGGCTCGACGTATTGGCGATCGACAGCGACTGGACGCCGAGCTGCTGCTTGACCTGCAGCGCCTGCAGCTTGGTCGACTCCTCGTTCATGTCGGCATCGACGAGCTGGCCCACGCCGCGACTGATGGCGTCCATCAGGCTCTTGACGAAATCCTGCTGGATGCTGATGCGCGCCTTGGACGCACCCAAGGCCGTCGCGGCGTTCGTCATCTTGGATATGACGCTGTCGACCACGCCGATGATCTCCTCCAGATCCGCAAGGTCGGCAACGCTGTCGGTCAGGGCCGAGATGTCGACCGCATCCGTGGCACCGGCGATCGAGTAGGTGACGCCGCCGTTGGTGGTCGTGCTCTGCGTGTCAAGAATGCCTGACTGGTCGGCGACGTCGAACAGCTTTGTGTTCTCCAAATCGATGGTGATCGTGCCGATCGAGACCACGCCGCCCGACCGCGAGAACGACGACACGATGGTCTTGACGGGGTTGTAGCCGGGATCGCTGTTGTCGACCGACAGCCAGTTCTGCCCCGAGAACGAGGCCGATGCGGCAATACCGCGGAGCTGGGATTGCAGCTCGGCAACCTCGCTCTGGATCTTGGCGCGGTCGATGCCGGGCTGGCGGGCGGCCACCAGCTTACTCTTGATCTGGTCGACCACCTTGATGGCACTGTTGACGGCGGTATAGGCGGTGTCGACGGTGGCAGCACCCAGCCCCAGGGCATCCTGCACGGTGGAGAGCGCCGCGTTGTCGGAGCGCATGGTGGTCGCAATCGACCAGTAGGCGGCGTTGTCGGATGCATCGGCAACGCGATAGCCGGTGGAGATGCGATTCTGCGCCTGGGTGAGCTGCTTGTTGGTCTGGCTGAGCGTCTGCAGCGCCGTCATCGCTGCTACGTTCGTGTTGATGCTACTCATCTGTGCGTCTCTCGCAGAGGTTTATCGAAAAACGCGGTACATGCCGGCCGCAGCCGGTATGGCAGAGGGGCATCACGCCCTGTTCAGGCGCGGTGGGCTGTCGTCAACGCGCCCACACAAGTTAACGAGTCGATGATTCGTTAAGGACTAGAGCACGATTCTTACCCATATCTTAATCTTTTAAGCTTGCGCCGGGCCTGACACGCAAAATCCCAACGCCATCGGCCACGCCCTGAAAAGGGCGTGGCCGATTTGCAGCACTTGGCTTTGCGCGGATTACCGGAAGAGCGAGAGGATCTGCTGGCTCGAGGAGTTGGCGATCGACAGCGCCTGCACGCCGAGCTGCTGCTTGACCTGCAGCGCCTGCAGCCTGGTCG
>JAIEQJ010000034.1 GCA_019747815.1 Hyphomonadaceae bacterium
TGAACGAACTTCGCGATCGAAAGGACACTAGCAAGTTCATGGTTCTAGTGTGATTCAGATCGAGAAATTCGCTCAGTAGGCGTGCTGCGAGGAAGGGCGAATTTCTCGATCATCACACTTAGAGCAGATCCCGCAATACCGCCTTCAGCGGCTCGTCCGCCGGAGGCATCGCATAGTTGTCCAACCGCTGCGCACGCACCCAGGCCAGCTCCTGTCCCTGCTGGGCCGTCACCTCGCCGTCCCACCTCCGGCACACGTAGAGGGGCATCAGCAGGTGAAACGCCTCGTAGGCGTGGCTGGCGAATGAAAGCGGTGCGAGGCACTTGCCCGCGATCCTGATCCCGAGCTCTTCCTCGAGCTCCCGGATCAGGGCCGCCTCAGGCGTCTCCCCCTCTTCCACCTTGCCGCCGGGGAACTCCCAGAGCCCCGCCAGCGGCCGCCCCGGAGGGCGTTTGGCCAGCAACACACGCCCGTCGGCGTCAATCAGCGCGCAGGCAGCGACAACAAGAAGTCCCGAGCCCATGCTTGCCTCGACGCTACAAGGTTGGGAGTTAAGATCTCGCCAGGAAGGGTCGTTAACCGATGGCAAATCCGATCGTATAGCGACGGTCGCCGGCCGTCAGCGCGTGAATGGCCGCAGGCCTAGGTATCCTGCCGGCGCATCGACCGCGGCGGCACGCCTCTCTCCTGGCGCAATGGCCCACGCACGAGTGTCGCGCCGAGTTGCAATTGCGGTCCGGCGCACCATATGTACGTCCATGACCGGCACATTCGAGCACAGCATTTCGGCGCGTTGCCGCCGCCTCGTGGCAGGATAGCAGCCCCAGCTCGGTCATTTGCGTGCCGCCGAGTTCGGGGGCCGGCTTCAATCGACAGGCACGACTGAAATCGACATGCACGACTGATCGGTGGAGCCTCTCCACCACGCCTGCCCACCACGCCTGCATGTGTCGACGGCGGACACGAGCTTCTCCCTTCTTCCTTTTCCTTCAACCTTCCTCCGAGTGCCCGCTGCGGCGCGCTCAGTCTGTGAGCCACTCCATGAGCCCTGTCAGAACGTTTCCCGAAATGCCGACCATTCAGGTCAGCTCCGACGACCAGCGCCGCCTGACGCAGCTTGCGCTCGACGCCCTGCAGCGCGCGCCCGACGTTGCCGCTGAGCTGCTGGCCGAGATGGAGCGCGCCGAGGTGGTCGACGCCGTTCCGCCCTCCGTCGTGCAGATGGGGTCGCGTGTGTCGTTCACCTCCGACGATGGGCAGCAGCGCACCGTCGTGCTGGTGTATCCCGGCCGGGCCGACATCGGCGCGGGCAAGATTTCGATCCTCACGCCCATCGGCACGGCCCTCATCGGCCTGTCCGAAGGTCAGTCCATCGCCTGGATGACACGCGACGGACGCCGGCGCCGGCTGACGGTGCTCGGCGTTGCGCCCGCGGCGAAGGAGCCGGACCCGGCTTAGCGTCTTCGGCTCGCCTCGCCGACGGCTTCGCCGCCCCAGTGCTGAGCCTGTCGAAGCACGATTTGGTGCCCGCGGCTCGCCCTTCGACAGGCTCAGGACGAGGGCGGCGGATGCGGCCCGTCCTTCGACAAGCTCAGGACGAGGGCAGGCTCGCGGTCTGGTGGTTCCATCGAGGATGGACGGACACTAGCTGCGATAGTCCGCATTGATCGAGATGTAGTCGTGGGTGAGGTCGCACGTCCACACCGTGGCCTTGCCGGCGCCGAGGCCGAGATCGACGCCGATCGTGATCTCGCGGCCCTGCATGTAGCTGGCCACGGTCTTCTCGTCGTAGGTCGGCGCCCGCTCGCCGTCCTTGGCCACCTCAATGCTGCCGTAGGTGATCGACAACAGGTCGCGGTCGGCCGCCTCGCCGGCCTTGCCCACCGCCATCACCACGCGCCCCCAGTTCGGGTCGCCGCCCGCCACCGCCGTCTTCACCAGCGGCGAGTTGGCGATGGAAAAGCCGATGCGCCGCGCCGCCCTGTCGCTCTCCGCGCCCGTCACCTCGATCCTGATGAGCTTGGTCAGGCCCTCGCCGTCCTTGACCACCATCAGGGCAAGCTCGCGCATGAGATCGTGGAGGGCGGCGGCAAACGCCCGCCCGTCCGCGCTTGCAGCGTCCGTGATCGCCGGCGCCCCGCGCGCCTTCGCGGCACCGGTCGCAAACAGCAGCACCGTATCGCTGGTTGAGGTATCGCTGTCGATGGTGATGCAGTTGAACGTCTGCTCGGCGCCCGCGGCCAGCATCGCCTGCAGTTGGGCCTGGTCCACGGCCGCATCCGTGAACATGTAGGCGAGCATGGTTGCCAGGTCCGGCGCGATCATGCCCGCGCCCTTGGCAAAACCGTTGATCACGACATCCACGCCGCCCAGCTTGACGGTGCGGGTGGCGAGCTTGGGAAAGGTGTCGGTCGTCATGATGGCCTTGGCCGCGCCGTGCCACGCGTCGGGCGCCGCCGTCCTGGCGAGCCCGTCGAGCAGATGGGTGAACTTGGAGGCGTCCAGCGGCTCGCCGATCACGCCGGTCGACGACATGTAGACATCCTCGGGGGTGCAGCCGACCGCCGACGCCGCCGCTTCCGCTGTCATGCGCGTGGCCTCGGCCCCCTTCTTGCCGGTGAACGCGTTGGCGTTGCCGGAGTTGACCACCAGCGCTCGCGCCTTGCCCGCCGCGAGGTTGCGGCGGCACCAGAGCACCGATGCCGAGCAGGTCTTGGACTGGGTGAGCACGCCGGCAACGGTTGTGCCGGGATCCAGCACGGCCATCATGAGATCGGTGCGGTTGGCGTAGCGGATGCCCGCCGCGCAGGCCGCCAGCCTGACGCCGGGCACGATCGGCACATCGGGAAGACGGGCCGGCGCAAACGGCGACGGCTTGACCGTCGACTTGGCCATGGGATGCTCCTGCCTGGGGCTCGCGTTGACTTTTGCTCGATGTACTTGAAAGGCGTCCCAATTCTCAAGTCCATCCGGATCTTGCAGAACTTTTTCCGTCGCAGTTCGGCAATCTTGCCAAATTGTCATGTCGTAATGCCGGGCTGGATCGGCGGCGGGCCGGCCCGGTCCGGCAAGCGGCGGCCGGCGAGGGTGAGAGGCGTGGCAGAGGGGCATCCTTCGTTGACAATGAGGGCACCGGTCCTTATTTCAGCAGGGGCCCGGCGGGACCGGCCAGTTGCAGGCGCTTCTTCGCGGGTTTTCCGTATTCCCTGCCATGAGATGACGCTTGTGGGTTCTCTGCCGGTCCGGGTGATGGGATCGCGGCTGGCAGCTCAACTCACAGCGCAATAGGAACTTGGTTATGCTGTCTTTCGGCGCACTTGCAGCCAAGGTCTTCGGGTCGGCGAACGATCGCAAAATCAAGTCCTACCGGCCGACCGTCGAGGCCATCAATGCGCTCGAGCCGGAATTGGAGAAGCTCTCCGATGCCGAGCTCAGGGCGCGCACGGAGACATTCCGCAGGCAGCTCGCCGAGGGCACCGATCTCAACGAGCTTCTGGTGCCGGCCTTCGCCACCGTGCGCGAGGCCGCCAAGCGCACGCTCGGGCAGCGCCACTTCGACGTGCAGATGATCGGCGGCATCGTTCTGCACCAGGGCAAGATCTCCGAGATGAAGACCGGCGAAGGCAAGACGCTGGTCGCCACGCTCCCCGTCTACCTCAATGCGCTCGCCGCGCGCGGGGTGCACGTCGTCACGGTCAACGACTACCTCGCCAAGCGCGACGCGGAATGGATGGGCCGCATCTACAAGTTCTTGGGCCTCAGCGTCGGCTGCATCGTGCACGAGCTTGACGACGACGAGCGGCGCCAGCAGTACGCCTGCGACGTCACCTATGCCACCAACAACGAGCTGGGCTTCGACTACCTGCGCGACAACATGAAGATGAGCGCGGAGGAGATGGTGCAGCGCGGGCACGCCTTCGGCATCGTCGACGAGGTGGATTCCATCCTGATCGACGAGGCGCGCACGCCGCTTATCATTTCCGGACCCGTCGAGGACCGCGCCGAGCTCTACAATGCCATCGATGTGCTGATGCCCTTGATCGGCAAGGAGCATTTCGAGCTCGACGAGAAGCAGCGCCAGGTGTCCTTCACGGAGGCCGGCAACGAGCACCTCGAGCACCTCCTGCGCGAGAAGGACCTGCTCAAGGGCGCGGCCCTCTACGACATCGAGAATGTCACGGTGGTGCATCACGCCAACCAGGCGCTCAAGGCGCACAAGCTGTTCCTGCGCGACCGCGACTACATCGTCAAGGGCGGCGAGGTCGTCATCATCGACGAGTTCACCGGCCGCATGATGCATGGCCGGCGCTACTCGGACGGGCTGCATCAGGCGCTCGAGGCCAAGGAGCGCGTCAAGATCCAGCCCGAGAACCAGACGCTGGCCTCCATCACCTTCCAGAACTACTTCCGCCTGTATCGGAAGCTGGCCGGCATGACCGGCACGGCCGCCACCGAGGCCAACGAGTTCCTCGACATCTACAAGCTCGACGTGCTCGAGGTGCCGACCAACATCCCGGTCGATCGCACCGACGAGCACGACGAGGTCTACCGCACGGTCGAGGAGAAGGCGCGTGCGATCGTGGCGGAGATCGCCGACTGCGGCCGCCGCGGCCAGCCGGTGCTGGTGGGCACCACCTCGATCGAGAAATCCGAGCAGCTTTCGGCCCTGCTCAAGGACCGCAAGTACATCCGCGAGCTCAGCCAATACTTCAAGAAGCAGGCCGGCGCGCTGAAGGCCGGCAAGGAGGACGAGCTCAAGCAGCACCTGACGGAGGTTGCCACCTACCTCGACGAGCTCGGCCGCAGGAACAGCGGTGATCCGGTGCCGCACCTGGTGCTCAACGCCCGCTATCACGAGCAGGAGGCCAACATCATCGCCCAGGCCGGCGTGCCGGGCACGGTCACCATCGCCACCAACATGGCCGGCCGCGGCACCGACATCCAGCTCGGCGGCAACGACCGCTATCGCGCCCGCGATTGGATCAAGGAAGAGCTGGCCGCCGGCCGGCTCGCCGCCGTGCAGAATAGCGGCGACGACCAGGAAATCCTGCGCAAGTGGGTCGACGACATTCTCTATGTCGGCGACGACTGGATCGAAACCCGCCTGCGCCAATGGATCGAAGGCAGGGTCGCCGACTGGACCAGGGAGCAGTCCGCCGCAGGCCAGGAGCCGCAGGCCCGCGAGGTCGCCAGGAAGCGCCGCGAAATCGAGGGCGACAAGCGGGGCATTGCCGAGAAGCGCGCCGAAATCGCCCGGGAATTTGCCGCGAGCCTCAAGGCCGCCGGCCGACCCAATGGCCATGACGAGAAGAGCTATCTCGACTGGTTCGACGTCGGCTTGCGCGACGAGGCCCGGGCTTGGCTGAACGATGCGGGCCGCTCCTGGAGCTTCGGCGCGATCAACGAGAACCTGTTCCGCTTCATGCGTGACCGGCTGCAGTCCTGGATCGGCCGCGAGACGGCATCGGGTCGCGTGCTCAGCGCCCAGGAGATGGCGGCCCGCCGCGCCGAGATGGTGGCGGCGTTCAATCGCATCAAGGCCCAGTGCGCCGAGATCCAGGCCGACGTCATCGCCAAGAAGAAGCAGGCGATCGATGCCGGCGGCCTCTATGTGCTCGGCACCGAGCGGCATGAAAGCCGGCGCATCGACAACCAGTTGCGCGGCCGCTCCGGCCGCCAGGGCGATCCGGGGCGCTCCAAGTTCTATCTGTCGCTCGAAGACGATCTGATGCGGATCTTCGGATCCAATCGCATGGACGGCGTGCTGCAGAAGCTGGGTCTCCAGGAGGGCGAGGCGATCACCCATCCCTGGATCAACAAGGCGCTCGAGAAGGCGCAGCAGAAGGTCGAAGCGCGCAACTTCGATTCACGCAAGTACGTGCTCAAGTACGATGACGTGATGAACGACCAGCGCAAGGTCATCTTCGAGCAGCGCATCGACATCATGGGCGATGACGACGTGAGCGAAACCGTCGCCGACATGCGCGCCCAGGTCATCAACGAGCTGGTGGGGCAGTGCATCCCGCCCAATGCCTATGCCGAGCAGTGGGACACCGCCACGCTTCGGAGCGAGGTGCGGCGCATCTTCGATATCGACCTGCCGGTGGACCAGTGGGCGGCCGAGGAAGGCATTGCCGATCAGGAGATCACCGAGCGGCTGCTCACGGCCATCAACGAGAAGGCCCGGGCGAAGGAGGCTGAGTTCGGGCCGGAGGCGGTGCGGCAGATCGAGAAGATGGTGCTGCTGCAGACCCTCGACCACTTCTGGCGCGAGCATCTGGTCATGCTGGAGCATTTGCGCAGCGTGATCGGCTTCCGCAGCTACGGCCAGCGCGATCCGCTCAACGAGTACAAGTCCGAGAGCTTCCAGCTCTTCGAGGCCATGCTGATCCACATGCGCGAGGGCGTCACCGGCCAGCTCATGCACCTTGAGAGAAGGCCAGACGAGGACGAGAACCTATTCGAGCCGGTGGAGCTGCCGCCGATGCAGGCCCACCACGCCGACCCGTTCACCGGGCAGGACGAGCTCGCCATGGCCGATGCGGTGCTGGCTGCGGGCGCGCGGCCGGAGACGCGCGCGCAGGATCGTCGCGCCCCGCTACAGACGCGCCGGGCCTCGATGAGCCTCGACCCGAAGGATCCCGCCACGTGGGGCAAGGTGGCGCGCAACGCGCCCTGCCCCTGCGGCTCGGGCAAGAAGTACAAGCACTGCCACGGCAAGCACGATTGATTGCCGGTGCAACGGTGCGGGTGACCTTGCTCTTTCGTTCCACGCACGGGGGCTTCCGGTGCGCGCCACTCGTCACGGCCTGTGTTGAAGCGGCGAAAGCTCGTTTGCGCTACGGGGTGTTTGCGAACTCGACATGACACCGACCCTGGTCTTTAATGTCGGCGTGGCGATCCGGCGTGTGGCGCCGCTAGCGTGCCGTCCCATCTCGCGTTCAATTTAGCGGTGCCCAGCTTTGCGAATTCTCGGGATTGTAGCCAAGACTCACGATAGCGGCGTTGCCTTCCTCAATGCCGGTGTGCCCGAGATGATTCTCGAGGAGGAGCGCTTCAATCGCGCCAAGAAAACCAAGAAATTTCCAAAGCTTAGTCTGGCCTCTGGGTTGGCCGACCTGGGCCTGTCGTGGGCCGATATCGAGGTCCTGACGACGCCGTGGGACCAGCGGCTGCTGCGCGCATCCTTCGCCAAGCTGCTGCTGCGCCGCTTTCCGTTCAGCCTCAGTCTCGCCGTGCCGCGCGCCCATGCCTCGCAGCAGAACCAGGTCGTTCTGCTCAACCACTACCTGATGCGCGACATTCGCCGCTTCTTCGGCAACGTGAAGGTTCCGCCCATCGTCAATGTGGCCCACCACAACGCGCATGCGGCCATGTTCTTCGTCTCCCCGTTCGAGGAGGCGCTCGTCCTCGTCATGGACGGCTACGGCGATGAATGCTCGAGCAGCGCCTATCTCGGGCGGGGCAGCCGGCTGGAGCGCACCTGGACCGCGGGCATCATGAACTCCGCCGGGCTCGTCTACACCTTCGTGACCGAGTATCTGGGCTTTGCCGGCTTCGGCGACGAAGGCAAGGTCATGGCCCTGGCAGCGTTCGGCGAGGATACGTTCGTGGAGCGCTTCCGCGATGTGATCCGTCCGACGCCCGACGGCGGCTATGCCGTCAACATGGCCTACTTCAGCTACGACACCTTCGGGCAGTTGCGTCCGTTCAAGCACAAGTTCACGGCGGCGTTCGGGCCTCCGCGCCGGCCCGGCGAGCCGCTCACCGACCGGCATCGCGACGTGGCCTTTGCCCTGCAGACCGTGACGGAGGAGATCGTCGTGCATATGGTGCGCGCGCTGCTGAAGCGGCATGCCACGCGCAACCTGTGCATGACCGGCGGCGTGGCGCTCAATTGCGTCGCCAACGCCAAGATCCTGGAGCAAACCGATGTCGAGCGCCTGTGGGTGCCGCCGTGCGCCTCCGACACCGGCGCGCCGCTCGGCAGCGCGCTGTGGCACTATCATCAGACGCTCGGCCATGCGCGCGGCTTCGAGTTGACCCATGCGCTGTATGGCAAGGCCTACGCTGACGAGGAGATCATCAAGGCCCTCGACGAGGCGGGCCTCGGCTACCGGCGCCTGCCGCAGGAGCAGTTGCTGCCGCGGGTGGCAAAAGACCTGGCCGACGGCCGGATCGTCGGCTGGTTCCAGGGGCGTTTCGAGATGGGGCCCAGGGCGCTCGGCAACCGCTCGATCTTGGCAGACCCGCGCCGTCCGGACATGCGCGATGTGCTCAACGCCAAGGTCAAGAAGCGCGAGCCCTTCCGCCCCTTTGCTCCGGCCGTGCTGGTCGAGCGTGCGCACGAGTTCTTCGAGATCGATCAGCCCGACCCCTTCATGACGCTGGCGCCGCGCGTGCGCGCCGAGCGGCGCGACCGCATCCCCGCGGCGGTGCACGTGGATGGCACGGGCCGCATCCAGACGGTCGAGCGGTCGTCCAATCCGCGCTACTACGGCTTGATCGAGGAATTCGGGCGTCTCACCGGCGTGCCCGTGCTGCTCAACACCAGCTTCAACCGCACCGAGCCCATCGTTGCATCTCCCGCCGACGCGGTGAGCTGCTATCTGCGCACCGGCATGGACGTGCTGGTGATGGGCGATTTCTACACCACCGATCGCGGCTCGGGCGCCCTGGCGCGTGCCCTCGACCGCGCCCAGCCGGCGCCGGCGCGCGATGCCCCGGCCGAGCCCGCGCTCTCGGCGCGGGTGACGCCGAGCTAGCGGCACAAGCAAGCCGTCCCGCGGCGCCGCATCCGTTGACACGACGGGCTGCGGGAGACACAACAGCGCAACGGCACAATCGAAGACGGCTGCGCGATGGTCGAATTGACGCTCCCCCGCACTTCCCGGATCAAGGTCGGGAAGACCTGGAACAAGCCGCAGGCGCGGCGTGGATGGCAGGAGTTCCGCATCTACCGGTGGAACCCGGACGACGGCCAGAACCCCCGCATGGACACCTATTGGGTGGAGCGGGCGACGTGCGGGCCCATGGTCCTGGATGCGCTGATCAAGATCAAGAACGAGATCGATCCCACGCTCACCTTCCGGCGGTCGTGCCGCGAGGGCATCTGCGGGTCCTGCTCGATGAACATCGACGGCACCAACACCCTGGCCTGTCTCAAGGGCATCGACGATGTGAAGGGCGCGGTCGCCATCTATCCCCTGCCACACCAGCGCGTGGTCAAGGACCTGGTGCCCGACCTGACCAATTTCTACGCCCAGCTCCAGTCGATCGAGCCGTGGCTGAAAGCCACCACGGCCACGCCGCCGCACGAGCGCAAGCAGAATGTCGAGGAGCGCGGCAAGCTCGACGGCCTCTACGAGTGCATCCTGTGCGCCTGCTGCTCCACCTCGTGCCCCAGCTACTGGTGGAACGACGAGCGCTATCTGGGCCCGGCCGTCCTGCTGCAGGCCTATCGCTGGCTGAGCGACAGCCGCGACGAGGCGGCCGGTGAGCGGCTGGACAACCTGGAAGATCCCTTCCGCCTCTATCGCTGCCACACCATTCTGAATTGCGCCAAGGCCTGCCCCAAGGGCCTCAATCCGGCCAAGGCCATCGCCGAGATCAAGAAAATGATGGTGGAGCGCCGGGTATAGGCGGCCGGCACCCCTTGTCATGCCGGTGGCCGGCGATGGCAGATGGACATTGTTGCCAAAATTAAGAGGGCCGGAGACGCTGATCGCGATCTCCGGCCTCATTTCGTCGGAAAAGCAAGGATCGCGGGGGTGGTCCGCTGCTCTGCCCTGGTGCCCAGCCGGGGCCGGCGCCAGACCACGCCCTGCGCGATTAGCGGCGCCGCTTCGTGGTGCGCTTCTTGGACGCAACTTTCTTCATCGGCTTCTTCTTCTTCGCCACTGCCTTCTTCTTCAGAGCTGCCTTAGCCATGTGATGTCCCTCTTCTCTCTCGCTTGCGTTCGAATCAGTTCGAACAAACTCATCATGAGCAAGCCCCCGTATTTTGTTGACAGCAAACGAATATTTTGTGGCGCGATGCGCGGCTTTAGAGACTGTGTGTGGCGATAAATCCACATATTTCAAGGCATTTGCGGGATCAAAAGCAGAAAATGGATCAAAACAACTGCTCTAACTGAGCAGTAGCATCTTCTTTTCTTTGCCGGTTGCGCCCCTCGGCTGGGGATCATTTGCCGCCACGGTTTTTTGTGCGCCCGCCCGCCTCAGCGCGTCTGGTGCGGAAGCCCGAAAAAGAATTCGGCCGGACGCCGCGGTGCGGCGATCCGGCCGAGCCTTCAAAGGAGACCTTCTCAAAGGCTCAGGCGGCGCGACGGCGAGCCTTGACCTTGCGAGCGGCCGGACGGCGAGCGCGCTTCACCGACTTGCGGCGGGCGCTGCCGGAGCGCTTGGAAACAGTCCGCTTCGCCTTGCGGGCCGGCTTCGCTTTCTTCTTTGCAATCTTTGCCATTGCTATTCTCTCTTTCTCTTTCCCAGGTTCAGTTTTGCCCATAGATACGAATCGCAACTACTTGCGAGACATTGAAAATGTGGGACAAGTCTTAACTCGGTGTTAACAGCTTGATCTTGGCTTCACGCGCATGCCGCGGTGCTGATCACAATCGACTTCGGCATGTTGCGAGCGGGCTTGTGAGGCGCCCATTGCAGCAGCGTCATCGCTTCGCCTCTGCTCGGGCGTTCTGCGGTGGCGCGACCGCGCCGAGCACCGCGACCTTTGCTGCACGTTGCGCGCGCGCTCGATTGCTCTAAATTCTGGACTGTGAATGATCCGCGGCTGACATCCTCCTCGACACCATGATGGCCAATCTCGACATGTCACGGGCGCAAACGCGCGAAGCCAAGATCAAGCTGCACGGGGCGGAAGCCTTCAAGGGCATGCGCAAGGCCGGCCAGCTTGCCGCCCAGGCGCTCGACATGCTGGTCGAGCACGTCAAGCCGGGGGTGACGACGGAGTATCTCGACGAGATCGTCGTCGATTTCGCCCTCGACCACAGCGCGATCCCTGCTCCGCTCTTTTATCGCGGGTTTCCCAAGGCCATCTGCACGTCGGTCAATCACGTCGTTTGCCACGGCATTCCCAACAACAAGCCCCTGAAGGAGGGCGACATCGTCAACATCGATGTCACCCTCGTCCTCGACGGCTGGCACGGCGACACCAGCCGCATGTATGCCGTGGGCCACATCTCGCGGCGTGCCGAGCGCCTGATCGAGGTCACCTACGATGCCCTGATGCGGGGCGTGGCGGCGGTGAAGCCGGGCAACACCACCGGCCATATCGGCGCGGCCATCCAGAGATACGCGGAAGGGGAGCGCTGCAGCGTCGTGCGCGACTTCTGCGGCCATGGCCTGGGGCGCGTCTTCCACGACCGGCCGAACATTCTGCACTATGGCGAGGCCGGCGACGGGGTGGTGCTCGAGCCCGGCATGCTGTTCACCATCGAGCCCATGATCAATCTGGGCAAGCCGCATGTGAAGATCCTGGCCGACGGCTGGACGGCCGTCACCCGCGACCGCGAGCTGTCGGCGCAGTTCGAGCATACCGTCGGCGTCACCGACACCGGCTGCGAGGTGTTCACGGGCTCGCCCGGCGGACTGAGCCGCCCGCCCTATCAGGTGTCCTGAAGCAAAGGCCGGGGGCATGGGCGGAGGGCTGAAGGACCGCAGCGCCGGCACCGTTCAGCCCGAGCAGGGCTCGCTGCCGCCGGAGCCTGATCTGCGGTCTGGCCACCGCCAGCGGCTCAGGCAGCGCTTTGTCGACGGCGGGCCCGAGGCGCTGCCCGACTACGAGCTCCTGGAGCTCGTGCTGTTCAGCGCCATTCCCCGCCGCGATACCAAGCCGGTGGCCAAGCGGCTGCTGGAGCAGTTCGGGTCCTTCGCCGAGGTCATCAATGCGCCCCCCGAGCGTCTTAGGGAGGTCCCAGGGGTCGGCGATGCCGCGGTCACGCAGCTCAAGCTCGTGCGGGCGGGCGCGCTGCGGCTCATGCGCGGCGCCATCATGCAGCGCCCGGTGCTGGCGTCCTGGGCCGCCGTTCTCGACTACTGCCGCGCCGCCGCCGGCTTCGAGGCGCGGGAGCAGTTCCGAATCCTCTTTCTCGACAAGAAAAATCAGCTGATCGCGGACGAGGTGCAGCAGCAGGGCACGGTGGATCATACGCCCGTCTACATCCGCGAGGTCGTCAAGCGGGCGCTGGAGCTGTCGGCCAGCGCCCTCATCCTCGTCCACAACCACCCCTCGGGCGATCCCACCCCCTCCCGCGCCGATATCGACATGACGCGGCAAATCGTCGACGCGGCAAAGCCGCTCGGCATCGCCATTCATGACCATGTTATTGTCGGCCGGCAGGGGCATGCGAGCCTCAAGGGCCTCAGGCTGCTGTGACCGCGGGGACACCGGCCCGGGATCATGCATTGACCGCCGCATTGCCCAGGCCTAAGAGGCTTCCCATATAAGTTCGGGCTTCGTTCCCGACCCCAGCCGCTGGTTCCCACCACATGACGATAAAGCATAGCAAACTCATCATCTTGGGCTCCGGGCCTGCGGGCTATACGGCCGCCATCTACGCCGCCCGCGCCATGCTCAAGCCCGTGGTCATCCAGGGCAACCAGCCCGGCGGGCAGATGACGATCACCACGGATGTGGAGAACTATCCGGGCTTTGCCGAGGTGGTGCAGGGCCCCTGGCTGATGGAGCAGATGCGGGCCCAGGCGGAGCACGTCGGCACCGAGTTCGTCATGGACCACATCGTCAAGGTGGACCTGCGCCGGCGCCCGTTCCGCCTCGAGGGCGATTCGGGCGATAGCTACAGCTGCGATGCCCTGATTATCGCCACGGGCGCGCAGGCCCGCTGGCTCGGCCTGCCGAGCGAGGAGACGTTCAAGGGATACGGCGTGTCGGCCTGCGCGACCTGCGACGGCTTCTTCTTCAAGGGCAAGCGCGTCGTGGTGATCGGCGGCGGCAACACCGCCGTCGAGGAGGCGCTGTTCCTGACCAACTTCGCCGACAAGGTCACGATCGTGCACCGGCGCGAGGCCTTTCGCGCCGAGAAGATCCTGCAGGAGCGCTTGTTCAAGAATCCCAAGGTCGAGGTGATTTGGAGTTCGGTGCTGGAGGAGGTGCTGGGCAGGCGCGACCCCAACACCGTCACCGGGGTCAAGCTCCGCAACATCACGACCGGCGAAACGTCGACGCTTGCCGTCGATGGCGTGTTTGTGGCCATCGGCCACGTGCCCGCCACCGAGCTCTTCAAAGGCCAGCTCGACATGAAGCCGTCCGGCTACCTGATCACGGAGCCCGATTCCACGCGCACCTCCATCCCGGGGGTGTTCGCCGCCGGCGACGTTAAGGATGAGGTGTTTCGCCAGGCCGTCACCGCGGCGGGCATGGGTTGCATGGGCGCGCTGGAGGCAGAGCGCTACCTGGCCAAGCTGGAAAACGTCGCAAAGGCTGCCGAATAAGTCTACAATCTAACGTTTGCCGTCCGTCACAAGAAACACCCCATGGACTGGGACAAGCTCCGCATCTTCCATGCCGCCGCCGAGGCTGGCAGCTTCACCCATGCGGGTGAGGCGCTGCGCATGAGCCAGTCGGCCGTGAGCCGGCAGGTCTCGGCGCTGGAGAAGGAGCTCAAGATCTCGCTGTTCCACCGCCATGCCCGCGGCCTCGTGCTGACGGAGCAGGGGGAAATGCTGTTCAGCACCGCCAGCGAGATCATGGGCAAGCTGTCGACGGCGGAGACCCTGCTCACCGACACCACCACCAAGCCGTCCGGCGATCTGCGCGTGACGGCGCCGACGGGGCTCGGCACCGTGTGGGTGACGCAGCGGCTGCGCGAGTTCTTCGAGCTCTATCCGGACATCCGGGTCGAGCTGGTGCTGAGCGATGAGCAGATCGCCATCGCCATGCGTGCGGCCGACGTCGCCATCTGGACCAGCGAGCCGCAGCAGGGCGACCTCATCCGGCGTCCGCTCTTCACGATGAAGACGCATGCCTATGCCTCGGCGCAGTACATCCGCCGCAACGGCGCACCCCGCACCATCGAGGACTTGGACGACCACCCGATCGTGTCCTACAGCGGCACGCCGGCCATGCATCTGAGCGCGATCCGGTGGCTGGAAAGCGCCGGGCTCGACGGCAAGCCGCCGCGCAAGCCGGCGTTTGCGGCCAACAGCGTGCTGGCCATGAAGTATGCGATCCGGGCCGGCATCGGCGTTGGGCTCATACCGGATTATCTGACAGGAGATGAATCCGAGCTGGTGCCGGTGCTGGAGGAGGCGAAGCTGCCGACCGTGCCGGTCTATTTCGCCTATCCGGAAGAGCTCAAGAGCGCCAAGAAGGTCCAGGTGTTCAGGGATTTCCTGATCGCCAAGGCGCGGCAGTGGAAGTTTTGAGCCGGGCGCCCCCATAGCCATGCACAAGCGCATGGCTCGCTTGCGGGCCGCCCACTACCCAACAGTGCCGGCGCTTGCTCATATCTCAATCAGCTGTGACGGACAGCTATTGAAGGCAGCTACCCTCCCTTCGACGCCTTCAGCCGCTCCCGTGCGGGAGCGGTCGGACTGACTGCAATGGCCGGGCCTCGGAGCCCGGCTCTTTTTTTGCCGATTTGCCGGAAAACGGCAGCCGCGCTATCACTGGCACGCAACGCTAGGACAAGGACTGCGCGCATGCCTCAATCTGCGCCAAAAACGCTCTACGACAAGATTTTCGACGACCACGTCGTCAGCCGCCAGCCCGACGGCACCTGCATCCTCTATATCGATCGCCACCTCGTGCACGAGGTGACGAGCCCGCAGGCTTTCGAGGGGCTCAGAATAGCCGGCAGGACGGTGCGGGCGCCGGACAAGACGCTGGCTGTGGTCGATCACAACGTGCCCACCTCCGACCGGCGCGCAGGCATCGCCGACGTGGAGAGCCGCCTGCAGGTCGACACGCTCGCCCGCAATGCCAAGGAATTCGGCGTTGAATACTACGACGAACTCGATGTGCGGCAGGGCATCGTGCATGTCATCGGCCCCGAGCAGGGCTTTACGCTGCCCGGCACCACCATCGTCTGCGGCGACAGCCACACCTCGACGCATGGCGCCTTCGGTGCGCTGGCGCACGGCATCGGCACCAGCGAGGTGGAGCATGTGCTCGCCACCCAGACGTTGATGCAGAAGAAGGCCATGAACATGCGCGTCACCGTCGACGGCAAGCTGCCCGACGGCGTGACGGCCAAGGACATCATTCTCGCCATCATCGGCGAGATCGGCACCGCCGGCGGCACGGGCCACGTCATCGAGTACGCGGGGGAGGCCATCCGCGCG
Source organism: Hyphomonadaceae bacterium (assembly GCA_019747815.1). Taxonomy (GTDB): domain Bacteria; phylum Pseudomonadota; class Alphaproteobacteria; order Rhizobiales; family Hyphomicrobiaceae; genus AWTP1-13. Next base: position 15,322 of record JAIEQJ010000034.1, read on the forward strand.
CTCTCGATGGAAGGCCGCATGACCGTATGCAACATGTCGATCGAGGGCGGTGCCCGGGCCGGCATGGTGGCGCCGGACGAGAAGACCTACGCCTACCTCAAGGGCCGGCCCAAGTCGCCCAAGGGCGCGGCCTGGGACATGGCGATGAAATACTGGGAGACGCTGCGCTCCGACGAAGGGGCGCGGTTCGATCGCGAGCTGAAGCTCGATGCCGCGCGCCTGCCCCCCATCGTCACCTGGGGCACTTCGCCCGAGGATGTGGTCTCCATCGAGGGCAATGTCCCCGATCCGGCCAAGGTGGCCGACGAGGCCAAGCGGGCATCCATGGAGCGGGCGCTGGCCTACATGGGCCTGACGCCCGGCACCCGGATGACCGACATTGCGCTCGACCGCGTGTTCATCGGCTCGTGCACCAATGGGCGCATCGAGGATCTGCGCGAGGTCGCCAGGATCGCCCAGGGCAAGAAGGTCAGCGCCGGCGTCTACGCCATGATCGTGCCGGGCTCGGGCCTGGTGAAGGAGCAGGCGGAGGCCGAGGGGATCGACAAGATCCTGAAGGAGGCGGGCTTCGACTGGCGCGAGGCCGGCTGCTCCATGTGTCTCGGCATGAATCCCGATCAGCTCAAGCCGCGCGAGCGTTGTGCCTCGACCTCGAACCGCAATTTCGAGGGGCGCCAGGGCCGCTTCGGCCGCACGCACCTCGTCTCGCCCGCCATGGCGGCCGCCGCCGCGATTGCCGGGCATTTCGTGGACGTGCGCAAGTTCAATTGAAATTGTCGCGTGATCCGGTCGGCCGGGCGGCGCGCTAGGCGCCGCCTGCCCGGTCGCGGAAATAGGCCTCCACCTCGCCCTGCAGCTTGATCGTCACCGGGCGGCCGTTGCGGGCCATGGTGTTGCCGACGGACAGCCGCACCCATTTCTCGCTGATGCAGTATTCCTCGACGTTGGTTTTTTCCACGCCCTTGAAGCGTATGCCGACGCCCCGCTCGAGCAGGGCTTCATCGTAGTAGGGGCTCTTCGGATCGGAGGAGAGGCGGTCCGGAGGCGTGTCGCTCATGGGTCGGCCTTTAAGGCTGGTTCTCAGGCAGAATAGGTGCGCTCGCCACCCGCATATCGTCCCGTATCGGCAGCCGCAATTGAATTCGCACCACATTTGGCCGCGGTATGGGCGCATCGCATCTGATAGTGTTTGGCAGATCGCGCGGGGAGCGACCGACCATGGCCGGCCTATCTGTCGTCGATGCCAACGCCATCCTTGCCGGCAACTTCGCGCCGTGGGTGCTGGCGCTGGGCATCAAAGTGGAGACCACGGCCGCGGACGGTGCAACGCTGCGCATTCCGTTCTCCGATCAGCTCTGCCGGGTCGGCGGCATCATGTGCGGCCAGGCTCTGCTGGCCGGGACCGATACGGCCATGGTGATTGCGCTCTCGGCCGCCAACGGCGGCATCAAGCCCTGCACCTCCGTTGATCTCACCATCAACTACATGCGCCCCGTCACCAAGGCCGATGTGGTGCTGGACGCGAGAGTGCTGCGTCTCGGCAAGACGCTGGCGTTCTGCACCTGCGAGGTGCGCGAGGCCGGTGCGACCAAGCCGGCGGCCTTCTCGACCGGCACCTACGCAATTCTCGGTTGAACGCCTCGAGCGTCACGGCGGCCGCTGCGGCTGTGCTACAGTGGCTGCCCGGTGCTCCGGATCGAGGCAGGAAGACGCACATGGCCAAGTCGCTCGTTCAGCAGCAGTTCGGTGCCCACGCCGCGGCGTATGCGACGTCGGCCGTGCATGCCAAGGGCGCAAGCCTTGGCCGCCTCGTCGAGCTGGTCAGGCCCGAGCCGCACTGGCAGGCTCTCGATATCGCGACCGGCGCCGGGCATACGGCTGCGGCTTTCGCCCCCCACGTCGCGCGTGTGATCGCCAGCGACATCACGGACGAGATGCTGGCGCAGGCCCGCAAGCTTGCCATGGCGAAGGGCCTTGCCAACATGGAGACGGCGAGTGTCGACGCCGAGGCGCTTGCGTTCGAGAGCGGCCGCTTCGATCTCGTCACGTGCCGCATCGCGCCGCACCATTTTCCCGACATCCCGATGTTCGCGGGTGAGGTGTGGCGCGTCCTGAAGCCGGGCGGCACATTCGCGCTGGTCGATAACATCGCGCCCGATGCGGAATCGACGCCGGGGTTCTCCAGCGCGGACTTGCGCGAGGCCGCGCTGGCCTACAATGCGTTCGAGACCATGCGCGATCCGAGCCACAACCGCTGCCTGGGGCTCGCCGAATGGAGCGAGATCGTGACCGACACCGGCTTTGATCTCGTCCACAAGGAGCGCCTGGGCAAGGACATGGAGTTTCAGCCCTGGGCCGAGCGCCTGGGCGCCGAGCCGGCCACGATTGCACGCCTCAAGGACATGCTGGTGGACGGGGAGCCGGCGCTGCAGGCGTTCCTGAGACCCCGGCTGGAGCAGGAGAAGCTGTGGTTCACGCTCGACGAGGCCATTCTGATTGCCCGCAAGCCGCGATGACGTTCCGTCTTGAAATGTTAACGGCCCTTCGCTAGGGTCGAGGCATGATCGTAAATCCTTACGCATTGATCGCTCTGCGAATTATAGCCCCGGCAGCCTAAGGGCGCCGGGCATACGCCGTTCACTGCTGCGATCACGTGCTAAGGATTTGGTCTCCCATGATATCCCCTGTTTCTGGCGCCCATGTTTCTGGCGCCCATGTTTCTGGCGCCCATGTTTCTGGCGCCCCCGTCTCTGGCGCCCCCGTCTCTGGCCCCCATGTCTCTGCCGCGCCGCGCGCGGACGTTGAAACCGTACGCGCCTTCTTCTTCGTGACGGCTCCCGCCGATCCGGGTCTGCTGCCCCGCCTGATCGAGCCGGTGGCCAAGCTGGGCACCGTGCCTTCGCGTGTCCATGCCTCCCGCGAGGCCGGCGACGGCAGCGAGTTGACCGTCGATCTGCGGCTGGCCGGCATAGCGCCCCGCACAGCCGATCTGGTCGAGCGCGCCTTGCGGGCGGTGGTCGGCGTGCGCCAGGTGATGGCCGTCATCGAGCCCGAAACCTGATCGCGCTGCCCTGGTTTCGTGCACATCGAGGTCTTATGTGTGTCGCGGCAGCGAGCAGATGAGGCCTCGAGGATGGCTGGCGGTGTGGATTGGGCTGGACGGCAGGCGCCGAGCCTGGCCGACTTCGAGCGGCTGGCGGAGACGGCCTGGAAGCGCCTGCCGCGGGAGTTTCGCGACATGTGCGGCGATGTCGTCATCCGCGTCGAGGACTTCCCGACCGAGGATGTCGTGCAGACCATGCGGCTCGAAAGCGCCTTTGATCTGCTGGGCCTCTACCAGGGCGTGAGCCTGAACAACAAGAGCGTGCTGGATCCGGGTGGCATGCCCAGCATGGTCTTTCTCTACCGCCGCCCCATGCTGGACTACTGGGCCGAGCACTATGAGACGCTTGGCACTTTGGTCACCCATGTGCTGGTGCACGAGATCGGACATCATTTCGGCTTGTCGGACGCGGACATGGAGCACATCGAGGCGGCAGCCGGTGGGTAGGGGCAGACCGGGTGCGGGACTGGGTTGTGCGGCCACACTTATCCAATCCCTTCCCCATCGTCCGGAACTTGCCGTTGCAAACAGCGAAGAGACGGGCAAAGCTGGGTAAGGTCTTGAAAAAATTTCGAGCATGGGGGTTTTGCTTGCGCGGACGTCGCCATCGCACGGACATGGCCAGCCTCGGCGCGTATGTGGGTCTCCTCCTTCTCGGCGGCGTCGCCTTGGGACTGGCCGCCGCCGCGGTCGCGGGACCGACGCCGGAGGAGTACGCCGCCAAGGTAGGCCCCGATGCGAAGATCATCCCCCCCGGGGAGCTTTCCATCGACGGTCGCAAGGTGATCTGCGGCAAGCGGCCGACGGTGCTGGACAACAAGCTCGACGACTACGGCGCGGCCTATCCCGGATTTCTCATTCTCAATCCCAAGCTGCTGGCCCGGGTGTCCATGCCGGTCAAGTTGTGGATCCACGCGCACGAGTGCGGTCACCAGTACCGTGGCCCGGACGAGGAGACGGCCGACTGCTTTGCCGTGCAGCGCGGGCGCCGCCAGGGCTGGCTGACGCCCGAGGGCCTCGAGGAGGTGTGCAAGTTCATTTCCCCGGCCAAGGGCGACAGCATGCACTTCTCCGGCTCGCACCGCTGCGAGGCCATGCGCAAGTGCTACACTGACCGCGAGGTCAAGTAGCGGCCGGAAACCATATCCGGCAGTCCCTTATCCCCGCCCGTCACGCCCGTTCCTAGCATGGGGCCTCCGCGCGTCCTGAACGACACGGGTGCCGCCAATGCGCCTTTTCGACTACACCATCAAGCTGCTCGGGCTGTCCGAGGCCATCCACCGCTGGCATGGCGCGCTGGTCGAGCTGGATGCCGAACGGCGTGAGCGCGTTGCCCGCTACGCGGACCGGATTGCCGAAACGCTGGGCCGGGCGGCGGCTGCGTTTGCGGCCCTGGAGAAGGATCCGGCCGCCACCCGGGCGGCCCGCGAGGCCATCCGCGAGCTCGGCCGCATCGCCGGCTATATCGACGGCATCGTCCGCGCGCTCGAGCACCATCTTGACGGGCGCAAGCTGGCTGGCGTTAAAAGGCGGCTGGACCGGCTCGCCGGCAAGGAACCGATGCGCACCGCGGTACGGAGCGTGGATGCCCAACGCATCGAGCATCTGCTCGAGGCCGAGGGCTATTTCAGAGCGCTGGCTGACGGCCTGAGGGCCTGAGGCAGAAGCGGATGGGAAGCGAATGGACAAGTTCACGACGTTGACGGGCGTGGCGGCCCCTCTGCCGATGATCAATGTCGACACCGACGCGATCATCCCCAAGCAGTTCCTGAAGACCATCAAGCGCACCGGGCTCGGCAAGTACCTGCTTTACGAGCTGCGCCACGACGAGCAGGGCAAGGAGCGGCCGGATTTTGTGCTGAACAAGCCGGCCTACCGCAAGGCGCAGGTCCTGGTGGTGGGCGATAATTTCGGCTGCGGCTCCTCGCGCGAGCATGCCCCCTGGGCCTTGCTTGACTTTGGCATCCGCTGCGTGATCGGGCCTTCGTTCGCCGACATCTTCTACAACAACTGCTTCCAGAACGGCATCCTGCCCATCAAGCTGCCGCAGGCCGACGTCGACAAGCTGATGGACGACGCCAGCCGCGGCGCCAACGCGACCATCACCGTCGACCTGGAGAAGCAGGAGATCCGCGGCCCCGACGGTGGCGTCGTCAAGTTCGAGATCGATCCGTTCCGCAAGCGCTGCCTCCTCGAAGGCCTCGACAACATCGGGCTGACGCTGGAGAGCGAGAAGGCCATCACGAGCTACGAGGAGAAGGCCCAGGCGGCGCGGCCTTGGGCCTGAGCCCGCCCCGGGCGCGCCATTCGCCGGCCGAAAAGGGGGCTACTCCTTCGGGCCGTAGTCCTTGCGCTCGAGCATCATGGCGATGCGCATGAAGCGGCCGAAGGCCACGATGGTGGCTTGAATGAAGCCGTCGGCGCCGCTCAGGAAGTAGCGGCGGAAGACGTAGGCCTTGATGAAGGTGAGCGGAAACTCGGTCAGCAGGCGAACGAGGAGAATGGCGCGCGAGCGCGGCCGCGTGGTGTCCGCCGCCAGCTTCGCCACATAGTTGATCTTGGCGACCGCGTGGTTCCAGTCGCGCAGGCTGTAGTGCCACACGGGGTTCTTCAGCTTGTGCGGCCGCTCGTCGATATCGATCTCGAGCTTGTCCCAATTGGGGTTCAGCACCGTGCGCGCGATGCGCCGGTCGTAGATCAGAATCTGCTCGTGGCAGAAGGGCAGCGGCGGCGGCTCCTTGTGATGCGGGTAGATGCCCGCCTTGCGCAAGATCATCAGCCGGGGCCGGTTGGGCACGGCAAACAGCGCGCGGATCTCCGCCACCAGCGCCGGCGTCAGGATCTCATCCGCGTCGAGCGACAGGATGAGATCGTGCGTGCAGCGCTCCTCGCCCCAGCGGCGCTGCGGCCCGAAGCCCGGCCAGGGGTTGTGGTGGACCACGGCACCGAGCGAGCGGGCGATGGCCACCGTGTCGTCCTTCGAGCCGGCATCGACGATGACGATCTCGGCACCCAGCGGCACCACCGACGTGAGGGTCGTGGCAATGCGATCCGCCTCGTTCAAGGTGCGGATCAGGACGCTGAGCTCGATCTTCGAAGGCGACGACCGCTCGCTCGCTTCGGATACCTTCAGAATGACGCGTTCCTCGACACTGCCTGGCAAAAATGTCTTTCGGCCTGCTCCCGCCGCCACCTTGCCGGGTCGGCGCGACCTCGAAAGTGTGGCGCAGCCGCCCTCTGTGGGCGTGCAACGTCTATCTGTCAACAAAATGACCGGCCGGATGATCCTGAGAATCGGAGGCTCCGGCAAGGCCGTCCCTCGGCTTTCAACCGGGCTTTTCAACCGGCAAATTGGCTCGGGGGCCGTCGCGCAATGGTCGCATGTGGAGCGCCCGCCGGCGGCGGCCTGGCCTACCCGTGCGCCGCGATGCGGCCGGTTTCCCAGCCGATCAGGGCGCGCTTGCGGGTGAGGCCCCAGTGGTAGCCGCCGAGGCTGCCGTCGCCGCGCAGCACGCGATGGCACGGCACCACGAACGAGATCGGGTTGCGGCCGACGGCGGAGCCGACCGCGCGCGAGGCCGATGGCGCCCCGATGTGGCGGGCAATGTCGGTGTAGCTCACCGCCCGGCCCATCGGAATCTTGAGCAGCGTCTCCCACACGCGCACGTCGAAGTCGGTGCCGATCATCACCAGCCGCACCGGCTGCTCCCGCTTCCAATGCTTGGCGTTGAAGATCACCTCGGCGTGCGGCGCCGTTGCCTCCGGCTTCTCGACATAGTGCGCCCTGGGCCAGCGCTGCATCATGTCGGCCAGCGCGTCCTTGGGCGACTGGCCTGCGTCCTCGTTGACGAAGGCCAGGCCGGCAAGGCCGCGGTCGGTGGCGATCAGCAGGGCGCTGCCGAACGGCGAGGCGTGAAAGCCGTAGGCCATCTCCAGGCCCTGGCCGCGCCGCTTGTAGTCGCCCGGCGTCATGGCCTCGTGCGAGACGAACAGGTCGTGCAGGCGGCTGCCGCCGGAGAGGCCCACCTCATAGGCCGTGTCCAGCACGCTGGCCGAGCCGCCCAGCAGGTGGCGCGCGTGGTCGACGGTGATGGCCTGCACGAACTCCTTGGGGCTGAGGCCGCACCAGCGCTTGAACAGCTTCTGGCAGTGCGCCGGGCTGAGGCCCAGATGCTGGGACAGACGGTCCAGGGAGGGCTGCTCGGTCCACGTTTCGGACAGGAAGGCGATGGCGCGGCGGATGAGATCGTAGTCGCGCGAGCGATCGGGGCCGAGCGGGGTGGCGGTTTGGGTGGCGATGGCTGTGTGCAGCATGGGTCTTCTCGCGGTTGTTAGCGGCGGTGACCCTGACTTAAGGCGCCCTGGAGGATGGTTCGACCCGTTTCCTGTGCCGCCTCTAAATTCTTACGCCGCCGCGGGCGGCCAGCAGGACCTGCTTGAGGGTCGAGGCCAGATCGCGGCGCTCATCGTCGGTCAGAAAGCGGCCGAAGGCGAGTTCCTTGCCTTGGGAGATGACGCTGAGCGCGGTGCGTCCGTCCGGCCATTCCCGCAGGTTCACCCGTGCCCAGTAGGGATTGCAGTCGAACTGCTCTTGCCGCCCCGAGGGGTGAACACGGGTCAGGGTTAACCGGGCGGGCGTGATGTCGACCGTCTCGTACAGGCGTCCGGAGCGATAGTTGAGCCTGAAGGCGATGTAGATGAGAAGAATGTCCAGGCCGAAGAAGCCCAGCACCGGCCAGGCGCCCGCAACGAGGAACACCAGTCCCGTGACGAAGCTGACGGCCCCGAGCGCGATCATCAAGGCGAGGAACCCCTGCGGCCCCAGCGACCGGTAGGGGGTGAGCACGGCGTGAAAGGCCTCTGGCTCCGCTTGCGTTTGCTGCGTGTTTCCGTTCATGTCCCTGATCCTACCAACGCAACCGGTGCGCGCGAAGCCCTGATGCCCAAAGCCGCTCGAGGACCGATGGCGCCCAAGGCGAGGCGCGCAAAGGGTGGGCGGCATTCGCCCGAGCGGGTGGAGGAGATTTTCAGGCGATTTGCCGCCGCCAACCCCGAGCCCAGGGGTGAGCTCGAATATGTGAACCCCTATACCCTGCTCGTGGCCGTGGTGCTCTCCGCGCAGGCCACCGACGCCGGCGTCAACAAGGCCACGCGCGGTCTGTTCGCGGTGGCCGATACGCCGAGGAAGATGCTGGCGCTCGGCCTGGACAACGTGCAGGAGCGCATCAAGACGATCGGGCTCTACCGCAACAAGGCCAAGAACGTCATTGCTCTCTCGGAACGGCTGCTGGCCGAGCACGGCGGCACGGTGCCGATGCAGCGCGAAGCGCTGGAGGCGCTGCCGGGCGTGGGCCGCAAGACGGCCAACGTGGTGCTCAACATCGCCTTCGGCGAGCCGACGCTCGCGGTCGACACGCATGTATTTCGCGTGGCGCACCGGCTTGATCTCGCTGCCGGCAAGACGCCGCTCGAGGTGGAGCTGGGCCTGCTCAAGGTCATTCCGGAAACATATCTGCAGCACGCGCACCATTGGCTCATTCTGCATGGCCGCTATGTGTGCCAGGCGCGCAAGCCCAGGTGCGATGTCTGTGTCGTATGCGATCTGTGCCATTCTGCGGACAAATGGTTTGATGGGGCGCCAAGGAGCGCTGCAGCGGAGAAAGTGCATCCATGACGGTCGGCAACGGCAGACAGTTCCTTTCCATTCCGGGCCCCACCAACGTGCCCGACGAGGTGCTGGCCGCCATGCAGCGTCCGGCCATGGACATCTATGCCGGCGAGATGATCGGCATCACCGACAGCTGCACGGCCGATCTCAAGAAGATCTTCCGCACCCGGGGGCGCATCTACATCTACGCCGCCAACGGCCATGGCGGCTGGGAGGCGGCCTTCACCAACGTGCTCTCGCGCGGCGAGACCGTGCTGGTGCTGGAGAGCGGGCGCTTCGCCGTCGGCTGGGGCGAGATGGCGCAGATGATGGGCGTCGCGGTGGAGGTGCTGGAGGGCGGCTGGCGCGGCGCTGTCGATCCGGCTGCCGTCGAGGAGCGGCTGAAACGCGACCAGGCCCATGTCATCAAGGCGATCTTCGTGGTGCAGATCGACACGGCCTCCGGTGTCGTCAATGACATCCCGGCCATTCGCAAGGCGATGGATGCGGCCAAGCATCCGGCGCTGCTGATGGTGGATGCGGTGGCCTCGCTTGGCTGCATGCCGTTCGAGATGGACGCCTGGGGTGTCGATGTGGCGATGTCGGGCTCGCAGAAGGGGCTCATGACGCCGCCCGGCCTTGCCTTCGTCGCCGCCAACGCGCGGGCGCGCGAGGTCCACACCGTGGCCAACCTGCGCACGCTCTATTGGGACTGGACCTTCCGCGAGGGCGAGATCCACTACCAGAAATATTGCGGCACCCCGCCCGAGCATCTGCTGTTCGGCCTCAGGAAGGCCATCGACATGCTGCTCGCCGAGGGACTGGAGCACGCCTTTCGCCGCCACGCGCTGCTGGCCGAGGCGACGCGGGCGGCGGTTGCCCAATGGGCCGAGGGGCAGGTGCTGGCGTTCAGCATCTCCAATCCGGCCGAACGGGCCAACTCCGTGACCTGCGTTCTCATGCAGGGGAGCGACCCTGAGCCGCTGCTGGACTACTGCCGGGACAAGTGCGGTGTGGTGCTGGGCGTGGGCCTGGGTGCGCTCACCGGCAAGGCTTTCCGCATCGCCCACATGGGCCACTGCAACGCGCCCATGGTGCTGGGCACGCTGGGGGCGGTGGAGATGGGCTTGAAGGCGCTCGGCATCCCCCATGGCGCCGGCGGCGTGCAGGCGGCCGTGGAGTACCTGGGGCGGCAAGTTGCGGCCTGAGTAGCGCCGGCACCCAGGGCCGAGGATGGCCCGCGACAAGGTGATGGCCCCAGGACCCCGGATATTTCGCTGACGTGAAATATCCGGGATGACAGGGGGTACTAGCCCAGGTGGCTCACGAACTTGGCCTGCATGTAGACCTGCAGCCCCTCGATGCCGCCCTCGTGGCCGAAGCCCGAATCCTTGACGCCGCCGAACGGCGTCTCGGGCAGCGCGATGCCGAAGTGGTTGATGGTCACCATGCCGCTGTCCAGCGCGTCCGCGATCCTGGTCGCCGTCTTGGCGTCCTTGGTGAACGCGTAGCTGGCGAGGCCGAAGGGCAGCTTGTTGGCGCGCGCGAGCACGTCGTCGGTCTCCTTGAAGCGCAGCATCACCGCAATCGGCCCGAACGGCTCCTCGTTCATGATGCGCGCGGTCTCGGGCACGTCGGTCAGCACGGTGGGCTGGAAGAAGTTGCCCTGGTTGCCGATGCGCTTGCCGCCCGCGGCCACCTTGGCGCCCTTGTCCTGGGCATCGGCGATGAAGCCCTCGATGGCATTGATGCGGCGCGGATTGGCGAGCGGGCCCATCTTGCTGTCCGGCTCCAGGCCGTCGCCGACCTTGGTGCTCTTGGCGATGTCGACGAACTGGCCGACGAACTTGTCGTACACCTTGTCGTGCACGAAGAAGCGCGTGGGCGACACGCACACCTGGCCGGCGTTGCGGTATTTCATGGCGCCCATCAGCTTGGCCGCGCCGTCCACGTCAGCGTCGTCGAACACGAGCACCGGCGCATGTCCGCCGAGCTCCATGGTGGCGCGCTTCATGTGGCTTGCCGCCAGCGCGTTGAGGTGCTTGCCGACCGGCACGGAGCCGGTGAACGACACCTTGCGGATGATCGGGCTGGGGATCAGGTATTCCGAGATCTCGGCCGGCACGCCGTAGACCAGATTGATGACGCCCGGCGGCACGCCGGCATCGTGGAAGGCCTTCACCAGCCCGATCGGCGAGCCCGGCGTCTCCTCGGGGCACTTGATGATGATCGAGCAGCCGGCCGCCAGCGCCGCGGCGATCTTGCGTACGGCCTGGGTGACGGGGAAGTTCCAGGGCGCGAAGCCGGCCACGGGGCCGATCGGCTCCATGATCACCATGTTGCGCACGCCGTCGGCGCGCGCCGGAATGATCCGGCCGTAGGCGCGCTGGCCCTCGCCGGAGAACCAGTCGATGATGTCGGCGGCGGCCATCACTTCGATCTTGGCTTCCGCGAGAACCTTGCCCTGCTCCTGCGTGAGCACCTTGGCGATGTCGTCGGCGCGCGCCCGCACCAGCTCTGCGGCCTTGCGCAGGATCTTGCCCCGCTCGAACGCCGAAACCTTGCGCCACGTCTTGAAGCCCTTGTCGACCGCCGCCAAGGCCTTGTCGAGGTCGGCCTTGGTGGCGAGCCCGAGCTCACCGATCGGCTTGCTGTTGGCGGGATTGATCACGTCCTGGGATTTGCCCGAGGGCTTGACCCAGCTGCCGTCGATGTAGTGCTCGAGGGAAGTGTACATTGCGTTGCTCCTTGGGCGGGGCTGCAAAGAGAGGGAGGGGCTGCCGGAATAACGACAGATAAGACCACTTGTGCAAGCAGATTTAACGCAACCCTGGCCTTCCGGCTGGCCCTGGCCGGTGCCAGCCGTCACGCGCTCGGCTTCTCCTCGCACGTCGAGGGCTCGCCCCGGCGCCAGGCGCGGGCGGCCCAGCCGTCGAGCGGGCCCGGTGTGGCCCCGTCCTCGGGTTGGGTGTCGCCCACTCCGGCGGCATAGAACTCATAGCAATTGGCGCTCACCTTGAGCGCGGTCCAGCAGCCGCCGCTGAGGCCGTAGCCCGGGTCGTAGAATGTGCAGAACACGGCGCTGCGAAAATACCAGTAGCCCAAGCCCCTGCGCTCGCTCTCGCGATAGTCGAGGCGGCCTTCGGCAGCATAGGTCTCGGTCCAGCGCAGGCCGTTGATGTAGTGGCCGTCCAGCGTCCGGCCGATGAAGGCCGTCCGCATGGCCGCTTCGGTCATCCACGTGCTCTTCGGCGTGGCGGCGGCAGGCGTCAGCAGGGTGGCGAGGCCGGCCGAGGCAAGCGCGCCAAGCACGGCCAATCGTCCCAGGGTTCTCACGGCGGGCACTCCTGCCGGCGCAGCGTCCGGAGCACAATGGGGGGATCATAGCGAAGTATTGTGGCTGCCCAGGGACAATGCGTCGGCGCGGGAGCTCGTAAGAGATGGACAGCCCCCCCGGGCTGCGAGTAAAAGCTCGCGCGCATCATGCGTCGTTTTCACGCGAACGTTCGGAAGATCGTCCTATGAGCTACAACGTCGCCATCGTCGGTGCCACGGGTAACGTGGGCCGCGAAATGCTGTCGATCCTCAGCGAGCGGCAGTTCCCCGTTAACCAAGTGTACGCGCTGGCATCGCGTCGCTCGGTCGGCGTGGAGGTTTCGTTCGGCGACACGACGCTCAAATGCCAGGACCTGGAGACGTTCGATTTCTCCAAGGTCGACTTCTGCCTGATGTCGGCCGGCGGAGCCGTGTCCAAGGAATGGTCGCCCAGGATCGGCGCCAAGGGCTGCGTCGTCATCGACAACTCCTCGGCCTGGCGCTACGACCAGGACGTGCCGCTGATCGTGCCCGAGGTGAATGCCAACGCGGTGACGGGCTTCGCCAAGAAGAACATCATCGCCAACCCGAACTGCTCGACCGCGCAATTGGTGGTGGCTCTGAAGCCGCTGCACGACCACGCCACGATCAAGCGCGTGGTGGTTGCGACCTATCAGTCCGTCTCCGGCGCCGGCAAGGATGCCATGGACGAGCTGTGGTCGCGCACCAAGGCCAAGTACGTGCCGGGCGAGGAGAGCGATCCCAAGAAGTTCCCCAAGGAGATCGCCTTCAACTGCATTCCTCACATCGACGTCTTCATGGAGGACGGCTCCACGAAGGAGGAATGGAAGATGGTGGCCGAGACCAAGAAGATCCTCGATCCCAAGATCAAGGTGACGGCGACCTGCGTGCGCGTGCCGGTGTTCGTCGGCCACTCCGAGGCGGTGAACGTCGAGTTCGAGAAGCCGATCACAGCCGATGAGGCGCGCGGGATCCTGCGCGAGGCGCCGGGCTGCCTGGTGATCGACAAGCGCGAGCCGGGCGGCTACATCACGCCGATGGAGGCGGCCGGCGAGGACGCCACCTACATCAGCCGCATCCGCGAGGACGGCACGGTGGAGAACGGACTTTCGATGTGGGTCGTGTCCGACAACCTGCGCAAAGGCGCCGCGCTCAACACCGTGCAGATCGCCGAGCTGCTGGTCAATCGCAAGCTGCTGCGGCAGGCGGCCTGAACCTGTCATCCCAGAGGGGCGCGCAGCGCCCTGTCCGGCGTCCAGGCTCCGATTGGCCTATTCCAGCCAATCCGGTATCCGATCGAGGCCGATGAGGTCGTCATAGCTCGGCCGCGGCCGCACCAGGGCGTGGTCGCGGCCCTTCACCAGCACCTCAGGCACCAGCAGCCGAGAATTGTAGGTCGACGACATGGCCGCGCCGTAGGCCCCCGCCGTCATGAAGGCGATGAGGTCGCCGGCGGCGAGCGGCGGCAGGCGGCGGTTGAGGGCCAGGTAGTCTCCCGTCTCGCACACCGGGCCCACCACGTCCTGCACGATCGGCGCCGCGCGGCCGGCCTCTTCGCGCACGGGCCAGATTTCGTGCTCGGCTTCGTAGAGCGTCGGACGGATCAGGTCGTTCATGGCGGCGTCGATGATCGTGAAGGTCTTGTCGCTGCCGCGCTTGGCATAGAGCACACGCGCCACCAGCACGCCGGCATTGGCGACGATCATGCGTCCCGGCTCCAGCGCGATCTTCAGGCCGAGCCCTCCCACCGTCTCGCGCACCACATCGGCATAGGCCTGCGGCGAGGGCGGGATGTCGTTGCCCGAGCGATAGGGCACGCCGAGGCCGCCGCCCATGTCGAGATGCTCGATGGTGTGGCCGGCGCCGCGCAGCTCGCCCACCAGCTCGCGCATCAGCGTGAAGGCATCGCGGAACGGTCCGAGGTCGGTGATCTGGCTGCCGATATGCATGTGGATGCCGGCGACCTTGAGCCCCGGAAGCTTGGCGGCTGCCGCATAGAGGCGAGGCGCGTCGCCGAAGGGGATGCCGAACTTGTTCTCCGCCTTGCCGGTCGAGATCTTGGCGTGGGTCTTGGCGTCGACGTCCGGATTGATGCGCAAAGCGATGCGGGCGGTCCGCCCCAGCCCTGCGGCGACCTCGCTCAGCGCGGTGAGCTCGGGTTCGGATTCGACATTGAAGCCGAAGATGCCCTCGGTCAGGGCGTAGGCCATTTCCTCCCGCGTCTTGCCCACGCCGGCGAAGATGATGCGGTCGGCGGGCACGCCGGCTGCCCGCGCCCGGCGCAGCTCTCCTTCCGACACCACGTCCATGCCGGCACCCAGGCGCGCCAGCGTGGCGATGACGGCCTGGTTGGAGTTGGCCTTGACGGCATAGCAGATCAGCGTGTCCAGCCCGGCAAACGCCTGCTGCAGCACCCGGTAGTGCCGCTCCAGGGTGGCGGTGCTGTAGCAGTAGAAGGGCGTGCCGACATCCCGGGCGATGTCTGCGAGACTGACGTCCTCCGCGTGGAGGACCCCGCCGCGGTAGCCGAAATGGTGCATGGGAAGCCCGTCAGCGCAGCAACGGGTCGAGGATGGAGGGTTTGTGCGGAACCGGCTCGCCCGGCGTGCCGGGCGTGGCGTTGCCGGTCTCGTTCTTTGCCTGCGGCGGCGCTTCCAGCGAGCCGCGTACGCCGCAGCCGGAGATGCCGAGCATCCCCACCGTGATGAGCGCAATGACAACGCGAAGCGGCAGACGGCTGTGCATATGAACCTTGTTCACAGTCCGCAACACCAAACTGCCTCGAAAAGCGGACGCATTCCAAGGCGACGCTGGTAGTTCTAGTCCCTTTCCCGCTGCTTTTCCAACCGCTTTATCCAGGCGCGCGCCATTTTACCCACGTTCTGTGGCGCAGTTCCCCCATAGCTCCGGCGGCTCTTGACCGAGTTTTCAACCGACAGGACTGAAAAGACGTCCCCGGTGATGCGCGGCTCGACAGCCTGCATGGCCGCCAGCGGCAGCCTTTCCAGGGTCACGTTCCGCGCCTCGGCCGCGGCGACGATCCGGCCTGTGACATGATGGGCGGCGCGAAACGGCAGGCCCAGAACCCTGACCAGCCAGTCGGCCAGGTCGGTGGCTGTGGAATAACCCGCGCCGGCCGCAGCCCGCATGGCCTCGGCCCTGGGCTCCAGATCGCTCACCATGCCGGTCATGGCCGCGATCGCCAGCTTCAGGCTCGCCAGGGCATCGAAGGTCAGCTCCTTGTCCTCCTGCATGTCCTTGGCGTAGGCCAGCGGCAGCCCCTTCATGACCACCAGCAGGGCCTGGAAGGCCCCGGCGATGCGTCCGAGCTTGGCCCGGACCAGCTCCGCCGCGTCGGGATTGCGCTTCTGGGGCATGATGGACGAGCCGGTCGTGAACCTGTCGGACAGCCGGACGAACCCGAATTGTGGTGTCATCCACACCACGATCTCGTCGGCAAGGCGCGACAGGTGCATGGCGGCAATGGCCGCGGCGGCCAGGGTCTCCAGCGCGAAATCGCGATCGGACACCGCATCGAGCGAATTGGCGGTCGGCCGGTCGAAGTCCAACGCCTCGGCGGTGCTCTGCCGGTCGATCGGGAAGGATGTGCCTGCCAGCGCCGCGGCGCCCAGCGGACATTCATTCAGCCGGCTGCGCGCGTCGCCGAGCCGGCCGCGGTCGCGCGCCAGCATCTCGACGTAGGCCAGCAGATGATGGCCGAAGGTGACGGGCTGCGCCGGCTGCAAATGCGTGAACCCCGGCATGATGAGCGCGCTGTGCGCTTCGGCCTTGCGCGCAAGGACAAGCTGCAGCGCGGCCAGCGCTGCATCCGCGCCGTCGATCCAGGTCCTGACATAGAGCCTGAAATCGGTCGCCACCTGATCGTTGCGCGAGCGGGCCGTGTGCAGCCGCGCGGCCGGCTCGCCGATCAGCTCCTTGAGGCGGCTCTCGACGTTCATGTGCACGTCCTCGAGCGCGCGCGAATAGGTGAGCTCGCCCTTCTCGATCTCGGCCAATACGCGGTCGAGGCCGGCCGCAATCTTGCGGGCATCGTCCTTGGAGATGATCCCCTGCTGGCCGAGCATGGCCGCGTGCGCTTTGGACGCACGGATGTCGTAGGGCGCCAGCACCTGGTCGAAGTCGATGGAGGCGTTGATTTCCTCCATGATCTCGGCCGGCGACATCGTGAAGCGGCCTCCCCACATCTTGTTGGCGGATTTGTCGGTCACCAGATGTCTACCTGACTTGAGCAAGGATTGAGCGGAGCGAGCATGTCAACCGGAGCACCGGGCCAAAGCGCACGGAGAAAGGCCATCATTGCGCTCGGCGCGGCCGCCATGGCAGCGATCGCGGGATTTGCAGCGGTATACGTGACGCTGGGCCGTCCTGACAACGCTGTTCGCCCGGCCAAGACGGCACAATCGCCTGCCGGCCCCCAGGCGATCCCGACGGGGCCGGGCAGCAACCCCCTGAGCCAGGGCGAGGTTGCCGCTTTCGTCTTCCGCAAGACCCCGGAGGTGCTGCCGGAGGTCAAGTTCCAGGACGGCGCCGGGCGCGAGCGCACCCTGGCGGATTGGCGCGGCAAGGTCGTGCTCCTCAACCTGTGGGCCACGTGGTGCCTGCCCTGCCGCACGGAGATGCCCGCGCTTGACCGGCTGCAGAAGGACATGGGGTCGGACAAATTCGAGGTGGTGGCCGTCAGCGTCGACCGCAAGGGCGCGGCAGCGTCCAAGAAATTTCTCGATGAAATCAAGGTGGAGCACCTGGCGCTCTATGTCGATGCCACGACGCGCATCAGCGCGGACCTGAGGGTGGTCGGGTTGCCCGCCACACTGCTCATCGACACGGAGGGCCGAGAGATCGGCCGCATGTTCGGGCCGGCGGAATGGGACGGCGAGGACGCCAAGCGGCTGATCCGCGCTGCCCTGAAGTGATCCCTCCGGCACGATCGCCCCAATGGTCCCCGCAGCGGGGACATGACCCGGCGCGGGTCAGAAGGCGCGGCGATCAGGGATAGAATACCGGCTGCGCAGCCTCCGCGTCGGCCATCAGCAGCCCGCCGACGATGGAGCGCGCAAGCTGCTCGGCCATGCAGCGGTGGCCGGTGTCGTTCATGTGCAGATTGTCGGAGGTGAGGTAGAACCTGTCGCCGTGCACGCGGTGCAGCTCGCGCATGGCCTCGAAGCGGTCGACCAGCAGGACGCGAGCTTCGCGTGCAATCTCCGCGATCGCGGCGACCACTTTCTCGTAGTGCTCGTCCTTCGTGAGGGCTTCGCCATACTGCGGATCGATCAGCACGGCGTCGATGCGGCGCTCCTTGAGCCACGCCAAGGTATTTCTGAGGCAGTCCTTGAAGCTGTCGATGCTGACGTGGCGGATCGCATCATTGGTGCCGACCTGCCAGACCACGAGGTCGGGCTTTGCCTGCTCGACCTCCTTCTTCATGCGGTCAGCCGCGGCCTGCGCCTCCTCGCCGGATATGCCCCGGCCGAGAACGTCGAAATCCAGGCCCTTGAACGTGCCTTCCAGCGTCGTCTCGAGCTTGGCGACGTAGGTGGCGGACGGTGAGGAGGCGCCAACCCCGACCGTCGAGGAGGAGCCGATCGCCAGGACCCGGACAGGACGGTTGGCGCGCACGGCGCTGCTCAGCGTGCGCAGGGGCCGCCGAAACAAGTCGCCGGCAACGCGCTTGGACCGGCAATCCGGCGAAAGCCCCGGCGGCGACGTGGGAAGGGTAAAGGCGCGCACCCCGGCCGCAGCCATCTCCTGCGCAGGCGCCACAGCCGGCACGCAAAGCACCGCGGCCGCCAAGCCCCAAGCACACGCACGTGAAAACATCAGATCCCGCAGCCCCTTAACCCCAGGCATGAAATCTAGGCCAGTGTTGCCCGCAGGTAAAGCAGGCGCCAGGTTATCACCACAGGCAAGACGCCCGTCCTGGCTTTTCATTGACAGACCTGCGGTTGCCACGCCAGAACCCTCGCCATGCACAGCACGACCCTCGAACCGATCATTGAAGCAGCCTGGCAAAAGCGTGAGGCTGTCAACGCCGGCACGCGTGGAGAAATCCGTGACGCCGTCGAGGCGGCCCTCGACCTGCTGGACACGGGCAAGGCCCGGGTGGCCGCCAAGGTTGGCGGGGAATGGATTGTAAATCAATGGCTTAAAAAGGCCGTCCTGCTGTCGTTTCGCCTGAACGATATGACCCCGATCTCGGGCGCCCCCGGTGGCGCGAGCTGGTGGGACAAGGTGCCGTCCAAGTTCGCCGGCATGACGCAGGACAGCTTCAAGTCTGCTGGGTTCAGGGCCGTGCCTGGCGCCGTGGTGCGCCGCTCGGCCTATGTTGCTCCGGGCGCCGTGCTGATGCCGTCCTTCGTCAATCTTGGCGCCTATGTCGGCGAAGGCACCATGGTCGATACGTGGGCAACGGTCGGCTCCTGCGCGCAGATCGGCAAGCACGTGCATCTCTCGGGCGGGGTCGGCATCGGTGGCGTATTGGAGCCGCTGCAGGCCAATCCCACCATCATCGAGGACAACTGCTTCATCGGGGCGCGGTCCGAGGTGGTGGAGGGTGTGATCGTCGGCGAGGGCTCCGTGCTGTCCATGGGCGTCTACATCGGCGCGTCCACCAAGATCGTCGACCGGGCGACCGGCAAAATCCTCACCGGCAAGGTGCCGCCCTATTCCGTCGTGGTGTCCGGTACGCTGCCCGGCAAGCCTCTCCCCAACAACGAGCCGGGTCCCGGCCTCTACTGCGCGGTGATCGTGAAGACCGTGGACGAGAAAACGCGCTCCAAGACCAGCATCAACGAGCTGTTGCGCGACTAGCACGTGGGCGAGACGGATGGATAGCCTCCGCGCACTCGACCCAGCCAAAGTCATCGATACGATTGCTGCGCTGCATCGGCGCATCTCAGAGCGGTTTCCCGGCGCGGGGCTCGCGGGCGTCTGCCGTGAGCTGCACGCGATAGCAAAGGAAAGCTCGGCGCGGGCGAGGCAGATTTCCAGCCGCAATCTGCCGCTGCGGCTGGCGATTTTCACGCTGCTCGCCGTCGGGGCCGTGGGCCTCGTCTGGATTGCCCGGCTCGTCTACCTGTTCCCGCGCTCGGCCGACAATGTCTATTCGGTGTTGCAGGGGCTGGAGGCGGCGGCCAACCTCGTTGTGCTGCTCGGCGCCGCCATGTTCTTCCTGTTTCGCATCGAGGAGCGCCTGAAGCGGCGCGATGCTTTGCAGGCGCTGCACGAGCTGCGCTCCATCGTGCATGTCATCGACATGCACCAGCTTACCAAGGACCCGAGCCTGGCCGTGACCGTTGCCGGCAAGACGGCGTCCTCGCCGTTGCGCGTGCTGTCGCCGTTCGAGGTGGCGCGCTATCTGGACTATTGCTCGGAGATGGTCTCGCTCACCTCCAAGGTCGCGGTCCTGTTCGCGCAGGGCTTCCCCGATCCGGTGGTGACCGAGGTGGTGAGCGACATCGAGCGTGTGGCCGCCGGGCTCTCGCAGAAGATCTGGCAGAAGATTATGATCCTGCAGAGCTTGGCTGTCTTGCCTGCCGCGGCCGGTTCACCGGCCGCCTCGCCGGCCGCCAGGCCTCCTGTGCCAACTGCCGTCTGAAGGCTCCATGACCACCGATCACCGCGATCCCGTCCAGCTTGCCCAGGCCCTGATCCGCTGCCCCAGCGTCACGCCGGCCGAAGGCGGCGCCTTGACGCTGCTTGCGAGCGTGCTCCAGCCTGCGGGCTTCACCTGCCACCGGCTGACGATGACGGAGCCGGGTACGCCGGATGTGGAAAACCTCTATGCGCGCCTGGGCACCGGCGCTCCGCATCTGTGCTTTGCGGGGCATACCGACGTCGTGCCCGTCGGCGAGGAGAGACGGTGGTCGCGGCCGCCGTTCGGTGCTGAGATCGTGCAAGGCGTGCTCTTTGGCCGCGGCGCCGCCGACATGAAGGGCGGCATCGCCTGCTTCGTCGCTGCAGCGCTCGACTACATTCAGGCGGGCGGCCACAAGCGCGGGTCTATCTCCTTGCTCATCACGGGTGACGAGGAGGGCGCCGGCATCAACGGCACCGTCAAGGTGCTCGAGTGGATGAAGGCAAGGGGCGAGGTGATGGATGGCTGTCTCGTCGGTGAGCCGACGAGCACGCGGGCGGTGGGCGACGAGATCAAGATCGGCCGACGCGGCTATCTCAATGCCGAGGTGATCGTGCACGGCAAGCAGGGGCACTCGGCCTATGCGCACCTCGCCGACAACCCCCTCCCCAAGCTGGCCCGCATCATCGACCGCGTGTCGTCGGCGCCGATGGATGCCGGCACCGCGCGCTTCCCGCCGTCCAGCGTGCAGGCGACGATCGTGTCGGTGCCGAACACCGCCACCAACGTGATCCCCGGTGCCGCGCTGGCCAACTTCAATATCCGCTACAACGATCTGCACACGCGGGCCGGCGTGGAGGCGTGGGTGAGAGCCCAGTGCGAAAGCGCCGCCAAGGAGACCGGTGCGCAGTTTTCGCTGCGCTTCTTTGGCACCGGCGATGTCTTCCTGACCGAGCCCGGACCGCTGGTCGAGACCCTGCGCGGGGCGGTCGAGGCCGTCACCGGCCGCGCGGCCGCGCTGACCACCAACGGCGGCACGTCCGACGCGCGCTTCATCTACAAGCACTGCCCGGTGATCGAGCTGGGCCTCGTGAACGCGACGGTGCATCAGGTGGACGAAAGCGTGCCCGTTGCCGATCTGCTGACGCTCACGCGCATCTACCGGCGCTTCATCGAGGATTATTTCGCCTCGGCGTGAGGCGGATTAACGCTGTCGGCGCGAATCGGTGCGCCCTGCAACCCAACTGCGTGCGGTCATGCCATAGTTAGCATCTCGTTAAGAGGTGTCCGATGGCAAGCGCTTTGTTGTTTGCAGATGCGCATGGCAAGTCCCGTTCTCGCGCACACGTGCATGGAAACTTTCATCTTGTCCTCGATCTCATCGCCCCGGCGCTGCTGCTGGGCCTCTGGCGCGTCTGGTCGGCGGCAACCGCACCGAGATTGGGCATCTACTTCACGGCCGAGGCCGTGCTGATCGCCTACGCTTATTTCGCGGTCATTCGCAGCGTCCACCTCAATGCCCGCAGCTATGATGGTACGGGTCGCTACAGCCGGATGCTGGCGGCGCGAGCGCGCCAGGATTTCGGGCGCGAGCTGCGCCGGCATTGGTTGCGGATCGCGCTGGCCATGCTGTCGCTGCTGTCGGTCGCAAGTGCTCTCGACGCGCTGACCGCCGGCACGGGCATCCAGCATCGCCCCAACGTCCATCTCACGCTCCTGTTCGTGGAGATCATGGTGTGGGCGAGATATGGCGCCGCGATCGTCGTGGCGTCGGCGCGCTGGACGCCGCCACGGCCGCCAAGCTTTGCCCATGCGCGCGCGCTGGCGAGCAGCCATCCGGTTGCGGGCTCGTTCGCGCTCGCCAATCTCGCCTTCGGCATCACGGCGCTGGCGGCCGTCGCCGGCTACAAGTGGGCGGGTGCGCTCCTGCCGAGCGCCAGGGCCGAGCTTGTCTGCTCTGCCGGGCTCTTCACGGGCCTCGCCCTGCTCGCGCTCTGGCTGCACTGCCGCTGGTCGCTCTATGTGGAGGCCCGCATCGCAGAGCGCTCCAGGCTCGACCTGTCAAAGCCGCTGATCGGCGGTGTGGCCTGAGACGAGCCTGCGGCGGTCGGCGCGGCGAACCGCTGCCCCTCCTGTGCCTGGGCACGGGACGCGCAGCCGCCAGGCCCAGCGGCGCGCGCTCTGGTCCCTTTGCCCCGGTGTTTCACTCCTGCATTCGCACCTTGCTGCCCGACGGCTCGGGGTCTCGCAGTTGCGAGAAGATTGAATTCTGAATTCAGAATGCTAGTGTGATGATCGAGAAATTCGCCCTTCCTCGCAGCACGCCTAGTGAGCGAATTTCTCGATCTGAATCACACTAGAACCATGAACTTGCTAGTGTCCTTTCGATCGCGAAGTTCGTTCAGCGCCTGCTGCACGATCCGGCGAACTTCGCGATCGGGACACTAGCGTGCGGGTCTCGGCAGGGCTGGGGCAAGGCCCCCGGACGGGAGCTTGGTCGGTCGCATGCTGCAACTCAACCTCCAGCCGGCGCTGATCGATCAGGTGCATGACCGCCTGCTCGGCGCCATTGCCGACGGCACGCTGGCATCGGGGCAGCGTCTCACCCAGGAGAGCGTCGCGGCGATGCTGGGCGTCTCGCGCCAGCCTGTCAGCCATGCCCTGCAGGTGCTGAAACGCCGCGGCTTTCTGGTTGAGCATGGCAAGCGCGGCCTGCAGGTGGCCTCCATCGACAGCCGGCGCATTCGCGAGCTCTACCTGGTGCGCGAGGCCCTGGACGGGCTGGCGGCGCGCCTGGCCGCCCAGCGCGTGAAGTCCGGCCATGCGACAGCCGCCGAGCGGCGCGCGGCTGAAAGTGCCTTGGCCGCCGGCCGCAAGCTGGGTGTGCGCGCGCCTCTATCGCGCCTGATCGAGGCGGACGTTGCCTTCCATTCGGCTGTGCATGCCCTCTCGGGCAACCGCGCGATTGTCGAGACGGTTGCCGACCAGTGGCCGCACTTCAGGCGATCCATGGGGCTGGTGCTGTCGGTCTCAGGCGCGCACGCCCGCTATTGGGACGAGCACGCAGCCATCCTGGCGGCCGTTCTCGCCGGCGATGAGAAAGCTGCCGAACAGCACGCCCGCCGCCATACCGCCGCCGCCGGCGAAGAGACGGCGTTGCGGCTCGAAGCGCAGCGCCCAACAACCGCAGCATCGCACGGAGACCGCACATGAAGCTCGATGCCAAGCAGATCAAGCAGTTCGAGGACGACGGCTGGCTGTTCCTGCCCGATACCTTTTCTGCCGAGGAGATTGCCGTGCTGCGCCGTGAGGCGGAGGGCATCTACCAGCTCGACCGGCCGCAGGTCTGGCGCGAGAAATCCGGCGCGCCGCGCACCGCCTTCGCGGCCCATACCTACAACGAGGCGTTCGGCATTCTGGGCCGGCATCCGCGCCTGATCGAGCCGGTGGAGCAGCTGTTCGGCGAGAAGCTCTACATGCACCAGTTCAAGATCAACGCCAAGGCCAAGTTCGACGGCGATGTGTGGCAGTGGCATCAGGACTACGGCACGTGGGCGCGCGACGACGGCATGCCCGCGCCCAAGGCCATGAACATCTCCGTGTTCCTCGACGAGGTGTTCACGTTCAACGGTCCGCTGATGCTGATCCCGAAGAGCCACAAGCACGGCGTGCTGGCGGCCGGTCACGACAAGGCCACCACCAGCTATCCGCTCTGGACGCTCGATCATGCGACGGTGGAGAAGCTGTGCGAGGAGGGTGGGCTGGTCGTGCCGACGGGCAAGCCCGGCGGCGTGCTGATGTTCCACGGCAATCTGGTGCACGGCTCGGCCGGCAACATCACGCCCTATTCGCGCAAGATCGTCTACCTGACCCTCAATGCGGTCTCCAACTACATCCGCAAGCCGACCCGGGCCGAGTGGATCGCGCACCAGGATTTCCGCCCGATCGAGCCCTGCGCCGACGACGCGCTGCTGTGCTATGCGCAATCGCATCGGCAGGCGGCGGAGTAGTGTCATGCCGGAAACGTGCGACAGCGCGTTATCCGGGATCCAGAGCCAGGCACGAGCCGGGGTCTTGTTGGCAGCCCTCGGTCCCGGATATTTCGTTGACGCGAAAGTCTGGGATGACAGCTGGGCCCAGCTGCGGAGGATCAATGAATCTCTCGTCCATGCTTCGTGAGCGTGCCGCGGCGGGGAAGCCGATATGCATCGGCCAGATCGGCGCCGGCAAGTTCGGCACCATGTTCCTGTCGCAGGTGCGCCTGACGCCGGGCATGCACCTCGTCGGCCTCGCCGATCTCATGCCGGCACGCGCCAAGCAGCGGCTGATGGAGGTCGGCTGGCCGGCAGCACAGGTTGCGGCGGCCTCGATGGATGACGCGCTGAAGAGCGGCAAGACGTTCATCACCGACGATGCGATGGCCGTGATCGAGCACCCCGAGATCGACGTCGTGATCGAGGCGACCGGCGATCCGGCCAGCGGCATCAGGCTGTGCCTGGCAGCGATCGCGCAGGGCAAATCTATCGTCATGGTCAATGTGGAAGCCGATGCTCTGGCGGGGCCGCTGCTGGCACGGCGGGCGCGCGAGGCCGGCGTGGTCTATTCGCTGGCCTGGGGTGACCAGCCGGCGCTGATCGCCGAGCAGGTCGATTGGGCGCGCGCCTCAGGGTTCAGCGTGGTCGCGGCGGGCAAGGGCACGCGCTATCATCCGACCTACCACCAGTCGACGCCGGATACGGTGTGGGACATCCTCACGCAATACCTGCCGATCAAGGACCGCAGCCACATCAATCCCAAGATGTTCAACTCGTTCCTCGACGGCACCAAGTCGGGCATCGAGATGACGGCGGTATGCAATGCCACGGGGCTGGTGCCGCAGAGCAACGGCCTCGGTTTTCCGCCCGCATCCCGGTTCGAGCTGGCGGACGCGTGCAAGCCCAGAAGCGAGGGGGGCACGCTGGAGAAGAAGGGCGTGACCGAGGTGGTGTCCTCGCTCTACCGTGACGGCCGGGACGTGCCGCATCATCTGGCGATGGGAACCTATGTGGTGATCGAAAGCGAGAGCCCGTACGCCGCGCAGTGTTTCGTCGAATACAACTGCCTGCAGGACAAGAGCGGCAGATACGCCGCCCTGTATCGCCCGACACATATGATCGGGCTGGAGCTCGGCATTTCCGTCGCCTCGGTGGCGCTGCGCCAGGAGCCGACGGGCACCTCCATCTGCTTCAACTCCGACGTGGTCGCCACCGCCAAGCGGACCTTGAGGGCCGGCGAGGTGCTCGACGGAGAAGGTGGGTTCACGGTGTGGGGCAAGCAGGTTCCAGCCGATGTTTCCCTCAGGGAGGGCTATCTGCCGCTCGGTCTCGCCCACTCCGTGAAGCTCAACAACGACATCGCCGAAGGCCGGCCGCTCAAGTGGTCGGACGTGACCTTCGACGCCACGGCCCAGGCCGTCAAGCTCCGCCGCGAGATGGAGGCCATGTTCGCGCCCCCCGACATGCGCTAGCTTGTTGTTGCACGCCGAAGATCGGCGGCTTCGGCTTCAACGTTCGGGTGGAACACGGGGAGTATGGGTGCATGCCGACGTCGCTCTATGACTTGAGTGTGGCCAACTATCGTCAGACAGTGGCCGCGATTTCAGGGTGCCTCGACAAGGGCCTTGCGTTCTGCACGAGCGGCAGCGTCGACCCGGGCGAGATGGTGGAGTGTCGCCTGGCTTCGGACATGCTGCCCTTGCGGTTCCAGATTGTCTCCGTCGCGCACCATTCACTCGGCGCTATCGAGGGCGTGAAGGCGGGTGTGTTTTCCCCGCCGGGCAAGATCGAGGCGCTCGACTACCGCGGTCTGCAGCAGTTGCTCGCCGACACGGCCGATGGCTTGGCGCGCCTGAGCCGCGAGGAGGTGGACGGGCTCGCCGGGCGCGACGTTGTATTTCAGTTCCGGGATCGGAGGTTGCCGTTTACGGCCGAGGGCTTCCTGCTGTCGTTCTCGCTTCCCAATTTCTATTTCCACGCGACCACGGCTTACGACATCCTGCGCACCAAGGGCGTGCCCTTGGGAAAGCGGGACTTCCTGGGTCAGTTGCGCATGAAGTCATGAAGCGGCTGGCGCGCCGGTCCTAGCCGGCGATCTCTCCGCGTCGTGCCGTCAGAGGGGAGCAGCAATGGCCGGTGCCGGGGCGAAGGGACGTGTTGCCTTGGTCACGGGCGGGGCTTCGGGGATCGGCCTGGCAACGGTTGAGCGCCTGCTGGCGTCGGGCTGGAAGGTGGCTGTCGTCGATCGCGACGAGACGGCGCTGGAGGCTACGCGCCAGCAGCATGGTGCCGCCACCACTGTCTTCATCGCGCCGCTCGATGTCACCGACGAGGCTGCCGTAGGCGCGATGATCGGCCTTATCCTGGGGGTGTTCGGCGGCCTCGACGGCGTGGTCAACTGCGCGGGCATTGCCGCCGACATTCCGGCGCTCGACACGCCGGTCGATCTGTTTCGCCGGATGCTCGACGTGAATGTCGTCGGCACCTTCATCGTCGCCCGCGCCGCGGCCCGGATCATGAAGGAGCGCGGCGGTGGTGCGATGGTCAATATGGCATCGGTTTCGGGGCTGCGCGGGAGCAAGGGCCGCAGCGCCTATGGGGCTTCGAAGGGCGCCGTCGTGGTGCTGACCCAGGTTCTGGCCAACGATCTGGCGCGCTATGGCATCCGGGTGAATGCCGTTGCGCCGGGACCGGTGAACACGCCCTTGGTCAAGGCCATGCACGGGGACGAGGATCGCGCGCTGTGGGCGCGGCACCTGCCGATGCGGCGGTATGCCGAGCCGCCCGAGATCGCCAGCGTCATCGCGTTTCTGCTGGATGGCAGCAGGTCCGGCTACATGACCGGCAGCATCGTTGCCGTGGACGGCGGTTTCAGCGGCGCCGGTATCGTGGCGGACGACTAGGTGGTCGCGGCCGACGTCCTTTGCACCCGGCGTCGCTGGGTTCCGCACAGCGCGCTTGCCGCGCAACGTCCGGGATGACAACCACATGTCATGCCGGCCGGAGCGCAGCGACGCGCCGATACCCTGGGCAAAGCGGGAAGGCTCGGCCTGTGCGCCCGTCCCGCAAAAGGCAATTTTTGCCAAGTTGCGGCGGGACGGGAGCGGGCAGAGTGGCCCTGTTCGTAGACGAGCAGGAGACGCCAACATGCTCAATCACATCTCGATCGGCATCCGCGATATGGCCAGGACCCGGCGCTTCTATGATGCGGCGCTCGAGCCGCTCGGGTACACGCGTCTGCACGAGGCGCCCGGCTCGCTCGGCTATGGCCGCACTGCGGTCGCACTGTGGATCAGCATCGCCGAGCGCCCCGTTCCGGCGGACGAGAAATCGGGGCTGCATATCTGCTTCGACGCGCCGACCCGCAGAAGCGTTGCCGATTTCCACGCCGCCGGGCTGCGCGCAGGTGGACGCGACAACGGCGAGCCGGGGCTGCGCGAAGACTACGGCCCCCACTACTATGCCGCCTTTGTCGTCGATCCCGACGTCTACCGCCTCGAAGCCCATTGCGGCCAGGCGGCATGAGGCGCGCCGACACCGGAAGGAGACAGCACATGGCTTCCATCCACAGGGAAATCACGATCGCGGCGCGCCCGGAGGAGGTGTGGGCTGCGCTGAGCGATGTCGGTGCCGTGCACACGCGGCTGGCGCCGGGCTTCGTGGTCGACACCAGGATGGACGGCGGCGCCAGGATCGTGACCTTCGGCAACGGCATGGTGGCGCGCGAGCTGATCGTGGACGTGGACGCTGCCGCCCGGCGCCTCGCCTGGGCCGTCGTCGGCACGCCGCTCACGCATCACAATGCATCGCTGCAGGTCTTTGCCGAGGCGCCGGGCGGCAGCCGCCTGGTGTGGATCGCCGACCTGCTGCCCAACGATCTCGCCGGGACCATTGCCGGTATGATCGAGCAGGGCCTGGGTGCCATGCGGCAGACGCTGGAGGCGAGGGCCCAACAGCCGCAATCCGGCAACGCCAATCATCAGGTGACGAGAACGGCGTGCAGGATATGATCGTGAGCAAGCAGGCGCGGCTGTGGCCGGATAGCATCGCGCGGCTTGCAGACCTCGAGCGGCGGCGGGCGAAGCCGCGCCGATCCTGAGCCATGGAGGCGGACGCATGCGCATGCTGACACGTTCAGACACGCCGGTGCGCTATTGCCTGTTCGACACGGCAATCGGCGCGGTCGGCATGGCGTGGCGGGAAGAGGGCGTGCTGCGATTGCAGCTCCCCGAGGCCAGCCGCGCGGCAACCGAGCGGCGGCTGTGCGGGCGTTCAACCGGTGCGATCGAAGCCGAGCCGCCGCGCGAGATCGAGCAGGCGATGGCTGATGTGCGCCGCTACCTGGTTGGCGAGCGGATCGACTTTTGTGCCACGGCGGTGGACCTCGCGGGCGTCAGCGCCTTCCATTGCCGCATCTACGAGGTGGCACGCCGCATCCGTTGGGGCGAGACGACGACCTATGGCGCGCTGGCAGGGCAGGCCGGGTGCCCGGATGCTGCACGTGCCGTCGGTCAGGCCATGGGGCGCAATCCTGTGCCCATCATCATCCCGTGCCATCGCGTGCTCGCCAGCGGCGGCAAGGCCGGGGGATTTTCCGCCTTCGGCGGCGCCGCCACCAAGGAGCGGCTGCTGGCGCTGGAAGGCGTGAGCCTCGGCGGCGGCGTACCGCTGCTGCCGGGCCTGCTGCCGGCGCACTAGGCGAGGCAATCCCGCGCACCATGCCTCGCCGATCCGATCGTCTGTCGTTTGCGGAGGCCCGGCGTATCGCGCTGGCGGCGCAGGGCTTCGGCCGTCCGCGTGGCCAGGAAGAAGCCGGCAAGCGTGAGTTGCGGCGCCTGTTCGAGCGGCTGGGCGTCGTGCAGATCGATTCGGTCAATGTGCTGGCGCGCGCGCACACCCTGCCGGCATTCTCGCGGCTCGGCCGCTATCGTTCGGGCGATCTCCACGCGCTGGCCTACGGCGGACGCAGGCGTGCGCTGTTCGAGTACTGGGGGCACGAGGCTTCGCTGCTGCCCGTCGCGCTGCAGCCGCTGCTGCGCTGGCGTATGGCGCGGGCGGCGCGCGGCGATGGGATCTATGGCGCTATCGCGCGCTTCGGACGCGAGCGTCGGGCGCTGATCGATGAGGTGCGCCGCGAGATCGCCGAGCGCGGGCCGCTCGCCGCGGGCGAGCTGTCGCATCAGCACAAGGGCGAGGGCGGCTGGTGGGGCTGGTCGGACGGCAAGCGGGCGCTGGAATGGCTGTTCTGGGCCGGCGAGGTGACGACGGCGACGCGGCGCGGCACGTTCGAGAGGGTCTACGGCCTCACGGAGCGGGTGCTGCCGCGCTCCGCGATCGAGATGCCGACGCCTGACGAGGCCGACGCCCAGCGCGAGCTGCTCATCATCTCGGCGCGATGCCTGGGGGTCGCCACCGAGCGTTGCCTGCGCGACTATTTCCGGCTCGGCCCCGCCGATGCGAGGCCGCGCATCGCCGAGCTGGTCGAGGCCGGCGAGCTGATCCCGACTCAGGTGGAAGGCTGGGACAGGGCGGCCTATCTCCACCGCGATGCGCGGCGGCCGCGGCGGCTGGAGGCGCAGGCGCTGCTGGCGCCGTTCGATCCCCTGATCTGGCAGCGGCAGCGCGTCGAGGCGCTGTTCGGGGCGCGCATCCGGCTGGAGCTCTATACGCCGCGCGAGAAGCGCATGCACGGCTACTATGTACTGCCGTTCCTGCTCGGCGATCGCATCGTGGCGCGCGTGGACTTGAAGGCGGATCGTGCCGTCTCGACCCTTAGGGTGAAGGCGGCGCACGCGGAGGCGGGTGTGGACAAGAGGGCCGTCGTCGCGCCGCTTGCAGCCGAGTTGCGCCTGATGGCCGCCTGGCTCGAGCTCGATGCGCTCAAGGTGGAGCGCGTGGGCGATCTCGCGCGGTTGCTGAGCGGCATCCTGAAGCCATAACGCGAACGTGCAGCCAAGGCATGTGCCCGGCCGCCTACAGTCATGGCCGGCGCCCGGCTTGCCACTGCTGGCCGCGGCGGCTAGCCTTTTCGAAACAAGCAGGATGCACCAAGATCATACCCCGATGGGACTTTACCTGAGGCCGACTGCGCTCGCCGACGCTCTGGCGGCGCTGGCCGATCCCAAGCTCGCTCACAGCCCGGCCCGGATCGATCGGCTGACGGTGCTGGCCGGCGGCACGGACTTCTATCCGGCGCAGGCTGCACGGGCGGCGTGGCTGGAGGCAACCCCGCGCAATGTTATCGACATTTCCGGCATCACCGAGCTCAAGGGCATCCGGGAGGATGCATCCGGTCTCACCTTCGGGGCGCTCACCACCTGGTCGGATATTGCCGATGCCGCCTTGCCGCACGCGTTCGACGGCCTGAAGCTGGCGGCGCGCGAGGTGGGCGGCCAGCAGGTGCAGAACCGCGGCACCATCGCCGGCAATCTGTGCAACGCCTCGCCGGCGGCGGATGGCGTGCCGCCGCTGCTGACGCTGGATGCCGTCGTGAATATCGCCAGCGCCCGGGGGCGGCGGTCCGTGCCGCTGGCGGCGTTCATTACTGGCAATCGCCAGACCGTCCTGGCGGCGGACGAGTTGGTGACGTCCATCCACGTCCCCGCGCCCGCACCTGGCGCGCGCGCGACGTTCCTCAAGCTGGGGGCGCGGGCCTATCTCGTCATCTCGATCGTCGCCGTGGCGGCGGTCGTCACTGTGGGAGCGGACGGCTGCATTGCCCGCGCGGCGATCGCCGTCGGCGCCTGCTCGGCCGTGCCGCAACGCCTGGCGCACCTGGAGCGCGACCTTGCGGGGCTGGCGTCGGCCGATGCGGTCGAGGTCGTGGCCGCCCGGCACATGGCCGCGCTGGCGCCGATCGATGACGTGCGCGGCTCGGCTGCCTATCGCCGTCAGGCCGCCCTCGTGGTCACGCGCCGGGCGCTGATGCAGTGCTTGGCGGTTGCGGCGGAGGCCGCGGCATGAACGAGCGGCCATCCCTGTCGGGCGCAGCCCCGGTGTCGTTCACGCTGAACGGCATCGCTCGCACCGTAGTGACCGCGCCGGGCGAGCGGTTGTCCGAGGTGGTGCGCCGGGGGCTCGGACTGACGGGCACCAAGGTGGGCTGCAATGCGGGCGACTGCGGTGCCTGCACGGTGCTGATGGACGGCGCGCAGGTGTGCGCCTGCATGGTCGCGGCGAGGCAGGCCGAGGGCCGGTCGATGGTCTCCATCGAGGGCCTGGCTGAGCTGCCGCTGGGGCGGGCCCTGCAGGCTGCGTTCCACCGGCATGACGCCGCGCAATGCGGCATCTGCACGCCGGGCATGCTGATGGCGGCCGCGGACGTGCTCTCGCGCCATGCGTCGCCGGATCGGCAGACGGTGATGGATGCGATGGGCGGCGTGCTCTGCCGCTGCACGGGCTACCTGAAAATCGTCGATGCCGTTCTCGATGTGGCCCAGGCCGGTTTGCAGACCAAGGGCAGCGGTGCGAGGCCGGGCGAGGCCGTCGGCCAGCGCGTGCTTCGGCTCGACGGCGCGCCCAAGCTTACCGGCGAGGCCCTCTATGGCGACGACGGCGCGCCGGCCGATGCCCTGTGGCTCAAGGCCATTCGCTCGCCGCATGCGCATGCGCGCTTTTCGCTGGGCGACCTCGCGCCGTTTCTCACTCGCCACCCCGGCATTGTCCGCGTCTTCACGGCCGGTGATGTGCCGGGCGAGAACGCCTTCGGCATCTATCCCGACCTCAAGGACCAGCCGGTGTTCGGCGAGGGCATCGTGCGCCACCGCGGCGAGGCGGTGCTGGCGCTGGCCGGCACGCGGGCCGCGCTCGAGGCGGTGCAGATTGCCGACCTGCCGATCACCTGGGAGCCCCTGCCGGGCTTGCACGGCGTGCAGGCGGCGTTGGCCGAGGGTGCGCCGGCCATTCATGCCGGCAAGCCCGACAACGTCCTGACCCGCGGTGTCGTCGCGTGCGGTCAACCCGAGGCGGCGCGCGCCAACGCCGCGCACATCGCCGAAGGCACGTTCGAGACCTCCTTTGTCGAGCATGCCTACATCGAGCCCGAGGCCGGCTATGCCAGGCGCGTCGGCGACCGCATGGAAATCCATGCCTGTACGCAGGCGCCGATGATGGACCGCGACGAGGTCGCCCGCGTCCTCGGCCTGGCGCGCGAGCACGTGCGCATCGTGCCGACGGCCTGCGGCGGCGGCTTCGGCGGCAAGCTCGATGTTTCGCTGCAGCCGATGCTGGCGGTGGCCGCCTGGCACCTCGATCGGCCGGTGCGCTGCGTCTACGAGCGCATCGAGTCGATGGCCTCCACCACCAAGCGCCATCCCGCGCGCATCCGGGCGCGCGCCAGCTGCGACGCGGCCGGACGGCTGGTGAGCTACGAACTGGATGGTGATTTCAATACGGGCGCCTACGCGTCCTGGGGTCCGACGGTGGCTGGGCGCGTGCCGGTGCATGCCGCGGGACCCTATCGCGTGCCGCACGTGCGTAATCGTGCGCGCGCCGTCTACACCAACGATACGCCGGCCGGCGCGTTTCGCGGCTTTGGCGTGCCGCAGGCGGCGATCGCGCACGAGGCGCTGCTGGACGATCTTGCCGAGCAGGCCGGCATCGACCGGCTGGAGCTCCGCCACCGCAATGCGCTGCGCGCCGGCGACACGACGCCGACCGGCCAGGTGCTCGGCGCCAGCGCGGGTCTCGTGGCCTGCCTCGATGCGCTGCGCCCGCGCTGGCAGGCGCTGCTGTCCGATGCGGCCGCATTCAATGCGTGGTCGCATGCGCTGCGGCGCGGCCTCGGCATCGGCTGCATGTGGTACGGCATCGGCAACACCGGGTTGTCCAATCCGTCCACCATGCGCCTCACCCTGGCGCGCGACGGCACGCTCACGTTCTGGAACGGCGCGGTCGACATCGGCCAGGGCTCCACCACCGTGCTCACCCAGATCGCGGCCGATGCGCTCGGGCTGCCGGTGTCGGCGTTCCGCCTGGTGGTCGGCGATACGGATGTGACGTTTGATGCCGGCAAAACGTCGGCCTCGCGCCAGACCTTTGTTTCGGGCAAGGCCGCGCAGTTGGCCGGCGAGGCGCTGCGCACCCGGATTCTGCGGCTCACCAATGCCGGCCCCGGGGCCCGGCTCGACCTCGACGGGGCCCGTCTGATCGTCGCCGACGGCGGCGAGCAGACGGTGGTGGACCTCGCGCAGTTGCCGGCTGCAGGCGATGGCATTGTGCTCGAAGGCGTCGGCACCTTCGATCCGCCCACCACGCCGCTCGATGCCAAGGGCCAAGGCATCCCCTATGCTACCTACGGCTTTGCTGCGCAGATCGCCTCGGTCGATGTCGATCTCGGCCTCGGCACGGTGAAGGTGAGGAGGATCGTGGCCGCGCACGATGTCGGCCGCGCCATCAACCCGGCGCTGGTGGAGGGCCAGATCCACGGCGGCATCGCCCAGGGGCTGGGCCTCGCGCTGATGGAGGAGTTCATCCCCGGCCGCACGGAGAACCTGCACGACTATCTGATCCCGACCTTCGGCGACATGCCGGAGATCGAGGTCCATCTGATCGAGGACCGCGAGCCGCTCGGGCCCTATGGCGCCAAGGGCATCGGCGAGCCGGCGCTGATCCCCACCGCCCCCGCCATTCTCGGCGCCATCCGCCATGCCACCGGTGTCACCATCCGCAAGGTGCCGGCGCTGCCGCATCGCGTGCATGCGGCGCTGGCCGCAGCCGGCAAGGCGGTGGAGTTCTGAAACGGCCTCGCCGCAAACGCCGTGCCGTGTTTCCCTTCCACCTTTCGATGGGGTGAGCGACGGGACAGCTCAGAGAGAGCCCGCCAGCCCCAAGGCCGTGACGACGCCGCCCCAGCGCTCGCGTTCGCCCTTCATGTATGTCTCGATCTCCTCGATGGAGCGCGGCGGCAGTGGCATCAGGCCGATGTCGCGCACGCGCTTTTGGAAGGCTGCATCGCCGGTGATGCGGTTCATTGCGGCATGCAGGCGATCGACGATGGGGCGCGGCGTCGCCGCGGGCGCCAGCAGCACGTGCCAGGACACGGCCTCGAAGCCGGGCCGGCCGATCGCGTCCGCCAGTGTCGGAACCTGCGCCAGCGACGGATGCGGGGCGGAGGCGGTGATGCCGAGCGCCTTCAGCTTGCCTTCGACGATGAGCGAGAGCGCTGCGCCGGTCTCGGAAATGGACGAGGTGATGTGCCCTCCCACGACGTCGGTGACGATTTGCGGTGGGCTGCGATAGGGCACGTGGTTGGCTTGAAACTTGAAGTCGCGCTTCAGGATCTCCATCGTCAGATACTGCAGGGTGCCCGCGCCGGTGGTGGCATAGGTGACGGGATTGGCGGCGCTGTCCTGGGCCTTCTTGATGAATTCCGTCATGGTGGCGGCGCCGAAGGCGGGGTTGACGATCACCACGAAGGGCGACTTTGCATACAGCGCCAGCGGCACGAAATCCTTCTCGGGATCGTAGTTGACCTTCTTGTAGAGCGTCGGGTTGACGGCCATGGGCGGCGAGGAGGACACGAGCAGCGTGTGCCCATCGGGGTTGGCCCGCGCCACGCTCTGCGCCGCCAGCATCAGCGCGGCGCCGGGCTGGTTCTCGACCACGACGGGCTTGCCGAGCGCCTTGGCCAAGTCCTCCGCATAGATGCGCACGATCGAATCCATGCCGCTGCCGGCGGCCAGCGGCACCACGATGGTGATGTTGCGCGTGGGAAAGTCTTGCGCCGTCGCAGGCAAGCCGGACAGCAGGACGGCAAGGGCGCACGTCCATGCATGGTGAATCCACGCTCTCATTGTTGCGAAGCCTCCCCAGTGTGAGCGGTCCTGCCGGCGCCGTGCGGGTTTGGCGCTGGGCGCATGGCAGTCCGGCGGTTTTTCGGCAACCGGTGATGAAATATCTGCCTCGTCACACTAGCCCGCTCCCTTCAAATCGGCCAGATTCGCCGGGTTCAGCTCGCCGGATGGTTGCAAAGTCCATGGCCGACGACACTTTCGCCAAGGCCCAGGCCGAGCGGGCCCGCAAGTTCGGCGCGCCCGAAGGCGAGGACGGCATCGTGCGCTGCGACGCCTGCCCGGTGTTGTGCCGCATCCGTCCCGGCCGCGCCGGCGCCTGCGATCGCTACGCCAATGTCGATGGCACGCTGGTGCGCACCGATCCCGTCGTGTTCATGGAACGGGCGGCGGAGGGCGGTGTGCTGCTGGTACCCTTTGTAGGCCAGGCGGAGGACTGGGACGGACGCATCCTCTCGCCCGAGCGCACGTTCATCACCGGCATCGGCGCCGGCACCACCTATCCGGACTACAAGCCGGCGCCCTTCATCGTCTCCAGCCAGCATGCTGGCGTCGACACGGTCACTGTCGTGACCGAAGGCATCTTCAGCTACTGCGGCGTGAAGGTAAAGATCGATACCGATCGCCACCTGGGGCCCGAGCAGGCCGCGATCCGCGCAGGCGCCGAGCCGGTGGGCCATGTCACCACGGCGGAATACGGCTCGCAGATGCTCTCCATCGGCGGCGTCCGCCACCTCACCGGCGGCAGCAAGAAGGAAGGCACGGTCACCTGCGACACGCTGCTCAAGCTGTGTGCCGGCGAGGCCGTGGAGCTCGCCATCGACGGCGGCCACACCGTCGTCGTGCAGGCCGGCAGGGCGCCGGTGGTGGACGGACGCGTGGAGGAGCGCATGCGTGTCGGCTGCGGCTCGGCCACGGTCGGCATCTTCGCCCGGCAGTGGCGGCCCCATGTCGACGAGGTGATCGTGGTGGATGATCACATCACCGGGGTCTTGACCGAGCATCAGGCCGGCCGCTGTCTCGACATGCCGCCGGCCGGCATCCGCGTGCGCGGGCGCAGGTCGACGCCGGGACGCTACTTCCAGGTGGCGAGCCCCGGGCTTGGCTGGGGCGGCACCGACATCACCGATCC
Organism: Hyphomonadaceae bacterium; assembly: GCA_019747815.1. Lineage (GTDB taxonomy): Bacteria > Pseudomonadota > Alphaproteobacteria > Rhizobiales > Hyphomicrobiaceae > AWTP1-13. The sequence goes on from JAIEQJ010000034.1 coordinate 50,958, forward strand.
GCTGGCGCTCATTCAGAAAGTCGATCCGAAGGTGGCATGGCCCGGCCTGCGGCTGCTGTTCACGTCCACTACCGGCGAGGATGCGCTCTACTGCGTGCTCGATGCGAATCTGCGGCCGGTGCCGGCCGAGATGCCCGCCGCGGTGCGTGCCGTGGTCGAGCGCATCGGCGAGAACTGCGAGCCGTCGCTCTGCACCGTAATGTTCATGGCCGGTGCCGGCGGGTCGCTGCGCGCGGGCGTCACGGAGAATCCGGTCCTGCTGACGCGCTCGGTGCAGTCGGGCGAGACCCGGGTCACCATGGGCGGCGCGCCGGCCTACCTGTGGCCCGGCGGCGGCATCACGGTGATGGTGGATGTGACGCGGCTGCCGAAGAACGCCTTCGGCCATGTGCCGACGCCCGCCATCGTCGCACCCATCGAGTTCACGTTGCCCCGCGACATCTATCTCGCCACCGGCGGACATGCCGAGGAGATCGTGGCGGTGGACGAGGTGGTGCGGACCTATCGCGACGAAGCCCGCGTAGAGCCATGGGTCGGCGGCAATCCATGGCCGTTGGGGGCCGGCAAGGACTGATATGCTCGCGCGGAAGCATGCCATTGACAGGCTCTCAGGCAATCGCCTGCACCTGTCGGAAGGTCCGATCGATCTCGTCATCCGGGCCGACGGCGCGCCGGAGGCGGTGCGGGTTGCCTATCAAGCGGCGGAGCGCCGGTTCGACGGGCTGCTGGCCGAGCTCGTCGCCGAGCTGGGGCTGCTGCGCGCGCCGCTGCGCGACCAATTCCCGCCCCTGCAAGGGCCCATCGCCCGGCGCATGGCGCAGGCCTGCTGGCCGCATCGGGCCGTGTTCATCACGCCCATGGCCGCCGTCGCCGGTGCCGTGGCCGAGGCCGTGCTGGCGGCCATGGTGCAGGCTGCGCCGCTTACGCGCGCCTATGTCAACGACGGCGGCGACATTGCCCTCCATCTGACGCCCGGTGCGTCGCTCGCCATCGGCGTCGTGCGCTCGCTCGCCAAGGCGGTGCCAGAAGGCGACGTTACGATCACACATGTTATGGCGGTGCGCGGCATCGCCACCAGCGGCCGGCACGGGCGCTCCTTCTCGCTCGGCATTGCCGACGCCGTCACCGTGCTCGCACGCGACGCCCCGGCGGCCGATGCCGCAGCCACGCTGATCGCCAATGCCGTCGACATCGACGATCCGGCCGTCGTCCGCCGCCCAGCGCGCGATCTCGATCCCGACAGCGATCTTGGGCGCCTCCCCGTCACCGTCGATGTCGGCCCGCTGGCTCAGGCGCAGATCGCTGCCGCCCTCGATGCCGGAGTTGCCCGCGCCGAAGCCATGCGCCGCGCCGGCCTGATCGAAGCCGCGCTTCTCACGCTTGCCGGCCAATGGCGCAGCGTCGGGGAGCTGCGATCTGTGCTGACGCACCAGCCATAGCGCAGCGCATGGTCCGGCGCGATGCACGCCGCAGCGGCTGCGGCATTCCCTATGCTCGATCTAGGTCTCGGATGGGCAGAAGAAGGCTTTGCCGGCTCTTCTCACCTGATCGACGATGAAGTCGTGAAGCGCTGCGATCCGCCGAAGCGATCTTTGATCGTTGTGCGTCACGAGCCAATAGCTTCGCCGCACCGAGAAATGCGGCAGCACGCGCACGAGCTCCGCTGTCTGGCCAGCCGCATAGTCGTGCAGCACGCCGACGCCGGCACCGGCCCGCACGGCCTCGAGCTGGGCTGTGACGCTGGCGCATTCGAACCGCCGCCGGGTCGCGCGCTCCAGCTCGCCGGCATAGTCCAAAGCCGGGCTGTACATGAGATCCGGCACGTAGGAGATGAACGTGCGATCCGCGAGATCGTCCAGGGTCGCGATCGGGCCCACAGTCTCGAGATGCCGCCGCGATGCATAGGCACTGAGGCTGTAGTCCGTCAGCTTCAGCACCGTCAGCCGCCCCTCCACCGGCCGGTCGATCGTGATGGCGATGTCGGCCTCGCGCCGGGAAAGTGAGAAAGTGCGCGGCAGGGGGACCAGCTCGATGACCAGCTCCGGATAGACCAGGGCCAGTTCCGCCAGCCGCGAGACCAGAAAATAGGTGCCAAGCCCGTCCGGCGCGCCGATGCGAACGGCGCCGGAAATCGTCGCCTCCGTCCGCGAGAACTCGGACAGGGTTTCGAGCAGCGCGGCCTCCATCCGTTCAGCCGCGGGCAACAGGCGCTCCCCCATGCCCGTCAGCGCGGCGCCGGTTGTGCGTCGCTCGAACAGCTTACCGCCGACCTCCCTCTCGAGCGCATTGATGCGGCGCCCCACGGTGGCGTGATCGAGGCCCAGGCGGCGCCCGGCCGCCAGGAACTGACCGGATCGCGCAACCGCCAGGAACACGCGGATATGGTCCCAATCTAGCGCCACGGCTGATAGAATGTGAAATTTTGCACAACGACTGTTCCACAATACCTGTTGTTGTGCACAGACGCGAGCCCCATCTTGCCCGCGCAACAAGGCATCGCCCGTGGAGGCTCTCCTGATGATTCAATTCGGCCATTTCATTGGCGGCAGGCATGTCGCTGGCATATCCGGACGTCAGGGGGACGTCTTCCAGCCGTTCGACGGCACGGTGCGTGCGAAAGTGGCTCTGGCGAACGCCGGGGAGGTGCGCGCCGCCGTGGAGGCGGCGAAGCAGGCGCAGCCCGCATGGGCTGCCACCAATCCCCAGCGGCGCGCGCGCGTGCTGATGAAGTTCCTGGAACTCGTCGCCAAGCACAACGATGAGCTGGCCGACCTGTTGGCGCGCGAGCACGGCAAGACCATTGCCGACGCCAAGGGTGATATTCTGCGCGGCGTCGAGGTGGTGGAGTTCTCGCTCGGCGTGCCGCACCTCATGAAGGGCGAGTTCACCGATGGCGCCGGCCCCGACATCGACATCTATTCCATGCGGCAGGCCTTGGGCGTGGTGGCCGGCATCACGCCGTTCAACTTTCCGGCCATGATCCCGCTCTGGAAGGCGGGCCCCGCCATTGCCTGCGGCAATGCCTTCATTCTGAAGCCCTCGGAGCGCGATCCGGGTGTGCCGATGCGGCTGGCCGAGCTGTTCATGGAGGCGGGGCTGCCCGCCGGCATCTTCAACGTCGTCAATGGCGACAAGGAAGCGGTCGATGCCATCCTCGATGATGCCGATATCGCCGCCGTCGGCTTCGTCGGCTCCACGGCCATCGCCAAATACATCTATGCGCGCGGCACGGCCACGGGCAAACGGGTGCATAGCTTCGGCGGTGCCAAGAACCACATGGTCATCATGCCGGATGCCGACATGGACAAGGCGATCGACGCGCTGATTGGCGCCGGCTACGGCTCGGCCGGCGAACGCTGCATGGCCGTCTCGGTTGCGGTTCCCGTCGGCGAGGGTACGGCCCAGGCGCTGATGAAGCGGCTGGTCCCCCGCGTGGAGCAGCTCAGGATCGGACCGTCGACGGACTCGACCGCGGACTACGGCCCGCTCGTCACCAGGGCCCATCTCGACAAGGTGCTGTCCTATATCGACATCGGCATCAAGGAAGGCGCCAGGCTGGTCGTCGACGGCCGCGGCTTCAAGATGCAAGGCTATGAGAACGGCTTCTATCTGGGCGGATGTCTGTTTGATGACGTGAAGCCCTCCATGCGGATCTACAAGGAGGAAATTTTCGGCCCCGTTCTGTCCGTGGTGCGCGCGGCCAGCTACGGCGAGGCGCTGAAGCTGTGCAACGAGCACGAGTACGGCAACGGCGTGGCCATCTTCACGCGGGATGGCGACGCCGCCCGGGACTTCGCCGCCAAGGTGCAGGCCGGAATGGTCGGCATCAACGTGCCCATCCCGGTGCCGCTGGCGTACTACACGTTTGGCGGATGGAAAAACTCGGCCTTCGGCGATCTCAACCAGCATGGGCCCGACGCCATCCGCTTCTATACCAAGACCAAGACCGTCACGTCGCGATGGCCGTCGGGCATCAAGGACGGTGCCAGCTTTGTGATACCAACCATGGGCTGAGCGCACGGGGGAGCTGTGCTCGAGCGTATTTCGAGCGCAGCTATTTCCCCGTGACGATGCCGCGCAGCACGCGCGGCGCGCCCGCCATGAACTCGCGCGTCGCGTCCTCGATCACGTCATCGAGCCGCTTGGGAACCGGCGTGCCGTACACAAACTTGCGGATCGCGATGTAGAAGATGCGGCCGTGCAGGCCCCAGAACAGCTCCCTCTCCCGTTCGCTGATCGGCGCGCGTGCGGGTGATGGAAGGTCGAACTCCTTGCGTGCCTCGACGGCGGCCGGCACAATGATCTTGTCGCCGATCATAGCCAGATAGCGCTTCGTGATGTCGAAGGATTTCATGCCGGAGAACACGAAGATGCGCACCCAATCGTAGTCGAAGATGCGCTCGGCATACTCGCGATAGAATTGGGCAAGGCGCGCCTCCAGGGGGCGCGATCTGTCCTTGATCAGCTCCTCCCAGTGATCCTGCCAGCGGCTCAAGTAGACGTGCTCGTAGACGCGCTCGATCAGCGCCTCCTTGCTCGGGAAATGCCGGTAGATGGCGGAATGGGTGATGCCGATCCGCTTGGCGAGCTCGCGCGTCTGCCCTTCGAAGCCATGCTCGGCAAAGAAGCGGATGGCAGCTTCCAGAATGACCTTCTCCCGGTCCGCAGCCCGCAGGTTCTTGCGCTTGCTGGCAGGCTTCTTCGCTGATCGTTTGGCTGTTCCTGCAGCTTGCACGCTCATGTCCGCGCCGATCCCCGTCCGGTGTTCGGTTCCTTCTACCCCATGCCGCACGGCTGCTCTAACGAAAAACAGACCATTTGGTCATTTTTGTTGACGCGCCGCTGCCGGCCCTATAATTCGAGACCCGTTGGTCACAAATAAGAAGCAGGCCGACAAAGCGGCGCCCACCGGGACGGAGACATGAAAGCCCGCGCCTTCGAGTACGTGAGAGCAAGCTCCCTTCAGGATGCATTCGAGGCATTTGCCCGGGTGTCGGGGGACTGCTGCTATCTTGCCGGCGGGCAAAGCCTGGTCCCCTCGCTGTCGCTGCGCCTGCAGGCGCCGGCCATGCTCATCGACATTTCCCGCATTGACGAGCTGCGCGGTATCACGCTTGCGGACGACATGCTGCGCATCGGCGCGCTCACGCGCCACGCCGAGATGCTGACCTCGCCCGAGATCGCTCGCCATGCGCCGCTGCTGCAGCTTGCGGCTCCGCATGTCGCGCATCCGGCCATCCGCAACAGGGGCACGATCGGCGGCGCCATCGCGCTGGCTGATCCCGCGGCCGAGTTCCCTGCCGTGACCTTGGCGCTCGATGCCGAATTCGAGATCGCCGGACCTGAAGGTCTGCGCCGCGTCAGGGCGGAGGGTTTTTTCAAGGGTCTTTACGAGACGGCGCTCGAGCCGGGAGAGATCCTGACGGCCATCCGCATTCCGCCGTTCCGCGCAGGCGATCGCGCCGTCTTCGATGAGCTGGCGAGGCGGCGGGGCGACTATGCCATCGTCGGCGCCGGGATTCAGGGGCGTGTTGCCGGAGATCGGATCGAGTCGCTCAGGATTGCCTTCCTGTCGGTGGGCCCGGCGCCGATCCGCGCCCGCCATGCCGAGGCGGCCGTGGCGGGCCATGCGCTCTCGCCTGCCGTCATTGCCGGCGCCCAGGCCGCGCTGGAGCGCGATCTCGATCCCGCCGAGGACCCCCAGACGAGCCCGGCCATGCGCCTGCACCTGGCTCGCGTGCTGCTCGGGCGCCTGCTTGGACGATTGGGCGAGCACCCGGCCTGCAAGGGCGCGCACGCATGAGCAGCCGGATCGCCGTTGCCGTCACAGTGAACGGGCAAGCCATCAGCGCTTTTGTCGAGCCGCGCACGTCACTCGCCGACTTCCTGCGCAACGACTTGGGGCTGACCGGCACGCACCTTGGGTGCGAGATGGGTGTTTGCGGCGCCTGCCTCGTGCTGCTCGACGGCAAGGCGGTTCATGCCTGTCTGATGTATGCCGTGCAGGCCGACGGCCAGACCGTCCAAACGGTAGAAGGCCTGTCGGAAAGTCGCGCGATTGCCGACATTCAGCAGGTGTTCCACGAGCGCAACGCGCTGCAATGCGGCTTCTGCACCTCTGGCATGCTCGTCACCGCCCACGAGTTCCTGAGCAAGTGCCAAGACCCGAGCCGCGCAGAGATCCGTGACGCGCTGTCGGGAAACTACTGCCGCTGCACCGGCTACGAAGCCATCGTCGATGCCATCGCTGAGACGGCGCGCGGCCGTGCGGACCGGGCCGGCATTCCCTCGCAAGCGGAGCAGGCCGCCAAGAGTGACGCCGAGGAGACGCCTTCGTGACCGGCTCACTTGGCCCGCTGGATCGGCCCAACACCTACATTGGGCGCTCCGTCAGCCGTCCCAATGCCAAGCGGCTGCTGGCCGGCAGAGGTCGCTATGTTACCGATCTTCAGCTGCCACGCATGTTGCATGCAGCGTTCGTGCGCAGTCCCTACGCACACGCCAGCATCGCATCGATCGACATCAGCCAGGCGGCATCGGCGCCCGGCGTGCATCTCGTCGCAACCGGCGCGGATCTGGCGAAGCTGTGCAAGCCCTGGGTCGGCACGCTCGATCATTTCAGCGGCATGAAGTCACCGCCGCAGCAGCCGTTGGCTGTCGGCAAGGTGGTCTGGGCCGGACAGCCGATCGTGGCCGTCGTCGCGGACACGCGTGCGCAGGCGGAGGATGCCGCCGAGCTCGTCGTGGTCGATTTCGAGGAGCTGGAGACGGTTGCGGATATCGATGCCGCACGGGCCCAGGGCTCCCCGCTGATCAATCCGGAGATCGGCGGCAACGTCTCGTTCCACCTCAAAGTCGAATCCGGCTCGATCGACGAGGCGTTCCGCGCGGCACCAGCCATCGTCGAGAGCACCTATCTGTTCGGTCGCCATACGGCGGTGACGCTGGAGCCGCGCGCCATTATCGCGGACTACGATCCGAGCGAAGAGCGCCTGACCGTTCATCACGCGACGCAAACCCCCTATCAATTCCAGGATATCTACAGCCGCCACTACGGCCTGCGCGAGGCCCGTGTTCGTGTCGTCGCACCGGATATCGGCGGCTCCTTCGGGATGAAGCTGCACGTCTATCACGAGGATATGGCGGTGGTCGGCCTCAGCATCATGACGGGCCGGCCGGTGAAGTTCGTTGCGGATCGCATGGAATCCTTCGTCTCCGATATTCATGCCCGCGATCATCGCGTGAGCGCGCGCATGGCCATCGACGCGGATGGCACCATTCGCGGCATGGACGTGAATGATGTCACGGCGATCGGCGCATTCTCCAGCTATCCGCGCACCAGCGTGGTGGAGGGCAATCAGGTCATTCGCCTCATCGGAGCCCCCTATCGCTTCCGCAACTATCGCGCCGATCTCGACGTCGTCTTTCAGAACAAGGTCCAGACCAGCCAGTACCGGGCAGTCGGGCATCCAATCGCCTGCGCCGTGACCGAGACGCTGGTGGACCACGCGGCCAGAAATCTGGGGCTCGATCCGTTCGAGATTCGCCGGCGCAACATCATCACGCAAGACATGTATCCCTATACCTCGCCGACGGGATACAAGTTCGAGCGGCTGTCGCACGAGGCCTGTCTTGAGAAGCTATATGCGCTGATGGACTATCCGCGCCTGCGCCGGGAGCAGGCGGCGCTGCGGGAAAAGGGCATCTACCGCGGCATCGGCATCGCACTGTTCGTCGAGATCACCAATCCATCGCCCGCCTTCTACGGCGTGGGCGGCGCCCGCATCTCGGCGCAAGACGGTGCGATCGTGAAGATCACGCCGTCCGGCGAAGTGCATTGCCTGATCAGCGTTGGCGAGCACGGGCAGGGCACCGAGACGATCATCGGACAGATCGTCGCCGATCAGCTCGGGGTCGACTGCGAGGCGGTCCGCGTCTTCACGGGTGACACCGACGTCACGCCCCATGGCGGCGCGAACTGGGCGTGCAGAGGCGCCGGCATCGGCGGTGAAACCGCACTGCAGGCAGCGCGTGCTCTCAAGCGCAACGTGCTTGCGGTGGCGGCTGCCATTCTGCAGGCGCGCAGCGAGACACTCGACATGCGCGGCGGACAGGTCGTCGACGCCGAATCCGGCAATGCGCGCATTGACTTGGCAGAGATCGCCCGCATCGCCTACTTCCGCTCGGACACCCTGCCGCATGACGTCAGTCCGCAGCTCACCGCGTCGCACCATTTTGCGCCCAAGGGTTTTCCGTTCGCCTTCACCAACGGCGTGCAGGCCTGCCACGTCGAGGTCGACGTCGAGACAGGCTTCGTCGAGATCAAGAAATTCTGGGTGGTGGAAGACTGCGGCCGCATCATAAATCCGATGCTGGTCGAGGAGCAGGTGCGCGGCGGCGTGGTGCAGGGGTTGGGCGCCGCCTTCTTCGAGGAGTGCCTCTACAGCGACAACGGCCAGCTCCAAAACGGCTCGCTGGCGGATTACCTGGTGCCGATGGCGGGCGAGATGCCCGACATTGAGATCGCGCACGTCGAGACCCCGACACGGGATACGGAGCTCGGCGCGAAAGGTTGCGGCGAGGCGGGCACCGCAGCCGCGTCCGCTGCGGCCATGAATGCCGTGAACGATGCGATCAGTCCGCTTGGCGCATCGATCTCGCAGATCCCCATGACGCCACAACGCCTGCTGCGCGCACTTGGACACGCGTGACAGGCCGGAACTGTGCAACATGTCCGCCAATGAAGGGAAGGAATCATGCAAGACAACCGCACGAAGCTGAATGCTCCGACGCGCCGCCAGGTGGTCGGCGGCATTGGATTGGGGACCGCCGCAACGCTGCTCGGTATGCCCCTCGTGGCTCGCGCTCAGGTCGAGCCCATCCGCATCGGCTTTCCGACGCCGCTGACGGGGCCGTTCGGCGCGGAAGCGCGTGACCAGGTCAAGAGCGCAGAGCTCGCCGTCAAGCAGTTCAACGATGCGGGCGGCCTGGGCGGCCGCAAGGCGGAGCTGCTGGTGCGTGACGACAAGCTCAATGCCGGTGAGGCCGCGACGCGGACGCTCGAGCTGATCGAGAAGGACAAGGTCCATGCCGTCGTCGGTGCGCTGTCAAGCGCCGTTCAGCTCGCGGTCAACGAGGTGACCCGCGCCCGCGGCATGATCTACATCTCCATCAGCCAGTCCGACACGATCAACGAGGTGAAGGACTGGAGCCGATTCACGTTCCACGAAGCCCTCAACCCGCACATGACGACGGCGGCGGTTGCCAAGCATACTTTCAAGAAGGGCGCAAAGGTCGCCTATCTCGTGGCCGACTACGCTTACGGCCATGAGATGCTGCGCGGGTTCAAGCGGGCTCAGGCCGCCGTCGGCGCAGAAAGCGTCGGCGAGATCCTGCACCCCTTCGGCGCGCCGGATTATTCGACGTTTCTGCCGCGCATCAACGCCATGAAACCGGACATTCTGTGCATCTGCAATTTCGGCCGCGACCAGGCGAACTCCATCAAGCAGGCGGCCGAGTTCGGCATGAAGCAGCAGATGAAGATCGTGGTGCCCGTCATCCTGCACAACCAGCGTCTCGCCGTCGGGGCAGAGGTGTTTGACGGCGTGGTCGGTGGCGCCAACTACTACTGGGGATTGGAAGAGACGATCCCCTCCGCCAAGGCCTTCAACGACGCGTTCCGCGCGGCGAACGGGGGAGCGGTGCCCACCGACTACGGCGCCTACGGCTACACGGGCGTCAAGTCACTCCTGCAGGCCATCACGGCGGCGGGCGGCACCGAGACCGACAAGGTCATCGCCGCTCTTGAAGCCCTCAAGTATGACGTCGCCAAGGGGCCACAGAGCTATCGCAAGTGCGATCACCAGTCGATCCAGTCCGTCCTGGTGCTCGAGTCGAAGAAGAAGGCCGACATGAAGAATGCCGTCGATCTCTTCCGCGTTGCGGCCGTCGAGCAAAGCGGCGAAGCCATGCTGCGCACTTGCGCAGAGCTCGGTTTCTCGGGCTGAAGCAAGGGACGTGAAGCCGAGGGCGATGTCATGGACGTTCAATTGATTGCCATGCAGCTTCTATCCGGAGCCGTACTTGGCGCGGTGCTCGTCATGACGGCGCTCGGCTTCACGATCATTTTCGGCATGCTCGGCGTCGTGAACTTTGCGCATGGCGCATTGTTCATGATCGGCGCGTATGCCGGAGTTGCCGTCGCGATGCAGACCGGAAGCTTCTGGTGGGCATTGCTTGTGGCCCCGCTTGCGGTTGGCGCGTTGGGATTGTTGATCGAGCGCTTCCTGATCCGGCCGCTCTACAATCGTCCCGCCGATGATCCGATCCTGCTCACCTTCGGGCTCGGCTATGTCCTGGTCGAGGTCGTGCGCATCGTCTTCGGCAATGATGGCATCCCGTTTTCCACGCCGGCCGCACTCGTCGGCGTCGTCAACCTCGGCATCGGCTATTTCCCGATCTATCGCCTGTTCGTCATCGCCGTCGTCGCCCTCATCCTGGCGCTTCTCTGGCTCGGGCTGGAGAAGACCCGCTTCGGATTGATCGTGCGGGCGGGCGCACGCGATCCGCAGATCATGCGCGTGCTCGGCGTCGACATGCGCCGCCTGTGGTTCCTTGTCTTCGGCGTGGGCATCGGCCTTACCGCGCTTGGCGGCGTGCTTGCGGCCCCGATGCGGAACGTGAACCCGGAGATGGGAGCGCTCGTGCTCGCCGAAGCCTTTGTGGTGACGGTGATCGGCGGTCTGGGCTCGATTGTCGGCGCTGTGGTGGCCGGCATCCTGGTTGGCCTTGTGGTCAGCCTGACCTCGCTGGTCGCACCCGAGATGGCGACGATTTCCATGTTCGCCTTGATGGCACTTGTCCTTCTGATCAGGCCGCAGGGGCTGTTCGGCAGGGCCGGAGCGTAGCAATCATGACACCCCAATCCCTCGACACGACATCAGCGCCGGGCCAATCCCGCTCGGGCGCCGGGGCGCTGATGCAGCTCGCATCACGCTGGCGCGTGCCGCTGACCATTCTCGCCCTTTGCGCGCTGCCTTGGCTGCTCCCCTCCAAGGCGCTCGCCGTCAACGTCTTGATCTACGGCACGTTTGCCGTCGGCTACAATCTGCTGTTCGGATACACCGGACTGCTGTCGTTCGGCCATGCCGCATTTTTCGGCTCGGGGGCCTATCTCACGGGCATGTCGATCGTGCACTTCGGTGCCAACTGGCTCCTGGCCCTGACGACCGGCATCACCGGCGCGCTGCTGCTGGCGCTGGTCATGGGGACATTGTCGATCCGCACGCGCGGCATCTACTTCTCGATGGTGACGCTGGCCCTCGCGCAGCTCGTCTACTACACGGCATTGCAGGCCTCGTCCTGGACCGGCGGCGAGAACGGTCTGCGCGGGTTCACCGTCTCCAGGATCGACGTGTTCGGGCTGCAGATCGATTTCCTCAATCCGCTGCACAAATACTATGTCGTGCTGATCTTCACGGCGCTTGCGCTCTGGCTCGTCTCGCGCGCGCTGAACTCCTCGTTCGGCGCCGTGATTGAAGCCATCCGCGAGAACGAGGTGCGGGCGCGTGCGTGCGGCTACAACGTCGAGCGCACCAAGCTGATCTCGTTTGTGCTCTCCGGTGCGATCTGCGGCCTTGCCGGTGGGCTCTCAGCCCTGCATCTCGCCATCGTCCCTCTCGACACCCTGCACTATCAAACCTCTGGACTCGTCGTGATGATGACGCTGCTGGGCGGGATGGGAAGCTTTTTTGGCCCCTTCATCGGTGCGCTGGCGTTTCTCGTCATGGAGGACCTGTTCTCCCTGTGGACCGCGCATTGGCAGCTCTTCGTCGGTGCCATCTTCATCCTGTTTGTGTTGTTCCTGCCCAAGGGCATTTGGGGTACGATCCTGGGAGCCGGCGAGCGATGAGCACCACCCCCATCCTCACCGTTGAGGACGTCGGCAAGCGCTTCAATGGCTTCGTCGCGCTGGAGGGTGTCTCCGCAACCTTCGGCGGCAACCGCGTCACTGCCGTCATCGGCCCCAATGGTGCCGGCAAGAGCACGCTCTTCAACGTGCTGTCCGGTGCGATCAAGCCCAGCACGGGCCGCATCCTGTTCGAGGGCAGAGATCTGACGGCCGTGCCGCAGCATGCGTTTGCGCACTGTGGCATCGCGCGCTCCTACCAGATCACCACCATCTTTCCGCAGCTCAGCGTGCACGAGAACGTGCGCGTGAGCGGCCAGGCCTTCCGCAGCCGCTACAACATCTGGAGGAACCGCGATCTCGACCGCGCCTTGATCGCGAATGCGGACGCGGCGTTGGCCGCCGTCGGGCTGCACGACAAGCGCAACCGCATCGCCAAGTTTCTTTCGCACGGCGAGCAGCGGGCGCTGGAGATAGCCATCGCGCTTGTGGCCGAGCCGAAGCTGCTGCTGCTCGATGAGCCGACGGCCGGCATGGGGCCGGAAGAGACCAAGGCCATGGTGGCGCTGATCGAACGCCTCGCCATGGACCGCACGATCCTGCTCGTCGAGCACAAGATGAAGATGATCCTCGGCCTCAGCGATCGCATCCTGGTGCTGCATCACGGGCGTCTGATCGCCGACGGCACGCCGGCACAAATCCAGGCCGACAGCGAGGTGCGCCGCGTCTATCTAGGACAGTCCCATGGCCATGCTTGAGATCGAGGACCTGAATGCGTGGTATGGCGCCAGCCACATCATTCACGGCCTCTCCTTGACGGTGGAGCAGGGGGAGATTCTGGCGCTTGTCGGCAGGAACGGTGCGGGCAAGACCAGCACCATCAAGGCCGTCATGGGCCTGATGCCGCGAGCGACGGGGCGCGTGAGCTTCTGCGGCCGCGAGCTGCTCGCCCTGCCCGCGCACGAGCGGTTCCGCTTGGGGCTCGGCTACGTTCCGGAGGAGCGCAGGATCGTGCCGGGGCTCACGGTGCGGGAGAACCTGCAGATCGGCCTGGTCTCCTCCCGTGCCCCAATCGACGAGGACGAGGCGATCGACGAGATCGCGCAGAATTTTCCACGCCTGAAGGAACGGCTGGGCCAGCAGGGCTCGACCATGTCAGGCGGCGAACAGCAGATGCTCGCCATCGCCCGCGCCATGATCTCCAAGCCCAAGATGATCCTGCTCGACGAGCCGTCGGAGGGCATCATGCCGGTTCTTGTCGAGGAGATGGGCGTGCTGTTCCGCAAGCTTCGGGACAGCGGCATCACACTGCTGCTCGTCGAGCAGAACGTGGAATGGGCGCTGAAGCTCGCCGACCGCGCCGTGATCATTGATCAAGGCGAGGTGGTGCATCGTGCGAGCGCGGCCAGCCTGCTGGCGAACGCCGAGATCCAGGAACGCTACTGTGCCGTCTGAGATCGGCCCAACGTGGAGGACGACCCGTGGACCTTACCGGTGAGTACCGGCTTGTCGCGACCAAGGAGCAGGTCTGGGCCGCCCTGAACGACCCGGAGGTGCTGAAGCGCTGCATTCCGGGCTGCAAGGAGCTCGAGCAGAAGTCGCCGACCGAGTTCGCGGCGATCGTCGCCCTGAAGATCGGCCCCGTGTCGGCGACCTTCAAGGGCAGCGTCAACCTTGAGGACATCGACGCGCCGAACGGGTACCGGATCGTCGGCCAGGGCAACGGCGGCATTGCCGGCTTTGCCAAGGGCGGAGCGACCGTGCGCTTGGCGGAGAGCGAGGGCGGCGCCCTTCTGACGTATGTGGCCAAGGCCGAAGTGGGCGGCAAGCTGGCCGCGCTCGGCGCGCGCCTCATCCAGTCAACCTCCAAGAAGCTCGCCGACCAGTTTTTCTCCGCGTTCGCAGGAGAGATGTCTCAAGGCAGCCCGCACGCGCCCAAGTGATTCGCGGGCCTGTTTCGTCGTGCGGCCCCTCACCGAGACGGATCGGCTCCACATTCTTGAGGGATCGCCGCGTATGCCGTCCTCAATCGCCGGGCCGCCGCGTCGTTATTGCGTCATCCGATCAACGGCCTAACCCGATGTCGGCCTAAGAGATTGAAACTATTGGAGCGGGCGAAGAGGGTCAGGTGGAGCGGGTGATGCGCGCTCAACTGTGTGCAGAATCTAGGAAAATCATTGGCATAGCGACGGTGTTGTGACGGCTGTTAGCCGCTGTGTTGGACGTTTTGTTATACGAATTTTCTTGTGGGTAAGTGGCGACTCAGCCACGCGTTGAGACCTCCCAACCGCGTCGCATCGCGCAGAAATTTCAATGTGAGGGCTCGCCGTCACCTTCACTCGATGAGGAGTTCGGCACGACGGTGTGTCCACTTGGATGGTGAGTCAGAGCTCACGCCCTTTCTTGATTTGATGAGTGATGTCCAAGAACAGAAGCAATAATGCTGGCGGAAGCGCGCCGGAAATTGCCATCGATCTTTGGCAACAAATGCTGGAGCGCGCTCGCAGCAACGAGTGGTCTACCTTCGACAAGTCAGAACCGCCAACTGAGCAGGAACGAGAAGCCGCACAACGGGCATTCCGTGAGGCCGGTTGGACAGATGAGGAGATCGCCGCACATGAGGAGATGGACCGCAAGCGCCTGTCCAGTGTGCCTACCACAAGCGAGGGGGTAGCTAGGACCACAGAATTCGGGTTGGAACACCTGCGAAGCGCCATTGCGGCAGCGTTGCCGGATTTTGACTCGGACAAGGTCTTCTTCGCTGTGGAGCCGAAAGCCGGGCCGTTCATATCGACAGTCAACGTTCCCATGACTGACGAAACTATCATCACCGTGGGAACCCATTTCACGCGCTATTGCGGTCTGATCGCGCGGGCTTACATCCGAACCATAAATCTGAACATCTTCGGGGTGGGCGTGGATTTCGATGAGGCCGGCCTGCGGCGCAGGTTGCGACAGAACCCTGACCTACTGCTCTATTGGTGGCACATCTTCATCTCTTATGCCCTAACGGGAACGCACATACTGACCCCGTTCAAGCCATCCACCCGTGGGGAATGGGCGCCAATGGAGCAAATGGCATTTGCGATGGAAATCTTTGCGCTTGCTCATGAGTACGGCCATCACAGGCTGAGACATGGACGCGGCATCGCCGACGAAGCGCAGGCCAAGCAGGAGGAGTTTGAAGCCGATCTGTTTGCACTCAAAGCGTGCGAACGCGTCGAAGCGGCCGAGCGCTACCGCTGGTTCGCCGCGCTTGAATTGCCCAATCCATACCTCTCGACGGGCGCAGGTGGTGTCCTGCTGCTCGGGTCACTAGAGATGTTTCGCAAAGTGAAGGACAAGCTCTTCAAGAACCGGCGCTTCGACAGTCACCCGAACTACGCTCAAAGAACGAGCAAGATCAAAAACCGCTCTATGCTCGAGCCGGCCAAACACGCGTCGGCTTTGGACTTCATCGCCTCCGCCGAGAACATCCTTCGCTGTGTGCAGTTGGAGCTGGCGCCGATGATGGAGTCTTTCCCTTACGATCGACTTGTCGACGGCTTGCCCGGCGATTGGGAAGTCGCCCAGATGGCAACGGACAGCTACCGAGGGAGTCGATAATCGCTCATTTGACACAGGAACCGGAGCAGCATGCCATCTGGCGTTTGGCAGTTAGCCGACTTTATTCGCCGTAGCTTGGCATGCGGCTTGATAGGCGGCGACGAAGTCGTTGGATCGGCGTAACATT
>JAIEQJ010000020.1 GCA_019747815.1 Hyphomonadaceae bacterium
CTAGTGTCCTTTCGATCGCGAAGTTCGTTCAGCGCCTGCTGCAAGTTCCGGCGAACTTCGCGATCGGGACACTAGCGCGGGCTTAGCCTCCAGGTGCCGAGCGGCGCCTTGAGAATAGCCTCGCGCCGGGTGGCAATCTCGATGTAGTCGACCTTGGCCCAGCGGTCCGCGAACGATCGGTAGTATGGCGAGAGCGGGTTGCCCGACTGGCCCGTGGTGTGGATGTAGAGCGAGCGCTCCAGATCGGCGAAGTCATAGATGGCGCGATAGCTCGAGGCGTGGCGGTTGGCCAGCGGACGTTCCTGCTCGAAATCCATCTTGCCGCGGTTGAGCGTATAGTCGCCCCCCGGGCTCGGCACCTCGACGTTGAAGTATTTGGCCAACCCCGCCACGGCACCGAATGGCCGGTGCTCGCCAAAAGCATAGTGCACCGCGCCCCAGCGCCATTTCGAGCGGTCGGTGCCATAGCGTGCATCAAGATCGCCGAGCGCCCGGTTGAGCGCGGCGGCCAGCATGGCCCCGCAGCTTTCCCGCCCGGGCGTGGTGCGGTCGTCGCACCAGTCACGGCCGGTGGCCTTGCCCTCCAGCAGGCGGATCAGGGCGGGCGCGCGCGACTCGAAATAGCGGTCGAATGCAGCACCCAGATCATCGCTATAGATGGCGCGCACCGCCTCCCGGATCCATGCGGCGAAGATCAAGGGCTCCGGCCGATCGGCGCGCATGGTCGCGTCCCAGGTGGTGAGCTGGTCGAGCACGGCATTGTCGACCGAGCCGCCAGCCTGCGCCGCCGCGATCATGAGCGGCTGCAGCTTCACGATCGCCAGCGAGAGCACGTCGGCCTGGGCTGCTCGCATCGTGCCCAGATCATGCTTGTCGTGATCGAAGATCAGCTCCTTCACGCGCTGCTGGCGGAAGGCTGGATCCCAATCGTAGGTCAGATGATGCGGATAGCCCGGATCGACGATGCGTGCGTTGGCGGTGCCCACGGCGCCGACGTTGGGCGCCTCCACGCGGGGCAGATCCTCGAACTTGAGATAGCCCTTCCAATCGTAGGCCGCTTCCCAGCCGGGCACCGGCGCACGGCCGGCAACCTTGTTGGCGGGATCGCGCACCGGCACGCGGCCCGGCGCGATCATGCCGATACGGCCGGTGGCGTCGGCCAGCACCATGCTCTGCATCGGCACCACGAACTGGCGCATGCGCTCGATATAATCGCCCACGCTGCGCAAGGTTGGGTCGAACATGCCGGCGGCGATCGTGGTGTCGTCGTCGCTGAGTGCGGTCCACTGCAGCGCCGCCACGTGATTGGCGCCGATGAGGCCCTCCAGGTTGCGGTAAAAGCCGGGCAGGACGGGGCCGTGCCGCGTCCGGCGGCGCTCCACCTTGCGCACGCCCACACCCTTCACCACAATCGCCATGTCCTCGACGGTGAAGGGGCGCCAGCCCTCCGGCGTCTTGTACTCGCGGGGATTGTTCGGGTTGACCTTCTCGATGAACAGGTCCTGCACATCCGGACCCGCATTGGTGAAGCCCCAGGCCACGGCGTCTCCGCGGCCGAGCACAATATAGGGCACGCCGGGCAGGCTGGCGCCCGCCGCATTCGCCGCCTCCGCCCCCGGCCGCTCCAGTGCAAGATGCGCTAGGTACCAGACCGCCGGCGCACCAAGCCGCAGGTGCGGATCGTTGGCGAGCAGCGGCTTGCCGGACGTGGTGCGCGCGCCGGACACGACCCAGTTGTTGGAGGCGCCGCTGCCGATCGCAGCGTCGAGATCGGCGGAAATGGCGGCCCGGCGCTGGGCTGCTGCGGGCTTCTGCAGCGGATAGAGCTGTGCGAGCTCCGGCATCGGCGGAGGCGCATCCGCCGCCTCAAGCGGCATCAGGTCCTCGATCTCCTCGGAGTTCAGACCTTGGGCGGCAAACGCAAGCCGCAGCAGCTCGTGGTTGAGATTGGTGGAGAGCTGCAGCGCCATCAGCTTGATGACGACGACGCTATCTGCGGGCCGCCATGGCTCGGGCTGGTGCCGCAGCAGCAGAAACTCCGGCGGCAGCCGCGGCTCCAGCATGCCGGTGGAGCGATTGAGGAACGCGTTGACACCGCGCGCATAGGCGTCGAGCGCGCGCCGCGCCTCCGGCGACAGGGCGGCCAGCGATCGCTCGGCATGGCCGTAAAGGTCGAGGGTGCGGATGAAGACGTCGGTGCCGAAGGTGGGCTCGGCAAAAATTTCCGACAGGCGGCCCTGACCGGTGCGGCGCTGCAGTTCCATCTGCCACAGCCGATCCTGCGCATGGACGAAGCCGAGCGCGACGTAGAGATCGTCGATGGTCTTGGCAAAGATGTGCGGCACCGCCTCGCGATCGCGCACCACCTCAACCGGCTCTGAGAGGCCCGCAATCACGAGCGAACCCGAGGCCGCCGGCACCGTGTTCCTCAGCAGCCCATAGCCCGTGGCGGCAGCCAGTGCCAGAAGGAGCACGATCGCTCCGGCGGCAATGCCCGCCCACTTGATCATCCGCTTCATCTTCAGCCCCAGCCTGCCAGGCGTGCACCTAGAACAGCACGACGCTGCGGATGCTCTTGCCCTCATGCATCAGGTCGAAACCCTTGTTGATGTCGGAGAGCGGCATGGTGTGCGTGATCATCGGGTCGATCTCGATCTTCTTGTCCATGTACCAGTCGACGATCTTGGGCACGTCGGTACGCCCCCGCGCGCCCCCGAACGCCGTGCCCTTCCACACGCGCCCCGTCACCAACTGAAACGGCCTTGTCGCGATCTCGGCGCCGGCCGGCGCCACGCCGATGATGATCGATTGGCCCCAGCCGCGATGACAGGCCTCCAGCGCCTGGCGCATCACGGTTACGTTACCCGTGCAGTCGAAGGTGTAGTCGGCGCCGCCGATCTGATCCGCACCGCTCTTCGTCATGTTGACGAGGTGCGCCACGAGATCGGCCCCCACCTCCTTCGCGTTGACGAAATGCGTCATGCCGAAGCGCTCGCCCCAGGCTTTGCGCGCCGGATTGATGTCGACGCCGATGATCATGTCGGCGCCGGCAAGTCTGAGACCCTGCAGCACGTTGAGGCCGATGCCGCCGAGGCCGAACACGATGGCCTTGGCACCCGGCTCCACTTTCGCCGTGTTGATGACGGCGCCGATGCCCGTCGTCACGCCGCAGCCGATGTAGCAGACCTTATCGAAGGGCGCGTCCTCGCGGATTTTCGCCACCGCGATCTCCGGCAGCACCGTGAAGTTGGAGAACGTGGAGGTACCCATGTAGTGGTGCAGCTTCGTGGCCCCGAGTGCGAAGCGGGACGTGCCGTCCGGCATCACGCCCTGGCCTTGTGTGGCGCGGATGGCTGTGCACAAATTGGTCTTGCGCGACAGGCACGACGGACATTGGCGGCACTCGGGCGTGTAGAGGGGGATCACATGATCGCCTTTCCGCACGCTGGTGACGGCGGCCCCCACCTCGACGACGATGCCGGCACCCTCGTGCCCGAGGATGGCGGGAAACAGCCCCTCGGGGTCGGCGCCCGACAGCGTGAACTCATCGGTGTGGCAGATGCCGGTGGCCTTGATCTCGACCAGCACCTCGCCGGCTTTCGGCCCTTCGAGGTCCACCTCGAGGATCTGGAGCGGTTTGGCCTTCTCCAACGCGACCGCAGCGCGGGTTTTCATTGGCACACCTCATGGCTCGCTTTGCGCCCCTGCTCGTCCAACTTCTCCTACGCAACGCCAACTGCGCGGGGAGTGTCAAGCTGCCCGACCAACTGCGCCTGATGCCGCTTCAGCGCCGATACACGACGAACGGCGATTTGGTCGCGACTTGGTCGTAGAGCGTCCGCGCCCGGTAGTTGAACTCCTGGGTCAACCAATAGGTGCGCGTGCACGCGCGCGCGTCCGCCTCGCGATAGGTGGCGTCGATGAGCGCACGGCCGATACCCTTGCGGCGCTGTGCAGGGTCCACGAACAGGTCTTCCAGATAGCAATACTGGGTGCGCGACCAGGTCGAGCTATGGAAGAGGATGTGAGCCAGTCCCACCGGGTGGTCGGCCGCATCGACGGCAACGAGGGCGATATGGAAATTGGCCTGTTTCGCCATCAGGCGCTGCCACGTGGCCTCGATGACATCCTCGGCCACCGTCGCCTTGTAGAATTCGATGTAGCCCTTGAACAGGTTGAGCCACGCGGTCTTATCCTTTTCCTCCAGCGACCGCACACGTACGCTCATCGGCTGTCCTCCCGTTGCAAACATTGCGGACCGCAGACCTAAGGCTGAAGGCCCAGGGGGCGCAATAGTTGCTTCCCCTGCTGCACCCTACAACAGCCACAGCGTGGCGAGCCCCAGGAAGGAGAAAAAGCCAACGACGTCCGTCACCATGGTCACGAACACGCCCGAGGACACCGCAGGGTCGAAGCCGAAGCGCGACAGGGTCAGCGGTATGAGAATGCCGGCCAGCGCCGCAGCCAGGAAGTTGCAGATCATCGCCAGCGCGATCACGACGCCGAGCGTTTCGATCCCGAACCAGAACAGCACGACCGCGCCCATGATGACCGCAAACAGCAGCCCGTTGACCAGTCCCACCGACGCCTCGCGCAGGATGACCCGCACGGCATTCACGCGGCCCAGCTGGCGGGTGGCCAGTGCGCGCACCGTCACGGTCATGGTCTGCGTGGCCGCATTGCCGCCCATGGAGGCGACGATCGGCATCAGCACGGCGAGCGCCACCATCTGGTCGATCGTGGCATCGAACAGCTTGATGACGGACGATGCCAGCAGCGCCGTGCCCAGGTTGATGAACAGCCACAGGAAGCGGTTGCGCACCGTGTAGACGACGTTGTCGGTGACGCTCTCGTCGCCCACACCGCTCAGACGCCGCAGGTCCTCCTCGGTCTCCTCCTCGATCACCTCGACCACGTCGTCCACCGTCACGACACCCACCAAGCGCTTGTCGGCATCGACGACGGGCGCCGATTTCAGGTCATAGCGCTCGAACTGGCGCGCCACCGCCTCCTGGTCGGCGGTCGCCAGCACGACCTGACGGTTGGCGTCCATGATTTTCTCGATGGGTACGTCGCGCTGGGTGCGCAGCAGGCGGCTCAGGTCGACACCGCCGACGACATGGTGCGTCGGATCCACGACATAGATGTCGGAGAAGGTCTCGGGCAGATCCTCGGTCTCGCGCATGTGGTCGATAACCTGTCCGACCGTCCAGAAGGGCGGCACCGCCACGAAATCCGTCTGCATGAGGCGGCCGGCAGTCTCTTCGGGGTATTCCAGGTTGCGCTCGAGGGCGGCCCGCCTGGCGCCCGCCGGCAGTCGGGCGAGAATCTCCTGCTTCTCGGCGTCTGCGAGATCCTCCAGCAGATAGGCGGCATCGTCGGTCTCGAGCTCGGTGAGGGCCTTGGCCAGCACGTCCTTCGGCAGCGCGTGCAGAAGCTGGTCGCGCACAGTGCCATCAAGCTCGGACAGAACCTCATAGGGGAAGCCATCGCCCAGCACGCGAACGAGCTGGAGGCGCGCCTCGGGCTCCAGCAGCTCGACGACATCGGCGAGATCGGGCGCCGAGAGGCGTTGCGCGAGTTCGCGGGCTTGCGACCCATTGCCACCGGCCAGCGCCTCGCCAATGGGCTGTGCCAGCTCGGCCGCGGTATCCCGATTTGCACTTTCGCCATGCATGCGATTGTTCCGCTCGAGGGCGCCGCGCGCAGCCTCATGCGCAATCTGCAGCCGATAGCACCGCTGGCGGCGTTGTGTCATCCCCGTCCTGCCGCAATGAGGCGCTAGATGCGCTTGCGGCTGGCTGACAGGGTTGCGCAGGCACTCCGTTGCCATGGCTCCCTGCGCGCCGCCGCACACTGATGCCCCCCGGTCACACACGATCAGGTGCAAGTGGTGTAACAAGCATACGCGTCGCTGTCGGTGGGCGACGGGGGCTATGGAGACCTAGGGGTCTCGCGTCCTCGGCGGAAGCTGATTGGGGGAAGAGGGAATGCGCACCCTTCGTGCCGTCTGCCTTGCCGCTGCGTACTTGGCGGCGGATTCGCTGCAGCCGGCGTTTGGGCAAACGGCCTGTACACCAGATGCAGGCAAGCTGGGCGTGTCGCGCACGGCCGTGATCGACACGCAGGCGGGGCCTCGCTTCGGAGTCCAGTACAAGGACGCGAGCTTCCTGGCCGACGGGGAGGTTGTGCTGACCTTCGACGACGGTCCCTCGCGCGCCTACACCAAGCCCATTCTCGACGCTCTGGCAGCGCACTGCACCAGGGCGACGTTCTTCATGGTCGGCCGCATGGCGCTTGCCGATCCGCAGATGGTCAAGGAAGTCGCCAACCAGGGGCATACCATCGCCACCCACACGTGGTCGCATGCCAACCTGTACCAGATCGCGCCGAGCCAGGCGGAAGCCGAAATCGAGTTGGGCATCAGCGCCGTGCGCCACGCCCTGGGCAAGCCTATTACGCCCTTCTTCCGTTACCCCTATCTCCGGGACACCAAGGGCACCTTGGGGCATCTCGTCGATCGGCATCTTGCGGTATTCAGCATAGATGTGGACAGCAAGGACTACCTGACCACCAGCGCGGCAGCCGTTATCGGCCGCGTCCTGGGCGGGCTGGCCACGAAGCGCAAGGGGATCATTCTTCTGCACGACATCCATGCTTCGACGGCCCGCGCCATGCCAACGCTGCTCAACGAATTGAAGGCCCGCGGGTTCAAGGTCGTCCACATCCGCCCCAAGGCCGACGTGCAAACCGTGGCCGAGTATGATGACCGCCTCCAGCAGCAGGCCGACCGCACACGCATGGCCGGCGACCGCCGACCCCTGGCGAAGCGTACGTTGACTTGGCCCACGACTGTGCTGACGCAGAGTCAGCCGGAGCAGGTCCCGCCACCCCGTCCCGCCCCGCGCGCCCAGCCGGCGGACGACTGGATGTCCAACATCTTTCGCTGGTAGCAAACCGGGCCAGGTCCGTTGGACCGAAGGAGCATGCGCTCGACGTGGCAGCCGCACCCGGCGCTTCGTCAGGAGAAGAAGGGTCGCCGTTCAGGAACCCGAGGCACGCACCACCCATTGCGTGTCACGGGCGACCGTCATGTTGTTGCCCCGCCAGCTCAGAGAGTTTCCAAACCACGCCTGCACCCACAGCGCCGGCAGCAGCAGCTCGCGCAGCAGGCACATCAGCGGTGTGCGCCAAGAGACGGGCCAGCCGGCAGTCGCCGCAAGCCAAGCCTCGGCGGCGAGCCAGACTGCAACGTAGGCCACGACCAGCGGCGCCACCTCCAGCTCGAGCCCCGCAGCCGCCAGCGAGAGCGCCGCGAGGGGCGCAAGCAAGCCCGACAAGATCTCAAGCGCGAAATAGCCTGGGAATGTCCGGCGCCGCAATCGCGCCCACCGCATCTGCCGCGCCCAGACCTGCCGTGCCGATCTCGGGCCCAGAGGCTGCCGGAAACCGCAGTCGGGCAGGCGAACCCGCAAGTCCCGGGCGCGCACGACCTTGGTGGCGGCCGCGTCCTCGGCCGGCTCGCGCGCCAGCGCCTGTAGGCCGCCGGCCGCGTCGAGATCGCTCCGGCGCCAGAGCATGGTCTTGCCTTGCGCAAAGCCCAGCCCCAGCGTGTCGGCCGCATACTGCCAGCGCGCCTGATAGGTATTGAGAAAGGCGCATTCCAGCTCGGCCCAGAGGTTGCCGGGATGCGAGCCGATGGGAGGCGCGCTCACCAGCCCCGTACCTTCACGCCAAGTCGCGAACAGGCGCTGCAGATAGTCGGAGGGCATCAGCACGTTGCTGTCGGCGAGCACGATCCATGCGTGGCGTGCCGCCCGCCAGCCCTTGGCGATGTTGTTGAGCTTGGGATTGAGCGACACGCGCTCGTCGCCGATCAGAAGGCGCGCCGGCACGGCCGGGTGCTCGGCGATCAGCCGGCGCACCAGTGCAACGACCGGGTCGTCGGCGGATGCACAGCAGAACACCACCTCGTAGTCGGCATACGCCAGCTTGAATGTCGACCGCAGGGTCAGCTCCTCGTAAGCATCCATGCCGCATACCGGGCGGATGATGCTCACCGAGGGGCCGCGTGAGCAAGCCGGGTGCCGATGGTGCGGCACCCGACACCGCCGCGAGGCGGATAGCGATGTGGAGGCATGGACGATGGCAGCGAAGAGAGCGAAGGCACTGGCGAGGTAGGAGAAAGCGTCCATGCGGGCTCCGGCACAAGAGCGTTGCTTCGCGCTCCCTGCCAGAGTCCCATTGCACTTGTGTGACAGCCTGGCCGTTCGGGTGCGGCAGTTGGTCGGTCTAGGCCGCGGTTGCAGGCCGCTGCGATGATGCCGGCGGCGGCGCCGGACGGGCCGCGCGCGACGATTGGATCATGATGAGCTCGGACAGGTTTTCGGCCGTGATATAGCCGGCGAGCCGGCCGCGCGGATCGACCACCCCGACCATGCGCCTGCCGGTGCGCTGCAGCGACTGGAAGACGTTGTCGAGACACGCGTTCTCGGGCACCGTCGGCACCTCCCTATCCATCACATCCACGACCGGCGTTGCGCCGCCGCTGCTCTGCAGTGCCGCGATCATGGCTTCGCGGGTGAGCACGCCCTGCAAGGCACCGCCCGCATCCACCACGGGAAACTCCTGCTGCGTCGTGCGCAGCAGCAGCGCGGTGGCATCGTCCACGGAGGAGGACGGGCTCAGGGTCTGGAAATTGGTGATCATGGCATGCAACGCGAGATAGCCGCGGGTATATTCGCGCGCCTGCACGTACCCGGCTTCGCCACTGGCCGCCAGGAAGATGAAGACGGCGATCAGGATCAGCAGGGGATTGCCCATCAGGCCCAGGAAGGCGAACAAGAAAGCGAGCCCCTGGCCGATCGTCGCCGCCACCCGCGTGGCGCGCGTGTAGCCGAGGGGAATGGCGAGCAGCGCCCGCAGCACGCGCCCGCCGTCCATCGGAAATGCGGGAATGAGGTTGAACACGCACAGCGCGACGTTGGCGGCGGCAACCCGTCCTGCAAGCGTGGTCGTCGCCTCCTGGAGCTGCGCCATCTGCGTGAGATCGAACCGCGCGCCCAGCACAACCACCAGCGCCAGCGCAATCACGAGATTGACCGCAGGCCCCGCCAGCGCGACGAAGATTTCCTGCCCCGGCTTCTCCGGCATCCGCTCCAGCGACGCCAGGCCGCCGATCGGCAGCAGCGTCACGTCCGAGGTGCCGATGCCGTAGCGCCGCGCCGCGAACACATGGCCGAACTCGTGCAGCAGGACGCACACGAACAGCAGGGTAATGAACACGACGCCGTCGACGGCCGCCGCCACTCCCCCGCGCGTCCAATGAATGGCAGCGATCCAGGCCAGCAGCAGGAAGAACGTCAGGTGGATGCGCACCGCAGTGCCGCCGACATTGAACAGCCTGATCGACCAACCCATGGTGAATGCTCCCGGCCTGGTGACAATGCCCAAGCTTAGCACGCGCGCGAACACGCTGCCCGCGCCCGTCATCCCGGAAATTTCGCGGTCTGCGCAATCTTCGGGCCCCGGGCGGCGCAAACACCTGCAGCACCGGCGCCGAATGCTATCTCGGCACCAACGCCTCACGCCTCCACAAGCTTCGGCTTGGTCGGATGCTGCACATTGAACCCCACGCTGATGCGGTTCCAGCCGTTGATCAGCACGATGGCGAGCGTCACGCTGGCGATCTCGGCCTCCGAGAACTGCGCGACCATCGCCTGATAGCCATCCTCCGGCGCACCCTGCTCGGGCAGCAGCGTCAACGCCTCGGTCCACGCCAACGCCGCCCGCTCGCGCTCCGAGTAGAGCGACGACTCCCGCCAGGCATCGAGCAAGAAAATCTGCTCATCGGAGATCCCCGCCAAGCGCGCCGCCCGTGTGTGCATGTACAGACAGAACGCACATTTGTTGATCTGTGACGCGCGGATCTGGATCAGCTCGATCAGCGACTTCTCAAGTCCGCTCTTCTCGACCGTGGCCTTCAGCGCGAGCATGGCCTCATAGGTGGTGGGGGACGCCTTCTTGTAGTCGAGACGCTGGTGCATGGCTCTTCTCCGGCGGGTTTCTGTCCGCCCACACCTGGGGCCACCTCCGTCCGAAGTCCAGATGAAAACGCACCTCCTAGGCATAATACTGCCCTGCACCAAGGGGTAGCGGGGAGCCCATGGTCCCCGCCCGTCGTCATCCGCGTTGGGGAGCAAGCGCCCAGCCCCCGCGCACACGTTGTACGCAGAATACCTAACATGCGACACTTGCCGCATGAACCTCAGGGGCACTTCCATGTTTCGCCAGCCCGTCTCCTCCAGCAGCATCGCCGCCATCGGCTACGACGACGATGCCGAGGTGCTGGAGGTCGAGTTCGTGTCGGGGGCGGTCTACCGCTATAGCGGCGTGACCCAGGATGTGTTCGAAGACTTCCGCGAAGCGCCATCCAAGGGCGCCTTCTTCAACCGCAACATCAAGGACGTGTATCCGTGGGAGCAGGCGGACGGGTGACCGTCACCCGACGATCACACCAGCCGGCTCTGCTCCACCGCCGCGGCGATGAATGACTTGAACAGCGGGTGCGGCTCGAAGGGGCGCGACTTGAGTTCGGGATGGAACTGCACGCCGATGAACCAGGGGTGGTCGGGCAGCTCGATGATCTCGGGCAGCAGGCCATCGGGTGACAGCCCGGCGAAGCGCACGCCGGCCTTCTCCAGCCGCTCGCGATACTTTGTGTTCACCTCGTAGCGGTGCCGGTGGCGCTCGGAGATCTGCGTGTCGCCGTAGATCTTGGCCACCTTGCTACCCTTGGCCAGCGCCGCCGGATAGGCGCCGAGCCGCATGGTACCGCCCAGATCGCCGTTGAGCTTGCGTTTCTCAAGCTCGTTGCCGCGCATCCATTCCGTCATCAGGCCGACCACCGGCTCCGGCGTGGCTCCGAATTCCGTGGAGCCGGCCTGCTCGATGCCAACGAGATCGCGCGCCGCCTCGATCACGGCCATCTGCATGCCGAAGCAGATGCCGAAATAGGGCACATTGCGCTCTCGGGCAAAGCGGGCCGCCAGGATCTTGCCCTCCGAGCCGCGCTCGCCGAAGCCGCCGGGCACCAGAATGCCGTGCACATTCTCCAGATAGGGCGCCGGATCCTCGCGCTCGAACACCTCACTCTCGATCCACTGGAGCTTGACCTTCACGCGGTTGGCGATGCCGCCGTGAAACAGCGCCTCGTTCAGCGACTTGTAGGCGTCCTTCAACCCGGTGTACTTGCCGACAATGGCAATCGTCACCTCGCCTTCGGGGTTGGCGATGGCATCCGAAATCGCCTGCCACCGCTCCAGCTTCGGCGGTCTCGCGTCCTTGATGCCGAACGCCTCCAGCACCTGGCTGTCCAGCCCCTCGCGATGGTACGCCAACGGTACATCGTAGATGGAGGCCACATCCAGCGCCTGGATCACGGCCTCGGGCCGCACGTTGCAAAACAGCGCTATTTTTCGGCGCTCCGACGCCGGCACCTCGCGGTCGCAGCGGCAGAGCAGAATGTCGGGTTGTATGCCGATCGATCGCAACTCCTTCACCGAGTGCTGCGTCGGCTTGGTCTTGAGCTCGCCCGCGCTCGGGATGAACGGCACCAGCGTCAGATGAATGAAAACGGAATCGCCGCGCGGCAGTTCGTTGCCGAGCTGGCGGATGGCCTCGAAGAACGGCAGGCCCTCAATGTCGCCCACCGTGCCGCCGATCTCCACCAGCACGAAGTCGATGCCATCGTTGCCCGAGAGCACGAACTGCTTGATGGCATCGGTCACGTGCGGAATGACCTGCACGGTGCCGCCGAGATAGTCGCCGCGCCGCTCGCGCGTCAGGATCTCCTGGTAGAGCCGCCCCGTGGTGATGTTATCGGACTTCTTCGCCGGCACGCCGGTGAAGCGTTCGTAGTGGCCGAGGTCCAGATCGGTCTCGGCGCCGTCGTCGGTCACGAACACCTCACCGTGCTGGTAAGGGCTCATGGTGCCGGGGTCGACGTTGAGATAGGGGTCGAGCTTCCGCAAGCGAACCGAATAGCCGCGTGCCTGAAGAAGCGCCCCGAGGGCCGCAGAAGCCAGCCCCTTGCCGAGCGAAGAGACCACGCCGCCGGTGATGAAGATGTACCGCGCCATGGACCTGCAGAATACATCGCCGGGCGGCGATTCGAAGTGTGTTTTTTGCGTTCCATCCACGGCCTTTCGCCGCGCCGCGTGAGAGCGCGTTGTAGCTCCCATCCCGGGCTGCGGTCGCGGCCTGGGGGCCAAATGGCTGCGCGGTCGTCGGTCGCACCCCGCCTTCCACCCCAAGCCCAGCGCCCCAGGCGCCTCATGACGCCGCCTGAGCCAAGCCTGAGCTTCGGGCCGGCTTACCGCTTACGCGGTACCGGAGAGGAGGGGGATGGCAAATGCGACGGCCGCCTGGGCCTATTTCGACTGCGGCACGCGCGGGGGGTCGGGCACGTTCGGCACCTTGATCCCCTGGTTGGCCTTGTTCAAGTCGATCGGCGGCAATTGCGAGGAGGGCGGCGTCGATGGCGCTCGGCTCGGCTGCGTCCCTGGGAGCTGCGGGGCATCCAGGATCGAGCGCTGGGACGGCTGCGAGGCCACCAGCGACAGGATCAGGCTGGTCGCAAAGAATGCCGCAGCGAGGCCTGCCGTGACGCGCGTCAGGAAATTGGCAGCCCCGCGCCCCGTCATGAAGCCGCCCCCACCGCCGCCACCGATGCCCAATGCGCCCCCTTCCGAGCGCTGCAGCAGCACGACACCGATCAGCGCCAGCGCGATCATGACGTGAATGATGAGGAGAACGGTGGCCATGCGAGCCTCTGTATCGTCGGCTGTCGTCGTCGGGGGCTTCTACACCAGCTGCGGGCGCGCCGCCAGCGGCCTGGAACCACAGCCCCCCGGGCCTCGCCCAAGTCTTCTTTCGCTATCGCGCCGGCTGGTTGGCAAAGGGGTCCACATTGGGATTGGACGGCGGCGCCCGATAGGCATCGTCCACCTTGGGCTTGGCCTTGGGCTTGGGAGCAGGTGCCTTCTCCGAGGCCGCCGCAGGACCGGCGCTCTTCGACGGCTCCGGCTTTCTGGCCGGCGGCGGAGCCCCCGGGGAGTCCGGGGGCCTGGCGGCCTCCTTACCCTTCGATTTCTCAGCAGGAGCCTTGGCCGGTCCCACTTGGGTCTTGGCTGCAGCGGGCTTCTTTTGAGCGGCTGGTGGTGCTCCTTCGCTCTTGGGCGAGGCGGCATCCTTGCCCTCGCCGTCGGCCCTGGCGGGGGCCGGATCGGCATCGGCGTCCGCCGGCAGCTCGACGAGATTGCGCGCCGAGCATCGGAACAGCAATTGCTCGTCCAACTCGATCAGGCGGCGGATCTGGTCCAGCTTGTCGGCAGCGAGATTGGCCTTCGCCCACTGCGGACCTTTCGCCATATTGTTGCGCACACCCCCCTGCTCCAGGCGCACCTGCTCACCCTTGAGCTGCCCGCAGGTGGCCGCATC
Organism: Hyphomonadaceae bacterium; assembly: GCA_019747815.1. Taxonomy (GTDB): domain Bacteria; phylum Pseudomonadota; class Alphaproteobacteria; order Rhizobiales; family Hyphomicrobiaceae; genus AWTP1-13. The sequence goes on from JAIEQJ010000020.1 coordinate 13,501, forward strand.
CAGCGATGCGGCACGAGCCTCGGGGAGCGCGGACGCCAGCACCGCCGCCAAAGCCAGGAACAGGATGTCTCGTGTCATTGCTCCTTCGCTCCTTTGCAAGCTCCGGCAGACATCGAGAGTGCTGGTCCTTCCCTGCTGCACCGGGCAGCCGGCCGAACGCACCGCACTAAGTCCCTTTCCCGGCCGCCGGTCAAGGTGCGCAAGCGGCCACTATGGCTAGGAAATCGGCAGCCTTGAGACTGGCGCCACCCACCAACGCGCCGTTGACCTCCGCAACACGCATCAACTCGCGCGCATTGTCCGGCTTCACCGATCCTCCATAGAGGATGCGCATCCTGCTGCCTTCCTTGCTGTATCGCGTTACGAGCGCAGCCCGCACATGGCGGTGCACCTCAGCCACGTCGGCTGCCGTCGGCGTCAGTCCCGTGCCGATGGCCCAGACCGGCTCGTAGGCGACGACTGTATCGGCGGCGACCGCCCGCTCCGGCAGCGAAGCTTCGAGCTGGCGCGCGACCACGGCGAGCGTGAGCCCCGCCTGGCGCTCGCCCGCCGTTTCGCCGATGCACACGATGGCCATGAGGCCGGCGCGATGCGCCGCCCCCGCCTTGGCCTGCACATCGCCGGAACGCTCGCCATGGTCCGCCCGGCGCTCGGAATGCCCCACGATCACCGCAACGGCACCCGCATCCCTCAACATCTCGGCGGCAATGTCGCCGGTATGGGCCCCGCTCGCCGCCTGATGGCAATCCTGCGCCCCGACCATCAGCCGTGATCCCTGGGCCTCCCGGGCAAGGGCCCCCAGCAGCGTCGCCGGCGGGCAGATCATGACATCCACACCCGCCGCAAAATCCCCCTCCTCCAACCTCTCCCGCACGCGCCCTGCTTCGCCCAGCGACGCCGCCAAGCCGTTCATTTTCCAGTTCCCCGCCACGAGCGGCCGAATGCCACTTTGCGATCCCATGAGTGCTCCGCCAGCCAACGCTTCTCTTTGCCCTAAACCGGGCCCATAATATGCCCTACATAGGCCATTGGGCTGCCGTTGGGCGCGGAAAAATCTGGACTTCCGCAGGACCGCCGGTAAGACGGCATGCATCGGCGCCCGTCGCCGGGCAGCAACCTGGAAAAATCGTCATGCTCGACTCAATGCGGCGAGGCGTCACCAACATTTTCACCAAGTTCCTGTTGGCGCTCCTGATCGTCGCCTTCGCGGTTTGGGGCATCGGCGATGTGGTACGCCGCTCCACCCAAGGGGCGCTCGCCAAGGTCGGATCGACCGAGATCACCACGGACGAATACCGCCAGGCTTACCAGGATGAACTGCAATCCGTGTCGCGCCGACTGGGCCACCGCATCACGCCCGCACAAGCCAAGCTTCTCGGCCTGGAGACGCGAACCCTTGCCCGTCTCATCGGCTTTGCCGCCATCGATATCCACGCCCGCAAGCTGGGCCTGACTGTCGCCGAGAACATCGTGGCCAACGTCATTCGCGCCGATCCTGCCTTCGCCGGGCCGACGGGGCAGTTCTCCAAGAGCCAGTTCAACCAGGCGATCCGGCAGTCCGGCTACCAGAGCGAGAGTCAATACATCCAGGCCCGCCACCGAGACATTCTGCGTGAGCAGCTCACCGAGACATTAGGCGCCGGCGCCGGCCCGCCCCCCTCCTATCTGAAGCTCCTCTATCACTTCAACGAGGAGACGCGGACGCTGGAATACATGGTCCCGGACTACGACAAGCACATCAAGATCGCCGACCCCGATGACAGTGCTCTCAGGGAATTCTACGACCAGAAGAAGCGGCAGTACATCGCGCTGGAGCAGCGCAAGGCCAATCTCCTGCTGCTGACACGCGACGAGTCGCTGCTGCGCATATCCGTGAGCGACGATGAAACCAAAGCGACCTACGAGGCGACAAAGGGAACCTACAATATTCCCGAGAAGCGCCGTATCGCCCAGCTCACCTTTGCCGACAAGGCGGCTGCGGACAAGGCCTATGCGGAACTCTCCAAGGCCAAGAACTTCGAGGAGGCAGCCACCAAGCTCGGTTTTCCCGCTGCCGATGTGGACCTCGGCCTGCTCACCCGCGCCGAGATGATCGATTCCAAGATCGCCGACGCGGCATTTGCCCTCAAGAAGAACGAGCTGTCGCCGCCTGTCCAGGGTCAGTTTTCGGTCGCGCTGCTGCGCGTCTCCGAGATCCAGCCCGGCAAGCAGCGCACCTTCGACGAGGTCAAGGGGGAGATCAGGGACCGCATCGGCGGGGAGCGCATCGTCCAGAAATTGCAAGAGCTGCACGACGCCGTCGAGGCCGAGCGCGCGAAGGGCAAGCCGCTCAAGGATATCGCCGAGCAGCTCAAGCTGCCGTTCCGCGAGATTGCCGAGATCGATCGCCTGGGCAGGACCGCCGACGGCAAGGCCGCCGTCGGGCACTCGGAGGCGGGGCGCATCGCGGAAGCCATCTTCGAGGCGAGCCCGGGTGTGGAGACGGAGGCTGTGGAGCTGGCCGACGGCGGGTACGCCTGGTTCGACGTGGTCTCCACCACACCCGAACGGCAGAAGCCCTTCGAGGAGGTCAAGGCCGAGGTGCGGGTCCACTACATCGAGGCCGAGAGGCGCAGGGAGATGGCAGCCTTCGCCCAAAAGCAGGCCGAGCGCATCACGGCCGGCGAGGGGATCGACAAGGTCGCCAAGGAGTTGGGCATCAAGGTCATGCGCACCGAGCCCCTCAAACGGTCGGCAGCGCCACCGGGTCTGCCGGCAAGCGCCGTCAAGCAGGCGTTCGCGCTGGCGAAGGGCACGGCGACCTCGGTGCCATCACCGGATGAAAAGTCGCGCGTGATCTTGCGTGTGGCAGACATCACCCGGGCGCCCGATCCGACCCCGGCGCAGACCGAAGCGCTCAAGGCCGAACTCGCCAAGCAGGTTCGCATCGATCTTCTGGAGCAGTACGTCAGCGGCCTGCGCACGCGCTACGGCGTGAGCGTCAACGAGACCCTGCTCAAGGAAGCGCTGGGTCCGCAAACCGAGCAGCTCAGGGATACCAGCGACGACTGACGGGTTGCCCGCGCCGCAACAGGCAGGAAGCGCACGCATGACGAAGCTGGATGTCGCTTCAAGCGATTTCGAGGCCCAGCCGGCCCGCAGCACGTTTGCAGCGGCGTACCGGGAGGGCCGCGCGCAGGTGGTGTGGACGCGGCTGGTCGCCGATCTCGAAACGCCCGTTTCCGCCATGCTGAAGCTCAGCGACGGCCGGCCCATGAGCTGCCTCCTGGAGTCGGTGGAAGGCGGCGCCGTCCGCGGCCGCTTCTCGATCATCGGCATCGCCCCGGACATCGTGTGGCGGTCGTTCGGCGAGCGGGCCGAGATCAATCGGCGCCCGCAGACGCACGCGCACGCCTTCGAACCTGAACCGACTCCGGCCCTGGAGTCGCTGCGACAATTGCTGGCGGCGTCCCGCATCGACCTGCCCCGCGAGTTGCCGCCGATCGCCGCCGGCGTCATCGGCTACATGGGCTACGACACCGTGCGCCTCGTGGAGCGCCTGCCCAACCAGAAACCCGACGCGCTCGGCGTACCCGACGGGGTGTTCGTGCGGCCGACCCTCATGGTCGTCTTCGATACGGTGAAGGACGAGATGATCGTCGTCACGCCGGTGCGGCCGAAGCCGGGCATCGACGCGCAGACGGCCTACGAGCATGCGCTGGAACGCCTGCGCAGCGTGATGCACGCGCTGGACGCGCCCTTGCCGCATGCCACGTCCATGTCCGGTGCCCACCTGGCGCTGCCCGATCCTGTGTCGAATACGACGCCTGCCGAGTTCATGGACATGGTGGCAACAGCCAAGGAGTACATTGCGGCGGGCGACATCTTCCAGGTGGTGCTGTCGCAGCGCTTCTCGGTGCCGTTCACCCTGCCCCCGCTGGCGCTCTACCGGGCGCTCCGCCGCACCAACCCTTCACCGTTCCTGTTCCACCTCGACTTCGGCGCCTTTGCGCTGGTGGGATCCTCGCCCGAAATCCTCGTGCGCGTGCGCGACGGCGAGGTCACCATCCGCCCGCTGGCCGGTACGCGGCCCCGCGGCGCCGCGCCCGAGCATGACAAGGCGCTGGAGACTGAGCTGCTCGCCGACCCCAAGGAGCGCGCCGAGCACCTGATGCTGCTCGATCTCGGCCGCAACGATGTCGGCCGCGTGAGCAAGATCGGCTCCGTCCGCGTCACCGACAGCTTTGCCATCGAGCGCTACAGTCATGTCATGCACATCGTGAGCCATGTCGTGGGCCAGCTCGACCGCAAGCACGATGTCATTGACGCCCTGATGGCGGGATTTCCCGCCGGCACGCTCTCCGGCGCTCCCAAAGTGCGGGCCATGGAGATCATTGACGAGCTGGAAAAGGAAAAGCGTGGGCCCTACGGGGGGTGCGTCGGCTACTTCTCGGCCGACGGCGAGATGGATAGCTGCATCGTCCTGCGCACCGCCCTCGTCAAGGACGGCGTCATGCACGTGCAGGCCGGCGCCGGAGTCGTCATCGACAGCAAACCCAAGGACGAGCAGGCCGAATGCGGGCATAAGGCCAAGGCACTCTTCAAGGCCGCCGAGGAGGCCGTGCGCTTCGCCGAACAGGTGAAACGGGGAAACAGGTAGCGCGCCACCCCTTTGCCGCGCTCTCCCGCAGTTGGTAGAAAGGGGCAACAAGAAGAGCCAGCCGATCCGTCGCTTAGCCATCTTGAGTGGGGGCTCAATTGCGCGTTCCGGAACGCAAGCTGCTTCCGGTGATCGACACGATTCATCGGGCAGGCGTCGATCCGGACGCCTGGCAGGACGCGGTTGACGGCATTCAAACCCTCTTCCCAGCGACCTGTGTCGCCCTCCACGGGTATCAAGGCGGCGATCAGCCTCGGTCCATATCTGTGACCAGCGGCTGGAGTCCCGCGCTCGCCCGCGCGTACCGGGCGAAGTGGGTGAGGCACAATCCCTACCCGGCGTTGATCCCGCAGATGAAGATCGGCGCGCCGGTGATCGCCGATGAGAGCGATTTCATCGCCGGCGTGCGCAGGACGGAATTCTACAACGACTTCCTTCTCAAGCACGATTTGGGTTCCGCCGTGGGCATTCCGCTGTGGAATGAGCCCGACCGCGCCTGCTTTCTCGCCATTGATTATTCTGTCCGCCAGGCCGCCAGACTCAACAAGCCAACGGCAAGAGCGGCATCGCTCATCGCGCCGCACTTGGCGCGCAGTTTTGCGGTGGCGCATCGCCTGGCGGGCGCGCGTCCGGGCTCAGACGAATTGGCCGCTCTGCTGGACCGCATCAGGGGCCCCGCGCTGATCATCGACCGTAAGCGGCAGGTGCGCTCGGCCAACACTCTGGGTGAGATGTTCTTGCGGACCGGGCGGGCCGTGAAACTGGACAGGTCCGGCTGCGTGCAGCTCGCCGACAGCGCCGCCGAGGTGGGCTTTCAGCGCGCCATGGGGGCCTGCTTCAACCCCTCGATCACCGTGCCTCCCTTCACGATCCCCATCCGGTCGGGCGACGGCGGCAAGTCGAGCTGGCTCAACGTCGCCCCCTTGCAGGCCGATACCTCCCTGGCCAAAGGCCCCCTGGCGGGTTTTCTCGCCGACCGGGAGCGGCTGGCGCTGCTCATCGTGGCCCGCACATGGGAGCCGCCGCAGGATATCGCCTCTCGGCTACGCGATGCCTTCAAGCTGACACCGGCCGAGGCGAAGCTTGCCGCAGCGCTCATGGAGGGCCTGAGCTTGGAGAGCTATGCGCGCGATCGGGACGTCGCCATCAACACGGTGCGCAACCAGCTCCAGTCCCTGTTCGAGAAAACCCGGACGCATCGTCAAGGCGAACTCATCGCCGCCCTTTTCAGGGATTCTCGGCGCGCGGGGCGCCTCTGACGCCAGCAGTTGCTGGCGAAGCAAGCCTCTCCACACCGCATAGTACAAACGCATCATGCCGGCCGCTGCGCCTTGCTCTATGCGAAGGAACGGGAGGCGGCAGAAGCAGCGCCTCCTCGCCATTGCCGAATTTCAGTCAAGCGTCCGGCAGTGGGCCTTGAGGTCGTTGCCTCGTTGCGCCGTTCCACGGCGGCAGAGACAACGAGCCTTAGTCTTTGGCGCAGCTTCTGCACCGGTGCGGGTGGGGTTGACCGTCATTGACGGTCAGCCCTATTCCCTCATTCCTCAATTCCTCATCCCTCAAGTCGCGATTGCGGAAAGTCTCTACATCCGGCCTCGCCCTCATTGTGCCAGGCGTTTTGGGCAGCGCTCGTAGACGAACCTGTTGATCTCCTTGATCAGATCGCTGTGTACCACGCCGAAAGTGTCCTCGAGCTGCGCTGCCGTCCAGATGGCGCCCTTCACCACCGCAGGCGCTTGAATCTCGCCGATCCCGAGCCACACCTTGGCGGCCTTGCCGTCCTTGAACTGGACGCGCGGGGTCAGCGCCACGCTGATCGGCACGACCTCTTTCTCGCGCTCCACGTCGCACTGAACTTTGTGCGTGGCGAGCTTCAATTCGAACTGCGGCTTGCCGAGCGCATCGAGCATATCCTGCCGCCTGACCTGGAGCTTGATGCTACAGCGCACATCGCCCAGCGACCAGGTGAGCTTCTTTTCCTCCACGCCCTGCTTGATCTTGCTGCCGGCCCACGTCTTCTGCAGGGAGCACTGCAGGTCGCTGCCGGCCTCGCGTTTGACGAGAATCGTACAAAGATCGCGCTCGCAGGCCTCGAGCTGGCTCTTTTCATCCTTGCCCTCTTCAAGCGCCAGGGCGCTCGCTGACAGTGCCAAGGCAAGCGCAAGCGACGCCGATGCGCGCGTTGCACAAGTCAATGCATGCATGAAAAACCCCCTTGTTCCTGGCCCCTCCCACACGCACCCGGCCGCGCGCTGTTGCCAGCCGAGCGGGCGACCGCTTCTATGAAGCAATGCTGGCAGGTCAATGTCGTGGAACACGCTATTCCTCTTTCCTCTGCGTGCGGGTCTTTTTAGCCACGGCACCACGGCGAACGGCGTGTTGCAGATCGGCGGTGGCGGGGCCGCACTCTGGGGTGATGCAAGGAACTTGTTGAGGTACATCGGCTCGGCCCGCCTACAACGCTGCTGCGGTATCCGCTATGGTCGCACCATGCTCACCCTCTCGCTCCTCCGGCACGCCAAGTCGAGCTGGGACAATCCGAACCTGCACGACTTCGATCGCCCGCTGAGCGAGCGTGGGCTGAATGCCGCCCCGCGCATGGGCGCCTTCATGGCCGAGCACAACATCGCCCCCGACCTGATCCTGTGCTCGCCCTCGGTGCGCACGCGCCAGACGCTCGATCTGGTCCTGCCGCATCTTTCTGCGGAGCCCAAGGTGCTCTACGAGGATGCCGTCTACCTGGGTGCTCCATCGACGCTCATGAAGCGCCTGCACAGGATCGAGGCCAGCGTCCAGCATGTCATGCTCGTGGCGCACGACCCCGGCCTGCACCATCTGGCCATGAACCTCGCCGGCTCGGGCAGTCCCGATCTTTTGCAGGCTCTCGGCCATAAATTCCCCACCGCCGCCCTCGCCATCGTCGTGTTCGAGGCGCGCTCGTGGTCGAAGGTGAAGACGGGCACCGGCCGCCTCGAGCTATTCATGACGCCCAAGCGCCTGCCTTGACCTCGGCCGCATAGCTCCCCTAAACCCTTCGGCCATGCTGGTCCTGATCGATAACTACGACAGCTTCACCTATAACCTCGTCCATTTCCTGGGCGAGCTCGGTGCCGCGTGCCGTGTGTTCCGCAACGACCAGATCTCGGTCGCCGAGGTGATGCGGCTCAAGCCCAAGGGCATCGTGCTCTCCCCCGGGCCCTGCACTCCAAACGAGGCCGGCATCTGCCTGGAGCTGATCGACAAGGCCGGTCCGCACATCCCCCTGCTGGGGGTCTGTCTTGGGCATCAGGCGATCGGACAGGCCTACGGCGGCGCCGTGATCCGTGCGCCCATGCCCATGCACGGCAAGCTCTCCAAGATCACTCATACCGGCAAGGGCGTGTTCAAGTCGTTGCCCAAGGGCTTCGAGGTGACCCGCTACCACTCCCTGATCGTCGAGCGCAAAGGCTTGCCCGAGAGCCTCCTCGTAACGGCCAAGACGGCCGACGGCCTCATCATGGGCCTGCAGCACAAGACGCACCCCGTGCATGGCGTACAGTTCCATCCCGAAAGCATCGCCTCCGAGCACGGCCATGCGCTGCTTGCCAATTTCCTCGATCTGGCGGGCCTGGCGCCGCGCCGCCGCAACGCCAAACCCGCGCGCCACGCCGCCTGAGGTGCACCTGCCCCATGGAATCCTCCAAGCCCTCTCTTGAACTGCGCCACCTGATCCAGAAGGTTGCCGGCGGCGCGACGCTCGACGAGATCGAGATGCGCACAGCACTCGAGCAGATGACGGCGGGCGCCGCCACGCCGGCGCAGATGGGTGCCTTCCTGATGGCGCTGCGCGTGCGCGGCGAGACGGTGGAGGAGATCACCGGCGCCGCCCAGATGATGCGCGCGCGCATGAACCGCATCGAAGTGGCGTCCGGTGCGGTCGACATCGTCGGCACCGGCGGCGACGGCACCGGCACGTTCAACGTCTCGACCTGCGCGGCGCTCGTTGCCGCGGGCGCCGGCGTCAGAATAGCCAAGCACGGCAACCGCTCCGTCTCCTCGCTCGCCGGCGCCTCCGATGTGCTCTCGGCGCTCGGCGTCAAGCTCGACGTGCCGTTCGGCAGCATCGTGCGCTGCGTGGAGGAGGCCGGCGTCGGCTTCATGTGGGCCCCGCAACACCACCCGGCCATGAAGCACTGGGCGCCGATCCGCGGCGAGCTCGGCATCCGCACCATCTTCAACCTCCTGGGGCCCATCTCGAATCCGGCGGGCGTCAAGCGCCAGGTGGTGGGCGTATTCTCCCGGCACTGGGTGGAGCCCATCGCGCACGTGTTGAAGAACCTTGGCTGTGAGCACGTGTGGGTGGTGCATGGCCACGATGGCCTCGACGAGCTCACGACCACGGGTGCCACCGACGTCGCGGAGGTGAAGGACGACAAGATCACGGTGTTCGAGGTGACCCCGGCCGACGCCGGGCTGCAGCCGGCCAAGCTCTCCGACCTCAAGGGCGGCGATGCCGAGCACAACGCCGCCGCCATCCGCGAGGTGCTTGCGGGCAGGAAGATGCCTCTGCGCGACATCGCCGTGCTGAACGCCGCCGCTGCACTGATCGTCGCCGGGCAGGCCGCCAACCTCACCGACGGCGCGGCGCTGGCCGTCCACTCCATCGAGACCGGCGCCGCCAGGGCTGCGCTGGACAAGCTCGTTGCCATCACCAACGGCGGCGGCTGAGGCTTCGAGCCTGCGGGTGCCAAGCAGGCGCTGGCGCCACACCGCCCAAGGCTGCATACTCCTGCCTTGAACGATTGACGCAGGCCGCCGACAGAACGCGGGCCGCGACAACGCAACGTGCAGGGAGGATCGCATGACATCGAGGATTTCACGCCGCACGCTGATCAAGACCGGCATCGCTTCCGCCGCCGCCATGCCGCTTTCCGCTCCCGCCCAGGCGCAGGCCTGGCCGACCAAGCCGATCCGCATCGTATGCGGCTACCCCGCGGGCGGCCTCACCGACCTTTTTGCCCGCGCCTACGGCGAACACCTCGCGCAGACGCTCGGTCAACCCGTCGTGGTCGAGAACAAGCCAGGTGCTGGCGGCAGCATCGCGGCGCAGCTTGTCAAGACATCGCCGGCGGACGGCTACACCCTGATGTTCACCATCTCCACCACCATGTTCGGCAACAGGGTGCTCTACAAGAGCCTGCCGTACGATCCGGACAAGGACTTCGTGCTCATCTCCAGCATGTCGGCCGGGCATCTGCCGTTCGTTGCCAGCAAGGCCACAGGCGCCACCAATCTCGCAGAGTTCATCGCCTACGCCCGCAAGAACAAAGTGAGTGTCGGCACCTATGCGGCAGGCTCCTACGCCCATATCGCCGTTGCCGAGCTCAACAAGCTCTACGGCCTGCAGATGGAGGCCGTGCACTATCGCGGCGAGGCACCCATGTGGCAGGACATGGCCGCCGGCGTGATCCAGGCGGCCAGCGGCAGCTATGCCGCCGCCGCCAACGTTCTGCAGTCGGGTGCGGGCCGCCCCATTGCCGTGCCGGGGACCAAGCGCATGGGCAAGCTGCCGGACGTGCTCACGTTTCTCGAGCAGGGCGTGACCGCCAAATCCTTCCAGCTCCAGGGCTTCATCGGCCTGATGGGGCCGGCCGCCGTGCCCAAGGAGATCGTGCAGCGCGTGTCGGACTTGATGGTCGAAGGCGGCAAGACCGAGCGCGTGCGCAAGCTGCTCGACACCTTCGGCATCGACGACTCCGCTGTCGGACACGAGGCGTTCCGCAAGCTGTACGACGAGGAAGGACCGATCTGGATCAGCCTTGTCCAGGGCCTCGGTCTGACGCCGGAGTGAACCGGCCCGGTCGACCCGCAAGACCGATGCCTAGAACGGTCAGCACTACGCCTTGACCTGCTCGGCGATCGCGCGCTGCCGCCATCTGGCGATGGTCGGCAGCGACATTGATACCAGCAGCAGAAGCGCCGCCGCCAGCAGGCCGGCACTGATCGGCCGTTCCACGAAGACCTTGAAATCGCCGCGCTCGATGAGCAGCGCCCGGCGGAAATACTCCTCCATCATCGGGCCCAGCACGAAGCCCAGCAGCATCGGCGCCGGCTCGCAGCCGATCCTGGCGAACAGATAGCCAAGCGCCCCGAACAGGACGACGAGTTGCACGTCGAAGGTGTTGTTCGACAGCGTGTACACGCCGATGCAGCAGAACAGGATGATCGCCGGGTACAGCAGGCGATAGGGCACCGACAGCAGCCGCACCCAGATGCCGATCAGCGGCAGATTGAGCACCACCAGCATCAGGTTGCCGATCCACATGCTGGCGATCAGGCCCCAGAACAGCTGCGGGTTCTTGGTCATCACCTGCGGACCCGGCTGGATGTTGTGCAGCATCATCGCGCCGATCATCAGGGCCATCACGACGTTGGGCGGAATGCCCAGCGTGAGCATGGGAATGAAGGAGGTCTGCGCGCCCGCGTTGTTGGCGGCTTCCGGGCCGGCCACGCCCTCGATGGCGCCCTTGCCAAAGCGTGAGGGGTCCTTGGCAACCTTCTTCTCGACCGCGTAGGCCGCAAACGAGGCGAGCAGCGCGCCGCCGGCCGGCAGCACGCCGAGCGCCGAGCCCACCAGCGTGCCGCGCGCGATCGGCATTGCCGATTGCCTCAGATCGTCGCGGCTCGGCATCAGGTTGCCGACCTTGTCGGTGAACACCTCGCGCTTGTCCCTCTGCTCGAGGTTCGTCACGATCTCGGTGATGGCAAACACACCGACCGCCACGGCAATGAAGCCGATGCCATCGAGCAGCTCGGTCACCCCGAAGGTAAAGCGCTGGGTGCCGCTGTTCACATCGATGCCCACGAGCCCCAGGATCAGGCCGACGATGACCATGCCGATCGCCTTCAGCACCGAGCGATTGGCGATCACGACGGCGCCGATGAGACCGAGCACCATGAGCGAGAAATATTCAGCCGGCCCGAACCGCGTGGAGATGGCGGCCAGCGGCACGGCCAGCAGCGCGCAGATCAGGGTCGCGACCGTGCCGGCGGCGAACGAGCCGATGGCGGCGATGGCGAGCGCGGGTCCTGCGCGGCCTTGCCGGGCCATCTGGTAGCCGTCGATGCAGGTCACCACCGATGATGCCTCGCCGGGCAGATTGACGAGAATGGCCGTCGTCGAGCCGCCGTACTGGGCGCCGTAGTAGATGCCGGCCAGCATGATCAGGGCGGCCGTCGGCGGCAGTGCGTAGGTGATCGGCAGCAGCATGGCGATGGTGGCGACCGGGCCGATGCCCGGCAGCACGCCGATCAGCGTCCCGAGCAGGACGCCCAAAAAACAATAGAGCAGGTTCTGCACGGTCACCGCGGTGGCAAGACCGAGCCCGAGATTGCCCCCGAGATTGCCCAAGAGGTCCCCTGCATCCATGGCAGCCCCCTCGCGTCAGACAGCGAGAAACCAGGGCCAGACCGGCATGGTCTGCTTGAGGCCCCACACGAACAGCGCATACGAAAGCAGCGCCAGCAGCCCGGCGCTGATCAGCGCCTCGCCGAAGCGGAATTCGTGGCCAGCCCAGGCCGCCAGCATCACGACGACGACGGCGGTGAGCACGAGGCCCAGCGGGTTGAGCAGAACAGCGAACGCGGCCACGGCCACCAGCACGCGCGCGAGCAGAAATACATTGATGCGCCCGACGGCGCCGCCGTCGGCGGAGGCCAGAGATTTGAACAGCATCACCGCGCCGATGCCAGCCAGCAGCGCACCCAGGGCGGTTGGAAAGTATGCCGGTCCCATGCGCGCGGCGCTGCCCAGCGCGTAGGCCTGAGACAGCACCACCGTGCCCACGCCGAAGGCCGTGAACACGCAGCCGGTCCAGAAATCCTGGCTGCTCTTGATACGAACACCCATATGCGTCCTCCCTTGAGGGCGCACGGGTGTTTTTCTTGTTTCTCAAGGCCCCGCGCGGCGCGCGTTGGCCGAGCGCCATTGAGTCCGCGACACCCGCCTGGTGCGCCTGTCCTCAGCAGACCGCGCCTGCTCGGCCAACGCAAGCGGCTTTTGCAGGCTGGTGATCACCTTGCGTCACATCCGCGTCAGAGGCGATGTTTCCTCTTTTACAGGCGCTGCTGCCGATCTATCTCAAGGCGGAGGAAATCGTGCGAGGCTTGGCATCCATGCTGATCAAGGGCCCATCCGACATCGCTCCGTCCGAGATCATCCCGCGCGCGGTCTATGTGCGCCGCCGCGAGTTTCTTGCGGGGGCGGCCTCGCTCGGCCTGACCGGCGGGCTCGCAGGACCCACCGCCGGCGGTGCCCAGGCTGCGCCGCTGCAGGCCGCCAAGAGCCAGCTCTCGACCACCGGCGAGACCATCACGCCCCTCAAGGACATCACCAGCTACAACAACTTCTACGAGTTCGGCACCGACAAGGGCGATCCGGCAAAGAACGCGCACACGCTCAAGACCAGGCCCTGGAAGGTGAAGATCGACGGCCTCATCGGCAAGCCGGGCGAGTACGACTACGACGATCTCGTCAAGCCCGCGGCGCTGGAGGAGCGCATCTATCGCATGCGCTGCGTGGAAGGCTGGTCGATGGTGATCCCGTGGGTCGGCTTTCCCCTGGCGGAGGTTCTAAAGCGCGTCGAGCCGCAGGGCAGCGCCAAGTACGTGGCCTTCGAGACGTTGGTGCGCCCCTCCGAGATGCCGGGCCAGCGCGGCCTGTTCCAGGCACTGCCCTGGCCCTATGTCGAGGGCCTGCGCCTCGATGAGGCCATGCATCCGCTGACCATCCTGGCCGTCGGCCTCTACGGCGAGACGCTGCCCAACCAGAACGGCGCGCCGATCCGCCTCGTCGTGCCCTGGAAGTACGGCTTCAAGAGCATCAAGTCGATCGTGCGCATCAGCCTCACCGAGCGCGAGCCGCCGATCACCTGGAAGGTGCAGAACGCCAGCGAGTACGGCTTCTATTCCAACGTCAACCCCGCTGTCGACCACCCGCGCTGGAGCCAGGCGACCGAGCGGCGGATCGGCGAGGGCGGGCTCTTAGTGCGGCGCCGGCCGACACTACCCTTCAACGGCTACGGCGACCAGGTCGCGGGCCTCTATGCCGGCATGGATCTCAAAGCCAACTATTGAACCCTCAATTGAGATGGCGCGCTCCAATCCTGTCCCCTGGCCACGCCGCCTTCTGCTCGGCCAAGACCCGATACGGAGGGTCATCTACATCGCCGGCATACTGCCGGCGGTCTGGTATTTCCATCTCGGCATCACCGATCAGCTCGGCGCCGATCCGCAGAACACGCTGGAGCGGCTGCTCGGCCTGTGGGCTTTGCGCTTCCTGATCCTGACCTTGGCGATCACGCCGCTGCGCCGGCTGGGCGGGCCCAATCTCCTCCGCTACCGCCGCGCCGTCGGATTGCTCGCCTTCTACTACGCAACCCTGCATCTCACCGTCTATCTGGTGCTGGACCAGGGCCTCGACCTCGCAGCCATCTGGGCCGACATCGTCAAGCGGCCCTACATCACGGTGGGCATGCTCGCCTTCACGCTCCTCGTGCCGCTGGCCGTGACTTCCAACACCGCTATGATCCACCGCCTCGGCGGGGCCGCCTGGCAACGCCTGCATCGCCTCGTCTACGTGGCGGCGGCGGCAGGCGCGATCCATTTCATCATGCTCGTCAAGGCGTGGCCGCCCGAGCCGCTCATCTACGCCGGCATCGTTGCGCTCCTGCTGCTGGTCCGGCTGTGGCTGCACGTGCAGAAGAAGTTGCGTCCATCATCCCGAAAGGAGCGTGCCCCCGCCGGCGCCTGATGCGCGTCAGCGCGGTTAGGGAGCGCCGGCAACACGTGCTATGCATCTGCGCGCGCGCCGGTGTGAACCAACCATGCGCGTGCGCAGGGAACGCTCATGAAGGACGATATCGACCCACCGCCTTCTCCCGGCCGCCTGTTCCTCACCGTCTATCCGTCCATCATGCTGCCGATGTTCCTGGCGGTCGTGGATCAGACGATCGTGGCGACCGCCCTGCCGGCGATTGCCGCCTCCCTGGGCAGCGTGGAGCGCGTGTCGTGGGTGGTCGTGTCCTATCTGGTGGCCGGCACCATCGCCGCGCCGGTCTACGGGCAACTGCGCGACGTCTACGGCGGCAAGCCCATGATGTTCGTTGCGCTCGGCATCTTCCTCGTCGCCTCGCTCCTGTGCACGGTGGCAACCAGCGTCGAGATGCTGAGCCTTGCGCGCGTGCTGCAGGGATTCGGCGGCGGCGGCCTCATGACGCTCTCGCAGGCGCTCATCGGCGAAACCGTCCCGCCGCGCGAACGTGCCCGCTACCAGGGTTATCTGGCCGGCGTGATGGTCACCTCCAGCATCTTCGGGCCTGTCGTGGGCGGCTATCTCACGCATCACTTCGGCTGGCGCAGCGTGTTCCTCATCAACCTGCCGCTCGGGCTGATGGCCGTTCTGCTGACGCTCCGCCTGCCGGTACGCCCTCGACGCGAACAGCCGTGGACCTTCGACAGCCTGGGCCTGGGCCTGTTCGTCCTGTTCATCGTCCCGGCGTTGCTGGCGCTGGAGCAGGCGCGGCGCATGAGCGCCAGCACGCTCCCGGCCGTGCTGCTGCTTGCGGTTGTTGCCGTCGTCGCCGTCATCGCCCTCATCCGCCGGGAGAGGCGGGCGGCCTTTCCGCTGCTGCCCATCAGCCTGTTGCGCCAACCAACGATCTGGCGCAGCGACGCGCTCGCCGCCTGCCACGGCGCCACGCTCGTATCGCTGGTGAGCTTTCTGCCGCTCTATCTGCGCGTCGTGCGCGGCAGCTCCGCATCCGAGACCGGCCTGCTGCTGCTGCCGCTGATGATCGGCATCGGCATCAGCTCGATGGCAACCGGACGCAGCGTCAGCCGCACCGGCCTCACCGCAATCTTCCCTTCCGTCGGTCTGGTGTTTGCAACCGTGTTGCTGATCGTCTTCGCGCTGTGGGCCGACAGCATGAGCGGCCGCCCGCTCGTCATGTTCCTGTTCCTGCTCGGCCTTTGCATGGGCACCGTGATGGGCGTCGTGCAGGTGACCGTGCAGAATGCGGCCGGCGGTGCTTCGCTCGGCTCTGCCGCAGCCTCGGTCCAGCTCTCGCGCTCCATCGGCGCCGCCGCCGGCACCGCGCTGGTCGGCGCCGTCCTGTTTGCCTGGCTGGCCCTGAGCGACCCCGAGGCGGAATCGGTGCTTCGCGCCCTGGTCGAGCACGGGCCGATCGCGCTCACCGATCTCTCGGACACCCGCCGGAGTGCCCTGCAGTCCGAGATCTCCGCCGCCTTCCGCGCCGGCTTCATGGCGATTGCAGCCTTCACTGGCGTAGGCGTGGCGCTGGCCTGGTCCATCCCCGCGCGCCGTCTATAGTCACGCACGGAAGCTCGATCGTCCCCGGGGAGCACAGCCATGAAGTTCTATGATTGCGCCACTGCACCCAGCCCGCGCCGCGTGCGCATCTTCCTCGCCGAGAAGGGCATCGCCGTGCCGATGGTCCAGGTGAACCTGCGCGAGGGCGAGCACCTGCAGCCCGCATTCCGCAAGATCAATCCCGAAGCCACGGTGCCGGTGCTGGAGCTCGACGACGGCACCATCCTCAGCGACGCCATTGCCATCTGCACCTACTTCGAGGACATCCATCCCGAGCCGCCGCTGATCGGCCGCACGCCGCAGGAGCGGGCCGTCACCCACGCCTGGAACCGCCGCATCGAGCGCGACGGCTTGAGCGCGGCCATGGAGGCCTTCCGCAACGCGACGCCGGGCTTGAAGGGACGCGCCGTTCCCGGCCCCGACGACTACGATCAGATCCCCGCCCTCGCCGAGCGGGGACGCACCCGGGTCGGCCGGTTCTTCACGTGGATGGATGCACACCTTGCAGCGCACGAGTTCGTCGCCGGCCCACGCTACACGATGGCCGACATCACCACCCAGATCACCGTCGAGTTCGCCAAGTGGGCGAAGCTGCCCGTCCCCGAGACCTGCCCGCACCTCGCCCGCTGGTTTGCAGCGGTATCCGCGCGGCCGAGCGCCAAGGCCTAGCCGCCGCCGAGCGTGAGCATCTTGCCCTGGAGCTGCACGATGCAGCCTTCAACGTTGTGCAGGGTCTCGTCGATCCGCTGCAGCTCCCGCGCAATCTCAGCCGGATTGCGGGCGCGGCGCTCGGCGCGCGGCACCGTTGCCACCTCGAACAGCCACGCGATGAGCGAGCCCAGACCGGCAAGGGCACGCCGCAACAGCGATCTGCGCGGCTTGCCGGCGCCGCTCTGCCTGGCCCGGGCAGCCCTTTGCCGGCGCGCCAGGGCGGTGCGCAAAAACTTCAGCTCGCGTTTTTTGTGACGCAATTCCTTGAGCGCGGCCTTCGCTTCTGCAGCAGACGTCACGGTGACCGCGACCGCCGTGCCCTCGATCCTCGTATAGCGCATCGGCGCCAACTGCATGGCTCGGCCTCGCTCCCGTGTTTGCCTCGGCGCCGGCGAACGTAGCGGCCGCAGCACAATAGTCCAGATGTACGAACACGTTAGCCGGCAGCGGCCGCCGTGCGACGCACGTAACTCCCAGCGTTCACTGAATTTGCATCGCAAACTTGTCGCAGCATTGGCGCAGGTGCGAACCTTACACTCCGTATGCACATAGGCGTTCAAATATCTTGTAACAATTGGAAAAACTCAGCCTCATTCTCGCCATAACGGTTGCCGAGACAAACCGCGCCCGAGAGCAGCTCGCGGCCTGCACGCACGCCGACACGATGGCATCTGCGATGCATGCCGCCTCGCTCGGGGAGGGTACGGGTCCGCAGTAGGGGTGGATAAGACGTGCGTCAGGCGATCCAGGCCGCTGTCGGTAGCGCTGGGGGGCTCTTGCGATCTGCAACGAGCCTTCCGGCATTCTGCTGATCAATCCGAAAATTAGGAGAGCACATCATGAAGCGGCTTCTTACCGTGGCACTCGGTATTGCGCTTTGTACTGCCGCGACGGCCGTGACCGCCGCGCCCAACCATCTTCCAACCAGTGAGAGCAATGCCTTCTATTCCCACAGCGATGACAACTACTCCCGCTCGCGCAGCACCCGGCGCTCGGCAGCGCGGAGCCATCGCCGCCATGCTACAACCCGTTCCGGCCGTCGCCATGCCTCGCATCGCACGAGCCGCCGCCATGCGACCCGCTCCAGCCGCCGCACCGCCGCGCGCAGCGGCCGCCGCGCCTCCATGGCCCAGCGCAGCTTCACGCGCTACGCCAGCCCCGGCACATCGCGCGGCTGTCTGACGTCGCCCGCCCGCGCCCTGCTCGGCCGCATCGAAGCGCAGTTCGGCAGCGTGCAGATCATCTCCACCTGCCGCCCCGGCGCCAGGATCGCCGGCACCAACCGCATCTCCAGGCATGCGAGCGGCAACGCCGTGGACTTCAATGCTCCGAACGGACGCAAGGCGGCGATCGTGCGCTGGCTCATCGCCAACCACAAGTCGGGCGGCACCATGACCTATGCCAGCATGGGCCACATTCACGTCGACATCGGCCCGCGGTTCGTGTCGCTGAACTCGCGCTGAGCCCGAGACCGGTCCTGACGCCGGTTCCGGAAAGCCGACCTGAAGCGAGGGCGGCGCGTGCAGCGCCCCTTCGCATCATTCAGAACGCCAGGAGCCAGAGCCCGCGCGCCAGATAGGCCGCGGCCACGCCCACCGTGACGCGCCGGCTCCACATGCGAAACCCGTCGTTGGTCATGCGCAGCAGCACCGGCGCGGCCAATGACGTGCCCGCAAACGACAGTGCGACCGCCGCGGCATAGACCCACCACGGATTGCTGGTGTCGAAGGCGAAGGCGAACGAGCCGAAGTAGGCGATGCGATAGAGGTGTCCGGCCACCTGCGTCACCGCCTTGGTGGCCACGACGACCTTGCGATCGAGCTGGCTCTTCTGGAAGAAGATATCCAGGATGTGCCCGGCCGCCCCGGCCAGAAGCTGCAGCACAATGATGAAGGCGCCGCAGATATAGGGTGCCCCCGGTCGGGTAATGTCGGGCGTCAGCCGTCGCGGCAAGAGATCGGCCGCGAACGGAATGAGCCCCAGCCCGATGTAGAGCATCGCCTTGCTCGGCAGGATGGCGACTGTCCGCAGCACGAGGAACATCACCGTCGAGCCGACGAGATAGCGCCACACGATCCCCCAGTCGACGTGCTCCAGCCACAGGATCACCCGCCAGCCGTTGGCGGCCGTCTGGATGATGCCGAACAGCACCATGGCCGGCGCCACGTCCAGAAACAGCAGCAGCACGCCGAGCAGGATCAACCCGCCCGCCATGCCGAATATGCCGGAAATGAACGATGTGACGAGAACGGTGGCCCCGACGATGGCGAGGGCAAAGGGGCCCAGCATCTAGCGTTCGTCCGCCAGCAGCGCCTTGGCAGACCGCCGCACGGCCTCGGGCAGCGCGCACGCCTTGTGCCCCTGCTTGTCGAGATGCACGGCGGTGATCTCCGAGACCGCCACCACCGTCGCGCTTTCGATGCTGCGCATCTCGTGGCGGAAGCGCAGCCGCTTGTCGGCCACGTCCAGCACCTGCGTCCTGATCTCGATCACGTCGCCTGCGAATAGCTCCTGCTTGTAGGCGATGTTCTGCTGCACACCCGCCATCCCATGGCGCTCGCCCCGCAGATAGGAGGGCGTGAGGCCGATCTCGCAGAAGAAGACCCAGTTGGCCTCGTCGAACTTGGCGCCGTAGGTCGCAACGTTCACATGCCCGATGTGGTCGCAGTCCCGGGGGTAGACGGCCCCGCGATAGGTCAGCAGTCCACTTGCTTCAGCACCCATTGTCCCTCGCCCGACCCCTGTTGCGAACTCCAAGGTAACGCCTCGCGCCGCGGACCGACAACGCATCTAGGCGGTGCGCTGCTTTGCATTGACTGTCGATGATGCCAAAATTGCCGAGGGGCCGCCCTGGCGGCAGCCCTGCCGGGCTGCGGCACGACGGAGCACACCCAATGATCGCACTCGAGGAACCGTACCGGCGCGCGACGCCGCACGATACGCAGGCGATGGCCGACTTCGTCCACTTCGCCAGCGAAGGGCTCGCCCTTCATCTCTGGGCCCGGATGGCCGGCCCCGGCGGCGATCCGTGGGCGGTCGCCCGCGAGCGCGCCGGCCGCGACACGGGCAGCTTCTCCTATCGCAACGCCATCGTGGCACAGCACGCGAACCGGGTGGTCGCCGGCCTCCTCGGCTATGCCCTGCCCGACCATCCCGAGCCCATACCGGACACCATGCCGCCCCTGTTCGTGCCCCTGCAGGAACTGGAGAACCTAGCGCCGG
This sequence comes from Hyphomonadaceae bacterium, assembly GCA_019747815.1. Classification (GTDB taxonomy): domain Bacteria; phylum Pseudomonadota; class Alphaproteobacteria; order Rhizobiales; family Hyphomicrobiaceae; genus AWTP1-13. Next base: position 33,441 of record JAIEQJ010000020.1, read on the forward strand.
GCTCCTGGTATGTGAACGTGCTCGCCGCCTATCCCGAGTTCCGCGGCCGCGGCTACGGCGGCGCGCTGCTCGCCGTGGCGGATCGGCTCGCCGCGGATGCAGGCAAGCGTGGCCTGAGCATCATTGTTGCTGATACCAACATCGGCGCGCGCAGGCTCTACGAGCGATGCGGGTACCGCGAGGCCGGAAGACGCAGGATGGTCAAGGAGGATTGGCGCCACCCCGGCACCGACTGGGTGCTGCTCACCAAGCCCCTCGGAACCTAGCGACCGAGATGCGTTTCATCGTACACTTGGCCGATGACGGACATCCTCGACAAGATCACAGCTTACAAGCTGAAGGAAATCGCGGCCGCCAAGGCCAGGCAGTCCCTGGAGGCGATCGAGGCGGCGGCGCGTGCCGCTCCGCCCGTGCGGCCGTTTGCCGGAGCGCTCAGCGCCGGCGTTGCCGCCGGCCGCTTCGCCCTAATCGGCGAGATCAAAAAGGCGAGCCCTTCCAAGGGCCTGATCCGTGCTGATTTCGATCCCCGGGCGCTTGCCGAAGCCTACGCCACGGGCGGCGCTGCGTGTCTTTCGGTGCTCACCGACGGCCCGTCGTTTCAGGGCGCACCGGAGTACCTCACCGCCGCGCGCGCCGCCAGCGGGCTGCCGGTGCTGCGCAAGGATTTCATGCTGGACCGCTATCAGGTCGCCGAAGCCCGTGCCTGGGGCGCCGACTGCATCCTCATCATCATGGCGGCCGTCGACGACGTGACCGCCGGCACGCTGTGTGCCTACGCCAAGGCCTGGCACATGGACGCCATTGCCGAGGTGCACGACAAGGACGAGCTGGATCGCGCGCTGACCCTGGACTGCCGCCTCATCGGCATCAACAATCGCGACCTGAGGACGTTCGGAACCACCTTGGAGACCACGGAACGGCTCGCCCCGCGCGTGCCGCACGACCGCATCGTCATCGCCGAGAGCGGGATAGCCGCGCACGCAGACCTGGAGCGGTTGGCGAAAATCGGAGTACGCGCCTTTCTCGTCGGCGAAAGCCTGATGCGCCAGGCCGATGTCGCGGCCGCGACCCGCACCCTGCTCGGCTCAGGAGCGCGGCTATGACCAGGCTCTCCCACCTCAACGCCAAGGGCGAAGCGCGCATGGTCGACGTGACGGACAAGGCCGTCACCCAGCGCACCGCCCGGGCCGAAGGCTTCGTCGCCATGGCGCCGGCAACGCTGGCGCTGATAGACACGGGCGAGGCGAAGAAGGGCGATGTGCTCGCAGCGGCACGCATTGCCGGCATCATGGCCGCCAAGAAGACGCACGAGCTGATCCCGCTCTGCCATCCGCTCGCCCTCTCGAAGGCCACCGTCGATTTCGAGACCTCGCATGCCCCCGCCGGCATCCGCGTCACCGCCGAGGTGAAGGTGGCCGGGCCGACCGGCGTCGAGATGGAGGCGCTGACCGCGGTCGCGGTCGCCTGCCTCACCATCTACGACATGCTGAAGGCCGCCGACAAAGCCATGACCCTCGGCGACATCCGCCTGGTCGAGAAGACCGGCGGCCGCTCCGGCACCTATCGGGCGGCCGATCCAGTGGGACGGTGACTGCATGGCCCTGCTGTCCGTCGAAGAGGCTCTACAGCGCATCCTCAAGGGCGTGGAGCCGACCGAGGCCGAGCCCGTCGCCATCGAGCAGGCATGCGGCCGCGTGCTGGCGGAGCCCTTGCCGGCGCTTGTCACCCAGCCTCCGTTCAACGCCTCCGCCATGGACGGCTATGCAGTGCGGGCAGCGGACGTGGCCCGGCTGCCGGCCGCGCTCGCGATCATCGGCGAAGCCGCCGCCGGACATCCCTTCTCCGGCGCCGTCGACCCGGGACAGGCCGTGCGCATCTTTACCGGCGCGCCCGTGCCCGATGGCGCCGACGCCATCGTCATTCAGGAGAACGCGGAGCGCGATGGCGGCAAGGTCGTCGTGCGTGAAGGCACGATCGAGACCGATCACATCCGCCCCAAGGGCTCCGACTTCCGCGCGGGCGACACCTTGCTGGCCGCGGGCCGGCGGCTCGGTCCCCGTGAGGTCTCGCTGGCGGCTGCCATGGGACATGGGCAGCTCAGCGTCCACCGTCGGCCGCGCGTGGCCATTCTCTCGACCGGTGACGAACTGGTGCCGCCGGGGAGTCGTCCAGGCCTCGGCCAGATCATCGCCTCCAACCACTTGGGCATCGCAGCCCTTGCCGAATCCGCCGGCGCCACGCCGCTGCAGCTCGGCATCGCCCGCGACACGCACACAGACCTCGACACCCATTTTGCCCGCGCGCAGGGCGCCGACATCATCGTCACCAGCGGCGGCGCGTCGGTCGGCGATCATGATCTCGTCGCGCCCGTGCTGCAGGCGCGCGGCATGACGCTGGCCTTCTGGAAGATCGCCATGCGCCCCGGCAAGCCGCTGATGTTCGGCCGCCTGGCGCAGGCGCGCGTGCTGGGCCTGCCGGGCAACCCGGTGTCGTCCCTCATCTGCACCCGGCTGTTTCTGCTGCCCCTGATCCGCGCGCTCCTGGGGCAACCTGCCCTCGACCAAGCCCCAGCCCAGGCCCGCTTGAGCGTGCCTCTGGAGGCCAACGGCCCGCGCCAGCACTACATGCGGGCCGTCTCCAGCCCAGGCCCTGACGGCCTTGCCCAGGTAGCCCCTGTACGCTCCCAGGACAGCTCCCTGCTGGCACCCCTGGCGGAGGCCAACTGCCTCCTGGTTCGCGCCCCCAGGGCGCCAGCGGCGCCAGCAGGCAGCCTGGTTTCGATCCTGCCGCTGGACCTCTGAAGCAAGCTCCACGGGGCTTGGCGGATGCCTCTCGGGCCCACAATTGGCTTGCGGAACATCACGCGAACATCTATGTTCCCGCTTTGTACGATCCAGGGTTGAGTCGGGCGCAATGTTTCACGCTGGGAGAAACCCATGCTGACGACCAAGCAGAAAGAGCTGCTCGTCTTTATCGATGCCCGGCTCAGGGAGACCGGCGTGCCGCCGTCGTTTGAGGAAATGAAGGAGGCGCTGGCCCTGCAGTCGAAGTCGGGCGTGCATCGCCTCATCATGGCGCTGGAGGAGCGCGGCTTCATCCGCCGGCTGCCGCACCGCGCGCGGGCCATCGAGGTCATCAAGCTGCCCGATGCAATGGCCGACGGCACGCACCACCGGTCCACCTTCAGCCCGAGTGTGATCGAGGGCAGCGGCCGCCGCCCGCCGCAGCTTTCGCCGCCGCCGGCCGCCTATGCGCAGTCGGGCGCCACGGTGCCTCTGATGGGGCGCATCGCCGCTGGTGTGCCCATCAGCGCCATTCAGGACCATACGCAGGATATCGGCGTGCCGCCTGATCTGGTGGCGGGCGGCGAGCACTTCGCACTCGAGGTGAAGGGCGATTCCATGATCGATGCCGGCATCAACGAGGGCGACATCATCATCGTGCGCCGCTGCGATACGGCGGACAACGGCGACATTGTCGTGGCGCTGGTGGAGAAGGAGGAGGCCACCCTCAAGCGGCTGCGCAAGAAGGGCGCCTCCATCGCACTCGAAGCCGCCAATCCGAACTACGAGACGCGCATCTTCGGCCCCGATCAGGTCGATATCCAGGGCCGCCTGGTCGGGCTCATCCGGCGCTTCTGAGGACTGCGGATCGGCGCGAACCTCGGACCCGAATCCGATCGACACCGTGCAGCGGTGGATTAGGGATCGTGGTCATGGCATCGGCTGGCCGCGCGCCGGCCACGCGCCGCCCTCGGCTTGCCCGTCGTGTTCGACCGGCCCGAGCGCCCATGGCCGCCGTCCACGCGTCTCCGCTACGGTCCTGACGGTGACGCGACCATCATCGATCGTGAGCACATGGGCGCCGCCCGCCTTGACGTCAGTCACATCGATCACGAGGCCCGATGGTGTGCAGCCCTTCGGTTTGGGGAATTTCAGGATCAAGATGGCCGCTGCCTGACAGTCGTCGCGCAAGGCCGCGGCGGAGCCGGTCGCAGCCACGCGCAAACCGTTGACCAGCGCCGTGCATCCCAGCTGATCACAGCGGAAGGCATGCGCCTTGCCAGCTTCGGCGGCGGACCTGGCATCGCCATCGTGCTCCAGCCACCGCGACAGCTCGAAGGCGGCGCCGCGTCCGGCCAGCGCGGAAAGCTGGCCGTCCGCGCCGCGCACGGCCACGATCTCGGCCTCACGCCCGATCAGCACGTCAGGCCGGCGGCCGGTTGGCGCCAGCGTGAGACCCAGGGCAATCAGCACCACCCCCAACACCCGCCAGCGGGCGCCCCAGAGCGCCCACCACAATCCTCCCACGACCATCAGAGCGAACGCCAGCGTGGGGATCGCCGGCACCCGGCCGACAGCGCCCGGCAGGTGCGCCACCGCATGGGCGCACCACACCATCGCCTCGACGCCGAGCCCCATCAGCCACAGCGGCGCAGCCTCCAGCCCGAAGGGCATGGCCACCAGCGCGGCGAGTGCGGCCGGCATGACAACGAGGTTGCACACCGGGATCGCCAGCAGGTTGGCCAGGATCGCGAACTGCTGCGTGTTGTGAAAGTGGTAGACGCCGAACGGCGCGACAGCGAGCCCGGCCACCAACGTCGAGGTGACGATGCCACCGAAGAACAGCAGCGCATGGGCGAGCACGCCGCGGCGCACCATCCGCCCGCGCGCGTCTTCGCGCGCACGCAGCCACTCGTAGGCGGCCACCAGCGCCACCACCGCCGCAAACGACATCTGGAAGCCGGCATCGAGCAGGCTTTCCGGCCACACCACCAGGATGACCAGCGCAGCCAGGGCCACGTTGCGCAGCGCCAGCGCCGGACGGTCCAGCAGCACGGCCAGGAACATGATGGAGATCATGATGTAGGAGCGCACGGTGGCGAACGCCGCGCCGGAGATCAGCAGGTAGCCGAGGGCGCCGAGCATGGCGCCGATGGCTGCCCACTTCTTGATCGGATAGCGCAGCGCAATGGAGGGGATGGCCGCCAGCAACAGCCGGATCGACAAGAACACCGCGCCCGCCATGATGACCATATGCAGGCCCGAGATGGACAGGATATGGAACAGGCCGGAATCGCGAAACGCCTGGTTGGTGCTCTCCGAGATGCCGCCGCGCTCGCCGGTGATCAGCGCATTGGCGATGGCACCCGTCTCTCCCGGCAGCGCCGCAACGACCCGTTGCCCGATGGCCTGGCGCACCCGCGCAATGGCGGCGCTCGCCTTGAGCGACAGCGGCGGCGCCACGGCATTGGGCTCGATCCTGGCCGCGGCTCTTGCAAAGCCCACGGCGCCGAGGCCCTGAAACCAGGCCGCCCGCGCGAAATCGTAGTCGCCCGGCAGCGAAGGCGCAGGCGGCGGGCTGAGCGTTGCCTTGACATGAACCGGATCTCCGGGCTGCAGCGCATTGTTCTCCCTTGTCGTGCGCACACGCACACGCGCCGGCCAAGCCTGCGCCTCATGCTTCTCCATGGCGGTCACGCGGACGGTCAGGCGCTGGCCATCCTTGGCGCGCGGCTCCACCAGCTCCACGTGACCGTAAATGTCGACGGGCCCGACCCGCGCCTGCAGCACGGGCGCGCGCACGGCCTCCGTGCGCAGCTTGGCGGCCGCAACGCCAAACGTCGCGGCCAGCATCGCGCCGGTCGTCAGCCCGATCAGGCCGGTGCGCGGGCCGGCCCAATGCATCGCCAGTGCCGCAACGCCGGGCAGCATCGCAACGAGGATGGTCGGCTCGAACGGCAAGGCGAAATAGCAGGCGATCCCGGTCCCGAACAGCACCGGCAGCCAGAGAAACCAGCGGTCGTGCTCGTCCTCGAGCTGACGGGCGAGTGCGGCCAGCATGGGCCTTGCAGCCTGACGCCGTTGACGCACCTCTCCAGCGCCCGGTTCGGCTCCCCGCACCCGCGCCATCGCTGCTCCCCTCGCGCCCTGCGCGGATATCCGCGACGGGCCGGACGCCGCTACGATAGGAGAGCAAGATCCGGGGCTCAACCCTTCGTTTACACTTCGTCAGGTGTACGCCCATGGGGTCAATGCCCGGTCGGCGCTGAGCCGCACGCTGGCCATGCAGGATCCGCTGCTGGAGGCCGCGGATCGGCGCACAACGGCTGATGCCTATTGCGCCCCGTGCTCGCTCACGCCTTCGCCACCTTCGCCCACGTGTCCCGCAGGCCCACGGTTCGATTGAACACGAGGTGGCCCGGCCTGGAGTCTGGGTCGCGGCAGAAATAGCCCTGTCGCTCGAACTGCACGGGCTCGCTCGCGTTGTCGCCGGCCAGCGCTGGCTCGAGCCGCGCATCGGCCAGCACCTCGAGCGAGTTGGGATTGAGATCGGCGGCAAAATTGCCCGCGTCAGGATCAGGCTTGGCGAACAATTGGTTGTAGATGCGCACCTCGGCCGGAACGGAATCCGCCGCCGACACCCAGTGGATCGTCGCCTGTACCTTGCGTCCGTCGGGGGCGTTGCCGCCGCGCGTCGCGGGATCGTAGGTGCAGCGCAGCTCCACCACCTCGCCGGCCGCATTCTTCACCACCTCGCGGCAGGTGATGAAATAGGCATAGCGCAGCCGCACCTCCTTGCCCGGCGACAGGCGATAGAACTTCTTGGGCGGGTTCTCCATGAAGTCGTCGCGCTCGACGAAGATCTCCCGGCCGAAGCGGATGCGACGCGCGCCGGCATCCGGAGCGTCGGGATGATTGGCCGCCTCCAGCTCCTCGGTCTGGCCCTCAGGGTAGTTCTCGATGACCACCTTCAGCGGCCGCAGCACGGCCATGCGCCGCAGGGCCGTCCTGTTCAGAACCTCGCGCACCGAGAATTCGAGCAGCCCCATATCGACAATGCTGTTGGCCTTGGCGACGCCGATCCGCTTGACGAAATCGCGCAATGCCGCCGGCGGCACGCCGCGGCGGCGCAATCCCGCCAGCGTCGGCATCCTGGGATCGTCCCAGCCCTGCACGTGCCCGCCGCGCACCAGCTCCGTCAGGACGCGCTTGGAAAGGATGGTGTAGGTGAGGTTGAGCCGCGCGAACTCGTACTGCCGCGGCCGCGACGGAACGGGAAGGTTCTCGATGAACCAGTCGTACAGCGGCCGGTGATCCTCGAACTCCAGCGTGCAGATCGAATGCGTGATGTGCTCGATGGCGTCCGACTGCCCATGCGCGTAGTCGTAGCTCGGATAGATCGACCAGGCGGTGCCCGTGCGCGGATGGCTGGCGTGCAGGATGCGGTAGAGCACGGGATCGCGCAGATTGATGTTGCCGGCCCCCATGTCGATCTTGGCCCGCAGCACGCGCGCGCCGTTGGGAAACTCGCCTGCCCGCATGCGCCGCAACAAGTCCAGGTTCTCCTCCACCGTCCGTTCGCGGAACGGGCTGTTCCTGCCGGGCTCCGTCAGCGTGCCGCGGCTGGCCCGCATCTCCTCCTGGCTCTGATCGTCCACATAGGCCTTGCCGGCGCGGATCAGATGCTCGGCCCAGGCATAGAGCTGCTCGAAATAATCCGAGGCGTGATAGAGATGCTTGCCCCAGTCGAAGCCGAGCCAGCGCACATCGCGCTCGATGGCGTCGATGTATTCCTGCTCCTCCCTGGTCGGGTTGGTGTCATCGAAGCGCAGGTGGCAGCGGCCGCCGAACTCCTCGGCCACGCCGAAGTTCAGGCAGATCGACTTGGCATGCCCGATGTGCAGATAGCCGTTGGGCTCCGGCGGAAAACGGGTCACCACACCCTTGTGCCGGCCAGCCTCCAGGTCGGCCCGGATGATGTCGCGGATGAAATCCTGTCCCGCCTCGCGCGCCTTTTCGTCGCTCGTCATACCCTCATGTCCCGCTCATCGCGCGCTGCCAGGCCCGGCATCGCACGGCTTATGTGGCAAATTCAAGTGCATACGCCAAGACGGCCGCGGCAGGATGTGCTACAGGGCCGCCGTCTCCAAGCCCCAGCAACACCCAGAGAAGCCGCATCCTAAAGCACATGGCCAAGCCCGTCGTCACGCGCTTTGCACCCTCGCCCACCGGCTATCTGCACATCGGCGGGGCGCGCACCGCACTCTTCAACTGGCTCTATGCCCGCCACACCGGTGGGAAAATGCTACTGCGCATCGAGGATACCGATCGGGAGCGCTCGACCAAGCCTGCGATTGCCGCCATCCTCGAGGGACTGAAATGGCTCGAGCTGCACTGGGACGGCGAGCCGCTGTATCAGTATGCGCGCGTCGAGCGCCACCGCGAGGTGGCGGAAGCGCTGCTCGCCGCCGGCAAGGCCTACCACTGCTATGCCAGCCCCGAGGAGCTCGCCGAGATGCGCGAGGCGGCGCGCAAGGCCGGGCGCTCGAAGATGTACGACGGCCGCTGGCGCGACCGCGATCCCAAGGATGCGCCGCCCGGCGTGAAACCGGTGATCCGCCTCAAGGCCCCGCTCGACGGCGAGACCGTGATCGAGGACCGCGTGCAGGGCCGCGTGGTATGGCAGAACGCCGACCTCGACGACATGATCATCCTCCGCAGCGACGGCACGCCGGTCTACAACCACGCCGTCGTGGTCGACGACCACGACATGGGCATCACGCACTTGATCCGCGGCGTCGACCATCTCACCAACGCCGCGCGCCAGGTGCAGATCTACAGGGCGATGGGCTGGGATCTGCCGGCCTTTGCCCACCTGCCGCTGATCCACGGGCCGGACGGTGCCAAGCTGTCGAAACGCCACGGCGCGCTCGGCATCGAGGCCTACCGCGCCATGGGCTTCCTGCCGGCCGGCTTGCGGAACTATCTGGCGCGGCTGGGCTGGAGCCACGGCGACGACGAGATCTTCTCCACCGAGCAGATGATCCAGTGGTTCGACATCGACGACATCAACAAGGCGCCGGGCCGGCTCGATTTCGCCAAGCTGGCCGACGTCAACGGCCACTACATCCGCCAGGCGAGCCCGGACGAGCTTCTGGCGCGCATCAAGGATTTTCTGCCCGAGACAGAAGGCGGGCCCGACGTTCTCGCCAGCATCGAGGCCGTCGGCTGGAACAAGCTGGCCGCCGCCCTGCCCTCGCTCAAGGACCGGGCCAAGACCCTGAAGGAGCTGGTTGACGGCGCCGGCTATCTGCTGGCCAGCAGGCCTCTTCTGCTCGACGACAAGGCCATCAAGCTGCTCGATGCAGAGGCGCGTGCAACCCTTGCCAGGCTGGCGGAGCAATTCGACGGCGTTGGCGACTGGCAGGCGCAAGCGCTCGAGGCCGTTGTGCGAGAATTTGTAGAGAAGACCGGCCAGAAGCTTGGGAAAGTGGCCCAGCCGCTGCGCGCGGCGCTGACCGGCAAGGCCGTCTCGCCCCCAGTGTTCGACGTCATGGCGGTGTTGGGGCGAGACGAGGCGCTGGCCCGCATCCGCGATCAGGCCCGATAAGGCCCGCTCGACGGGGCTCGTGGCCAGCAGGCGCAGAGCCTGCCTCAGCCCTTGGCATATCTTGCCGCAGTGCAAAATGTATAATAGTCAGGTGACCGGCCGAGCCCCCTTCGCGGACCGGCAGATGCGCTCCTGCGCACTGCAGTGCGCCCGCAGCCCGGGGACGCTGATGGAAGGACGAGCCCATGAACGCCAAAAATGCTTCGGACGCCGGCAAGAGTGCAACGCTTTCCCTCGGCAACAACCGCCAAGCGCACCTGCCCGTGCGATCCGGCACGATCGGCCCGGACGTGATCGATGTCGCCCGGCTCTACCGCGACACGGGCTGCTTCACTTACGACCCCGGCTTCACCTCGACCGCCAACTGCTCCTCCAAGATCACCTACATCGACGGTGACAAGGGCGTGCTGCTCTACCGCGGCTACCCGATCGAGCAGCTGGCGCAGCATTCCAACTTTCTCGAGGTCTGCCACCTGCTGCTCAACGGCGAGCTGCCGACCAAGAGCGGGTTTGAGAACTTCCGCACCACCATCACGCGCCACACCATGGTGCACGAGCAGATGACCCGGTTCTTCACCGGCTTCCGCCGCGACGCGCATCCGATGGCCATCATGTGCGGCTCGGTGGGGGCGCTCTCGGCATTTTATCACGACTCCACCGACATCAACGATCCCCAGCAGCGCGTCATCGCCAGCCACCGCCTGGTGGCGAAGATGCCGACGCTGGCCGCCATGGCCTACAAATATTCCGTGGGCCAACCCTTCATCTATCCGCGCAACGACCTCGACTACACGTCGAACTTCCTGCAGATGTGCTTCGCCGTGCCGTGCGAGCCCTATGTCGTCAACCCCGTCGTATCGCGCGCACTCGACCGCATCCTGATCCTGCACGCCGACCACGAGCAGAACGCCTCGACCTCGACGGTTCGCCTCGCCGGCTCCTCCGGCGCCAACCCGTTTGCCTGCATCGCCGCCGGCATCGCCTGTCTGTGGGGCCCGGCGCACGGCGGGGCCAACGAGGCCGCGCTCAGGATGCTGGAGGAGATCGGCACGGTCGACCGCGTGCCTGAATACGTGAAGAAGGCCAAGGACAAGGATTCCGAGTTCCGCCTGATGGGCTTCGGCCACCGCGTCTATAAGAACTATGATCCGCGCGCGAAGGTGATGGCCCAGACCTGCCACGAGGTGCTGGATTCTCTCGGCGTGAAGGACCAGCAGATCCTGAAGGTGGCGATGGAGCTGGAGCGCATTGCCCTGCAGGACGACTACTTCATCGAGAAGAAGCTCTATCCCAATATCGATTTCTATTCGGGCATCACGCTGCGCGCCATGGGCTTCCCGATGTCCATGTTCACCGTGCTCTTTGCGGTTGCGCGCACGGTCGGCTGGATCGCCCAGTGGAAGGAGATGATCGAGGACCCCGAGCAGAAAATCGGGCGGCCGCGCCAGCTCTACATCGGCTCCACGGAGCGGCCGTTCGTTCCGATCGATCAACGCACCTGACGGTGCGGCGGCTGACCATCCGCCGTCACGGGCGCGGCCAGCCGCGCCCGTTCTCCGCATAATCCAGAACGACGCTGGCGGCAGCCTCGCTCGGCGCCTGCTGGGCGACCTGCAGCGCGGCGGGAACCCGCGCCAAGGCGGCCATCTGCTTGGCGCGCTCGGGGCTATCCTCGATCAGCGGCGCCAGCGCGCCGAAGAGCCTCGAGGCCTCGCAATCCTCCTGATGGAACTCGGGGAACGCCCGCTCGCCCAGCACCAGATTGGGCAGCACAACCGAGGGCGCAACGATGAGGCGGCGCAGCAGGGGCGCAATCAGCATGTCCACCTTGTAGCCGACGACCATCGGCGTGCCCGCCAACGCCAACTCGAGCGTGACCGTACCCGAGGCGGCAAGCGCCGCCGTGGCGAGCTTGAAGGCGCGGAACTTGTCCTCCTCGCCTTCGACGAGATGCGGCCGCTTCGGCCATGCTCCCAAATGCCGCTCGATGTACGGCCGCACCGAGGGCACCACCGGCATGACGACCTCAACCTCGCGCCCAGTGCGCAACAGTTGCCCCACGGCCTCCCCGAACGGCGGCATCAGCCGCGACACTTCCGAGGTGCGGCTGCCCGGCAGCACCACCAGCCGCGGCCTGCCGCCCGCCAACCCCAGCCGCTGTGCGAGCGGCGCCGGATCGAGCGCTGCGATCCACGGGCTGCGCTCGATCAGCGGATGGCCGACAAAGGTGCAGGGCGGTCCGCCCAGCCGCTGGTGCGCATCGGGCTCGAAGGGCCAGAGCGCCAGCACATGGTCGACGTAGTTGCGCATCTTGCGGGCCCGGCCGGGCCGCCATGCCCACACGCTCGGCGACACATAGTCGATAATGGGGATCCCCGGACGCCGCCGTCGGATTCGCCGCGCGATGGGGTGCGTGAACTCCGGGCTGTCGATGATGACGACGGCATCCGGTTCGCCGGCCACGGCGGCACTGGCGGTGGTCGAGATGCGGTGCAGGATCCGCGGCAGCCGTGCGAGGATCGCCGCCGGCCCCATCACCGCCACGTCGTCGAGGGGGAACTGCGAGATGAGCCCGTGCGCCGCCATTTGCGGCCCTCCCACGCCCAGGTAGCGAACGCGGCCGCGGCGGCGCCCGTTGAGGGCCGCCATCAGCTTGGCCCCCAGCGCGTCGCCGGAATGCTCGCCGGCGACCATGAACAGGCAGAGATCGCGGCCGCTTGCGGAAACCCTTCGCTCCCGCACGCCCAAGTTCTCAGGTGCCGCTGCCGGAGACCTCCCCACGCCTCACCCCTCGTTGCCGGTGTGGCATGCTACCAGGAACAAGCCATGCATGTCCGCGACGCGCGAGGCGTCTTCATAGGGAGCGAGCGCATCTGCGGGCCCTGCGACGGCGAGGCCGGCAAGCCCCTGCCGGGCGGCGTGCTCGCACATCTGCTGAATGACCGCGGGGTCGCCCGGCTCCTCGGCACGGCACACCAGAACGCCGCGCCGACGCCTCCCGCGCATGCCCCACTGCCGGAGCGCGCGCACCCGATCGAGCATGGCGAGCGCGGTTTCATCCGCTGCAAGCGCCAGAATATAGGAGCGCGCCACCACCACGGCTGACCCAGTCTGAAATGGCGCCAGCCGCTCGATGGCGGCGAGCCCCGTCTGCACATCCACCCTGTCGCGCTCATTGGGATGGTGTCGGCTCATGAGACGCCCGACCCGATGGGCGAGGAAGACGGTGCTTGCTTTGCCACTCAGGCTGCCCGCCAAGCCCTCAATCGCAAATTGCCGCGCGTCCGCGGCCCGCACGGCTTCCTCTCGGCCGAGCACGAGCACGGCGCCGGCTTCGACGGCGACGCCGGCCAGGCCTGCCGCCGCGGCGGTTTCAACCGTTCGCGGCCCGATCACCGGCATGTCGACGCGCAGCTCCTGCCCGGGCTTGGGGCCCTTCGCCAGCACGCCGGCAACCCGAGCCGCATCGGTGGCCCGGCGCAAGGCTGCGACCCGCTCCAGCATGGCATCGGTGCCTTCCGCGCCTTCGATGGCCAGCACCCTGCCGTGGACCACCGCAACGGCCTGGCCGGCATCCAGGGGACCAAGCGCGGCGCGAACCGAGAAGCCGAGCTCGGCATCGATGCGGCTCTGCGGAGTAAGGGCTACGGCTCCGAGCGGACCCGGCTGCGCCAGGAGGTCGGGCGCCACCTCGTGCGCGCCCCGCACGGTGAGCCCCTTGGCCTCGAAGAACCGCACCACCCGCGACAGCACGGAATCATCGCCCCCGACCAGCAGACCGGCGATCTGCGGCAGGCTCCTGAAAAAGCCCGCATCTGGACGCAGCTTCCAGAGATCGGGACGACGCACGCCGCCGGCAATCACCAGCTCATTGCCTCCTTCGCTGCGCAGCGCGGCGACCATGCGGTCGATCTGGGCCCAGTTCGCCCACGTGTGCGGAAAGCGGACGATGTCTTGATCGGCCTCGCCCTCGATGCCGACAATATGCACATGCCCGCCGCGCGCCATCACGCTCTCGGCAATGATGACCGGCAGGCGCCCGCCGCCGGCCAGAATCCCGATCCTGTCGATGGATGGCGCCGCTGTCGTCGAAGACGGGCGCTGGGCTGGCGATGTTACCGCAGCCTGGCTCACGTCTCGGCGTGGGGCATGCAGATGCCGCGCTTGCTGCCGGCGCGGATGAACGCAATGATCTCCCTCACGATCGGATTGTCCTGAAATTCCTTCTCCACGTCCTCCATGCGTTCCGCCAGGGTCCCTTCATCGGCGAACAGGAGACGGTAGGCGCGCCGCAGGCTGTGGATTTGCTCGCGCGAGAACCCGCGGCGCTGCAAGCCGATGATGTTGAGGCCCGACAGATGCGCCCGGTTGCCGAGCGCCATGCCGTAGGGAATGAGGTCGTTCTCCAGCCCCGACATGCCGCCCAGAAACGCGTGCGCCCCGACGCGAGCGAACTGGTGCACGGCTGCCCCGCCCATGATGCCGGCGAAGTCCCCAACCGTCACGTGGCCGGCAAGCATGACATTGTTGGACACAATGACGTTGCTGCCGACCCTGCAGTCGTGACCGACATGCGAATTGGCAAGAAACGCACAGCGATCGCCCACCACCGTCTCCATGCCGCCGCCGTCGGTGCCGGGGTTCATGGTGACCCCCTCGCGGATCACGCAGTCGCTGCCGATGACCAAGGTGGAGCGCTCACCCTTGTACTTGAGATCCTGCGGCTGATGTCCGATGGAGGCGAAGGGGAAGATGCGGGTTCGCGCACCTATAGTCGTGCGCCCCGCGACCACGACATGACTGATCAGCTCGACGCCGGCGCCAAGCGCCACCTCGCTGCCAACATGGCAGAGTGGGCCAATGCTGACCCCATCCCCGAGAGACGCGCCGTCCTCGACGATCGACGTGGGATGCACCCTAGGCTGTGACATCGTCCTGATCCAGGATCATGGCGCTCACCTCGGCCTCTGCCACGACCTGCCCGTTCACCTTGGCCTCGCCGTAGAAACGCCAGGCGCGTCCGCGGCTTCGAATCTTCTTCACATGGTAGTGCAGCAGATCGCCTGGCAGGACGGGCTTGCGAAACTTCGCGCGGTCTATCCCCATGAAATAGACGAGTTGCGGTTTGTAGGTGGCCCCCAGGTGATTGACGCACAAAGCGCCCGCGGTCTGCGCCAGTCCCTCGATGATGAGAACGCCGGGCATGACCGGAAACTTGGGGAAATGCCCCTGGAAGAACGGCTCGTTCACCGACACGGCCTTGATGCCGACCGCACTCTCGTCGCGATCCATGTCAATGATGCGATCGACCATCAAGAACGGGTAGCGGTGCGGCAGCAGTTCCAGCACCCGCCGGATGTCCGCCGTCGCCAAGTCTTTCTTCCCGGAACCGGACTCACTCATTCTCAACCGCTCTCCCGTCTCGCTCCGGCTCTGCTCCATACGCCGGGTCAAATCAACCGCCTCGCCGTCCCAGGCGGCGCATGGCCGCAACCTGACGGCCATACTCGATCATGGGCACCGCCGGGGTTCCCCCCATGCGCGCCCCGGCCGGAACATCGTCCTTGGGATGCGCGCCGCCGGCAATCTGGGCGCCCGTCCCGATCTTGATATGGCCGACCGCGCCGGACTGTCCGCCCATCACGACAAAATCCCCGAGTTCTGTGGAGCCCGAGATGCCGGTCTGCCCGACAATCACGCAATGTCGGCCGATCACCACGTTGTGCCCGATCTGCACCAGATTATCAATTTTGGTGCCTTCCCCGATGATCGTATCCTTAAGAGCACCCCGATCGACACAGCTATTGGCCCCGATCTCCACGTCATCCTGGATGATCACCCGCCCCACCTGCGGCACTTTGAGGTGCCCCTTGGGGCCCATCGCAAAGCCGAAACCATCCTGGCCGATCCTCACACCGGCATGCAGAATGACGCGATCGCCGACCAGCGCGTGCACGATGCTTGCCCCAGGACCGATGTAGCAGCCGCGGCCAACGGTCACGCGATAACCAATCACCGCGCCCGCGGCCACGATCGTGCCGCGCCCGATCTGGGCCTCCCGGCCGATGACGGCGCCGGGCTCGATCCTGACGCCGTTCTCCAGACTGGCCGTGGGATGCACCGGAGGTTCTGCGCTGGTACCCATCGCCGCCTTTGGGGCGAGCGAGTCGGGATACAAATGCTGTAGGGCCAGGGCAAAGGACCGATAGGGGGCAGGCGACAAAACGACCATGGTGCCCTTGGGCACGCGGTCGGCAAACCCCGGCGCGACCAGGCACGCGGCAGCCCGGGTGGCCTGCAATTGGGGCAAATACTTCCGGTTGTCGAAGAAGGACAGGTCGCCCGCGCCGGCGTCGAGCAAGGGCTTCACATCATGGATCAACGCGTCTGGATCGGCGCCCTGCGCAAGCTGGGCACCCACCTTCTCCGCCAGAACCTGCAGACGGATCGGTGCGGCCCTTTCGAAGAACCCTGGATGCTCCATCAAGCCACCTTGAGACATGTAAAGGCCGCCGGGTTTTCGGCCCGACGGCCCTGAATAGCACTTCGCGGACGGACTTGTCCCGACCGGCGCGACCTTAGAACTTGGTCGACGCGCCGAACCGGATCAGTTGCTCATCGTCATACTTCTGCTTGAGGAAGGCCTTGGCGATGTCGAGGCGCAGCGGACCAAGCGGCGAGTTCCACAGGATGCTGGCACCGGCTGACGCACGAACCGACGCATCGTCGGCGAGGCAGACCCGTTGGCCACCGATATTGCAGTTGGCGTTCAGCGCCTTGGCCCCTTCGCCGGCCCCGAACAACGAGCCGGCATCGACGAAGAACGCGCCGCTCATGCCAAGCTCCTCCGAGATGAAGGGCAGCGGGAAGCGCACCTCAGCCGTGGTCGACCAATATGTCGAGCCACCCAGGGCATCGCCGGTGAGCAGATCGCGCGGCCCGAAACCGGCCCGGTTGAAGCCGCGAACCGTCTCGCCGCCCTTGTAGAAGAGGTCGAGCAGGCGTACGTCCTCGCCGCCCCATCCCTGAATGTGACCGGCCATCGCGCGTCCAACCAGGGTGATCTTTTCGGTGATGGGGTAGTAGAGGCGCGCCTCGCCCTGCACGCGGACGTACTGCACGTCGCCGCCCAGACCCGCCAAGTCCGAACCGAGCTGGAAGTAGACACCCTTGTTCGGATTCTTGGGATGATTGCGCGCGTCGTAAACGAGGCTGGTTCCCCAGGACGAGGTCCAGTACTGACCCTGCGCCTGCTTGATCGCCCATGACGCGGTGTCGCGCACGTCCGAAATCTCGTTGTTGGAGAGGGTGTAGTTGTTGGTCAACCACAGGTTCTCCGACAGCGGGAAGCCGAGGCGCACCGAGCCGCCGGTGGTCCGCGACACGAACGACTGGGTCGAGGAGAGATCCACCGTCTTGTGGAAGATATCGAAGCCGGCCGACAGGTTACGATCCAGGAAGCGCGGCTCGGTGAAGCTCAAATCAACCTGCAAACGCTCCGCCGAGCCCGCGAGCCTCAGGCGCAGGAACTGGCCCTTCCCCAGCAGATTGCGCTCGGTGATGCTGACATCGCCGATCACGCCCTCGCTGGTGGAGTAGCCCGCGCCGAAGGACAACTCACCGGTCGACTGCTCGACAAGATCAACATCGAGAACGACCCGGTCCGCCGCGCTTCCAGGCCGGCGCTTGATGTCTACGCTCTTGAAGAAGCCCAGCGCCTGCAAGCGCTTCTTCGCCTTGTCGACCAGCAGCGGATTGTAGGCATCGCCTTCAGCCAGGCGGAACTCCCGGCGGATGACATAATCGTGGGTGCGCAGATTGCCATTGACGTTGATGCGCTCGATGTAGATGCGCGGTCCCTGGTCGATCACATACGTCACGTTGATCGAGCGCGTGCCAGGCTCGCGGACTGCGCGCGGGCGCACGCGGGCGAAAGCAAAACCCTGCTCGGACACCGCCAGTGTCAGACGCTCGATGGTTCTGTCCATCGCCGACTGATCGTACGTCGCCCCCGGCGTCGTGAGCAGGTCGCCGCGCAGGGCCTGCGCATTGACGTTGGCCAGGGCCGATTCGATATCGACCTTGCCGAAGGTGAACAGCTCGCCTTCATCGACCACGAAGGTCACATTGAAGCCCGAGCCGTCACGCGCGAGCTCAGCACCCGCCGAAACGATGCGCACATCGGCATAGCCGTTCTTCAGATAGTATTGCCGCATCAGCTCGCGGTCGAGCGACAGGCGATCGGGATCGTAGACGTTGGTGCCCTTGAGGAAGTCGAACCATCCCGACTGCGTGGTCGTGATGATGTCCCTGAGCTGGGAGTCCGAGTAGGCCTTGTTGCCGATAATGTTGATGGCCTGGACCTTAGTTGCCGCCCCCTCGGTGATCTCGAAGACGACATTCACGCGGTTGCTGTCGAGATCGATGATCTTCGGCTCAACCGACGCGGCAAACCGGCCTTGCCGCCGATAGACATCCAAAATGCGCTGCACGTCCGCCTGAGCTTTGGCGCGCGTGAAGATCGAGCGCGGCTTGAGCTGCACCTCGTTGGTCAGCGTTGCCTTATCGACCTCCCTGTTGCCCTCGAAGGCGACCTGGTTCACGACCGGGTTTTCAACGACCGTAATGACGACGCCGGCCCCCTCCCGATCGATGCGCACGTCGGCGAAGAGGCCGGTGGCAAACAGCGAACGGATTGATTGGTCGACCTTGCCGGCATCGTAGGGATCACCGATGCTGAACCTCAGGTACGTGCGGACAGTCTCGGGCTCCACGCGCCGATTCCCGACCACACGGATATCTCGAATGACGCCGCTTTGAGCTTCGGCGAGACGCGCTGAATACACCACCGGCTCCACAACGGTCAGCGCACAGAACGCAACCATTGCAGCCACGACGAAGTGCCAGCCCCCCGACTTGCACACCCAATGTTTTGGCATTCTTCCCGTCTGCCTTTCGGTTCGCCGATCCCCCTCTGCACCCTATCCGTCGACGTCGGATGGGCACTTCCGCAACGCCTCAGCCGGTTATGACCCGGCACAAATTCCCCTCGTCTCCAGGCCAACCGGGCCGAAGCATCATACGCGGTACAACTTGTTTAGCCGTTTGGTAACCACATTGGGAAGTGGCAATATTACGCCAGGGGCCCAGTAAAATAAGGGCTGCCACAATGATATCTGATTCCCGCCTTGTCCACGCGCACGAGGCCGGTTGCCGGCCGAATATGGCCTTCGACACGGCAACCCAGCGGCCATCCCGGCCCTCAGCGGGGACGCTTGCAGCGGCCACCTACGGCGGATCCTTGGAGCTAGCCGATGCCCATCCACCGCAGCGGGATGAAGCGATCCTGGTAGGTGGTATAGACCAGCAATAGAAGGACAATGGCCAGCCCGATGCGGAAACCGACCTCCTGCGCCCGCTCGCTCAGCGGCCGTCCGCGAACAGCCTCGATGGCGTAGAACATAAGGTGGCCGCCATCGAGCAGCGGAATGGGAAACAGATTGATCAGGCCGATGCTCACGGACAGCACGGCCGTGAGGTTGATCAGCGCCAGGAAGCCAAGGCTCGCCACCTGACCTGAGATGTCGGCGATTCTCAGCGCGCCGCCGAGCTGGTCGCCCGATTCCCGCAGGCTGAGCACACCGTAAAGGTAGCCGAGGGTGCGTGCGACGATGAAATAGCTCTCCTTGACCGCCAGCCCCAACGCCTCCACCGGTCCATAGTGCTTGAATTGCCATTCCTGCTGGGTGGCGTTGCGCTTGATGCCGATCACGCCGACCTTCAGCTTGTTGCCGAATCGGTCGGAAATCTCGCGCCGTTCGGGCGTGGCCTTGATGTTCAGCATCAGCCCGCCCCGATCCACCTCGAAGGTCAGCTCCTGATCGGCGCTGCCGCTGACGATGCGCTGCATGTCGGCAAACGCCTCGATCTTCTGCCCATCGATGCCGACAATGATGTCGCCTGCCTTGAAGCCCGCCCGGGCAGCCGCGCCGTCGGGCACCAGCTCATCGACCCGCGGCGCGGTCACGTTCACGCCGACAAAGGTGAACGTAACGGCAAAGATCAGGATTGCCAGCAGGAAATTGGCGATCGGGCCTGCCGCCACGATGGCCGCACGCGCGGCCAGGGGCTTGGTCTGGAAGGCGCCTGCCTGTTCCGCCGGCGACATGCGCTGCAGCGCCTCGCGCGAGGGCGCGCTGGCCGCATTGTCGTCGTCCAGGAACTTGACGTAGCCGCCCAGCGGGATCCAGGCCAGCCGCCAGCGCGTGCCGTAGCGGTCGTTGAAGCCGAAAATCTCCTTGCCGAACCCGATCGAGAACGTTTTGACGCGCACGCCGCACCAACGCGCCACCAGGAAATGCCCCAGCTCGTGCACGAATATGACAACCGTCAGCACGAACAGGAAGGCGAGCGGCTTCAGGATAAACGTCGGCAAAACGTCCATTTTCGGCATTGCCTCCTGCAACACTATGCTTAACCGGCCACCGCGGCCCCTCGGGATTTGGACGATATCAGATCGAGATCAGATCCAGGCGCGACCATTAAGCAAGAACAGCGCCAATTCGCGGGCCGCCGCGTCCGTGGCAAGCACCCCGCCCAAGTCTCCCGCCTCAGCCAGGAGCCCGCGTCCGTCCGCCATCTCGAGCGTCTCAGCTACAAGCTGGGGGATATGAAGGAACTTTAGCCGGCCGGTCAAGAAGGCCTCCACCGCCACCTCATTGGCCGCATTGAGAACGGCCGGCGCCATCCCGCCATTGGCCAGGGCCTGGCGCGCGAGGCCGAGGGCCTTGAAACGCGCCTCATCGGGCCGCTCGAAGGTAAACTGGCCGATCTCCGTCAGGTCCAGCCGCTTGGTCGGCGTCGCCATGCGCATCGGCCAGGCCAAGCTGATGGCGATGGGCGTGCGCATATCGGGGCAGGCCAGCTGTGCCAGCATCGAGCCGTCGCGGTAGGCCACCAGGGCGTGGATGATCTGCTGGGGGTGCACCACCACGTCGAGCTGGTCGGCCCGCACGGGGAACAGATGATAGGCCTCGATCAGCTCGAGCCCCTTGTTCATCAGCGTGGCGGAATCGATGGTGATCTTGCGCCCCATCGACCAGTTGGGATGCTGCAGCGCCTGCTCGGGCGTAACGCGCTCGAGCTGCGCGAGGCTCCAGGTGCGGAACGGACCACCCGAGCCGGTCAGCACGATGCGCTCGAAGGCTTCGGGATCGGCCCCGGCCAGCACCTGGAAAACGGCGGAATGCTCCGAGTCGACGGGCATCAACTCGGTCCCCGCGCCATGCACCGCCTGCATGAAAATCTTCCCCGCACACACCAGGCATTCCTTGTTGGCGAGCGCGACGCGGCGGCCCTGCGATACGGCGGCCAGCGTCGGCCGCAGGCCTGCCGCGCCGATGATGCCAGCCATGACGCAGTCGGCCGGCCGGCTCGCGGCGTCGATGAGCGCGGCAGCGCCGGCCGCCGCCTCGATGCCGGTGCCGGCGAGATGGTCCTTCAGCTCGGCGTATCGGCTCTCATCGGCAAGGACGGCGAGTTGGGCCCGGTGGAGCAGGGCCAATTCCGCAAGCCCCTTGGCATCGCGGTTGGCGGACAAGGCCACGACCTCGAACAGGTGCGGATTGCGGCCGATGAGATCCAGCGTGCTCTTGCCCACGGACCCCGTCGCGCCGAGCACCGTGATGCGCCTTCGGCCGGGCCCCGCCAGAGGCGCAGGCCCCGCCGGCCGAGCGGCCGGCGCCACCTGTCTCATCTTCGCATTCATCTGCGGCACAGGTGCGCCTCCAGACCTACGACCCGAACAGCAGGGCCCTTGCGGGGGAATGAACATCGATGGCGATCGCGGCGATCGCGACCGCAGCGGCGGCTGCCACGAGACCATCCACACGATCCATCACACCGCCATGACCGGGAATGATCGTGCCGCTGTCCTTGACACCGAAGCGACGCTTCAGCGCCGATTCCGCGAGGTCGCCGCCCTGCGCCACCAAGGCCAGGACGGCGCCTGTGGCTGCCAGCCTCGCCACGGATGCGCCGGGGATCGCAAACCAGAAGAGCGAGCCGACGACCGCGCTTGCCAGCACCGCGCCGATCAGGCCTGCCCAGGTCTTGTTGGGCGAGACCGCCGGCCACAGCTTGGCGCCACCCAGCAACCGCCCGGCGACGAAGCCGGCCGTGTCGGCGGCCACCACCACGGCGACCAGATATACGACCGCCAGCAGGCCAAGCGAAACGTCTGATCTCAGCCAAATCAGAGCCACCGCCGGCAAGCCGGCATAAAGCACGCCGAGCGCCGAGAAAATGCTGTTGCGACCGAGGCTCAGCAGCGTTGCCAGGATAGCCCCGATCGGCAGGGCCAGCAAACCCAGGCCAACGTACCCGATCGCCGCCAGCAAGCCTGCGAGCACCACCGTGACGACCTGCACGGCCAAAACCGTGCCCGCCTCGGCGCCCTGCACCAGGCGGCCCCACTCCCAGCTCACAACCAATGCCGCCAGCACAACCAGGACGGCAAACGGCATCACGCCGGCCAGGGTGAAGGCCAATGCCACCGCGCCCATCGCCAGGCCGGCCGTGAGCCGCAGCGGAAAATCGCTGCCAAGCCGCGCCGTCCAGCCGCGCTCAGCGCCATTGTCCTGCCCGGAATAATCGTGCTCGCTCATGTGCTCTTCGATCTGTTCCGGCTTCAACCGGTCGACCGTGCGACGATGCCGCCGAACCTGCGATCACGGCGACGGAACTCGTCGATGGCCTGCTGCAGAAGCTCGCGTCCGAAATCGGGCCAGCAGGCTTCCAGAAACACGAACTCTGTGTAGGCGGACTGCCACAGGAGAAAGTTGGACAGCCGCAGCTCTCCGCTGGTGCGGATCAGCAAGTCGGGATCGGGCACCCCCTGGGTGTCAAGTGCGGCCGACAAGGCCTCGGGGGTTATCTCCTCGGTCCTGATCGCTCCTTGCATGGCACGCTCGGCGAGGCACCGGGCCGCCCGGGCGATTTCCGCGCGCGAACCGTAGTTGAAGGCGATGACGAGGTCGAGCGCCGTGTTGGCGCTTGTCAGCCTTACGGCCTCGTCGATCATGCCAAGCAGATCGGCGTCCACCCCGGTCCGCTCGCCGATCACACGCACACGCACATTGTTCTCGTGCAGCTCAGCCAGATCGCGGCGGATGAAGCGCTTCATGAGACCCATCAGGTCGTCGACTTCGCTGGCCGGCCGCGCCCAGTTCTCGGAGGAGAAGCTGAAGATCGTGAGATACTGGACGCCGATCTCCATGGCCGCCCGAACGGTCCGGCGCACGGCTTCGACACCCATGCGGTGGCCTGCCGAGCGCGGCAGCCCGCGGCTTTGCGCCCAGCGGCCATTGCCATCCATGATGATGGCCACATGCCGCGGGGTTGGCGCCTGCGTCTGCGTCCAGACGGCGGTGTGCTCGTTCATGACCTGCTTGTCTCGTGTCGGCGACAAGAACCGCCTCCGAAGCGCGCGCACGGCGTGGATCTGGCAAGGACCATCACGTGCTCATACCTGCTTGATCTCGGCTTCCTTGGCGATGAGCGCCTGATCGATTTCCTTGATCAGCCGGTCGGTCAGCTCCTGCACCTTGCTGGAATTCTTGTGGTGCTCATCCTCGCTCATCTGCCCGTCCTTATCGAGCTTCTTGAGCAGCTCCATACCCTCCCGGCGCACATTGCGCACGGCCACCCGCGCGTGCTCGGTATACTTGTGGGCCACTTTGACAAGCTCCTGGCGCCGTTCCGCATTCAAGGCCGGAATGGGCAGGCGGATCAAGGCGCCGTCGATCACCGGATTGAGGCCGAGGTTGGCCTCCCGGATCGCCTTCTCGACCGCCGTCACCTGCCCCTTGTCCCAGACCTGAACCGAGATGGTACGGGCGTCCGGCGTGGACACCGTCGCCACCTGATTGATGGGCATGCGCGCGCCGTAGATATTGACCATGACCGGGTCCAGCAGATGAATGCTGGCCCGCCCCGTCCGCAGCCCGCCGAACTCCTTCTTGAGCGTTTCGATGGCGCCCCGCATGCGGCGCTCGAGCTCCTTCAAGTCGAATTTGCCGGCGGCCATGGCCTGTCTCCCTTAGCTGCGGATGCCTGAGCGGATCTCCTCGTGAGCCGTTGCGGGCCGGCGGCCGGCTGGCGCGCCGGACAGCCCGCCTGTTCCTCGCTAAGGCCGCCCCTCGATCACCGTCGCCAGCGCCTCACCCCGCAGGACCTTCAGAAGATTACCCGGTTCTTCAATGGAAAACACAATTACTGGAAGAGCATTGTCGCGGGCAAGCGCAATAGCCGCGCCGTCCATCACCTTGAGGTCCCGGGCCAACACCTCGCCGTAGGTCAGCCGGTCATACCTCTTCGCCTTGGGGTTCTTGCGGGGATCGTCCGAATAGACACCGTCGACCTGCGTCGCCTTGGCCAGCGCCTGACAGTTCATCTCGATCGCCCGCAGCGCCGCCGTGGTATCCGTCGTGAAGAACGGGTTGCCCGTACCGGCGGCGAAGATCACGATGCGCCCGCTTTCCAGGTGATGCAGCGCCTTGGACCGCACGAATGCCTCGCACACCGTGGGCATGGGTATGGCCGAGAGCACGCGCGCCTGGACCTCCAGCCGTTCCAGGCCGTTTTGCAGCGCCAGCGCGTTCATGACCGTCGCCAGCATGCCCATGTAGTCGGCCGTGGCACGATCCATGCCGTCGGCAGCCCCGGACAAGCCGCGGAAGATGTTGCCACCCCCCACAACGACGGCGATCTCCGCGCCGGCATCGCTGGCTTCCTTGATTTCGCGGCAGAGGCGCATGACGACATCGACGTCGATGCCGTAGCCGGCCTTGCCCACCAGCGCCTCGCCGGAGAGCTTGAGGAGGAGTCGCTTGTAACGCAAGGCGGGCGACGCGCCGCTCATCTCTGCAGCCCTCCGTTTGCCGACGCAGCTTATGCCGACTGCCGCTTGCAACGCAAACGGCAGCCCGGCTTAGAGCCATTCGAAACCGACAGGCGGCTCAGCGCTTGCCAACGGCGGCAGCGACCTCGGCCGCGAAGTCCCCATCCTTCTTGTCGATACCCTCGCCCAGGGCATAGCGGACGAACTTGGCGACCTTGATGGGCGCGCCCGCCGTCTTCTCGGCATCCTTCAGCACCTGCTCCACGGTGGCCTTGCCGTCGCCGCCGGCGCCCCAGAAGGTCTGCTTCAGGAGCACCACCTGCTGGTAGAACTCCTTGCGCAGCCGGCCCTCCACCATCTTGGCGATGATGTCTGCGTCCTTGCCGGAGGCCTTCGCCTGCTCGGTGTAGACGGCGCGCTCGCGCTCGATGAGGGCCGGGTCGAGCTGCTCGGCGCTCACGGCGGCGGGGCTCGCCGCGGCGATGTGCATCGCAAGCTGGCGGCCGAGGGTGGCGAGGGTCGCCTTGTCGCCCTTGCTCTCCAGCGCCACGAGCACGCCGATCTTGCCGAGGCCGTCGGCGGCCTTGTTGTGCACGTACTCGGTCACGACGCCGTGCTCGACGGAGGCCACCTCCGTGCGCCGCACGCTCATGTTCTCGCCGATGGTCGCCACCATCTCCTTGACGTGGCCCTCCACAGACGTGCTCTTGCCCGGGAAGGGCAGCGCCAGCAGCTTGGCCAGGTCGCCCTTGGCCTGAGGCGCCAGCGACGTGATGGCGCGCACCATGTCCTGGAACTGCGGGTTGCGCGCGACGAAATCGGTCTCCGAGTTGACCTCGACGATGGCGCCAGTCCCGTCCTTGGCGGTGAGCCCGATGAGACCCTCGGCCGCCACGCGGTCGGCCTTCTTGGCGGCCTTGGACAGGCCCTTCTTGCGCAGCCAGTCGACGGCCTCTTCCATGTTGCCGTTGGTTTCGGTCAGCGCCGTCTTGCAGTCCATCATGCCGGCGCCGGTCTTGTCGCGCAGGGCCTTCACCATGCTCGCGGTGACTGTCATCAGAAAACCTCGTGTGTAGCCGCTGGCTCCGACCTTAGCGGGGCCCTACGGCAGACATTGGACGCAGCCTCAGGCCGCCTCCGACTCAACCAGCTTCTTGGCCGCGGCGACCCAGCCGTCGGCAGCGATCTTGCCCTTGAGCCGAAGCGCACGGTCCAGGGCCTCGGCCATGTCGGGCTCGAGGTCTGCAATCTGCCAGAAGTGGTAGACGCCCAGGTCGTTGAGACGCTGCTCGAGCTTGTTGTTGACGTTGGGCAGACGCTTCAGGTCGTCGGCGTCGCCACGCGGCGCCTCGATGCCCTTGAAGACCACGACCGCGAGTTGCTCGCTCGGCGGCGTCTCCGACGCGCCCAGATCGGCGCCGGACTGCACCTGACCGCGCTCGATGCCGTCGATCGCCGCGCGCGCAATGAGATCGCAGTAGAGGGTGATGGCGCGGCCGGCGTCATCGTTGCCGGGGATCGGAAAATCGATGCCGTCGGGATCGCAGTTCGTGTCGACGATGGCCACAATCGGAATGCCGAGCTTCTTGGCCTCCGCAATCGCGATCTCCTCCTTGTTGGTGTCGATCACAAACAGCAGATCGGGCAGGCCGCCCATCTCCTTGATGCCGCCCAGGGACTTGTTGAGCCCGTCACGGTCGCGCGTGAGCTGCAGAATTTCCTTCTTGGTGCGGCCCTTGCCCTCGCCTGCCAAGGTTTCCTCGAGCTGCTTCAGCCGGCGGATCGATTGCGAGATCGTCTTCCAGTTGGTGAGCGTGCCGCCGAGCCAGCGGTGGTTGATGTAGTACTGGGCCGAGCGCTTGGCGGCCTCGGCAATCGCCTCGGAGGCCTGACGCTTGGTGCCGACGAACAGCACGCGGCCGCGCTGGGCCACCACGTCGCTGACCTTGACCAGCGCCTGATGCAGCAGCGGCACCGTCTGGGCCAGATCGACGATGTGGATGTTGTTGCGCGAGCCGAAGATGAACGGTGCCATCTTCGGGTTCCAGCGATGGCTCTGGTGGCCGAAGTGAACGCCGGCCTCGAGCAACTGGCGCATATTGAATGCGGGCAGCATGAGTATTCCCTTTTTTCCGGTTGAGCCTCCGCGGATCGTGTTGGAGCAAGCCTCGGGCCCGCCCACCGGAGCACTGAACGGGGCTTTCAATCCGTTCGGCGCATAAGCTCTCCGCGTGTGTGATGGGCCGGTGTGTAGCGGCTGCGCGGGAAAATGACAAGGCCAATGATATCGGGGCCTTATCAGCCAAGGCGCCCTCTCATCAAGGACCCTCGGAAATGAGCGCATCAGCGCCGCATTGCAGTTGCGGATAAGACGTCGCATCCTGCTTTCAGCCATTCAAAAGGAGCCCAACCGGCGAAAGGCCCATGCGCGCAGAGCCCCTCGACGCCGAAACGGACGTGCTTGTGATCGGCTCCGGGGCCGCCGGCATGTATGCCGCCATCGAGGCGGCCCGCGCCGGGTGCAGCGTGCTGATGGCCGATCGCAGCCTGATCGGCCGCGGCGGCGCAACGGTGATGGCCCAGATGACCGTGGCGGTCGCCCTGGGGGCCGAGACCGACGACCACTGGCGCCATCATCTCGACGACACCATCGCCGCAGGCCGCGGCCTGTGCAACGGCGGGCTCTCCCGCCTGCTGTGCGAGGACGGTCCCGAATGCATCCGCGAGCTGGATGCCTGGGGGGTCGGCTGGGCGCGCCGCAACGGGCGCATCGTGCAGGCGCGTGCACCCGGTCACGATCGGCCGCGCTGCGTCTATGTCGATTTTCTCAACACGGGACCGGCCGTCTCCAAGACCCTGCGCACCGCCGTCAATCGCACCTCCGGCATCCGCAAGGCCGGCGACCTTTGTGTTGTCGATCTCATGCGTGCCGATGGCGCGATCGCCGGCGCGGTCGCGCTGCACATACCTTCCGGGAACTCGGTGCGCCTTTGGGCGAAGGCGACGATCATCGCCACCGGGGGCCTGACGCGGCTCTACCGGCGCAACAGCGCCTCCACCAACATGGGCGGGGACGGATACGCGCTGGCGCTGCGCGCCGGTGCCAGCCTCATCGACATGGAGTTCGTGCAGTTCTTCCCGATCGGGCACCTGGTGCCGCGCCTGATCGGCATGGACCCCATCATGTGGGATCCGTTCCGCTACAAGCTCGGTGGCCGGCTGCTCAATCGCGACATGCAGGAATTCACCTCGCGCTACGGCACCGACGAAGGCAGCAAGTACGTGCTCGCCCGCGACCTTGCCACCTACGCGATCACCAAGGAGGTCGAGGCTGGCCGCGGCTCGCCGCACGGCGGCGTCTACCTGAGCTTCCAGCACCGCTCGGAGGCCGACCTTCGCGGAGCCTTCGGCCCGGTGATCGATCGCCTGGCCGCCAACGGCATCGACCTCACCCGGACGCCGGTCGAGGTGGCGCCGATCGCGCACTACCACATGGGTGGCGTGCTGGCCGACACGCGCATGGCAACCGAGGTGCCCGGATTGTTCGTCGCGGGCGAAGCGGTGGGCGGTGCGAACGGCGCCAACCGCCTGTCCGGCAACGCCATCACGGAGGCCCTGGTGTTCGGGCGCCAGGCCGGGCGCAGCGCCGCCGTCCGGGCGAGGGGCATGCGCACGCCGGTTGCGAGCAGGGATGCCGCGCGCCCCACCACCGACCTTCTCGCCATGCATGCCCGTGGCGCCATCAACACCGCCGAGATGGTGCAGCGACTGCAGACCACGATGGCCGACGACGTCGGCCCGTTCCGCGACGCGGGGCGGCTCACGCGCGCGCTCGCCGCCATCGACGAGCTGACGCACGAGCTCGGCGATCGCCCCGCAGGCAGCCCTGGCGCCTTCGACATGCAGCGCCTCGATTGGCTCGATCTGCGCAACATGCTGCTCGTCGCGCGCACGGTCGCGCAGTCTGCGCTCATGCGCACCGAGAGCCGCGGTGCGCACCAGCGCGAGGACCATCCCGGTACGCTGACCGAATGGCAGGTCAATCAGGTCGCGAGCCTGCGTGGCGGACGGCTCAACCTCAAACAAGCACCGATTGCCGCCGCGGAGATTGCCTCATGACCACGGTCGCCACCCTCAAGGTCTGGCGGGGAACCGACCCCTCCGCCGGCCGCTGGGAGACCTACAGCGTGCCCTTCGAGGCGGGGCAATCCGTGCTGGACGGCCTGCGCTACATCCGCATTCACCACGATCCCTCGCTCGCCTTCCGCTTCTCCTGCATCAATGCCAACGCCTGCAAGGAATGCATGATGCGGATCGACGGCGAAACGCTCTATGCCTGCACGGCGCGCCTGGAGCCTCGCGAGATGCGCATTGCGCCGCTGGCGAACAAGGCGCTCGTGCGCGACCTCGTCACCGAGATCGCGCCACCCGCGGAACGGTTCGGTGGATAGCAGTGGCAAGCGCTGCGCTCAGTCGAAGTCGCGCGTGATGTCGAACACGCGCACACCGGCCAATGCGTCCGGAGGCACCAGCCACTCCCTTTCGTGCCGCAGCGTGCGCCGGGTGTCGTTGACGCCTGCCTGCCAGTGCTCCTCCATCGAGACGCGCGAGAACTCATAGTCCTTGGTCTGCGTCTCGTAGTTCTTCTCGCGATAGATCAGATGCACCACGCTCATGGATGTGCAGGGCGGAGATTGCTGCCGGATGACGCGCACATCGGCATCGTTCTGGAACTCCGCCGGCAGCTTCTGCAGCAGGCGCTCGATGGCGCGTCTGAGGTCCTGCTCGCTGCGCGCGACGTCGGTGTTGAGGCGGGTGCGGGACGAATAGAGGATGTCCTTGTGGCGCTCGTAGACCGCCAGCAGGTTGTGGGGCAGCGCGCCCCGCGCGCTGAAGAGGTCCACCTGGAACACGAGCATGTTGGCATCGCGCTCTACGTCGAGCAGATACTGCAGCGGCGTGTTGCTGACGACGCCGCCGTCCCAGTAGTGCTCGCCGTCGATCTGGATCGGCGGGAAGCCGGGCGGCAGCGCGGCGCTGGCCATGATGTGCTCCGGCCCGATCCGCCGCTCGCGCGTGTCGAAGTACACCGAGTTGCCCTTGCGGATATTGGCGGCGCCCACGCTGAGGCGTGGGTGGCCGTCATTGAGAAGGTCGAAGTCGACGAGTTGCAGGAGCGTCTCCCGCAGCGGGGCGGTGTCGTAGAAGCTGAGCGCGCCCTCCGTCCCCCACGGGTGCAGCCAGGCCGACGGCACGCGCGGCAGGAAGAAGCCGCGCACGCCCGACGCGATGCTGGCGAGCGCGCTCCACTCATTGAAGACGCCGCGCGCGATGTCGCCGTCGAGCAGTGGCCGCACCGACACGCCATCGGTCACCAGCTCCCAGAACTGGCGCAGCCGCTCCGCCCGCCGCTCGGGCGGATTGCCCGCGATCAGGGCACCGTTGATGGCGCCGATCGAGACCCCCGCGATCCAGTCGGGCTCGTAGCCGCCCTCGGCGAGCGTGGCGTAGACGCCGGCCTGATAGGCACCGAGCGCCCCGCCGCCCTGCAGCACCAGGCCCACCCGGGTGCAATGCGACGGCAGCGATTTCTTATCTTGCGTCATGGCTCACCAGCTCAGCGCGGGCCCTCGGCCATCATTTCCGGCGGCATCTTGGCCCAGGGATATCCGGCCCTGCCCAGACGCAGACCCACCTCGTAGAGAGCCTTCATATAGGCGCGATCGAATGGCGCCGTCCTTCGTACCTTGAAATCGTCCGGTATGGCCGCAAGATTGTACGCGATGCCGTCAGCGCGCGCCCGTACGTACATGCGCTGAAGATCGCCAATGCCTTGGCTCCGCGTCAGCGTCTCGAGCGACCGTTGCGCAATGGCAAGCGCCTGCTCTTCGGTCGCCCGGTACTCGGGCGCCAGCTTGCCGTTGCGCACGACCCAAAGGCGGCGCTCCACCTTGTGGCCTATGGCCTTGTCGATCTCCAGGAAGCTGAACTCGGCCGGGGTGAAGAACACTTCACGCGTCGTGCCGCCATCCACATGCATCTCCTCGTAGCGCTTGCCGCCGGCCATCACCTCGATCCGCACGGGCGGAAACACGCCCGGAATCGCGGCCGAGGCGAGCAGCACCTTACGGAACAGCTCGATAGCGCGCAGATCGCGGCTCTGGGCGATCTTGCCCATGTCCCAGTACACGGGACGCTGGGCATCGAGGTTGGTCGTGCCAATGAGCAGGAACCGCCCCTTGGCACGCTCCTCGGCGACCCGCCGCAGCAGCTTGGCATCCACATAACGTTGGATCAGATGTTTGAGCGGCGCGGTATCCGCAAGCGCGCTGCCGCCGAGCAGGCCGGGCAGAACATTGGCTTGGTAGATTTGATTGCCGCCATAGGTGGTGAACAGCTGGCCGAGCTGGCGATCGTACTCCCGGCCCAGAAATGCAAACGGCGCAATCAGGGCGCCGGCGCTGATGCCCGTGACCAGATCGAACTGAGGCCTGTCCCCCTTCTGCCCCCAGCCCACCAGCAGGCCGGCACCGAAGGCCCCGTCATCGCCGCCGCCCGAGAGAGCCAGCAGGTTGGCCACAACCGGCTGCTTGGTTTTGATGAGCGCCTGATACCTGGCCTTCAACCGGGGCAGCTCCGGGGTCAGCAGAGCCCGCGAGAACGGCGCGTCGCCCCAGGCGCGCACCTCACCACCCATATCGGGAATCATCGCTTGACCGGCGAGCTGCACCGGCACGGCAAATCGTTCAGGCGCGGTAACACAGCCGGCAAGTCCGAACGCCAGCAGGGCACAACCCAACAGTTGCGGCACCCACCCCGCGCCGACGCGACCCATGGCGCTCCTGCTCCCGACGCGAAAATCCCGCTCCTAACCCAATGATATGACAGGTCTATGCGGGATTGGCCAGCGAGCGGCACAGGGGGCCCCAAAGGGCCGATTGGGGTGCGGAACCGCTGTCGCCGACCCCGGCCTACCGCTTGGCCTGCCGGGCCTTGCGCGCGGCATAGCGGGCATCGCGCGCCTTCTTGCGCTCAGCGGCCTCGGCAGCTTCGCGGATGACCTTCTCGATGGCCTCGCGCCGCTCGCGCGCTTCCCGCTCGGCCCGCTCCTTGGCTTCCTGCTCCGCGCGCACCGCCGCCTCGGCCTCCTTGATGGCCTTGCGCTCGGCCTCGCGAACCTCGCGTGCCGCCGCAATCGCCATTCTCTCTTCTCTGCGCCTGACGACAACCGGATCATCAGCCGACGGCCGTGCACGAAACCGCTCCAAGGCCGTTTGCCTGGCGCTTGCCGCCGCGGTGAGCCGGTCGCTGAACGTCTTCTCCTTGTAACCCTTCATTCCGATCCTTCTCAACCCACGCTTGCGCCGGACGGACAACACGTGCCGCCGATCAGCTTCGCTGCGCTCAAATTGCGTTCGGAGCCCAAAGGCTGGACATGCGAGAGCCGCCCGGTCAAAGGCGGCTCCACTTTGTCGAGGCGCCGGTCAGCCGGCGCGCTCAGCCCGCCTTAGGCGGCTTGGATATTGTTGACTGCAATCTTGCCGGTACGACGGTCCGGCTGGGTGTCGAAACGCACCTTCTGACCTTCACGCAGCCCGTTAATGCCAGCGCGCTCGAGCGCGGTTGCATGAACGAACACGTCCTTGCCGCCGTTGTCGGGCTGAATGAACCCGTAGCCCTTCTGTTCATTGTAGAATTTGACAGTGCCGCTTTCCATAGAGCTTCCTTTTCGAGGCGTCGTTCAGATGAGCCAATGCCCACGCCGCAGCGTGTCCAAAAGCCCGGTTCGTCGATGTTTGGAAGAGAGTCTGATCGTGCGCCCGGCGGTGCCTGGGCAATACGGCCCCTCGTCTGGCCAAAGTCGATGGGCAGACATAGAGCCGTTCAGCCCGGATTGCAATAGGGCGCGTGCCCTGAAGGCCCTGAAGACGGCTTGATCGCGCCGATGTTACTGAAACTTCTGAATATCCGCCACCGTGCACTGCTGCCTGAAAACGCGGCACCTCACGTGAGGCTTGCCTTAATTGTGGCCAGCCCCACCAGGTAGGCGAACGCGACAGGCGACGCCACGATCCCGAGCAGGGGCCACATCGTCGATCCCGCCGCGAATGCCAACCCCGCATCAACGGCGATCGGCACCATGAAGAGAAGTGGCACCAGCGACAGCAGGCGCCAGCGGCCGCGGTAGCGCACGACCATCAGCCCCTGCAGGAAGACGTAGGCCGGCACCGCCAGCATCACCAGTTCGCCAATCAGCCAATCCATCTTCGGCTCCCGCCGTTCGGCCCCGACCTGTCACGATTGCATCATAGTCGCAGCATAGTCGCAGCCGGCCCGCCGACCGATGGATCTGCACATCGAACGGCCAGTCCTATACGCCGAAGTCTCATCTTTGCACGCCGCAATTGTCCGCTAGCATGTCGACAGAGCATTCCAGTGGTCAGGGAGACCGGACGATGCCAAAGCTGACGCTTTATCATGCCGCGCCGTCGCGCTCGTCGATCGTGCACTGGATGCTCGAGGAGCTCGGAGAGCCCTATGACATTTATCTCATCAGCTTCAAGAAGGGCGAGAACCTCAAGTCCGAGTTCCTGGCCATCAACCCGATGGGCAAGCTGCCCACGCTCAAGCACGGCGATACGGTGATCACGGAGGCTGCGGCCATCTGCACGTATCTTGCCGACGAGTTTCCGCAAGCCAAGCTGAATGTGCCGGTCGGCAGCCCGCAGCGCGGCGTCTATCTGAAGTGGCTGTTCTTCGGGCCGAGCTGCGTCGAACCGGCCGTCCTGGAGCGCGCCTTCCCGCGCAAGGAGCCGGCCCCGCGCAGCGCGGCCGGCTTCGGCGACGTCGATACGGTCTTGAGCACGCTGGCCAAGGGCGTTGGTGCCGCAAACCCCTACCTCATGGGCCAACAGTTCACGGCTGCCGACGTCATCATCGGCTCGGGCCTGCGCTGGGGCATGATGTTCAAGCTGCTGCCCGAACGGCCGGAGTTCACGGCCTATGTCGCACGGCTCAGCGAGCGCCCCGCGCTGAAGCGGGCGACCGAGAGGGACGCCAAGTTTCAGGCGGAGCAGGAGAAGAACGCCTAGCCGGAGCCGAGATCGCTGCGCGCCGATCTCAGCCTTGAGCGCCGATCTCAGCCTTCAGTTCGCAGGCCCATGATCGCCATCGGCGGCGGATCATTGCCGCTGCTCCATCAGGATGGCGCGGACATCATCGGCGGAGACCGGCAGCTCGATGTACTTGTCCCGCAACTGCAGATCATCGGGGCCGATCAGGACCAGGCTGGTGCCGAAGCCGAGCATGTGGCCCATCTCCGCCTGCACCGCCTGCACCCGGCCGTCGGGTCCGATCTGCACGGCGGTCACCTCTCCGATCCTTGCGCCATCGGCGCTGTAGATCGGCAGGCCCACCCAATTGGTCTGCTGGGCCTGCTGTTCCGACGGTTGCGGCGGCCGATCCGCCTGCTGCTGCGTGGTCGCGGCGATGACGGACTGGCAGGGCGGCGAGAGGGATGCGCGCTTGTCGAGGAGGCACTGCCCGATGGAGCCGCCACCGCCGCAGCTGGCTTGGATGTCGCTCCAGCACGCCGCGGCGATGCGCTCAACCCGGCGCGTGACCTGTTGGATGTTGCGGGAAGCCTCGAACAGGGCCGTTTCGCACGGCTGGCCGATCTTGTCTTCGTGGGCCTGCATGCACAGCAACAGGCGCCCTTCGCCGGGCGTCACCGTGCTGCAGAAGTTCCGCACCTCGTCGCGGCACGCATCCTGAACACGCTGCACCGCACCTGCCAGGCGATCGCGCAATTGCGACTGGCGTGCATCCGGAGTGGGAAATTGCTGCGGAGCCTGCGGGGCCTGCTGAGCCTGCTGAGCCTGCACCAGGGACGCCCAGAGGGCCAGTGTTGCCGCAACCGTTGTGCTCGCCACAATCAGCCGAAAGCCCTTCGCCATGGCTCATCTCCTTGTTGACGTGAAGCAAAACCGCGCGCCCCGTGTCCCGCAGGCAGGATCGGCCATCGGCTGGCGCCGCGACATCGGGGAAAACCCGCTGATCGGCGTCACGAACACCGGAAAAATTTCCGCCGAGGCCTTCGGCGGAAAATCAGGCGAGCGCGAGAGCTTAGTGTCCTTTCGATCGCAAAGTTCGTTCAGCGCCTGCTGCAAGATCGGCGAACTTCGCGATCGGGACACTAGTGTTCCGAGTCTAACGCTTGGTAGCGGCTTTGACGGCTTCGCGTAGGTCGAGGGCTCGGCGCTCCTTGGCGAG
>JAIEQJ010000031.1 GCA_019747815.1 Hyphomonadaceae bacterium
CTACATGAGCCCGATGGAGTTCGAAAAAAGGGCCACATTAGCTTAGGTTGGTGTCTACCGAACCGGCAGCAGCTCAAACTACGGCGAGCATGAGCAAGCTGGCCCTGCCGAGGACTGGGTCTGACCACTCAATCAGTCGGTAGACAATCACGCCTTGGAGAACATAGGTCATCAATGCGACCGCCACCCACACTGACATTGGTGCGTACAGGCGTGGATGCTTGAGCGAGTTGAGCCATGCCGCAAAGCTTCGGGTGGTCAGCACCCCCTCGGCCGTTGCCATCGCAACACATATTGCGCCAGCTATGAATACCGTGGGCCAGTTCATTCGATCGTCCGTGGCTGGTCCGTGGGGTTCTGCTCTTAGCACTTAGCACGAAGCCACGGTTCGCTGCGGTGCATCGGGTCAGTCCGCTCTGAGGAGCAATTCTGCCTGTGCTTGATTGAGTACACGACCTTAACTATCCAAAATCTCAACCATGCTTCTCAGGATGGTCGCGACCGACGGTAGCTCGTCTTCGTTGAACTTGTCGCGGGCGCGGCTCCACGCCTCAAACGCGAGACGTTTCCTTTGCCAATCGGGATGCTCGCTCGCAAGCTGACGCGCCAGTTCCACGATGCGTGGCCATGCAATCTTGCAGGGCCGACCGCGGAGCTGCGCAGGTTTCCGGATGAGCCGAAAATTCTCGTTAGCAGGCGGAAGGTCCAACACTGGCGGCTGATTGGCATCAGCGCCCAC
This sequence comes from Hyphomonadaceae bacterium, assembly GCA_019747815.1. GTDB lineage: Bacteria > Pseudomonadota > Alphaproteobacteria > Rhizobiales > Hyphomicrobiaceae > AWTP1-13. The sequence continues at coordinate 740 of JAIEQJ010000031.1, forward strand.
GGGCGACACCACGCGATATCGGCTTCGCAGGAAGTTTGCGAGCACCGTTCTGCGCACCATCAACGCTTCCAGCTCGCGCCGACCGCGCTCCGGATAGTCGTTGAAAGGAGTAGACGAGAGCACGTCATAGCCAGGAGTCTCACCCTTCATGATAGCGAAGACATCAAACAGGCTTTCCCGCACGGCCGGATCGGTCGGAAGCGCGTCCGCCCGCAGCAGAAGTCTGACGACGCTGTCGCGGGTAAAGCCGTAGCGCCGCTTGCACGTCTCCCCGGCCGTCCTGAGCCACTCAACGCCGGTTTCCCCCATCTCCTCCGGCCCGTCATCGAACTCCCCATTGAAGAGCGCAGTCTTGAAGAGTTCCATGAATTCATCGGGGGCGCTGCCCGGAAGCCGTCGCGACAGACCGTTGGCCGCTCCTCCTAGAGGCACATACCCATCGTCCAGGACAGTTGCCAAATCAGCCACGTCGATCTTTCGATGTTGCCGCAAGTCGATCGGCAGCGATTCAAGCAAACCGAGAAAGGCAAACTCGTGGCGAGGGATGTCCGGAGCGTCGATGCAGGCGAAAGCTGCAGGAGCCAAACACGCGGCGCAGGACCACGAACAAGGCCATGATGCACTGGCGTTCGTAGCGGGAGTTTTGCGGGGATCCGTGCAGCACCATGGTTCATCGTACGGCATTCTGTGCAACGGGCGCCCAAGTTAAGTCACTGAACACTTGACTTCTCAGTCTACCCCTCGTTCTTTTAATCAGGTGGTCGTTGGTTCGATCCCAACCGGGCTCACCATTTCAAATCAAGTGCTTAGGGATACGTCTGACGCGGCCCGCCGACACGAAAATGGGCCGGTGTCAGGCCGTGCCAGACGCTCCGCCGGGCTTCGCCTCGCTACCGTTCCCTCACGCGCCCTTCGCACGCTCAGGCTCGTGTCCCTTCGGGCTCGCAGCGCTCCATCGGGCCGTAGGATGGGAAGCCGTCGGCCGGGGCGGTCGGCATCCCATCGGCATGGCAGAGGACGGGTAGCCCCGGGCCCATGGCCAGGCCGGCCCCAATTCATCGCCTCCGGGCGTCCGGGGCACCCATACTCTGGTATTGGAATGATGGAGCGTATGGCAGAGGCGCAAACTTACTTCTTCGCCTTGCACTCCTTGGTCTTTTCGTCCCTCACCTCGCCCTGCTTGCACGGATGGTCGGCGATGGCCGGCCCTATGCTGCCCGCGAGAAGGCTGCCGAGGAGCGCGACTGCAAGGATCTTCTGCATCATGAGAACCTCCACTCGTTACAGCACGTTCGACCAGAACGTCCGTATGCGGGTTAGGTTCCCGGGCTGACCAGTTAAAGATTTGCGCCAGCATGCGGTGACAGCCCGCCCAACGCACGGGCGCAGACCTGCGCCGTGCGAAGCCAGCGCTGCGGCACAATCGCAGCGCTGGTGTTGCCTAGGGGGCGATGGTGGCTCCGGCGCTCGGCGCCGTCGACAAGCTGCCCGAACTACCGGCCGAAGCAGGCCAGATGAGGCTCATGATGGCAGGTGTGATGATCGCGCGAGACGCGAAAGTGGTGGAAGCCTCGGTCATGCGCGGCATGCCTGCACCCGTCGTGCGAGCGCACGCACCCCACAAAGTGCCAATGACCGTGGTGCTGCACGGGAATGGGCGACAGGCGCGGAGGTTGGCTGAGTTGGCTGCCTTCAATTTGCACGACAGGAGCAATCCTTCCCTCCAACTCTCCAGCCAGTGCCGTGGCGGCGCCGAAGGCCATGAGCACGGCTGTCGCAAGGGTTGTACGCATTATATCTCTCCCTTCAGATCCAATAGCGCAAAGCTTAGAAATCAGCCCCCAGCGTGGGCATCCTAGCATTCCCGCCAGGCGTCGGAAATATGAGCAGCCTGTACCGGGTGGCGTCTCCGTGCCGTGCGGCTCCGGCCCATCCACAACGGTTGATGTCAGGACAATGCGCCCCGCCGGGAGAATACCCGGCGGGGCATGGACCTCGTCAGAGGAGATCCCAATGGCTGAGCCCGCAGACGTTGACGTTGCGGCGGACCCAGTCGCCATTCATCGAGGTGGCGCGGAGATCGAAGTAGCAAGTCCCCTGCCCGTCATCAAAATTGACAGCATAGGACTGCCCCGGGCGGATGGTCACGCCGGGGAGCAGATCCCGCCCCGAGATGCGTGCAGCCCGCACATGCGACGGCACCGCATAGAGCGTGAGCACCGTGCGGGATTGTGACACGTTGTTGATGTTGACCCACCTGTTCAGTCCGTCGGTCGACTGGGCGACAGCTTCGCTGATGGGTGCCGCAAGGAGCATCGCTGCACCGGCGGCCGCTACAAGGACGTTGCGCATGGCTTCTCTCCGTTCATCTTCAAACAGAACGCTGCGCGGCGACCATCGCCGCGACCCCTGTTCAAACAGGATCCGGAAGTGGCGCGGCATTGCAGGGACTTGGAGAGGATTGGAGCCGGCGGCGCGCCAGCGATCATCGATCGGTTGCCGTGTATCGCGGCGCTAGAATTTGCCGGTCACCAGGTACATGGCAATCCAGGGCTGCCAGATCACGATCGCCAGGCAGAAGAGCATGATCAGGATGAACGGGACGGCCGCCTGGCAGAGCAGGCCGAAGTTCTGCTTGAAGGCGCCCATGGCAACGATCAGGTTGAGCCCGACCGGCGGCGTCAGATAGCCGATCTCCAGGTTGAGGATCATGATGAGGCCGAACAGGACCTTGTTGCAGCCGTAGGATTCGGCAAGCGGCGCCAGCAGCGGCGCCAGCACGAGGATCGCCTCGCCGGTCGTCATGAGGCAGCCGACGATCAGCAATAGAATATTGACGAGAACCATGAACATCACCGGGCTGGAAATGTAGCCCTGCATGAACTCCACGAGAGACTGCGGCGCTCGGTGCTCGGTCAGAATGATGTTGAGGCTGAGCGCCACCGCGATCAGCGGAAAGAGGGAGCCGCCCAGTTTGGAGGTTTCCAGCACCACGTTGTAGAAGTCGCCCGCGCGCAGCTCCTTGTGCACGAAGATTTCGATGGCCAGCGCATAGGCGAGCGCCACGGCCGCCGCTTCGGTCGCCGTGAAATAGCCCGAGTAGATGCCGCCGAGCAGGATGACCGGCATCAGCGCCGCCCAGATGCCGTCCTTGAAGGCGTCCCAGAAGTCGTGGACGTTGAAGGCGAACGTCGGCATCCACCAGTTGAACCATACGGAGTAGGCGGACAGCGCAATGGTGAGAAGCAGCCCGGGGCCGAAGCCCGCGGCGAACAGGTCCGTCACCGAGGTTTCCGTGACCAGCCCGTAGATGATCATCGGGATCGACGGCGGGATGATGATGCCGAGCGTGCCGCCCGACATGATGGCGCCGAGCGAGAACTTGTTGTCGTAGCCGGCTTGCCGCATGGCGGGATACATCACGGTGCCGATCGCCAGCATGGTGACGATCGACGAGCCGGAGATGGCGGCAAACACGGCGCAGGAGAGAATTGTGGCGACCGCCAGTCCGCCGGGCAGCGGCTTGGTGAGCGCGGAAAGGATGCGGATCAGCCGCTGCGCGATCGATCCGCGCGTCATGACGGCCCCGCACAGAATGAACAGCGGGATCGACAGGATCACCTCCTTGTCGAGGCCCACCCACATGTCCTCGATGATGTCCTCGAGATTGCCGCGGCCCCAGAACAGATGCACGCAGGCCGCGGCGGCAAGCAGAATGACGAGCAGCGGCTGTCTGAGCGCCAGCAGCCCGAACACCGATGCGACAAGGCCCAGCGCCTTCATTCCTGGAACTCCGGCGGGACGGGCTTGAGCAAGGGCCAGGCGGCATAGATCAGATAGCGCCCGGCAGCGGACAGGAACCCGAGGGGAATGGCGAGCTGGATCGGCCATACCGGCCAGTCGAGCACGGGCGCCCTGAGGTCGGTCTTGAAGGAGGAGCCGACGAACTTCAGGCCGAACCAGACCACGCCGAGCAGGAAGATGCCGGTGACAAGGTCGACCGCCCGCTCGTAGGCGGGCTGCCAGCGCGGCGGCACCCAGCCCGAGGCGAAGGTCGGCACAATGTGGGCGCTTGTCGCCGTGGCGATGCCGATGCCCGCAAAGCTGCCGATCACCAGGGCGAAGATCGAAAGCTTCTGCGACGCGAAGATGCCGGTTGATCCCGGCTCAAATCCCAAGAACCGCAGGAACGGTCCCACGAACTCCCGGCCGAGCACGTCGAGCACCAGGATGGTGGCGATGAAGCCGAACGCCAGCACGGCCGCCCAGCATTCCGCCTTGTGCCAGACGTCGACCAGCCGGCGGACATTCTCCGGAGGCACCCACAACTCTAGCTGCGTGTGGTCAGGCGATGCTGCGCTCATGCGCCCCCCGGAGTTTGCCGCCGGCACAACAGTGGCGCCGGCGGCATCCTGCTCCTCAAGCGGTTAGGCGGAGCAGGCCTTGATGCCGTCCTGGATCGCCTTCCAGTAGGCGTTGGCCTCGCCGCCGACCGCTTCGATCATCTTCGGCCATGCCGCCTCGATGCCCTTGCGCCAGACCGTGCGCTGTTGCGGGGTCAGCTCAACGATGGTGCCCCCCGCGGCCTTGTGCATCTCCCGGATCTTGGCCTCAAAGCCGCGAACCTCGGCACGCAGCTGCGCCGCCGGCGTCAGGGTGCCCGTGTCCGTCAGCGCCTTCTTGTGATCCTCCGACAGCTTGTCAAAGGCGGCCTTGTTGACGAGAACCACGCCGCCCTGGTCCTGGTGCTGCGTCATGGTCACCACGGGTGCCAGCTTCGACAAGCCGGAGAAGAAGTAGAAGGTGGGCGCGGAATCGGCGACGTCGATCAGTCCCGTCTGGAAGGCTGAGTTCCACTCGGTGACCGGAAGCGGGTTGGGATTGGCTCCGAACTGGCTCCACATATAGCCGGCGACCTTGCTCGGTGCCGACCGCGCTCTCAACCCCTTCAGGTCGTCCGGGCTGACATAGGGTTTCTTGCCGATGATGTCGGCAACCCCGACCTCGCTCCAACCGATGAATACCACACCCTTCTTGACGAAGAGATCCGAGGTGATCTTCGTCAAGTGCTTGTCGGTCACGCAATCCTGCTCCGTCTGATCCTTGAACAGGAACGGGATGTTCAGGAGCGAGATTTCCGGCACCAGCAGCGAGCCTGCGGTCACGGAGTAACCGCCGGCATCGATGCGCCCGCGTGCGACCTGGGCCACCGTGTCCTGCTCGCTGCCGAGCTGCGAGTTCAGGAACGCATTGATCTTCAGAGAGCCCTTGCTCGCGTCCTCAACCTGTTTCTGGAAGCGCAGAACCTGCATTTCCCAGACGGTCTTGGGCGGAGCGCTGGTGGCGTAGCGCAGCTCCACAGGCGCCGACTGCGCCAGAGCGGCTCCGGCCCAGGCCAAGCCAAGCCCGGCCCCGGTAAGGCCAGGTACGAGTCGCCAAAGGGGTGCCATCATGTCCTCCTCCCTGATGTGGCTGCGGGTTTACGAGCCGTGCTGATTTTCTTGGTTGCCAAGTCTGACGCAGGCGCCGGCGGATTGCGAGAGAAATTGACTTGAAATGAATGAAGAGGCGCTCCGGCGAGGACCCGCGCGCCAACACGGGCGGCCGATGCCCTGGTCAACCCGGACGTGAGGCGGGACCCAGGGAACGTGCGCCCGCTTGTTGTGTTTTACGCAACTGTTGCGAAGGGCAGTGACCCCGCAACGGAACTTTGTGCACTATATGAACCAGATAGATGAACCCGTTAGGTGACCCCACGATGCCCGTGGTCTCTGTCAGAAGGTCTCCCGCATGACGCTCGACGTGAAAGGACAGGCTCTCGATTTGGCGGTCATTGGCAATTGCCGCACAGCGGCGTTGCTGGACACGGGCGGGCGCATCGTTTGGTGGTGCTTCCCCCGCTTCGATTCCGATCCAGCCTTCTCGCGGCTGCTGTCGGGCAACGAAGAAAAGGGTTTCTGCGACGTCACCATGGATGGGAAGGCGGTGTCGGAGGCCGTCTATCAGCGTAATTCAGCAATTGTGGAGACCACCATACAAGACAGCGCCGGCAATGCCGTGCGGGTCACGGATTTCGCGCCCCGCTTCAAGCGCTTCGAGCGGATCTTCAATCCCCCGCAGATTTTTCGCCGGATCGAACCGATCGCGGGTCTGCCGCGCATCCGGATCAGGGTGCGCCCCACGTTCAACTACGGCCAGCCCTTCACCAGCCGCGCACTGGGGTCCAACCATATTCGTTTCGCCGGCGGCATCGAGACGTTGCGCCTGACGACGGATGCGCCGCTCTCCTATATCACCCAGGAGTCGTTCTTTGCGTTGGTCAAGCCCGTCACGCTGATCTTGGGGCCCGACGAGCCGTTCGAGGCGGGCGTGGAGCTGACATCGCGCGAACTGCTGGAACGCACGCGGGACTACTGGGTCGATTGGGTGCGTGCTCTGGCCGTGCCGCTTGAGTACCAGGCGGACGTCATCCGCGCCGCCATCACGCTGAAGCTGTGCAGCTTCGAGGAAACGGGCGCCATCATTGCCGCCCACACCACATCCATCCCCGAGGCGCCCGGCACCTCGCGCAACTGGGACTACCGCTACTGCTGGCTGCGTGACGCGTTCTTCGTCATCAAGGCGCTCAATCGCCTGGGTGCTACGCAGACGATGGAGAACTACATCCACTATATCACCAACGTTGCCGTGCACGCCGAGCGGCCGCTGCGGCCAGTGTACGGCATCGTGCCCACCGAGCCGCTCGATGAGTGGATGGCCACCGATCTTGCAGGCTTCCAGGGCATGGGCCCGGTTCGCGTGGGCAACCAGGCCGCCGAGCAACTGCAGCACGATGCTTACGGCAGCGTCATTCTCGGCGCCTCGCAAATGTTCATCGACGAGCGGCTGCCGCGCATGGGCGATGCTGCCCTCTTTCATCGTCTCGAGCCGCTGGCGGTGCAGGCGCGACGCTTCGCCTTCGAGCCCGATGCCGGCCCATGGGAGTACCGCGGCCGCCAGCGCATTCACACCCATTCGGCCACCATGTGCTGGGTCGCGTGCGACCGCCTGGCCGGCATCGCGCAGCGCCTCGGCCTCACCAGTCGGGCAACGCACTGGAGGGAACAGGCCGACGCCTTGCGCAGCGAGATCCTGGCACGCGCATGGAACGAGCGGCGCGGCGTGATCACAGGCGCGCTTGACCACGACGAGCTCGACGCCAGCGTTCTGCTGTTGCACGAGCTCGGCATCCTGTCGCCGGCGGACGAGCGGTTCAGGCGCACGGTGGACATCATCGGCAAGGAACTCAATCGCAACGGGTTCATCATGCGCTACACGTCTGCCGACGATTTCGGTCTCCCGGAGACCGCGTTTCTCGTCTGCCAGTTCTGGTACATCGATGCGCTCGCCGCGATTGGCCGCATCGAGGAGGCCCGGCAGATGTTCGCCGACATTCTTGCGCGTCGGAATCGGTTCGGCTTGCTGTCGGAGGACATTCATCCGACGACGGGCCAGCTTTGGGGCAACCTGCCGCAAACCTATTCGATGGCCGGCATCGTCAATACCGGCCGCATTCTTTCGCGTAGCTGGCAAGAGGCCTGGGTGCGCGTCTAATTATTGAATTGAACGAGAAAAGTCTTGCAATCGCGCCGTGATCATCGGCCGCGGGCGGGGAACCATTGCGGAGCTGGAGCGTTAGCAGTTGCGAGATGGGGTGGGTGGGAGAAGGCAAGAGGCAATCTTGAGATGGGCCGAGTCGTACTCGTTTCCAATCGCGTCCTGGACCTGCGCAAGGCCGCGCAGGCCGGAGGCGTGGCCGTGGCGCTTGCAGATATCGTGCGCACAAGTCCCTCGCTGTGGTTCGGCTGGAACGGCGACATCAAGCCGGCTGAGGACGTCAATGCCATCGGGCGTGAGGGACGCGTGGCCACCGTGGCGCTGACACAGGCCGAGCATGATCGGTACTACCTTGGCTATTCGAACTCCGTGCTGTGGCCGGTGTTCCATAACCGTCTTGATCTCGCCCAGTTCGATGCGGGGTATTTCGAGCAGTACATCGGCGTGAACCGGCGGCTGGCCGCGCTGCTGCAACCGATGTTGCGTCCCGACGATATCATCTGGGTCCATGACTACCAGTTGATCCCGCTGGCGATGGAGCTGCGCAGCCTTGGGGTGCAAAACCGCGTCGGCTTCTACCTCCACATTCCCTTCCCGCCGTGGCAGACGTTCATCGCCATTCCCGAGCACGAGCAGCTTGCGCGCTGTCTGGCCGCCTACGATCTGATCGGCCTGCAGACGAAATCCGATGTTTCGAGCCTCATCGACTACACGCTGAACAGCGCCTTCGGCAGCGTCCTGTCGGACGGCCGCATCAGGCTGTTCGATCGGCTGGTCAATGTCGGGGCATTCCCCATCGGCATCGATGTTGCGGAGTTCGCCAATCCCAGGCGGGACAGCCGTTTGGTGCAAGGGCGCGGGGTGAGCCGCATTGTCGGCGTCGACCGGCTCGACTATACGAAGGGCTTGCCGCAGAAGTTCCGCGCCTTTGGGCGGTTCCTGGAGAAGTACCCTCAATACCGCCGCCAGGTGGTGTTGACGCAGATCGCGCCCCCCACACGCGAAAGCGTCGAGGCGTACCTCGGCATTCGCCAGGAGCTGGAGAGTCTGGCCGGCTCGATCAATGGACACTTCGGCGAGCTCGACTGGGTTCCCATCCACTACATCCACCGCTCGACGCCGCGCCGTCGGCTGCCCGGCCTCTACCTGTCCTCCCGCATCGGCATGATTACGCCTCTGCGGGATGGAATGAACCTTGTGGCCAAGGAATATGTTGCTGCCCAGGATCCGCAAGACCCGGGCGTGCTGGTCCTTTCGCGGTTCGCGGGTGCGGCCGAGGAATTGCAGGATGCATTGATCGTCAATCCCTACGATATCGAGGCGACGGCCGACACCATACGCACCGCTCTCGAGATGAGCCTCGACGAGCGGCAGGCGCGCCACCAGGCGCTGCTGGCGCTCATCAAGAAGAACGATGTGGCGTCCTGGTGCCAATCGTTCACGGCTGCCCTCGCGCGCGCGTCCTCACCCGATGATCCGGCGAACTGGCTTCAGCCCGAGCCCATTCGCAATGCGCTGGAGAAGCTGCGGCGCGTTGCTGCCAGGCGGCCCGCGTCCACACGTGCGGCAGCGGCGGCCGTGCCGCCAACGCTGCCCCGTGCCGGATAGGCACAATTGTCGTCCCTCGGCAGAGGGAGCCATCGTGGAGAGTTCTCCGACCATCCATGCCAGCAGCATCGGCACCAGATCGGCCCGCTGAGGCGCGAGAGGCACGGCGACCCGGCGCGCCCGTCACGTTCGGGGTGGACATCGGCGGAACCTATCTGAAGGCTGCGGTGATCGACGCCCAAGGCGCGGTCGTTGCCGAGCGCATCAAGAGGCCGACCCCCAAGCCCGCGACACCCGGCGCTGTGATCGAGGCCATCGGCGTGCTGGCTGCGCTGTTTCCGCCCTTTGATCGCATCTCGATCGGCTTTCCCGGTGTCGTGAAGGGTGGCACGGTGGTCACGGCGCCCAATCTCGGCACGGATCACTGGGCGGACTTCCAGCTCATCGACGCCGTGGCCCGCCGGGTCGGCGTGCCGGTGCGGCTGCTCAACGATGCGGCCGTTCAGGGCCTGGGCGTCGTGGAGGGGCACGGCCTCGAATGCGTCATGACGCTGGGGACGGGCGTGGGATGCGCCTTGTTCCGCAAGCGGCGGCTGCTGCTGCATCTGGAGTTCGGCCAGCATCGCTGCTGGCATGGTACGACCTATGATCAGTTCATCGGGCAGGCAGCCCTTGACGCTGTTGGTGCGGATGTGTGGAACGCGCGCGTGCGCGAGAGTATCAATGTTGTCATGCAACTCACCAACTGCGATATGCTCTACGTCGGCGGCGGCAATGCGCGCAGGCTCACATTTGAGCTGCCACCGCAGGTCAGGATCGTGAGCAATGCGGCCGGCGTCACCGGCGGCGTGCGATTGTGGGAACCCGAGATGGATGAGTTTTTCGCCGGCGAGGTCAATGCGCACATGCTGCAGGCAGGCCAGAGGGTGAAATGAAGGCCCTGACCATCGGCGGGGCGATGATCGACACGATCGCCATCATCGCCAACGATCGCATCGAGCGCATGACGATGCTGAATGCGGACAACTCGTTTCTTCTGCTCGAGGAGGGGCGCAAGACCGAGGCCGTGGAGATTTCCACCCACGTCGGCGGCGGTGCCGTCAACGCTGCCGTGGCGATGGCGCGCATCGGTCTCGACGTATCCACCCTCATCAAGCTCGGCAAGGATCAGCGCGCGGAGACGGTGCTTTCGCATCTTCTTGACGAGGGTGTGTCGACACGCTGGGCGCTGCGCGATGGCAGGGCGCCCACCGGCGCATCGGTGCTCGTTTCCTCGCATGACCGCAACGCGGCCATCTTCACCTTCCGCGGCGCCAACACCCTGGTGGAAGAGGTGGACCTGCGGGATGAGGCCTTTGCGGTCGATGCGGTGTATGTGTCGTCGCTGAGCAACGAGTCGGCCGATACGTTCCCTGCCATCATCGCCAAGGCCAAGGCGCAGGGTGCGCTCATCGCGACCAACCCGCGCGTGCGCCAGCTTTCCTCGCGCACAACCGCGTTCCAGGAGGCGCTCGCCCGTATCGACATCCTGGCCGTCAATCGCTCCGAGGCGGATGTGCTCGTTCCCGGGCTTGTTGCGCGCTTTGGGGAAGGCGGTGCTACCCTGCCGCTCGTTCCGGGAGAGACACCGCCGCGTCTGCTGGCGCGCGGCCTGTCCGGCGGCGGCCACGACATGAGCCTGCCGGCGTTCTTTGCCGCGCTGCACCGGATGGGTCCGCGCTTCGTGATCGTCACCGACGGCCGGCACGGCGCCTTCCTGGGCACCAAGGACGCCATCCACTTCTGTCCTGTGCTGGAGACCGAGGTTGCGGGAACTGCGGGCGCAGGCGATGCCTTCAACGCGACATTCACCGCGCATATCGCGCTTGGCTGCCCGCCCGCCGATGCCCTTCGAGCGGCAGCCTTCAATGCCGGTTCGGTCGTCCGTCACGTCGATACGCAAACCGGCCTGCTGTCACGCGAGAAGATAGCCAGCGGCCTGGCCGCCGTGTCGGACGCTCTCGCCGTGCGCACATGGTCGCACTAGCTGCACAGGTCCAAGGAATTCCCATTTCCGAACCCATATTTCAGTTGTCATGCAAGATATTCAAACCATGGCCGTCCCGGCATCCGAGCAGATCCTGCGCAACCCCGGCACTTGGGCCCTCTTCATCGATATCGACGGCACGCTTCTCGACATGGCGCCCGCGCCCGATGCAGTGGTCGTGCCCCCGGCGGTTGTGCGCATTCTGGCCGAGCTGGCGCGAACGTTTGACGGCGCGGTTGCGCTCAGCACCGGCCGACAGGTTCGCGATGCGGATCGCCTGTTCGCGCCGCTGCAACTCACCACGTGCGGCGTGCATGGCACCGAGGCGCGCATTGTGCCGGGCGGCGAGGTCATGGCGCTCGTGCCGCAGGCGCCGCCCGCACTCGTGGAGGCCGTCATCGAGGTGGCGCGCATCGCGCCGGGTGTGCTCGTCGAACAAAAGGGTGCAGGGGTTGCGGTGCACTATCGCAACGCTTTGGAAGCGCGGGCGCTGCTGGAGCATGAGCTGGCGCGCATTGTTGGGCGCTTTGCGCGCTTTGCGCTGCGTCCCGGTCGACGGGTGCTGGAGATCATTCCCGAGGGCTACTCGAAGGGCACGGCACTCGCATGGCTGATGCGTTCGGCTCCGTTTCAGGGCCGCCGTCCCGTCATGATCGGCGATGATGCCGGCGATCAGCCCGCGCTCAGCGCTGCCGAGCAGGATGGCGGCTTCGGGCTCAAGGTGGCCGGTGAGCATTTCAGCCTGGCTCAGTCGGACTTCGACAGCATCTCGCACGTGCGTTCTTGGCTCGCCGCACTTGCGGGCCTGCCGCCGGATGTGGTTGGCAGGGGGTGATGCGCCGTCCCGCTTTTAGGCTTGGGCGGCGCTTTGTTCTTGTGCGCGAGGGCCAGGATGCTCCGAGGAGGAACGTTCCGGCTGCGCAGGTGCGCCGGCGCCGTTGACACGGACAGTCCCGGCGGGGTGAAATGACGGCCCAGTGATTGCCGCGCGGCACATTCGTATGTGCAAGGGGCATACGTGCAATGGGTTGTGTTCGAGCAGCCCCAAGATGTAGCGCCCGAGAGAAGAACATCCCGGGCTGAAGCTTACGGACGCTGGGTCTTGCCACCATTGCGACGTCGCTGTCGGACATGGCCGCGACGGGTGCGCTACCGGCAACCGCAACGATAGCGAGACAGGGAGGAACGAGTGGCCACCAAGACCCGTACGCATGTTGTTGGCACGGCCGCGATCGCGGTCATCGCCGGGCTCGCCGCCTGGACCATGCCGGTTGCCGACGCCCAGCAGCGCAAGTCGCTGCGCTGGGCCACGTCGAGCGTGGATTCCTACGGCTACAAGGTCGCCGCCTCGATGACCAAGATGGTCGAGGAGGCGCTTGGCGGCGAGTACACGGTCACCGTCCATCCCTATCCGCAGACCACCAGCGCCACCAAGGCCGCCATGGAGGATGGTGCCGAGATCGGCTATACGGCCGACATCGGCATGACCCAGCTCTACGGCGGTGAAGGCGGCTTCAAGGACTACAATCCGCCCAAGGGCAAGCTGGTCCACACCTGGTATGCCTATCCCATGGAATCCTTTATGGCCGCGCCGGCAAAGGATGCCGGCAAGTACAAATGCCTGAAGGACTTCAGCGGCAAGCCGGTGTTCTACACCACGGCCGGGTTCATGAACTGGCTCAACTTCCAGCGCATGTACAAGGCGCTTGGCTATGAGTTCAAGCACGTCCAGATCGACGCCAAGACCAACTCCGACGCCATGCAGGGCGGTACCATCATCGGCTCGGTCGCCTACACGGTGGCCGGCAAATCGCTGGCGCCCTACTGGAAGGAGACGGAGGTGCGCATGGATGTCAGCGTCGTCAATCCATGCCCCGACGAGATCGCGAAGCTGAAGGCGGCGGGCCTGTCGATCGCCTCGATCGATCCGAAGGGTGCGTTCAGCAAGGATGTCGGCGTCAAGGAGATCATGGGCGTGCCGATTCTGTTCGCCTACAACGTGCGCGCCGATCTGCCCGAGGAGATCATCTACAAGATGCTGAATGCGTTCTATCGCAACCGCGACAAGCTGGCATCGCTCGACCCCGGCTTTTCCGCGCTGGCGAACGATTTCGTCGGTATGCAGGTCAGCGGCATCAATGCCAACCCGCGGGTGCCCGTGCACGCGGGCCTTGCCAAGTTCCTGAAGGAGCACAAGGCCTGGGACGACAGATGGACGGTGGGCAAGAGCGGTTGATCGTCCAGAGCGGAGCGGGCTGAAAGGCGGGGATGCGCGGCTGTTGCGGGCGCTGCTCTCTGCCGCGGCGCTTCACCGCCGGCGCCGGGAGACAGCCTGCAGGAAAAACAAAATGATCGACCGGCTCAGGGCGCAGGTCAGCCTCAGGAACCTCATTTTCGTGCTTGGAGTGGTCCAGCTCGGCTGGCTGCTCTGGTACTACTACACCGGCTACGGCGGCCCGCAGGAGTTGGTGGCGCGTGTGCTGTCGATCGCCATCATCCTGCAGATCCTGCTCATGTATCAGCGGGACTATCTCTACAAGTGGCTGCCGGCATCCACGAACCGCGCGCTGGTCGTGATCTACGTCGGCATCTGCGCCTACGCCTTCATGCATTTCCACTACGAGTTCGAGCAGATCGCGATCTGGCGGCAGGGCTCCTACACGCGCCAGGACTTCATTGTCGGCTTGTTGATGTTTCTGTTGGTGATGGAGCTGTCGCGCATCGCCCACCCAACGCTGTTCTGGGTCAACCTGATCCTCGTCATCTACACGCTCTATGGCTATCTCAGCCCGATCGATTTCTTCTGGCATCCCGGCACGACCTTCTATCGCGTCGTCACCTCCAGTACCGTCGAGCTGTCGACCGGCATCTATGGCATCTACGGGCAGCTTGCGCTCACCCTGGTCGCCGCCTTCCTGCTGCTGGCGGCGGCAGCCAACGGCTTCGGCGCGCAGGGGGCCATGATCCAGGTGATGCGCCGCCTTGCGGGCCGTTCGCGCCAGCTCGTCCCGCAGACGGCGGTGTTGGGCTCACTGTCGATCGGCATGGTGAGCGGCTCGGGGTCCGCCAATGCGGCCGTAGTCGGCACCGTCACGATTCCGCTGATGAAGCGCTACGGCGTGCCCGGCGCGTTTGCGGCTGCAGCCGAGACCGCCGGCTCCATGGGCGGCCTCATCATGCCGCCGATGATGGGGGTCGGCGCGTTCCTGATGTCGGACTTTCTCAATGTGCCGTACTGGGAGGTGGTCAAGCGGGGGTTTGCGCTGGCCTTCGTCTACTACGCCTCGATTGCGTTCGCCATCTACCTGCTGTGCGTGCGGCTGCTGCCGCGCGACCAGGTGGCCGCGCCGAAAGTGCCCGTCTACGACCAGGTTCGCACGACGATCTTTTTCGCGGCCGTGGCCTTCCTGATCTACCAGATGGGTTGGGTCGGTACAGGCGAGCTGCTGGCCGCACTCTACACGGCGGCATTTCTGTTCGGGCTGCTGCTGGTGGCGTTCATCGTCTTCAAGTATGCGCTTAAGAACCCCACGCTCGACCAGGAGACGCTGTGGGGCAGCATCCGCCGCGCGGTGGAGACGCACTCCGACATGACGTCGTATCTGACGCTGCTGCTCGCCACGCTCGGCATCATGATCGGCCTGTTCACGGTCACCGGGTTCATCAACCGCATGGGGGCGATGATCCTTGATGTCGGTGCCCAGAACATGATCGGCGTGATCCTGATGGCGTATGCGTTCGGCTGGCTCGCCGGGGCGGGGCTGCCGCCGACTGCCACCTACATCATCGGTGCCATCGTCATCGTGCGGCCGCTGCAGGAACTCGGCGTCAACCCGTGGATCGCCCACTTCTTCGTCTTTCTGCTCTCGGTGTGGGGCGAGCTGTCGCCGCCCACGTCGCTGACCGCCGCAGTCTCCGCCCGCATCGCCGAGGCCTCGTTCATGCGCACCATGTACGAGGCGCTCAAGATCTGCGCCCCGATCACGCTCATGACGTTCGCGATTTTTACCCGATCCGATATGGTGGTGAACCCGGGCTGGTCGCAGATCGGCGCCACTGTGCTGGTCTTTGTGGGAACGGCCGGAATTACATTCGCGATGTTCGGCCATTTCGTCCGCACTCTGGCCGGCAATGTTCCGCTGCGTATCGGGCTCGCCGCCTTGTCCTTCGTGGTTCTCCTGCATCCAGATCCAACTTGGGCAATGGCGGCGGCGGCCGTTGTAGCGCCGATTGTGCTGTTCGGCGTCCGCCGCCACAGTCGGCTCGCCAGCCATAAGCAGGACCTGCAGCTCAGTCCTGCCCGATAGCACGCGCGCTCAGCGTTGCTGCGAGGCATCGACATTCGCCCTGCTGCGGAGGAACATGGCTGTGAGCAACGGCACGACGGGAGGCAGTGATGGCCACGCGTATCATCGACATCTCGGTTGCACTGGAGAGCGACATCGCGTCGGATCCGCCGGGCCACGAGCCGAAAATTACCTACGTCGATCACAAGCAGAGCGCTCCAGCGGTGTGCGCGTTCTTTCCGGGCCTGACGCCCAATGACCTGCCGGACGGGGAAGGGTGGGCGATCGAGCGCATCGACATCTCCACCCACAACGGCACGCATCTGGATGCGCCATGGCACTTCGCGTCGACCATGGACGGCGGCAAGCCCGCTGCCACCATCGACGAGATTCCGCTGGAGTGGTGCTTCCAGCCCGGGGTGAAGCTTGACTTCCGCCGCTTTCCCGATGGGTACGTCGCCACCGCTGCCGATGTCGAGGCAGAGCTCAGGCGCATCGGACATGAGCTCAAGCCGCTGGAGATCGTCGTGGTCAACACGTCAGCCGGCGCGCGCTATGGGCAGCCCGACTATGTGCCGACGGGATGCGGCATGGGGCGGGAGGCGACGCTCTATCTCACCTCGCGCGGCGTGCGCGTCACCGGCACGGACGCCTGGTCGTGGGACGCGCCCTTTGTGTATACGGCGAGGAAATACGCCGAGACCCGCAATGCCAAATTGATCTGGGAGGGCCACAAGTCGGGCCGCGAGATCGGCTATTGTCACATGGAGAAGCTGCACAACCTGGAGGCGCTGCCGGCAACCGGATTCAAGGTGTGCTGCTTCCCGGTGAAGATCAGGAAGGCGTCAGCGGGCTGGACACGCGCCGTGGCCATCATCGAGGAGTGATCTGCGGATGGGCCGAATCGTCGCGCAGCGATCCGGCCTGGAGGCGCATCAAGGTGTGCGCGGGTTGATGTTTGTCACGCGCTGACTGCAATTGCCGTTGCCGAGCCGGTAGTCGCGGTGCACCTGGTCGATGATCGGCTCATAGGCGGCCTTCTGGGCTTCCGGGAAGAGCATGGCCCAGCTGTTGATGCTGCGTCCGCCGCAGGCGAAGTTCACGCGCTGGTAGAACACCATGCCGTTGCGGACGCCGGACAGGACGAACCACGTGTCGCGCACGGGCGCGTAATCCACCTTGGCGCCGGGATAGCTCTCGGCCAGCACGAATGCGCGGTAGTCGCGCAGGTTCTTGTTGTCGAAATTGGGCAGCGTGCCGACCAGCAGGCGCGCGCCGCCATCCTTCGATACGAACTGGCGGCCATCCTCCGTTGCCGACGGCAGGGCAATGAACTGCGCCGCAGGATAGCTCAAGGAAAAGCCGTGGCGCTCATTGCGATACGTGGCGAGCCCGCCGCCGTCCTGCGCCAGGGACCGGGCAGCGGGAAGCACTACGGACCCTGCCAAAAGGCCAGCGATCAGCAATGGCCGGACGAGTGAGCGTATCATGATGAAACCTCGCGGTGCTTGACTGACGATGCGTGCTGTGACCCACGCATGTACGCAACCCCCAGCCCGTAGGATCACGAGACGCCGAACACGAAATCGCGAGCAACGCCGGCGGGGCGTGTCTAAGCCATGGCTACGGGCTGCGCCGGGGCGCCGGCCGGGCCCAGGAAGCGGAAGCCCGCCGGCAAGTAGGGTGAGCCGGGAATCGTCTCGTCGCCGGCAAAGCGCACAAGGCTGACGAGCTGCTCGGCGGCCCGCGCCGGTGGCAGGCCCTTCTCCAGGATCATGTCGAGATAGATGAATTCGGTGAGCGCGCTTTCGGCCCAATCCACCCGGGTCGTGTAGCCCGAAATGGCGAACGGGGCGCCCGTCAGCGCCTGCCCGGTGTTCTGGCCAACGAGGCAGGAGGAGAAATGCAGGAGCTGCAGGCTGTCGGCCAGGCGCAGGCTGTCGATCATCCGGCGCATGTCGATGATGCGGCCGTTGACGGTCAGGCCATCGGTTTCGCCGTGTCCGGTGACCACCAGAATGGCGGGCTCGGGCAGGAACATGATCTGGCGGCACCAGTGGACCAGGCTTTCCTCATCGTGGAAGAAGCGGTGCCGCACCTGCGCGCGCGGCAGCCGCCCGAAGATTTCGCGCAGCATGGAGCCGAAGGCGTACTCGGTGTCATCGAGCGAGCGTTGCCAGTGCGCCTCGAGCACGACGAGCCAGATCAGCCCTCGCCGCGCCGGTGCGCGCTGGGCGCGCCAGACTTGCACGGGGTGGCTTTGCTCCTGCCATTCGCCGCCCAGCGTGTGGCAGAGCGGATCGAGGTCGAGAAACCCGTTGCTCGAGACGTGCGATCCCTTGAACGTATAGGTCAGGCGCTGGCGATCGACGCGTCCCTCCAGCCGTCCCGCGCCGTCGAACTCGAGGAAGCCGTGCACGCGGTCGGCCTCCTGGAAGAGCCGCATGCGGCCCAGCGTGGTTTCCCAGTACCCCTCAAATTCCCGCCACCCCTGCCACGGCAGAGCGTGCGGATGGCCTTGCGCCAAGTACTCGCCGGCGAAGCTGCCGTGCCGCTTCAGCCTGAACCAGCCGGTGCCCTGCTCGAGGGCCTCCTGATAGCGGAACGTGAGCCCATCCTCGGCGAGCGCGCCCTCGATCACGTTCTCGGTGCCGTTGGCGCCGTACGTGCCCCTGACCCGGCGGCCGTCCTGCTGGAGGATCATGGGACCGAACGAGGTAAACCATCGACCGGCGAATTCCATGGGCTCCTCCGCCGTTGCGACCACCCGCCTGCCTGCGGCCGATCTGTATCAGGCATCAGCCCTGCCGCGCAAATTGATGCCGTGCCGGCGGGCAAACAGCGCTAGCGGGCTTTGGTCTCGCGCGCATAGCCCTTGAGGCGGGCGAGGAGATCCTTCAGCGGGTCGTCCACCCAGGCATGGGTAAGGAAATCTTTATGCACGGCATCCTTGGAGCCGGGCAGAAAGGCAATGCTGCCCGGCTGCAGGCGGGGCTCGAGCGCCGTGCTGAACCCGATTTCGCGGTCGGCCAGCATCTTCTGCAGTTGAAGATTGCGGGTCTGCGTCGAGGTTGCGTAGGTGCTCACGAAGAAGGCCGACTTCTGCGTCGTGATCCAGTCGGCGAAAATATCGAGCTCGCCATAGAGCGCATCAAACAGCACCACGCCGCGCAGCCGCCTGGCGATCCCCCCGTGGTGCACGCTCCAGGCCGTTGCGACATAGCCGCCGCTGTAGGCGACGATGATCACCGGCATGCTGGCGAACGACCGCACCGAACGCTTGTCTCCGTGCAGTTGGGCAAGGTGCTGTGCCGCTTCGCCGAGGAAGCGCGCGAATGCGCCCGGCTGCCAGAGCTTTCCGGCACTGGAATCGGCGGCATTGAGGGCGAGCTGAGGCGCCACCAGCACGGCATTGACGCCGGACGCCGAGATTTGCGCCGGCACCTGCTGGCGCAGATAGACATCGTCGGCCAGCTTGGCGCCATGGCCGTGGAAGAACACGATGAGCAGGCTCGGGCGGCGGATGTCGAAGCCCTTCGGCATATGCAGCAGCACCTGGCGGTCGTTGTAGGTCTCGTCCTCCCAGTAGATCCGCCCCGCCCCGGTGCTGTGGCCGCGCCGGCCGTTCTCGACCACGTCCAGAAAGGGCTTCTGGGAGCGCGGCATCGTGCCGGCGTAGGGGAAGGGCGCGGTTTCGAATGCGACGATCTTGGATCGCGCCCGGGCGATCGGGCCGCTGCGCGAATGCACCCGGTGCGGCACGGGAACAGCCTCGGTTGGGGCCGTGCGCCTGGCAGAGGCCCCGGCTGCGTGCTGGCCCGGCCACGCCCAGACGCCGCCCAGCAGGACAGCCAAGGCAAGGGCAGCAATCAGGATCGGAAGCCTCATTGGGTCCGGTCTCGGCGCGGCTGCATTGGCTTCACAGGCTTGCGCATAGACGAAGGTGTGCCGGGGGTAGCTGCCAATCATGTCGGGAAAATGGGCACGATTGTCGCCCTCAACATCAGGAAGCACTGAGGGTTAATTTCAAATCGTGCTCAGCCGCGCATGGCGCGATGGCCTGCCGCCAGCACTTGGTCTATCAAGCTCGGATGATGCCGCAAAGCTCGAGCAGAGCCGTTCCCGCCAAAGAGAGCGCGCCTGCTGCGCCGGTCACGCTGGCCACGGCAATTGCCCTTGCCGTGGCGAATATGATCGGCATCGGCGTCTTCACGAGCCTCGGCTTCCAGGTCAAGGACCTCCCCTCGGGCTTCGCGCTCCTGACCCTGTGGGTGGTCGGCGGCGTCATCGCCCTGTGCGGGGCCCTCTCCTATGCGGAGCTTGCCACGGCATTCCCACGCTCGGGCGGCGAATACAACTTCCTGTCGCGGATCTACCATCCAGCGATCGGCTTTCTCGCCGGATGGGTCTCGGCGACGGTTGGCTTCACGGCGCCCATTGCGCTGGCGGCGATGGCTTTCGGCGGCTATTTCGCCGGCGTCGTGCCGGGGCTGCCGCCGCTGGCTCTCGCGCTCGCCCTGGTCTGGTCGATAGCGCTCGTGCACCTGCGAGGGGTCCAGCGGGCGAGCGCGTTTCAGAATGTGGCGACCCTCGTAAAGGTGGCGCTGATCGTCGCGTTCATCGCCGCGGCCTTCGCGCTGGGCAACCCGTCCTCCATGTCGTTTGCACCCACTGCCGGCGATGCCGGCCACATCGTAAGCCCGGCGTTTGCCGTCAGTCTGGCGTTCGTCATGTACTCCTATGCCGGTTGGAATGCCGTGACCTACATCGCAGGCGAGGTCCGCGACCCGCGGCGGACGCTGCCCTACTCCGTTATCGTCGCCGTGGTAACGGTGACGTTGCTGTACGTAGGCCTCAATGCCGTATTCCTCTACAGCACCCCGATCAATCAACTTGCCGGCCAGATCGATGTCGCGGTCATAGCCGGCCAGCATATCTTCGGCGATACTGGCGGGCGCATCGTCGGCGCCCTGATCTGCATCGGCCTCGTCTCCACGGTCAGCGCCATGATGTGGATCGGTCCCCGGGTGATCATGGTCATGGGTGAGGATTTTTCGCTGCTGGCGCCGTTCGCGCGCCGGACCGCCAACGGCGTTCCCCTGCTTGCCGTGCTGTCGCAACTCGGGGTGGTGACGGTGCTGTTGTTGACGCAAGGCTTTGAATCCATCCTCGAATTCATTCAATTTAGCCTGACGATTTCGTCGTTTCTTACTGTCCTTGGGGTTATCGTGTTGCGGTTTACACAGCCGGGCCTGCCCCGCCCTTATCGGGTTTGGGGCTATCCGCTGACACCGCTCGTGTTTCTGGCCGTTTCACTTTTTATGATGATCAACCTCGTTCTGGAGAGACCGGCGCAGTCGCTGGCCGGAGTTGGCATGGTGCTGACGGGCTTGCTGATCTATGGCCTCTCCCTGCGATATCCGCGTCCCCACGCAAGGAGCCTGTGAAGCAGATGCTCTCAAGACGAAACCTGGCCATCGCCACCTGCCTGCTGGCTCTGCTTGCCCTCGCCTCCGCTCCGGGCGCCTGGGCGATCGAAGGGGCCAAGGCGGATGACGTGGCCCGCTTTCTGGCAGGGCGGCAGCCGGCAGCGAACTCGCCGCTTCTTTCCTTCACCCGCGACCCTGCCTGGCAGCATCATGCACGCGCGCTGGATCAGGCATGGGTGGGGCTGGAACAGCGGCGGCTGGCCAAGATCAGGGCGTGGTCGGCTGCCAATCTGACCGATCCGCAGCCCGTCGTCCTGTACATGTTCAGCGGACCCGATTTCCTCTACGTGGATGCATTCTTCCCCAACCGCACGACCTATGTGCTGAGCGGCCTGGAGCCGGTCGGCCAGCTTCCGAAGGTTGGTGATGCGGGCCGCCGGTCGCTGGGCTCGGGTCTGGCGGGACTGCGGGAGTCGGTGGGCTCGTCGATCAACTACAGCTTCTTCAAGACGAAGCAGATGCGGGCCACGTTCAGCACCAATCAGTACAAGGGCGTGCTGCCGGTGCTCTATTTGTTCCTCGCCCGCTCGGGCAAAACCATCCACGAGGTGACCCTCGTAGGCATCGACGCGGACGGAAAACTCGTTCCCGCGGGTACGCGCGATGTAGCCCAGGGCGCCAAGATCGTGTTCTCGGGTGGCGAAGGCACCGCGCAGCAGACGCTGTACTACGTGCAGACCGACGTGTCCGACCACGGCCTTCGGAAGACCGGCTTCCTCAAGTTCTGCGAGGAACTCGGCGCAGCCGACGGCTTCATCAAGAGCGCGTCATATCTCCTGCATGCCGACAGTTTTTCCAAGATGCGCAATTTCCTGCTCGATCGCACAGTCTCCATGGTCCAGGACGACTCGGGGATCCCAATCAGGTACTTCCGGTCGGAAGAATGGCGGCTGCGTCCGTTCGGAAGCTATCGGGGGCCGATCCCGCTCTTCACCTCGCGCTATCAAAGCAAGCTGAGCGATGTCTATCGAAAGGCCAACCCGCCGCGGCTGGATTTCGGTGTTGGCTACCGGTGGCGGCCCAACGAGTCCAACCTGCTGCTTGCGGTCAAGGCTGCCAAGTAGCGCCTGCCTGCAAAAATCGCGCTGGCCAAGAGCGATGCCGGAATGCCATGAAACCGGCATTGTTGCCTGCCTTTACGTCGCTGCGTGAAGGTAGGTGCGCAGGTTTGGCTGGAGGCGAATGTGATGCCGTTGCGGGTTTTGACGAGAGTGCTTGCAGTGATCTGCGTTGCCACCCTGGCAACAGGCGGCCAGGCATGGGCGCAGTCCGCAGCGGGTTACACGCCGCAGGTCGGCCAGGAAGGGAAAGATGTCGTTTGGGTGCCGACCGCCCAGGCGCTGGTCGACCGCATGCTCGACATGGCGAAGGCGACACCGAAGGACTACGTGATCGACCTCGGGTCCGGCGACGGCCGCACCGTCATCACCGCGGCCAAGCGCGGCATCAAGGCCCATGGCATCGAATACAACCCGGAGATGGTCGAGCTGGCCAAGCACAACGCGCAAGCGGAAGGCGTTGCCGACAAGGCCACCTTCATCAAGGCCGACATCTTCGAGAGCGACTTCTCGCAAGCGACGGTGCTGACCCTGTTTCTGCTCACCGAGCTCAACATCCGCCTGCGGCCAACCATCCTCACCATGAAGCCGGGCACGCGGGTGGTGTCGAACACCTTCAGCATGGGCGACTGGACGCCGGACGAGGTGGTGCAGGCCGGCGAGGGCTGCTCGTCGTTCTGCAGGGCCAGCCTCTGGATCGTGCCGGCGCCAGTCGAAGGCACCTGGCAGGTGGGACAAAGCGAACTCGTACTGGAGCAGAAATACCAAATGATCGCCGGCAAGCTCAGGACGGGTAACGTCATTGCACCGATCACCAATGGCAAGGTGACCGGCGATCGCATTGCCTTCACGGCGGGCGGTGCGCAATATGCCGGCGTTGTGAACGGCAACAGCATCGAAGGGACGAGCCAGGCGGGCAGCGGCGAGACCAGATGGCAGGCCACGCGCGCGGCAAAATGATGCCGTCTGTTGTGGCTGAAACCGGCACCGGCGCATCCATGCAGCGATCGGAGAAGAGCATGAAGCTGAGGCAGCGTTCACCGCGATGGCTGGCGGCGGTTGGTGTGGGCCTGGTGGCGCTTGGCACGAGCGCCCTGGCCCAGCCGGCGACCAGCTACGAGCCCAAGGTCGGGCAGGCCGGGAAGGATGTCGTGTGGGTGCCGACGCCGCAGGCGCTGGTCGACCGCATGCTCGACATGGCGAAGGCCACGCCGCAGGACTACGTGGTCGATCTGGGCTCGGGCGACGGGCGCACCGTCATCACCGCGGCCAAGCGCGGCATCAAGGCCCACGGCATCGAGTACAATTGGGATTTGGCCGAGCTGGCCAAGCGCAATGCGATCGAGGCCGGCGTCACCGACAAGGCGACCTTTGTCCATGGGGACATCTTCCAGAGCGATTTCTCCCGGGCCACGGTGGTGACCCTGTTCCTGCTCCCCCATCTCAATATCCGCCTGCGGCCGACGCTGCTCGACATGAAGCTCGGCACGCGCGTGGTGTCGAACTCCTTCACCATGGGCGACTGGGAGCCGGACGACACGGTCGCGGTGACCGAGGACTGCACCTCGTTCTGCAAGGCCTATCTGTGGATCGTTCCGGCCAAGGTCGGCGGCACGTGGCAGATGGGGCCGAGCGAGCTGACCATCGAGCAGCAGTACCAGACATTCACCGGCACGCTCAAAACCGGCAATGTCATCGCGCCGGTCACCCAGGGCCGGCTCGAGGGTGATCAGATCGCCTTCACCGCTGCAGGCACGCGGTACACGGGCTCCGTGCAGGGCAACGCCATGCACGGCATCAGCAAGGCTGGCAGCACCGAAGCCAAGTGGCAGGCGACCCGCCCATAGAGGGCTTGGGACACGGCGTCTCCCTGGGCGCCGCTGCGTCCGGGCTCAGGCAACCTTGACCATGCGTTTGCCGCGGTTCTCGCCGGCGAGCAGGCCGATCAGCGCGCGCGGTGTGTTCTCGAGCCCATCGATCACGTCTTCCTCGATTCTGAGCTTTCCCGCAGCGACCCAGGACTGCAGATCGGCAAGGGCCTTGTCACGCTCGGCGAAGAAGTCCGTGACGATGAAACCCTTGAGCGTGAGGCGCTTCACCACAATGAGGCCTGGCACGCCGCGCGGGCCCGCCGGCGGGGCGGCGCCGTCGTAGGCCGATATGGCCCCGCAGCAGGAGACGCGGCCGTTCAAGTTCATCTGGAACAGGCACGCTTCCAGAATGTCGCCGCCGACGTTGTCGAAATAGACGTCGATGCCCTTCGGCGCCGCCTCCTTCAGGGCTTTGAAGAGCGGGCCCGCCTTGTAGTCGACGGCGGCGTCGAAGCCGAGCTCCTTGACGAGCCAATCGCATTTCTGCTGCCCGCCGGCGACGCCGACCACGCGGCATCCCTTGATCTTGGCAATCTGCCCGACGATGGAGCCGACGGAGCCCGCTGCAGCGGAGACCACGACCGTTTCACCCGGCTTCGGATCGGCAATGCGCAGCAGGCCGAAGTAGGCCGTCAGGCCGGCGATGCCATAGACGCTCAGCAAATGCGTCATCGGCTCGATCTTGGGGACCTTGAGGAGGCGCTTGACCGGCAGCGCGATGTAGTCCTGCCATCCCGTGTCGGCGAATACGAGGTCGCCCGGCGCGAAGCCCGGCGCCTTGCTCTCGACAACCTCGGCGATCGCCCCACCGGCCATGACCGATCCGGCGCCAACGGCCTCCCGGTAGGTTGCGCCCTGCATCCAGGCGCGGTTGGCGGCGTCGAGCGAGATGTACCGCACGCGCAGAAGCGCCTCGCCGTCCCTGGGGGCCGGCACCGGGCCCTGTGTGAGGCGGAAATGCTGCGGTCCAAGCTTGTCCTTGGGCGTCTCCGCCAACAGGATCTGGCGATTTGTCGGGGATGTCATGGGCTCCTCCCTGGCCGGGGCGGCGGCGTGAATTCGCCCGCACCCCAGAAACAGTGCTGTGCAGGTCCAGGATGTACCGCCAGCGCGCAGCGGTCTACCGGCTATGATAAGCCCCAGCATAATAGGTCGCGGCCGGCCAACGGCAGGCGTGCAAGGGAGCAAGTGATGCAAACGTCACGCGACTGGATCGGCACGGCCACCGTCGCCAGCCTGCTCGCGCTGTGGGCGGTGCTGACCATGGTGACGGGGACGATCGATACGTTGCGCTTTCCGTCCCCGGTTCAGTTCTGGCAGTCCCTCAAGCAGATCGCCACGACCGGCTATGCCGACGGCACGCTGCTGTCGCATTCGCTGCACAGCCTCAAGCTTGTGATCATGGGCTTCACGGTCGCGGCTGCGGTCGGCATCCCGCTCGGCCTGCTGATGGGCTGGAGCCGCCGCGCCGAGGCGCTGATCAATCCGGTATTTCTTCTCGTGCGGCCGATCCCGCCGCTGGCCTGGATTCCCTTGGCTATTCTTTGGCTCGGCCTTGGAGATGCCGCCAAGATCATGGTCATCTTCTTTGCCGCCTTCGTACCCTCCGTCATCAACACGTTCACGGGGGTGCGCGGCATCGAGCCCAACGTGATCGAGGCGGCGCGCATGCTGGGCACCGGACGCTGGCGCTTGGCGCGGGAGGTGCTGGTGCCGGCGGCGGCGCCCATGATCTTCACCGGCTTGCGCCTGTCGCTGCAGGCATCATGGACGACGCTGGTTGCGGCCGAGCTGGTGGGTGCGCTGGCGGGCCTCGGCCGCGTGCTCAACGTGGCACAGCAGGACATCTACCCCGCGATGGTCATGGTGGGAATGGCGGCCGTCGGCGCCTGGGGATGGGCGACGACGCGCGTGCTGGCGGTCGTCGAGGCGCGCGCCATGCCCTGGCTCGCGGTGCGGGCGTGAGGCGCGATCGCATGCGGTCCAGCACGACCCGTCCGCCGTCAACCGCCGAGAGGCTGCTGCTGGGCGCCATCGGCTTGGCGAGCTTCCTCGGCCTTTGGTGGGGGATGTCCGCGTCGGGCCTGGTGGCCAAGCAGTTCCTGCCGACGCCCCTCGATGTCCTGGCGCGCACGCAGTATCTGCTCACCGAGCCCTTCGCCGGCGCGACCCTGCCGGAGCATCTCGCCCGGAGCCTGGAGCGCTACGCCTACGGCTTCCTGCTGGCGGCGGGGGTGGGGGTGCCGCTCGGCCTGCTGATGGGCTGGTTTCGCTGGCTCGACGCAATGGTGACGCCGGTGTTCGACGGCCTGCGCTTCATTGCGCCGATCGCCTGGGTGCCGTTCGCCGCGCTGTGGTTCGGCACCGGCATCGGCGGGCCGATCATGATCATCTTCTCGGGCGCCTTTCCGCCGTGCCTGATCAATGCCTACCGCGGCGCGCGGTTCGTGGATGCCAAGTACATCGAAGCGGCACGGATGCTGGGCACCGGCAGCCTGCGCACCATCCTGGAGGTGCTGCTGCCGGCATCGTTTCCCGCGATCGTGGCCGGCCTGCGCATCGGCGCCGGGCTCGGCTGGCAATCGCTGGTCGGCGCGGAGCTGATCGTGGCATCCGCGGGTGTCGGCTATATGATGGTGCAGGGCCAGAGCAACATCTCCACACCGACGGTGGTGGCCGGCATGGTCGCCATCGGTCTTGTGGGTCTCGTCATCGACGTCTTCCTGCGACAAATCGAGGCCTTCGTGCGCCACAGAAGAGGGCTGGCATGAGCGCCATCGAGTTCGACAACGTGGGCAGGCTGTTCGAGCGGGACGGGCGCTCGTTTCCGGCCCTCGACGGCGTTGACCTGACGGTTGCCGACAAGGAGTTCGTGGCGCTGGTCGGCCCCTCGGGCTGCGGCAAGACCACGTGCCTGCGCATGGCCGCGGGGTTCGAGGCGCCGTCCAGCGGCCGCGTGCTGGTGGGCGGCGCTCCGGTTCCGGGCCCGGGTCCGGACCGGGCCGTCGTGTTCCAGCAATTCGCGCTGTTTCCGTGGAAGACGGTGGCCGACAATGTGGCCTTCGGCCTGCGCAACAAGGGCATGGCCGCTCCGGAGCGGCGGGATCGCATCGCCGCGATCATCAAGCTGATGGGGCTCGACGGCTACGAGACGGCGTTTCCGCACCAGCTGTCCGGCGGCATGCAGCAGCGGGTTGCCATTGCCCGCGCCTATGTGCTCGACCCGCAGGTGCTGCTGATGGATGAGCCGTTCGGTGCGCTCGATGCGCAGACGCGTGTCGTCATGCAGGAGGAGCTCGTGCGCATCGCACGCATCAATCCTCGCACCGTGCTGTTCATTACGCATGCCGTGGAAGAGGCCGTGTACCTGGCCGACCGTGTGGCGGTGATGACGCAACGGCCGGGGCGAATCAAGGAGGTCCTCGATGTGCGCGCCATCCGCGCCGCGGAGAACTGGGACCGCCATGCGCGCGTGGAGGATGTCATGGACCTGGAAAGCTTCGTGCACCTGCGCACGCACATCTGGCGGTCGCTGCGCGAGGAGAAGGTAGGAGGGGAGCGCTGACCCCGGTGGGGACAGGTAGCCCCGAAAAACACAAGCCTAGGAGAGGAAAATATGAAGCATCTTTGGAGACTTCTGGCGCTCACCCCGCTGATGGTGGGGGCCGTACCGCAGGCCATGGCGCAGACGCCCATCAAGGTCAGCTATCAGCCCGCACTCTATTGGGCGCTGCCCTACTACGTGGCGACGGAGAACAAGTTCTGGGCCGACGCAGGCCTGACGCCGGAGTTCTCGACCTTCCCGGCCGGTGCGCCGCAGGTGGCGGCCGCGCAGGCCAAGGCATGGGATGTCGGCGGCACCGGCTCCGTGCCGGCGGTGCTCGGCGCAGCGCGCTTCGGATTGGTCACCATCGGCATCACCAACGACGAGTCGAAGGCAAACGTGCTGATGGTGCGGGCCGACAAGTTCGAAGCCGCCAAGAAGGATCCCACGATCATCAAGGGGCAGAAGATCCTTCTCACCACCAACTCGACCGGAGACTACTCGGTGCAGGCCTGCCTCAAGAAATGGGGCATCGCCAAGGCCGATGTGCAACTCGTGAACCTGGGGCAGGCACAGATCATCTCCGCCGTCTCGTCCAACAACGGCGACTTTGCCGGTGTGTGGGCGCCGAACAACTATACGCTCGCCGAGAAGGCCAACGCCAAGCTGCTGTGCAGCGGTCACGAGGCCGGTGCCATCGTGCCGGGCGCGCTCATCGCCCGCCCCGACTTCGCCAAGGAGAATCCGGACGCGGTCGCCAGATATCTGGCCGTGTACTTGCGCGCGTGGGCGTGGATCGGCGCCCATCCGAAGGAGGCGCGGGCCATGATGAAAAGATTCTACGCTCAGGGCGGCGTCGAGATCTCGGATGCGGGCATGGAATCGGAGTTTGCCGACCGGCCGGTGTTCGGGCTCGATGCGCAGATCAGGATCCTCGATCGCAGCAAGGGCAAATCCGATGTCGACACGTGGCTCGGCAACATCGGCGCGTTCATGCAGTCCGTCGGCACCATCCCCGCAGTGCCGGACACCAAGGGTTTCATCGACGACGCATTCATGAAGCGGGTGGCGGCCGATCCCAAGCTGAGGGCGATCGCAACCAAGGCGGACTGACGACCAATCGGGTGCACGACGCGGATCAGCGGATCGCGGGATCTATTCATGCGCGGGCTGCGGAACCCGCATCCGGTGGCGCTCAGGGCTGTCGGGCGGGCCCGTCAGCCGCAGCCGGCGTGCGCCCGGCGCCCGAGCGTCCTGCCGGCGCCCAAGCAGTGCCGCGAAGACGCTTCTGAACGCCGCGACACGCGCGTCGCGGGCGGCGCGCAGCAGCTCGCGCATCTGTTCCGGGGTCAGGTCGGAGAAGGGGTGGTCTGTGGCGGGTGTCATCTTTAATATTCCTCATATGCCCATGGGGATCATCAGAAATAAGTTGATAAAAATTCCAGGACAAACGATGTTATCTCGCCCACCGGCTGAGAGAAACTAAAGCGTCCATGCGCCGTCCTCTGCCCCCGCTGAATGCGCTGCGGGCCTTTGAGGCCACGGCCCGGCATTTGAGCTTCTCCAAGGCCGCGCAGGAATTGCATGTCACGCCCGCGGCGCTGAGCCACCAGGTGCGCGGATTGGAGGACCAGCTCGGGATGAAGCTGTTTCTGCGCCGGGCACGGTCGATCGAGCTGACCGCCTCGGCGCGTCTGATCTACCCGGGCATCCGCACCGGCTTTGAGGCCATTCGCGAGGCCGTCGACCGGCTCGACCGCGGCAACCGGGACCGGGTGCTGGTCGTGAGCTCGACGCCGGGCCTGACGGCCAAATGGCTGGTGCCGCGACTCTACAAATTCCTCGCGCAGCATCCCGACATTGAAACGCGCATCACCGCCAGCGTCGGCTATGCCAACTTCACGACCGACGACATCGACGTCGGCATCCGCCTCAGCTCGGGCGTCCATCCCGACCTCTACGTGGAGAAGGTATCGGACGAGTGGCTGCTGCCGCTGTGCAGTCCGCGCTTGCTGGAGGGTGCACATCCGCTAAGAACAGCGCAGGACCTCAAGCGCTTCACCTTGATCCAGGTGGATCTGCCGGGCGTGGTGCCCACGTGGGCCGACTGGATGGCCATGGCGGGCCTCGGCGGCATCGACAGCACGCGCGGGCTTCGGCTGAACGTTGCCGACCATGCCCTCGATGCTGCCAGCGAAGGTGTGGGGGTGGTGCTCGCCTACAAGA
The DNA here is from genome assembly GCA_019747815.1 of Hyphomonadaceae bacterium. Lineage (GTDB taxonomy): Bacteria > Pseudomonadota > Alphaproteobacteria > Rhizobiales > Hyphomicrobiaceae > AWTP1-13. Next base: position 30,384 of record JAIEQJ010000031.1, read on the forward strand.
TGGTCGCTGCGCGCGACATCGCCCTGAAGCGCCTGGTCGTTCCCTTCGGGCCGGAAATGCCGCTGCCCGGTCGGGCGTACTATTTCGTCTGTGCCAAGGGCCAGGAGAAGCGCGCGCCCATCAAGGCCTTCCGCGACTGGATCGTGGCCGAGATGCAGGAGACCCATGCCGCCTTGCGGCAGGTGCAGATGAGTGAGGCGCGCTGAGTACGGGGGTCGCGCAGACGGCTCAAATCGACGACAGAGGACCGGTCTTGCCCTCGCCAGGCGAGAGACAGCCAAGGAGCACAAGCACATGACGCAGCGCTATGCGCACTACACAGCCTTGAAGTTCGCGCGACCGCGTCCGCGCATCCTCGAGGTCATCCTGTCCAAGCCGGGAAAGCTCAACGCGCTGGATGCCGACGGCCACCGCGAGCTGGCGGAGGTGTGGCGCGACATCGACCGTGATCCGGAGACTTCGGTGGCGGTGCTGCGCGGCGATGGCGGCGTGTTCTCGGCCGGCGGCGATCTCGGCATGATCGAGGTGATGGCCCGGGACTGGGCGACCCGCACGCGCGTGTGGAAGGAAGCGAGCGACCTCGTCTACAACGTGATCAACTGCACCAAGCCGATCGTTGCGGCCATCGAGGGGCCGTGCGTCGGCGCGGGGCTGGCGGCGGCGATGGTCGCCGACATCACGGTGGCCGGGCGGCGGGCGCGCATCATCGACGGACACACGCGGCTCGGCGTGGCGGCGGGCGATCACTCGGCCATCGTGTGGCCGCTGCTGTGCGGCATGGCCAAGGCGAAATACTACCTGCTGCTGTGCGAGATGGTGACCGGCGAGGAGGCCGAGCGCATCGGCCTCGTCTCCATGGCGGCCGATGACGGCAAGGTGGTGGAGACCGCGCTGGCCGCAGCCGAGAAGCTGCGCGACATGCCGCCGGCCGCGGTGCGCTGGACCAAGCACGCCCTCAATAATTGGCTGCGCATGGCAGGCCCGACCTTCGATGCCTCGCTGGCCATGGAGTTCATGGGTTTTTCGGGGCCCGAGGTGCAGGAGGGCATGGCGGCGCTGAAGGAGAAGCGGCGCCCCAAGTTCGACCCCAAGGATCCGTTCTGAGCCGCCCGGGTCGCCCGGCGCCCGGTAACAAACGTGTGCCTCCTTGCGCCCCGCGCCGGCCGGCGCCACCTAACGGGCACGATCGAGCAATCTTCACGAGCCGGGAGGTCCGCGGTGGCCAAGCTGCAAACACAGGGCGTGCATCACATCACTCTGGTCGGTGCCGACCGGCAGACGTCGGTGGATTTCTGGGAGGGTGTGCTCGGCATGCCGCTCGTCTTCGAGCAGCCCAATCTCGACGATCCGGACACCAACCATCTCTATTTCGATCCGGGCGACGGCCGGCTGGTCACGGTCTTCACGAACGAGAATTCAAAGCCTGCCTCCCGGCCCAACCCCATGGGCATCGGCAATCTGCATCATCTGGCGTTCATGGTCTCGCGCGCCACCTACACCCAAGCCAAGACGCGGCTGGAGGAGCGCGGCTTTCCCAACTCTGGCGAGGTCGATCGCGGCTTCATGTACTCCATCTACTTCCGCGACCCCCTGGGCCAGCTCCTGGAGCTGGCCTGCTACAAGTTCGAGCCACCCACCGGCACGAGGCACGCCGACGTGCTGCGGGAAGCCCACAACATTCGTGTGGCCAAGGGTGCCTACAACATAGCCGATGAGCATCTGGCCGATGCCATCGAGCTGCTGTCGAAGAAGCCGGCGCCGGCTGCGGCCAGCAAGCCCTAGCCGCCCGACAGCGGCGACGCACCGGCCGTCAGACCGCAGCGCTCGATCGGGTCGGAAGCACAGTTCCGTCGTTGAAGTAGCGTTCCAGGCCGGCATTCAGGCCTGCCGGGCCGCCCGCAAGGGAGACGTTGTCTGCGCGCTTGATCGTGATCGTGACGGCAAGCCGGTGCAGGAGCGGCGCACGCGGCCGCTGCTTGCCGAACAGGCTTCGCTCCAGGCCGGCGATTTTCACCAGCAGCACGGGTTTGTCCGGATGATCCTGAATGAGGTCATGCACGCCCGACAGGTGGGGTGGGATGGCGACGTTGTGACCGTCGCCGATCCTGCCTTCGCAGAACACCAGCAGATGATGGCCCGCATCGAGCACCTTGCTCATGATCGATGCGGCCTTCTCCTTGCGGCGCTTGCGCTCCTCAAGCCACAGCGCCGGCCTGTTGGGATCGTGAGGGTGCCAGCGCGCGGGCGGGTTCGTGGGACTGCCGAGGCAGATGACGCCGAACAGTTTCATGAGCCACCATTGCGTCCAGTCGGTGTACTCGGCGTGCCACGCCGTCGCGCGGATGCGCGCATGCGGCCACGCATTGCTCATGAGGAAGGGCCCGTCGAGGAAGGAGACGTGGTTGGCAACCACGATCGAGCCGTTTGTGCAACTCAGGGCCTCGTCGCCCCCGACGATGTCGACCCGATAGTTGAGAGCAAAGAGCGGTTGGGCGATGAAATTTCTGAAGGCCGAGCGGGCGAGCGCGCCCAGCGTGCGGTCGACACCCTTGATGAATGCCTTGTCCACGTCAGGCCTTGCTCCCGTGTCTCAGTTCAGCCTCACGCTTGAGATCCACAAGATCGGCATCGAGGTGGCGCTGCACGGTGCCCTTGAACCGCGTGGCCAGAGGCGCAAACAGCCGCGCGAGCAGCGTCGTGGGTTGTCCCTCGAAGGAGAGGATCACGCGGGTGCCCACCGCATGCGGCTCGAACAGGCGTCCGGTGCGATAGGCGGTGCCGTGACTGAAGGCCGTCAGCAGGAACCGGCGTGGCGGTTGGAGTTCGGCGAGGGTCATCTCTTCGGTCGCCGCGCGGCCGAACATGATGCGCGTCTCGCGAAACCGGGTGCCGACGGCGATCGGGCCCGGTGTGAGCAGCTCCACCTTCTGAATGCCGGAGATGAACCGCGGCCAGTCTGCAATGTCGACGGCCGCGGCAAAAACCGTGTCGGGTGGAGCAGCGACCAGGGAGTCCACGATGATCCGCATGTCACCTCGCGGCCATGTCTTCCGCGTCTTTGCAGACGGCTCCGGCGACATTAAGTTGGCGGGGGGCACACTACCAGAAAGGATGTGACGCGTGAGCTGGCAACCTGGCCAAGACCCCATTCCCGGTGATCGCCTGTCGTGCGATGCCATCGAGCACGTGATCGTGCCGCGTGCCCGCGATATCGGCGGCTTCGAGGTGCGCCGCGCGCTGCCCTCGGCGCAGAAGCAGATGATCGGCCCCTTCATCTTCTTCGACCAGATGGGCCCCGCCGAGTTTCTGATCGGCGGCGGCATCGATGTGCGGCCGCATCCCCATATCGGGCTTGCCACCGTCACCTACCTGTTCGAGGGCGAGGTGTTCCACCGCGACAGCCTCGGCACCGCTGCCGCGATCAAGCCGGGCGAGGTCAATCTGATGACCGCCGGCCGCGGCATCGTGCATTCGGAGCGGGAGCGCAGCGAGGTGCGGCAGTCCACGCACCGGCTGTTCGGCATCCAGGCCTGGGCGGCGCTGCCCAAGAGCCACGAGGAGGCCGCCCCCCAGTTCGCGCACCACGGGCAGGACGACCTGCCGCGCATCGCCGGGGAGGGCAAGCGCGTGCGCCTGGTCATGGGCCGTGCTTACGGCGCGCGGTCGCCAGTCGAGTTTCCGCACGAGTCGCTGTTTGCCGAGGCGGTGCTGGCACCCGGCGCGGTGCTGCCGCTCGATCCCGACTATGACGAGCGAGCCGTCTACGTGGCGTCGGGCGAGATCGACGTGGCGGGCGACAAGTTCGGCGAAGGGCGGCTGCTGGTGTTCAAGCCCGGTGATCGCATCTCCATCCTGGCGGTCGCGCAATCGCGGCTGATGCTGCTCGGCGGCGAGCCGATGGATGGGCCGCGCCACATCTGGTGGAACTTCGTGTCGTCCTCGAAGGACCGCATCGATCAAGCCAAGGAGGATTGGCGCACCAAGCGGTTTGCGCTGGTGCCCGGCGACGAGAAGGAGTTCATCCCGCTGCCGGGGTGAGACGGGGCAAGGACCACGCACGGAGCATGCAACCCAGGAGCGAATCGAGGTAGGCCGGTTGGCAAAGCGGGGGAGGGATGGGCGTCGCAAGTCTGCTCGACGGCATGCGGAGCTACGGGCATGGGCTGGCATCCTGGATCGCCGCCCACGATGGGACAGCGCTGGCCGCTGTCGGCATCGCACTCGCCGGATTGGTCGGCGTCACCGCTTACCGGCGCCACCGCCGCAAGTCGGCGCTGGCCCGTGCGGCACGGCTGCAATGGGGCATCCACGATCTGAAGGAGCGGCTGCGGGTGCGCCTGGAAGAGCCGAGGGCACCCTTTGCCGACGGCATAGACCGCGCGCCCACCTTGGGGGCTAGCGAGGCCTTGGAGGCCGACATCGAGGCGGCGGCCAGAACGGTGTTGCTGGAAGCGGGTGGGCGCCCGGGCAAGGCCAAGCACATGCTGCGCCAGCGCCTCAATGGCGGCAAGCTCAACGGCAGCGAGGCCGCCTGTTGGCGCCAGTTGGGCGCGCTGTCGCTGCTCGACAACACGCGAGATGCGCTGAAGGCCTACTCCCGGGCCGCCGAGCTGGCCCCCAACGACCAGCAGGCGCAGATGCTGCTTGGTGTTCTCTCCCTGCGTGCGGGCCGGCTCGAGGCCGCCGAGACGGCGTTCCGCCGACAGATCGAGCGTGCCGGCGATGCCGGCGGCGAGGCCGCCCGCTATCGCGCAGGCACAATGCTGGGCGATGTGCTGGCCGCAAAGGGCGAGCGCGAGGCGGCGCTGGCCGCCTATGAATCCGCCCTGCGCGAGGCAGTGGCGCTTGCAGAGCGTGAGCCGCACAATGCAGCCTCGCAGCGGGACGTCTCGATCACCCATGACCGGATCGGCGATATGCTGCTGGAGCAAGCCCACCTGGACCTTGCGCTGGAGAGCTACCGGCGCAGCCTTGCCGTCGCCGAGACGCTGGCCAAGCGCGACGCGACCAATGCCGTTTGGCAGCGCGACCTATCGGTGGCGCATGACAGGATCGCGGAGGTGCTGGAACGCAAGGGCGACCTGGATGGCGCGCTGGCAAGCTTCCGCACCGGCCTTTCGCTTGCCGAGACGATCGCACGGCGCAATCCGGAGCGCAGCGAGGCGCGCTGGGATGTGTCTGCCAGTCTTGACCGGATCGGCGATGTGCTGCTGGCCAAGGGACAGGTGCGCGAGGCGCTTGCCACCTACCGTCGGGGGCTCGATCTCGCCGAGGAGGCCGCCGCAGACGATCCCACCAGGACAGGCTGGCAGCGCGATCTGGCCGTCAGCTATCACAAGGTCGGCTCGCTGGAAGCATTCGGCGGCAACGAGAGCGAGGCCCGCGAGCTGCTGGAGCGCGGTCGCGCCATCATCGCCCGGCTCGACCGCATCGCCGCCTATCAGGCGCAGTGGCGCTCGGATCTCGCCAAGTTCGACCAGGCCCTCGGCAATTTGGGACCGTAGCTGCCGCAAGCCCGGCCGAATGGCCCGCTTGTTGAATAACGCAATGGTTCGGTGCGTCGCCATTGTCCCCGGTGCTGCGCCCATCCGCACAGAAAGAAGGGCGCCGCGCTGGACCAGGGGGAGGTTCGAATGCGCGGCGCCCGGATTGCCACCACAACCTCATGGGGCTGCATCCGGGAGGGGGAACCGGATGCGGGTGGCCTGCTGCTTTCAACGCCGCTCGGACGCAGAAGTTCCGTGTTCCCGGCATCAGGATTTGGGGGGACCTGCGCTGCCGGCGTTGTCCGTGGCGGGGTCGTCCTTTGCCGGCCTCTCGGCACCGTCAGCGAGCTGGAGGTGTTGCATCAACTCGCGCGAGGCCGCGATCAGAGCGCCGACGGCATCGATCAGGCGTCGCAGGTTCGAATTTTGCTCGCGTGCCGCTTCCGCAAGGCCGTGCCCTTGCGCGTCGCCATTGTCGTCCACCGGAATTCCCTCCGGCTTTTGATGCCCGACGCGGCAGCACTGAAATTCTGCCGCGTCCGATCCTTGAAGCCGTCTCACGGCTAACGACACAGGCGCGCGGGGGTTCCCCGGCGGGGAGGATTTCTCTCCACTGCAGTCAAGCTGCAGCTTGCGCCGAAGTGGTGGCCCGTATGGGTTCTTGGCGAAGGCCTGGCAAAGGGCTTGGGCCTCAGGGTTGGGCCGGCCCCGTGGCGACCGGCAGGCCGTTGTCGGCCATTCCCCACTCCACCCAGGAGCCGTCGTAGACGGCGCTGTCGGGCCGCCCCAGCAGGGCAAGCGCCAGGGCGACGACACCCGCCGTGACGCCCGACCCGCAGGTGGCGACCACCGGTCTGGCGATGTCGACGCCCGCCTTGGCGAACAGCGCGCGCAGCTCAGCGGCCGGCTTCAGCGTGCCGTCAGGATTGAGCAGCGTGGTGAAGGGCACGTTGCGGGACGTCGGGATGTGTCCGGTCCTGAGGCCCGGACGCGGATCGGGGTCGCGGCCCTCGAACCGACCGGCGGCGCGGGCATCGACCATCTGGATGGTCTTGTCGCCGATGAGCGCCTTCATCTCGGCAGCATCGCGGACGAGCTCGGCGTGAAAGCGCGTCGTGAAATGGCGTTCCGTCCGGCGCGGCGGCTCGCCGTCCTCCAGCGGCCGCCCTTCGGCCTTCCATTTCTTCAAGCCCCCGTTCAGCACCGCCACGTCGTTGTGACCCATGGTGCGGAACATCCACCAGGCGCGGGCGGCCGAGTAGAGCCCCTCGGAATCGTAGACCACCACGCGCAAGCCGTCGCCGATGCCCATCTTCTTCATGCGGCTGGCGAACTTCGCCGGCGGCGGCAGCATGTGCGGGAGCGCGCTCGTCGTGTCGGAGATGTCATCGATATCGAAGAAGAGCGCGCCGGGAATGTGGGCCTGCAGATACTCGGTCTTCGGGTTGCGGCCGGTGACCGGCAGATGCAACGACGCGTCGAGCACGACGAGGTCTGGCGCATTGAGGTGATCGGCGAGCCAGCTCGTCTCGACGAGCCATTGCGAAGGAAGGTCTGACATAGGCGATGGTCTCCCGGCGTTTTCGGTTGTCTACGAAGTGGTGATGGAACACGTCATCATTGAGGCGGGCGGCCGAGCCGCTGCTTGCGAGCCATCCGACGTTGGCAGCCAGTCGTGGCACCCCGGCCGTGGCGTGAAGATGCGCGCACGAGGCTCATCTCATGGCGCCTCGCGCCGCTGCGCGGCGCCGTTCGATAGGCGCGTTGCTGGCCAGCCTCCCTCTCTATTCATTCGCGAACTGGACACGGATGCGCCGGTTCAGCCTTCCCTTCTTTTCGATCCGGGTGACGGCGACCCGGCCGATCTCGCCGGTCGCCTTGACATGCGTTCCCCCGCAGGGCTGCAGATCGACAGCGCCGTTCTCGCCGATGGCGACAAGCCGCACCCTGCCAGTGCCCATCGGCGGCTTCACCGCCATGGTGCGCACCAGGCCCGGATTGGCTTCCAGCTCCGCATCGGCGATCCAGCGCTCGGTGACGGGGTGATTGGCGGCGATCAGAGCGTTGAGATCGGTCGTCAGTCGGTCCTTGTCGACGGCAGACGCGTCCTCGATATCGAAATCGAGCCGGCCTTCCTGCGCGCCGACCTGGCCTCCCGTCACGGGATATCGCACGAGCGCACACAGCAGATGCAGGCACGTGTGCATGCGCATGAGCATTCTGCGCGTCTCCCAGTCGAGCACGGCGCGCACGGTGTGACCCGATGCGGGGAGCACGGCCCCCTCGGCGGCGACGTGCACGATGGTGGCCTTGTCGGCGTCATACACGGTGGTGGCGATCGGGCAGTTGCCGCCGCCATCGATCTTGAGCGCACCCTTATCGCCCGGCTGTCCGCCTGCCGCAGCATAGAACACCGTCCGGTCGAGGATGATCCCGCCGCGCTCGTTCACGCCAAGCACGCGCGCCTTGCACTCGCGCAGATAGGCGTCGGTCCTGTAGAGCTGCTCGGTCACCGCTCAGGCCTTTACGAAGGGCGCGGTGATATCGGACTTGCGCTCCATCCAGGCCGGCACCGGCAGGTTCTTGGAGCGCAGGAACTGCGGGTTGAACAGCTTCGACTGGTAGCGCGTGCCGTAGTCGGCGAGCACGGTGACGACAGTGTGGCCGGGACCAAGGTCCTTCGCCAGCCGGATCGCGCCCGCCACATTGATGCCCGACGAGCCGCCCAGGCACAGGCCCTCATGCTCGAGAAGATCGAAGATGAGGGGCACGGCTTCTGCGTCCTCGATCAGATATGCCCTGTCCACCTTGATGTCCTCGATGATCTTGGTGACGCGGCCGAGCCCGATGCCTTCGGTGATCGAGCCGCCCTCGGTGGCCTTGGCCTCGCCGCGGGTGAAGAGGTCGTACATGGCTGCGCCGCGCGGATCGGCGACGCCGATGACGATGTCCTTCTTCTTCTCGCGCAGGAAGGTGGACACGCCGGCGACCGTGCCGCCCGTGCCGATGGCGCAGATGAAGGCGTCGACCTTGCCCCCGGTCTGCTCCCAGATCTCCGGCCCGGTCGAGACATAGTGCGCCTTGCGATTGTCAAGATTGTTCCACTGGTCCGCAAAGAGCACGCCGTTGGGCTCGCGCTTGCGCAGCTCATCGGCAAGCCGCCGGCCGACATGCTGGTAGTTGTTGGGGTTGCCGTAGGGCACCGCCGGAACTTCCACGAGTTCGGCGCCAAGCAGGCGCAGCGTGTCCTTCTTTTCCTGGCTTTGGGTGTCGGGGATGACGATCAGAGTGCGATAGCCGCTCGCATTGGCCACGAGCGCCAGCCCGATGCCGGTGTTGCCGGCGGTGGCCTCGACCACGAGGCCGCCCGGTTTGATCTCACCGCGCGTCTCCGCCTCCAGAATCATCTGCAACCCGGCGCGGTCCTTGACGGACTGGCCCGGGTTCATGAACTCGGCCTTGCCCAGGATCGTGCAGCCTGTCTCCTCGGAGGCGCGCTTCAGCTTGATCAGAGGCGTGCGGCCCACCGCTGCGGCCACGCCGTTGACGACGGTCACGAGGCTTGTCTCCCCATTTTCAGAAGGCTCGACCACCCTAGATATGGGGGGCGGGCCACGCAAGGCCATGGGGCAGGGCCAAAAGGTCATGGGCGGGGCCAAGAGGTGCACCGCCATCCCAATTCAGGATTGATTTTGCCAGACGCGGCCCGATATATGTGCCCCCAACCCACAGCGCAGGCGTCGCGGGGTGCACACAGTGCCGGCGCCCGGTCGGCGGCGCGGCCATTGTTCGCGGGCGTGGCGGAATTGGCAGACGCACTGGATTTAGGTTCCAGCGGCGCAAGCCGTGGGGGTTCGAGTCCCTCCGCCCGCACCAATGCCTGCGTCCGTGGGACGGTATACGGTGCCGGTAAGGGGCATGGGGCCCAGCAGCGGCGATCAAGGCGGAAGAGATGCAAGTTACCGAGACGAGTTCCTCAGGCCTCAAGCGCGAGCTGAAGGTGGTCGTTGGGCAGAGCGAGCTCAGCGAGCGGTTCACCTCCCGCATCGACGAGGTGCAGGGCCAGATCCAGCTCAAGGGCTTCCGCAAGGGCAAGGTGCCCATCGCGCACATCAAGAAGCTGTATGGCCGCTCAGTGATGGCCGAGGTGGTGCAGCAGGCGGTGGAGGAGACGAGCCGCAAGGCCGTGCAGGATCGCAACGAACGGCCTGCCCACCAGCCCAACATCGATTTTACCGAGGACAAGGAAGAAATCGAGCGTGTGCTCGCCGGCCAGGGCGACCTTGCCTATACGATGTCGTTCGAAATTCTCCCCAACATCTTGGTGACCGATCTTTCCCAGCTGAAGCTTGAGCGGGAAGTCGCCGACGTGGCCGATGAGGCGGTGGAGAAGGCGGTGGCAGACCTGGTGGAGCGCTCCATCAAGTACGAGGCGGAGGCGGAGCGGGCGGCAGGCAAGGGGGATCGGCTCACCATCGGTTTCGTAGGCCGGATCGACGGCGTGGAGTTCGAGGGGGGCAAGGGCGAGGACGTCCAGCTCGTGGTCGGCGAGGGCCAGTTCATCCCGGGCTTCGTGGAAGGTCTGGAGGGGGCCAAGGCGGCCGAAGAGCGCATCGTCAAGGTGAAGTTCCCCGATGATTATCCAGGCAAGGAGGTTGCCGGCAAGGACGCTGAGTTCACCGTCGGGGTGAAGGAGGTGGCCAAGCCGGTGCGGCCCGAGGTGGACGATGAGTTCGCCAAGACGCTTGGCGCGCAATCCCTGGACAATCTCAAGGAGCTGGTGCGCGGCAGAATCGCGGGCGAGTACGCGTCCGTTGCGCGCGCGAAGCTCAAGCGCCAGGCGCTCGACGCGCTCGACAAGGCACATGATTTCGTCCTGCCTGAGACCCTGGTGAGCGGCGAGTTCGACGGCATTTGGAGGCGGTTTGTCCAGTCGCTGGAAGGGGAAGGGAAGACCATCGCCGACGCCGGCAAGCCGGAGGACGAGCTCAAAGCCGAGTATCGCAAGATTGCCGAGCGGCGGGTGCGGCTTGGGCTTGTGATCGGCGAGATCGGCGACAAGCAGAAGCTGCAGGTGAGCCAGGACGAGCTCAAGCGGGCGCTGATCGAGCAGGCGCGGCGCTATCCGGGCCAGGAGCGCTTTGTCTACGAATACTATGAAAAGAACCCGGCGGCGCTGGTGGAGCTGCGGGCGCCCATTTTCGAGGACAAGGTCATCGATCATATTCTGGAGCTGGCCAAGCCCGCGGAGAAGAAGGTCACGGCCGAGGCGCTCCTCAAGCCCATGGCGGGTGACGAGGATGCGCTGGCGCACGTGCATCATCACGGCCATGACCATCATCATCACGATCATGACCACAGCCACGATCACGGGCATCACCATGATCACCACCACCATGATCACGATCATCCGCATGATCATGGGCACGATCACCAGCACGGCGGTGACAAACGATAATCGTGCTTGAAAGCGCGACGATTCGACCCAATGTTTCATAGTCGGCGGGTGCAACTTGTGCACCGCCGCCCAACGACCGGCAGGCCCAAGATGTCACACACGGATTCCCCGAGAAGCTCGTTCTGGCCGATCGTCGTCGAGCAGACGACCAGGGGTGAGCGCGGCTACGATTTGCCCTCGCGCCTGCTCAAGGAGCGCATCATTTTCGTGACGGGCGTGGTCGAGGATCACATGGCGGCCTCGATCTGCATGCAGCTTCTGTTCCTGGAGGCCGAGAACCCCAAGAAGGAAATCGCCATGTACATCAATTCTCCAGGCGGGGTCGTGACCGCCGGGATGGCGATCTACGACACCATGCAGTTCGTGCGGCCGCCGATCTCCACGCTGTGCATCGGCCAGGCCGCCTCCATGGGCTCCTTGCTGCTGTGCGCGGGCACGCCGGGTATGCGCTATGCGCTGACCAATGCGCGCATCATGGTGCATCAGCCCTCGGGCGGGTTCTCGGGCCAGGCCAGCGATATCGAGCGGCATGCCGAAGACATCATTAAGATGAAGCGGCGCCTAAACGAAGTATATGTGAAGCATACAAATAAGAGCTATGAGGTCATCGAGAAAACTCTCGACCGTGATTTCTTCATGACTGCCGATCAGGCCAGGGAGTTTGGTCTTATCGACAAGGTGCTGGAGAAGCGGGACGAGGCCGATGGCCTGTTCCCCGGGGGCAAGGCGGCGTCCTAGATGTCGCATCCCCCGCCGGGAAGCCGGCGCCCACGTGAGCCCCGCGGCAATTCGCCCTGAGGCTTTGCGCCGGGCCGGCTTGAGGCGCGCCGATTGGCGTGGACTTTGCAGGCCTCAGGCTGGCAGTGTCTTCGGCACCACCCATAGTGGCCGATGCGAAACGGTAAACGGGCGCAGGAAAAGAGATGTTAATCCAATCTTGATCCCGGCGCCGCTAGCATGCTCAGATTGGGACCTACTATCCCCAAGGAGCCGGGCCAAAGCGCTGTACGTTAGGGTAGAGGCGATCGGCCCCTGCACGTTGCGTCATCGATCGCCCAGGAAAGACGCCTCGAGAGAACCGGATGGCCCAGGAAAAGAACACCCTCTACTGCTCCTTCTGCGGTAAGAGCCAGCACGAGGTCCGCAAACTGATTGCCGGTCCAACCGTATTCATCTGCGATGAATGCGTCGAGCTGTGCATGGACATCATCCGCGAGGAGAACAAGAACACCCTGGTCAAGTCTCGGGACGGCGTGCCCACCCCGAGTGAGATCTGCTCGGTCCTTGATTCCTACGTGATCGGCCAGGATCATGCCAAGCGCGTGCTCTCCGTGGCGGTGCACAATCACTACAAGCGGCTCAATCACGCCGGCAAGAACAACGACGTCGAACTTGCCAAATCCAACATCCTGCTGGTCGGGCCCACCGGTTGCGGCAAGACGCTGCTGGCGCAGACCCTGGCGCGCATTCTCGACGTGCCCTTCACCATGGCCGACGCCACCACGCTGACGGAGGCGGGCTATGTCGGCGAGGACGTGGAGAACATCATCCTCAAGCTGCTGCAGAACGCCGACTACAATGTCGAGCGCGCGCAGCGCGGCATCGTCTACATCGACGAGATCGACAAGATCTCGCGCAAGTCCGACAACCCCTCGATCACGCGCGATGTCTCGGGCGAGGGCGTGCAGCAGGCGCTGCTCAAGATCATGGAAGGGACGGTCGCTTCCGTGCCGCCCCAAGGCGGCCGCAAGCATCCGCAGCAGGAATTCCTGCAGGTCGACACGTCCAACATCCTGTTCATCTGCGGTGGCGCGTTTGCAGGGCTGGAGAAGATCATCTCCCGGCGCGGCCGCGGCTCGTCGATGGGCTTCGGCGCCAAGGTGGCGGGTCCGGACGAGCGCCGCACGGGCGATATCCTGAAGGGCGTCGAGCCTGAGGATCTGTTGAAGTTCGGCCTGATCCCCGAGTTCATCGGCCGCTTGCCGGTGATCGCCACGCTGGAGGACCTGGACGAGGCCGCCCTGATCCAGATTCTGACCATGCCCAAGAACGCGCTGGTCAAGCAGTACCAGCGGCTGTTCGAGATGGAGGATGTGCGCCTGACGATCACTCAGGATGCGCTGAAGGCCATTGCCCGCAAGGCCATCGACCGCAAGACGGGGGCCCGCGGCCTGAGGTCCATCATGGAAGCGATCCTGCTCGACACGATGTTCGAGCTGCCCACGCTCAAGGGCGTGGAAGAGGTCGTCATCGGCCCGGAGGTGGCGGACGGCGGTGCGCGCCCATTGCGCATCTACTCCGATCGCGCCGGGGAGAAGGGATCGAGTGCGTAGGCTTTGCAGGGAGGGGTCGCACGGGAAGGCCGGTAGCCTCACGTTGCTGCGGAGGGGTGCCCCAGGCGGGCCCTTGATCCGGAGCCTTGCGGCGACCATCTTTCCTGTGACTGAAATGCCGGACGAGACCGGTGCGCTGGCCGGGCTCGGGTGCGGCTAAGGCGGTGCTCGCATCCGCCCCATCATACCCCTCAACCAAAGCGAGATCGCGTCGGGTGTTGCGGCAGCGACGCCTGAGGATGTGGAGCTGTCTGGGTCATTTGGCCAAATCAGGTGTGTGCCGTAAATCCTGAAATGGCGCGGAAAAGAGAGAAACATGAGCGAGCCAAAGCAAGGCAAGGAAAAGGGTAGCAGAGAGACCTATCCGGTGTTGCCGCTGCGCGACATCGTGGTCTTTCCGTACATGATCGTGCCGCTGTTCGTCGGTCGCGAGAAATCGATCAATGCCCTTGAAGAGGTGATGCGGGCGGACAAGCAGATTCTGCTCGCAGCCCAGAAGAATGCCGGCGACGACGATCCGGCGCCCGATGCCATCTACCAGATGGGCACGCTGGCCTCCGTCCTGCAGCTCCTGAAGCTGCCCGACGGCACGGTCAAGGTGCTGGTCGAGGGCACGGCGCGCGCCAAGGTCGTGCGCTATGTGGAGAACGCGGACTATTTCGAGGCGGAGGTGGAGCGGGTCGCCGAGGCGGTGGGCTCCAAGGACGAGATCGAGGCCCTGGCCCGCTCCGCGGTTTCCCAGTTCGAGAGCTACGTCAAGCTGAACAAGAAGATCTCGCCCGAGGTGCTCGGCACCATCGGACAGATCGAGGACTACTCGAAGCTGGCGGACACCATCGCCTCGCATCTGGCCATCAAGATCGCCGACAAGCAGGAGGTGCTCGAGGTCACCACGATCTCCGAGCGGCTGGAGCGGGTCTATACGCTGATGGAGAGCGAGATCTCGGTCCTGCAGGTCGAGAAGAAGATCCGCTCGCGCGTCAAGCGGCAGATGGAGAAGACGCAGCGCGAGTACTATCTGAACGAGCAGATGAAGGCCATTCAGAAGGAACTCGGCGACGGCGACGAGCGCGACGATATCCAGGAGTTCGAGGAGAAGATCGAGAACACCAAGCTCTCGAAGGAAGCCCGCGACAAGGCCCAGGCGGAGCTCAAGAAGCTCAAGCAGATGAGCCCGATGTCGGCCGAGGCGACCGTGGTGCGCAACTACCTCGACTGGCTGCTGTCGATCCCGTGGGGCATCAAGGGCAAGGTCAAGAAGGACCTGACCGAGGCGCAGCAGATCCTCGACAAGGAGCACTACGGCCTGGAGAAGGTCAAAGAGCGCATCCTCGAGTATCTCGCGGTGCAGTCGCGCACCAACAAGCTCAAGGGGCCGATCCTGTGCCTCGTCGGGCCTCCCGGCGTGGGCAAGACCTCACTCGGCATGTCGATCGCCAACGCCACGGGCCGCGAGTTCGTGCGCATGTCGCTCGGCGGCGTCAGGGACGAGGCCGAGATCAGGGGTCACCGGCGCACCTACATCGGCTCGATGCCCGGCAAGGTCATCCAGTCCATGAAGAAGGCCAAGCGGACGAACCCGCTCTTCCTTCTGGACGAGATCGACAAGATGGGCTCCGACTTCCGTGGCGATCCCGCAGCGGCGCTGCTGGAGGTGCTGGATCCTGAGCAGAACCACACCTTCAACGACCACTACCTGGAGGTCGACTACGATCTGTCCAACGTCATGTTCGTGACGACGGCAAACACGATGAACATCCCACCGGCCCTGCTGGACCGCATGGAGATCATTCGTCTCGCCGGCTATACGGAGGACGAGAAGCTCGAGATCGCCAAGCGCCACCTGATCCCCACCCAGCGCCAGAACCACGGCCTGGAGGCGGCGGAATGGGAGGTGGAGGACGAGGCGCTCAAGGGCATCATTCGCCGCTACACGCGTGAAGCGGGCGTGCGGAGCCTCGAGCGCGAGATCGCCAAGCTGGCCCGCAAGGCCGTGAAGGAGATCCTGATCGGCACCGCCACGGCGGCGAAGGTCGTACCCGACAACTTGGAGCACTATCTCGGTGTGCCGAAGTATCGCTACGGCGAGGCCGAGATGGAGGACCAGGTCGGCATCGTCACCGGGCTGGCGTGGACGGAGGTGGGCGGCGAGATCCTGACCATCGAGGGCGTCATGATGCCGGGCAAGGGCAAGATGTCCGTTACGGGCAACCTGCGCGACGTCATGAAGGAATCGATCCAGGCCGCCAACGCCTACGTGCGCTCGCGCAGCCGGGACTTCGGCATTGCCGCGTCGCTGTTCGAGAAGAAGGACATCCACGTCCACGTGCCCGAGGGCGCCACCCCCAAGGATGGCCCGTCCGCCGGCGTGGCCATGGTGACCGCCATCGTCTCGATCATGACCGGCATTCCGGTGCGCAAGGACGTTGCCATGACGGGTGAAATCACCCTGCGCGGCCGCGTGCTGCCGATCGGCGGCCTCAAGGAGAAGCTGCTTGCGGCGCTGAGGGCCGGCATCAAGACCGTGGTCATCCCGGAAGAGAACGTGAAGGATCTGGCCGAGATCGGCGACGAGATCAAAGCCAAGCTTGAGATCCTGCCGGCCTCCCGGATGGAAGATGTCTTGAAGGTTGCATTGCAGCGCGTGCCTCAACCTCTGGCGGCAGAGGAGGAGGTCGCCGCCTCCGGCGTGCCGCCCGCCGCGTCCACTGGGACGGAGCGGGTGACGCATTAACCTTTTGCCCCGTCCCGCAGGGGCGAGTTGAAGGGACTAGGCTTATCGGGTGCAGGATTCTTGGCTAACCCTGCACCCTTTTTAGTGCCGTGCGAGCGACGATTCACCCTCTCGAAACCCTAGGAAATCCAGGCGTTTCCGCACAGTTTCCGCTTGACGGACGTAGTCTTTGGGCGTTGTTTCCGGCTCGCGGCAGCGGCTTTTGGTGTTGCTGGCGCAAGATGCGCGCCCTACCCGCGACCTGTCTTCCCCCAGTACAAGGACGTAAGAGATGAGCAAAAAGGATTTGATCGATGCCGTCGCAGCGGCGACCGAGCTCAGCAAAGAGAAGGCCACGGTGGCTGTGGATGCTGTGATCGCTCATATCGAAGCCTGCATGAAGAGGGGTGAGGAGGTGCGCATCCCGGGCTTTGGCACCTTCAAGGTCGCAAAGCGCGCGGCGCGCAAGGCGCGCAACCCGCAGACCGGCGTCGAAATGATGCTCAAGGCCTCGGTTGTTCCCAAGTTCAGCGCCTCCAAGAACTTGAAGGAAGCGCTGAACTAGCGCGCGCTCGGCACATTCCTCATTGACAGGGCGCGCTTGTGCAGGGGCCGGCGCGCTCTTTCCATTCCGTCCCAGGCTGGCGGGCCCCTGAAACCTGTTGCCCCTGGCGGCGCCGGGCGGCTAGAGAGGCGCCAGGGGCGGTTAGCTCAGCGGTAGAGCGCTTCGTTTACACCGAAGATGTCGGGGGTTCGATCCCCTCACCGCCCACCAGTGCCGGCGGCCCCGTGCTCCATTTTGGGCCGCTGCCGGCGGCATGAACCTCGTCCAACCCCGTGCGCGGGCCGCCAAGCCGATGCTGTCCATCAGGGATGAAGGCGATCACGACCGCAGTGCGATCCGGGCGGTGCATCGCGAGGCCTTCGGCAGCGAGGTGGAGGCTGCGCTGGTGGACGCACTGCGGGACAGTGGACGGGTCGCCTGCTCGCTGGTGGCGCTCCTGGGCGCTGACGTGGTGGGCCATGTGCTCTTCAGCGATCTGGACGTCGCCGTCGACGGCAGGCGCGTGGCGGCCGTCGCGCTGGCCCCCATGGCCGTACGGCCCGCCGCGCAGCGCCGGGGCATAGGGTCGCGCCTGATCCAGGCCGGCCTGGATGATGTGCGCGGCAAGGAGCGCACCGCTGTCATCGTCGTGGGGCATCCGGAGTATTACCCGCGCTTCGGCTTCTCGGCCGAGCTGGCCCGGACACTGTCCTCGCCGTACGCGGGGCCTGCCTGCATGGCCTTGGAGCTGGTTCCCGGCGTGCTGGCGGGTACCGGCGGCAGCATCCGCTATCCCGATGCCTTCAATGACCTATAGCGGCGCTTGACGGGGGAATAGCCCTCACGTAAACGAGCCGTTCGTGACAGCGCGCTTTCGGCGCGCTTTTTGGACTGCGGGCGTAGCTCAGTTGGTTAGAGCGCCGGCCTGTCACGCCGGAGGCCGCGGGTTCAAGTCCCGTCGCTCGCGCCATTCAATCCAGTGCTTGGTGAGATTCCAACATTTGCCCCTAATACGTTTCGGTGGGCGCCGTTGGTTTT
This sequence comes from Hyphomonadaceae bacterium, assembly GCA_019747815.1. Taxonomy (GTDB): domain Bacteria; phylum Pseudomonadota; class Alphaproteobacteria; order Rhizobiales; family Hyphomicrobiaceae; genus AWTP1-13. The sequence goes on from JAIEQJ010000031.1 coordinate 47,956, forward strand.
TTTGGCTCGTCTGCTCCTCGGCAGATTGCGTCGTGCCCTCACATTGGCCGCCCGCGCGTCCTGGCTTGATCCCCGTCCCGGACTGAGGCGGGCTGCGCGGCAATCTCGGCATGGCCTTGCGAACAGGGTCATCACCGCCCTCACGATCGGGGACATGACCTTCGTCTGCGATATCGCTCCGAGCCGCAGCCTTCTCAAGATCGCCGAGATCGCTGGCGGTGGGCTGTGCCGCGTCGGTGGCCCCTGGCGGCAAGTGCGGTCCGGCATCGAAAGCGATTGGTTCGACGCTCGCGACCCCGAGCGATACCGCCGTCACCGTGGTGGAGCGGCGCCGTGGAGCGGAGCAGGCGACAACCATGGTGTAGACGCCTGCGCTCTGGCACCGGCGTCCGCCAGCGACGTCATCCTTGTCTGGCGTTGGGGTCCATCATCGCAGTGCGCGCCTTGATGAGAGGGGCGGCCATTGGCGCCGCCCATGCGACGCACCCGCAACGCTGTTGGGCGTCATGATCCCGCCGGCAGGTGTTGCGTCCTCCCGGTCTCGGCATGCCGGCGGTCGGCAGACATCGCATAAGAACCCGGCATATCCGGGATCAGCAAATCTGATCACTGAATAGAGCGATTGGATTTGCGCTTCCCATCTGCCGCCCATAGTTTGATGCCATGCGCACAAGGGAGGATGAAGTGCGAGCCCGGAGCGGTGTGCGGCCGCAGGCCGCACCGAGCCATGCTGCGGATCGGTCCGGCCGTACCGAGATTCGCAACGGCATGAGCATCGACTGGGACGTGGCGGTCGCCATGGACGACGGCGTCGCCCTGCGCTGCGACGTCTTTCGCCCCGTGCAGGACGGGCGCTATCCGGTCATCCTGAGCCTTGGCCCCTATGCCAAGGGCCTCGCCTTCCAGGACGGCTACCCCAGCGCCTGGGAGCGCATGGCGGCTCAGCATCCCGACGTGACGGCCGGCTCCAGCAACACGCATCAAAGCTGGGAGGTGGTGGACCCGGAGAAATGGGTGCCGCACGGCTACGTCTGCGCGCGCTTCGATGCACGCGGGTGCGGCCGCTCGCCGGGCTTCATCGACCACTTCTCACCGCGCGAAACGAAGGATCTCTACCACTGCATCGAATGGGCTGCAGCGCAGGCCTGGTCGAACGGCAAGGTCGGCCTCAACGGCGTTTCCTACTACGCCATCAATCAGTGGCATGTCGCCTCCCTGCAGCCGCCGCATCTGGCCGCCATGTGCATCTGGGAGGGCGCCGCCGACTGGTACCGCGACATGACGCACCACGGGGGCATCCTCTCGAGCTTCTGGCAGAACTGGTACGACATGCAGGTCAAGGTCGTGCAGCACGGGGTTGGCACCCGCGGCCGGCGCAGCCGGGTGCACGGCGAGCTGGTGTGCGGCCCTGATACGCTCTCAGACTCCGAGCTCGAGCGCAACCGCTGCGACCTCGGCCGCGAGATCCGCGAGCACCCCCTGGACGACGAATATCACAAGGAGCGGTCGCCGGTCTGGTCGAGGGTGAAAGTGCCGTTCCTGTCCGCGGCGAACTGGGGCGGCCAGGGGCTGCATCCGCGCGGCAACTTCGAGGGCTTCGTGCGCGCCGCCTCCAAACAGAAGTGGCTCGAGGTGCACGGGCTCGAGCACTGGACGCACTTCTACACGACCTACGGGCGCGAGCTGCAACTGAAGTTCTTCGACCACTTCCTGCACGGCAAGGACAATGGCTGGGACAAGGAGCCGCGCGTCCTGCTGCAGGTGCGCCATCTCGATGGCTTCGTCGCCCGCCCCGAGAGCAAATGGCCGCCTGCGCGCACCAAGTGGACCAAGGTCTATCTCGATCCGGGCGCTGGACTGCTGCGGCAGCAGAAGCCGGCCGGCACCGCGGCGCGCAGCTTCGACGCCATGGGTGACGGCGTCACGTTCCTCACTGCTCCCCTCGACGCCGACATCGAGATCACCGGCCCTTCTTCGCTGAAGCTGTTCGTCTCCTCCTCCACCAGCGACGCCGACCTGTTTGTGGTGCTCCGTGCGTTCGCTTCCGACCTCAGGGAGGTGGTGTTCCAGGGGGCCATCGACCCGCACACACCCATCGGCCAAGGCTGGCTCAGGGCCTCGCATCGCAAGCTCGACAAGAAGCTCTCGACGCCCTACCGCCCCTACCATACCCACGACCTGCAGCAGCCGCTCAAGTCCGGCAAGGTTGTCGAGGTCGACATCGAGATCTGGCCGACGAGCATCGTCCTGCCTGCGGGATGCCGCGTGGGGGTGACCATCCGCGGCAAGGACTACGTCTATCCGGGCGCGACGGGCGGCCGGCTCTCCAACTTCAAGAACGAGCTGAAGGGCTGCGGCCCCTTCCTGCACGATGATCCGCATGACCGGCCGCCGGACATCTTCGAGGGCACGACGACGCTGCATTTCGGGAGGGGGCGCCAATCCTACCTGCTGCTCCCCATCATTCCGCCAAAGGCCGGCGCGAGAGTGCCGAGACCACGCGCCCGCACGGCCGCGGCAACGACGCGGCGTCGGACATGAGATGCGAGGCATGACGCAGGTCGAGATACTCAACCGCTCCACCATGATCGACAAGCTGCACGCGCGGCTGACGCTCAAGCCGCGCGAGACGGCGATCGTGACCATCGACATGCATCGCGGCCATCTCGATCCGGCCGTCGCCACCATGGCGGCGCCGCCCGAGGACGCGAGGCGCGTGATCGCTGCGGCCAAGGAGCTGCTCGACCTTGCGCGCGGACAGCGCCTGCCGGTCATCCACGTCAAGCTCGTCTATCGGCGCATCCCCGGCCTCGGCAGCGAGGGCATGACCCAGCCCTTCTGGCGCGCGGTCCACGAGCTCGCCGACAGCGACCGCCTGACGCCGGGCCGGGCCAGCACCGTCAACGACCACAACATTGAGGGCTCGCCGGGCACCGAGATCATCCCGGAGCTCTACGCCGAGGGCGACTACGTCATCGACAACAAGAAGCGGCTCGACTGCTTCTACGGCACAGACCTCAACCAGCTCTTGCAGGGGCTCGGCACGAGGACGGTGGCCCTGATGGGCATCAACACCAACACCTGCGTGCTCAACACGGCCTTCACCGCCTTCAATCTCGACTACCGCGTGCTCGTGCTGTCGGACTGCGTCGCCAGCATGTACGGCGCGGACCTGCACGTGCTCGGCTTGCAGAACGTGGCACGCTGCCTTGGCTGGGTGCTCTCCAACCGGGACTTCCGCGACAAGATCGAGGAGGGCGCCAAGCGCAACGACTAGCACCATTTCCACACAAGCCTACCAGGGAGGAACAGAATGGCCCGCAAGCTCAATCGCAGAACATTCCTCGCCGGGACCGCCGCCGGGACAGCCGCGACGGCACTGCGATTTCCAGCGCCCGCCGTTGCGCAGGCGGCCTCGTTCAAGATCGGCCTGCTCACCGTCAAGACGGGGCCGCTGGCGCAAGGCGGCATTCAGATGGAGCAGGGCATCCTGACCTTCCTCAAGGAGAAGGCCAATACGCTCGCCGGCCGCAAGGTGGAGCTGCTGATCGCCGACACCGGCGGCAACCCGGCCGGCGCGCGCACCAAGGCCCAGGAGGTCATCGAGCGCGACAAGGTCAACGTGATCTTGGGTCCGCTTGCCGCCTTCGAGCTGCTGGCCATCACCGACTACGTGCGCGACAACGCTACACCGCTGATCAGCCTGGCCGCGGCCGAGGACGTGACGCAGCGACGGGCCAACCCGTTCATCATCCGCCCGTCGGCGACCTCCGCCCAGTGCTGCCACGTGATGGGCGAGTACGCCACCAAAGAGCTGAAGCACCGGCGCGCGGCCACCATCTCGGAGGACTTCGCCTTCGGCTACGAGCAGATGGCCGGGTTCCAGCGCGTGTTCGAGGACAGCGGCGGCAAGGTGGTCAAGAAGCTGTGGCCGCCGCTGGTGACGCCCGACTACACGCCCTTCATCGCCCAGATCGGCAACGTCGACTGCGTCTTCAACGGCTTTGCCGGCTCCAATCCGGTGAAGTTCATGCGCTCGTATGCGGACCTCGGCCTCAAGGCGAAGACCCCGCTGCTGGCCGGATGGACCGCCATGGACGACGCCTTGCTGCGCAGCCTGGGCGACGAGGCGGTCGGGGTCGTCTCCGCCGCCTTCTACTCGGCCGATTTCGGCTCCGACAGCAACAAGCGCTTCGTCGCCGCCATGCAGAAAGACTACAATGTTCTGCCGGGCGGCTACTCGGCCGGCATGTACGTGGCCGGCCAGTGCGTGGAGGCCGCCATCCAGGCGCTCGGCGCCCAGGCCGACGACCGCAAGGCGTTGGCGGAAGCCTTGCACAAGGTCTCGCTCGCCGACACGCCGCGTGGCGCCGTCAAGTTCGATGCGTACGGCAATGTGGTGGGTGACGTCTTCATCCGCCGTTGCGAGAAGAAGGGCAGCGCGCTGGTGAACACGGTGATCAAGACCTATCCCAATGTCAGCCAGTTCTGGACCTACAACGAGAAGGAGTTCCTGGCGAACCCGGTCTACACGCGCGACTATCCGCCCGCGCGCAATCTGGAGAACTGAGGAGGCGGCGACGGCAATGACCGAGATTGCGGCGTGTTCCCTCCTCCCTCAAGGGGAACGCGAGGACGGCGGCGCCTCCAGATTTGCCCAACAACCGGAATGGCGCTCTCCGCAAGGGCGAGGGCGCCCATGAGCCTGTGGCTGACCCTGGCGGTGAACAGTGTGGCTCTGGGTGGCTTGCTGTTCCTGCTGTCCTCGGGCTTCTCGCTGATCTTCGGTCTGATGCGCATCCCCAACCTGATGCACGGCTCGTTCTTCATGCTGGGGGCCTACCTCGGGGTCGCGTTGCTGGCACGCGGCATCAACTTCTGGATCGCCGCGCTGGCGAGCGCCGCCGCCATGGCGCTGATCGGCGGCCTGATTGAGCGCGTCCTGCTGCGACGCCTCGAAGGCCAGGTGCTGCCGCAAGTGCTGCTGACGCTGGGCTTCGCCTTCATCATCGCGGATGTCTGCCTCATGCTGTGGACCGGCGACCCGTGGCAGCCGGCCACGCCCGACCATTTGCGCGGGGCCGTGCAGGTGGCAGGGCTGTATTTTCCGCTGTACCGCCTGGTGGTGGTCGCCGTCGCCGTCGCCATTGCCATCGCCCTGTGGCTCCTAGTCGACTGGACCCGCCTCGGCGCCATGATCCGCGCCGGCGTCGACGATGCCCCCATCGCCCGCGTCGTCGGCATCAGGGTGTCGCAGCTCTTCACGCTGGTGTTCGCGCTTGGCGCGGCGCTTGCGGGATTTGGCGGGGTCATGGGTGCGCCCTATCTCTCCGTATATCCAGGCCTCGACTTCGAGATGCTGCCGCTCGCTCTCATCGTGGTGATCCTGGGCGGCGTCGGCAGCCTGCTGGGGGCCTTGGTCGGCAGCTTCCTCATCGGCTTTCTCTACAATTTCGGCACGGCGCTGCTGCCCGATCTCGCCTACGTCATTCTGTTCCTGCCCATGGTGCTCATCCTGGTGCTGCGGCCGCAGGGCCTGTTCGGCAAGGTGACAACGTGATCCGGCCCGCCTCGCGCATCGCCTCCGCCGCCGCGGCGCCCGCGCTCGTCGTTGTGCTGCTCGCCACGCTGCCGGTCTGGCTCGGCCACCATCCCTACTACGTCAACATCGCCAGCCAGATCCTGCTTTGGGCGGTGGCGGCGCTGGCGCTCAACGTCCTCGTCGGCTATGCCGGCCTCGTGTCCCTCGGCCATGCCGCCCTGCTCGCCATGGCGGGATACACCGTAGGGCTGCTGCTGCAGGCTGGCTACGGCCACCTGGCTGCCGACCTCGGCGCCATCGCCGTGACGCTGGCCGCATCCGCGGTGTTCGCCGTCCTCGCGCTGAGATCCACCGGCGTCGGCTTTCTGATGATCACGCTGGCGCTGGGCCAGATCGTGTGGGGCATCGCCTATCGCTGGGCGGGCCTCACCAACGGGGACAACGGTATTAGCCTGGCCGCCCGGCCGGCGCCGTTCGGCCTCAGCCTGGCGGGCGCGGAGGCCTTCTACTACACCGCTCTCCTGATTTTCCTCATGGCCCTCGTGTCGATGCGGATACTCGTCCGCTCGCCGTTTGGGGCAAGCCTTGCCGGCACGCGCGACCAGCCCCGGCGCATGACAGCGCTCGGGTTCAACGTCTGGCTGATCCGCTTCCTGGCCTTCCTGGCCTCCGGGTTCTGGTCCGGCGTCGCCGGCCTGCTCTATGTCTACTACCACCAGTTCATCGCTCCGCCGGCCGCCGCGCTGACGGCTTCAGCGGAGATCCTGCTTATGGTGATCTCGGGCGGGGCCGCCACCCTGCTCGGTCCGATCGCGGGCGCCGCCATCGTCGTCATCATGAAGAACGTGGCGAGCGCCTACATCGAGCGCTGGAACCTCGTGCTGGGGGTGATCTTCATCCTCATCATCAGCTTCATGCCGGAGGGCTTGGTGCCGGGCTCGGTGCGGCTGGCGCGCGCGGCCTGGGTCTGGTTGCGCGCCCGCCTCCCCGGACGGGAGGGGCGATACACTCAGGAGCGCATCTCATGAACGCGCTCACCGTCACGGGCCTGTGCAAATCGTTCGGCGGACTGCGCGTCATGGACGGCGTCGATCTCAGCGTCAGCCCCGGCGAGCGCCGCCTGATCATCGGCCCCAACGGCGCCGGCAAGACCACGCTCTTCAATCAGATCACGGGCGAGATCGCCCCCGACAGCGGCACGGTCGGCCTGTTCGGGCGAGACATCACGCGCGTGGCCTGCCGCCGGCGCGCACACCTGGGGCTGGCCCGCACCTACCAGATCATCACGCTGTTCCCGCACGACACCATCCTGCACAATGTGAGACTGGCCTTCCTGGGGCTCTCGCCGCTGCGCTGGAACCCGCTGGCCGCCCTCGACCGCCGGCAAGCTCTCGCGGAGCGCGCATACGCGATCCTGGCCCGCATCGGCCTCGACCATATCGCGGAGCGCCCACTGGCGCAGACCTCCTATGGCGAGCGCCGGCGCGTGGAGATTGCCATGGCGCTCGCCCAGGAGCCCAAGGTGCTCCTGCTCGATGAGCCGTTCGCCGGTCTGTCCATCGACGAGCGGGGCGATGTGCAGAAGCTTCTCCTGTCCATCCCGCGCGACGTAACCGTCGTCATGATCGAGCACAACATGGACGTGGCGCTCGACTTCGCCGATCGCATCACGCTCCTGCACTTCGGCAAGGTGATCGTGGAAGGAACGCGCGCCGAGGTGGTCGCCGATGCGCGCACCCGGGAGGTCTACCTTGGCACCTGATGCCCTGAGCCTTGCCGACGTCGACGCCTTCTACGGCGACGGCCAAGTCCTGCACAAGGTCTCGTTCTCCGTGGGCGAGGGCCGTCTGCTCGGTCTCATCGGCCGCAATGGGGCCGGCAAGACCACGTGCATGAACGTCGCGGTCGGCCTCTTGTCGCCGCGCGCCGGCAGAGTCGAGATGTTCGGCGTCGATGTCGCCCGCACGGCGCCGGAGGAGATCGCCCAGCACGGCGTCGCCCTCGTGCCGCAGGGCCGGCGCGTTTTCAAGAGCCTCTCTGTGCGCGAGAACCTGAGCGTGGCCGCGCGCAAATCCAAGGATGTCAGGTCCTTCTGGACCATCGACACGGTGTTCGACATGTTCCCGCGCCTCAAGGAGCGCCACAACCAGCCGGCCGCGCTGTTGTCCGGTGGCGAACAGCAGATGCTGGCCATCGGCCGCGCGCTGATGGGCAATCCGCGCCTCCTGCTGATGGACGAGCCGTCCGAGGGCCTCGCCCCGCAGATCGTGGCCGATGTCGGCCGCACCATCGCCAGGCTCAAGGCGGACGGCCTCTCGATCGTGCTCGTCGAGCAGAACATCAAGCTCACGCTCGACCTTGCCGATGACATCGTCGTCCTCAATTCAGGCTCGGTGGCATTCGCCGGACCATCCACCGAGATCAAGATGGATGATGCCGTCATCGCGAGGCATTTGGGAGTGCATTGAATGCCTGTCATTTCCGCGTGCGCGCCTGCAATGTCTGCCGGCCGGAACGCGGCTTGGAGCGAGGGAGGGATCACATGAGCCTATGGAACAGCTATGGACCCACCGCAGCACGTGCGCACGGGCGGTCGGGACGCGAGATCAGGCCGCAGAGCATCACCATCGACGTGCACTCGCATGTCGGCATACCCAGAGCGGCGGACTTCGTGAGACCGCACCTCGCCCCCAACGCCATGCCGTTGGTGGTCTTCGCGGACGCCCCGACGAGGGCGCTCAACGAGAAGCAGGAAGCCGACATCGTGAGGCGAGGCGGCCTGGATCGACGCCTGGCCGATCTCGATGCCATGGGGCTCGACATGCAGGTCGTCAAGCCGCCGCCGCCGCAGTGCTATTATGCCGTGCCGCTCGAGATCGCGGTCGAGGCCGCGCGCATGGTCAACGACGGCATCGCGGAGTTCGTGAGCCAGAGGCCCGATCGCTTCAAGGGCTTTGGAACCGTCCCAATGCCGGACGGCGGCGAGGCGGCCAAGGAACTCGAACGCTGTGTCGCCAAGCTCGGCTTCAAGGGTGTGCAGATTCTGACCAACGTGAATGGCAAGGAGCTGTCGGACCCGGCCTTCGCACCATTCTGGAAGAAGGCCGAGGAGCTCGGCGTGCTGGTCGTCATGCACCCCAACGGCTTCACCGAAGCCTCGCGCTTGTCGCGCTTCTATTTCAACAACGTCATCGGCAACCCGCTGGAAACCACCATCGCGCTGCATTACCTGATTTTCGATGGCGTGCTCGAGCGACACCCGAACCTGAAGCTGCTGGCCGTGCATGGCGGCGGCTATCTCGCCAGCTATTCGGGACGCATCGACCACGCCTGGGGCGCCCGGTCGGACTCCAAGGGCGACCTGCCCCATCCCCCCACGACATATCTGAAGAGGGTATATTTCGACTCGGTGGTGTTCACGCCCCATCAGCTCCGGGAGCTGGTAGGCCTGTACGGCGCCGAGCACATCCTCATGGGCACCGACTACCCCTACGATATGGTCGACAGCGATACCATCGGTCATGTCTGTGGAGCGGGGCTCGATGCGGCTGCCGTGGCCGCGATTTGCGGCGGCAACACCAAACGGCTGCTCGGTCTGCAGTGACGAACGACATGATTGCCGGCGCCAGGCGGTGAGCAATAGGAGGCGATCTGGCGTCCGCATGTCGTGCAATGGAGGCCGCAGGGTATCTCAACGAGCAGGACGCATCATGATCCGATATAGTCGAGCACCTGTTGGGGCACCGAGCGGCCGGCGGCTCGCCGCTCTGCCACCAGATCGGCCAGCATCTGGATGAGATCAGGATTGCGCCGCTCCCCAAGGCCGCTGACGGCCTCGATGGGGCTGCCCATGAACACGCACTTGACCACCATCTGATTCCACGCCGCCGCATCGAAATGATCGAGGGGATAAGGATTTCGACACGCGATCGCCTCGAACACAGGCTGCATGGACGAGCGGACTCCCTCCCGTGCCCGACCGAGCAGCAGTGTCGGCGCAGGCAACACCGCAAAGCCTTTCAATATGCCGACGTGCTCGGCAACCTCAGCGGTTGCGCAAAGCCGGTCCACACGAGCGGCGAAAGCCCGATCGTCGTCGTGATGCGTCGAGAGGAGCAGCAACACCCGGGCGGCCTCGTCCGTGCTCCACCGTTGCGGTTGCCAGCCGGCACGCAGCCGGTCGGCGGCTGCGCAGTCGCCGGTGTCGAGGCCAAGCTCGCTGCGCCCAACCTTGCGCGCGGCGAGGCCAAGGGCGATCGGGAGCCGGCGCTCGTCGCCGTTGCCCCTCAGCCGATCCGTCTCGGCGTCGAGCCACCGCAGGGCCTCCGGCGCCACTCTGCGCGAGAGCCATCCTCGCAGCAGCCTGACGACCGCATCGGGGGTGGGTGGAGGACTTTGGGAAAGCGGGGAGTTGCTTGCCATGTGCTGTCACGTCCCGGCGATGACCCTCTGGAGCAGCAAGGTCAAGGCAAATCCGGCACCTGCAGCGGCGGCGGGCGCGATCGCGCCCGTACCGGCAAGCAGGGCGGCATCAACCAGAGAGATGCCCGCGATCAGGCACCCGACCGCGTGCGGTACGGCACCCGGGAAAGGCCGCGTCCACAGCAGGTAGACCGCGTAGGCGCTTGCACCGATCAACGCAAGATACATCGCAATGGCCGTGGGGCCCTGCCGCAGTGCGGGCAGCGCCAGCACCATCGGGGCCGCTAGGATGAGCAGAGGCCACAGACCGCCCTCGCTGTCCACGGCTTCCTGCCGTGCGGCATAGGTGATCCCGGCCACGTAGGCCAGCAGGGCCAGGGCTGCAACGACGACAGCCCCCGGCACGTGACCCACGACCGCCGCGGCCGCCCCGCCATAGACGAGCGCGCGGCAGAGCCCCATCACGATCGGCGCCACGGGGTTGCCCTTGTGAAAGAGGTCGTAGGCGACGATGACGGCAGCCAGCGCCGACCCGACGAGCGCTGCCGCCAGCCCGATCGAGGCCATGAGGACAATGCCGACGGCCAGCAGCGCAAGGCCGATTCCGGCCACGGCGGAGGCGGAGATTTGCGCCGACGGTATCGGCCGGCTGGGCCGCTCCACCGCATCGATCGCTCGATCGAAATAGTCGTTGAGATACATGCCGCCGACGTAGAACAGCGACATGGCAGCAAGAACGATCGGCATGCGCCAGTCCTGCCAGCCGCCACCCGCAAGCACGGTGCCAGCCAGGACGTTGGTCCAAACCGTGGGCAGATTGGACACCCGCCCAAGTGTCAACAGCGTTCGCACGAGGGGCGGTTTGGGCGCGGCTATCGCCATGAGCGAAGCTCCTCGATCACCCAAGCAAGCTCGCGGGCGATGGCCTCGGCGCGACCGCAATCGCGAAGCTGCGGCGGCAGAACGTCCCAGGTATACGTTTCAACCTCGAGATGAGGCGCGACGAAGCCACCCCGCGCGCAAGCGAGCGCGGCCTTCAGCGTCGGCTGCGTCGAATGAAACGCGCCAGCCCGGTCAAGGAAGATGGGCACATGGCAGTGCACGCGCCACTCGCCTCCCGCCTCGCCGCCACGCAACGCCTCGAAGGCCGGACCCAGATCGGTCCAGCGCGTGATCGTTCCATCGCGCTGCTGCACAACCTGATGGAGATAGACCCCGTCATCGAACGCCGACAGCGTCTGCTCGGCTGCAGATCCGACCTTCGGCACCCGCAGCGCCGAGCTCAGCTGCAGCTTGGCGATGCGGATGCCCATCTGCTGCAGCTCTTTGAACGCGGCGCGCGGGTCCTCGAACTCGACCGCGCCGTGGCAGATGTCATAGCAGACGCCGACGTGGCGCTTGAGCGCGCCGCGGGCTGCCGTCAGATCGAGCCCGGTGCGTTCGGCCACGATGGCTGCGGCACCCTCGGCAAGGAGATGGTCGTGAAAGAATGCGGTCGTCTCCTCGACCGTCTCCAGAAAGCAGCAGGGCTCAGGCTCCAGCGCAAGCACGATCTCGCGCCCGGTACGCGCCTTGATCTCGACCAGCGTCGCTGCGTGGCGCGCAATGTTGAGCGCCATCGTCCGGGCGGCCCCAGGCCCGTTGGCGAGGGACTTGAACGTGCCCGGCACCGTGGAGATCGATCCGACGCAAGCCGCAGGCAGGAGGTCGGCCAGGATGTGCGCCACGCGATCCGTGAAGATGAGACGCTCCGGTCTCAGCCAATCCGGCTGATAGACCGCCTCCTTGACGCGCGCGCCGTGGAAGGGGCCAAAGGGAAAGGCATTGACGGTGAAGACATAGAGGTCATGGACGGCCAGAAAGCCCTGAAGCTCCTGCAACGCAGCTGCATCCTGCAACGCCTCGGCGGCGATTGCCGACAGCCTCAGCCCAAGCCCCATCGGCCGATGCGGCGACACGTGCGCCTTGATCTGCGGCACATGGGCCCTGAGGCTCGCCAGGATCTCGCCCCAGGTCTCGCCGGCATGGATATTGGTGCAATAGGTGAGATGCACGTCGCCGGGGAGATGATCAAGCTGCATGGCAGCACCTATGGCAATGTCTGTGGGCTCGCGCGTGTCTTGAGCCACTGGACCGCACGCTCGACGAGGGCTTCGTCCATCGCATGCACCTCAACCCCGCGGCCTAGGCCTGCAATCAGCGTGACCGTCAATTCTCCGCCGAGATGCTCCTGGAACTCGGCGAGGCCCGCGAGCACGCGGCGCCGCCCTCTCTCGTCGCGCAAGTCCAGGGCGTCGTCCCAGAGCCGGAAACCGAGCTGCACCAGCAATCTGTGGACGCGATCGCCTTCCGCCTCGGGCAACAGCCCCGAAAAGACGGAATAGCGTGCATCAAGCGCAATGCCGATCGCGACCGCCTCGCCATGGCGCAGCGCATGGCGCGTCAGCGTCTCAAGCTTGTGCGCCGACCAGTGGCCGAAATCCAGCGGCCGCGCCGAGCCGTTCTCGAACGGATCCCCACCGTGTGCGATCTGCCGCATGTGGAGGCCGGCGCAGCGGCGCACAAGCTCATCGATGCCGTGAGGATCGAAGCGGGCGAGCGCGGTGCCGTTGCGCTCCAGCCACGCGAAAAAATCGGCGTCGCGAATGAGGGCCACCTTCACGCCCTCGGCGAGGCCGCCGCGCTTGTCGCGCTCGGACAGCGTTTCCAGGAACGCGGCGTCGTTGATCACGGCGAACGGCGGCGCAAACGTGCCCAGCAGGTTCTTGAAGCCAAAGGCATTGATGGCGTTCTTCACACCGACGCCCGAGTCGTTCTGGGCAAGCACCGTCGTCGGGCAGCGGACATGGCGTACGCCGCGGTGGAAGATCGCGGCGGCAAAGCCGGCAGCGTCGAGCATGGCCCCGCCGCCGATGGCGATGGCATAGGATTGCCGGTCGATCCGGCGCGCGGACAGATCCTTGAGCATGTGCTCCACGCAGTCATGCTGGTTCTTGACGGCCTCGCCGCCGGGCACGACGACGACATCCCCGGCCATGGCCATCGCGTCCGCGTGGTGCTCGGCGTAGCGGGCGATGCGGCTCGGAAGCCTCGGGCAGGCCAGGGCGACGCCTTCGTCGATGAAGACCGCCACGCGGTGCCGCTTGTTGCCTTCGAGCCGCGCCAGCGCATGACGCAGGCAGAGGTTTGCCGGATCGAACACATCACGCGTGAAGTAGACAGGATAGTCGTAGTGCACCGCAAAGGACTGCCGATGCACTTGCGTGGCTGCGGAAGGCCGCTTCGGCTCCAGCATCTCCCAATCCCTGGTCTTCATCCCTGGCGTGGACCGAGAGATCCGCGTCTTTGCTCGCCCAGTCTTCCTCTGACCGCCGACACGTGTCAATTTCAAAGCGCCTGCGGTAGATCAGAGGCGAGACGAAATGCGCCCGGCAATCGTGATTCTGGTCGTGGGACTGACGCCGCGTCTTCTCGGACCGCACACGCCGAAGCTTGGCGCACTCGCCCGTGCGGGCACCGTCCGTCCCCTCACCGCCATCACACCGGCGGTGACCTGCTCGACGCAGGCCACGTTCATGACGGGCGCCCTGCCGCGCGAGCACGGCATTGTTGCGAACGGGTGGCTGTTTCGCGACCTCATGGAGGTGTGGCTGTGGCGCCAGTCGAACCGGCTGGTGGCAGGCGAGAAGATCTGGGAAGCGGGCAAGCGCCGCGATCCGTCCTTCACCGCGGCCAATCTGTTCTGGTGGTACAACATGGGGGCTCGTCACGACATCGGCGTAACGCCCCGTCCAATCTACAAATCGGACGGGCGCAAGCTTCCGGACTGCTACGCGCAGCCGAGCGAGCTGCGCGATGAGCTCAACGCGGTGCTTGGAACGTTCCCCCTCTTCGAGTTCTGGGGGCCGGCGACCTCGATCCGCAGCTCCCGCTGGATCGCCGATGCCGCCCTGCACATCCGGCGCACGCGCTCACCAACGCTCACGCTCGTCTATCTGCCGCACCTGGACTACGACTTGCAGCGCCTCGGCCCCGACGCTCCCGGTATCGCGCGCAGCCTGGAGGAGGCCGATGCCGTGGTCGGCGATCTGATCGCCGACGCGGAACGCGACGGAGCGCGCGTGATCGTGCTTTCGGAATACGGGATCACGCCGGTCTCCAGGCCCATTCATATCAATCGCGCGCTGCGCAATGCAGGTCTGCTTGCAGTGCGCAGCGAGGATGGCGGCGAGATCCTCGATATCCCGCAGTCGCGTGCATTCGCCGTGGCCGATCATCAAATCGCGCACATCTACGTTGCCGATCCGGATTTGATCCCTGGCGTGCGCCAAGTCGTCAGTGCCCTCAAGGGCGTGGAGAGGGTTCTGGATCGCGGCGAGCAGAGCACCATCGCTCTGGATCATCCCCGCTCCGGCGAACTGATCGCGATCGCGAACGCGGACGCTTGGTTTACCTACTATTACTGGCTGGACGATCGCTGCGCGCCAGACTTCGCGCGCCTGGTCGAGATCCATCGCAAGCCGGGCTACGATCCAGTCGAGCTCTTTTTGGATCCGGCCATCCGTCTGCCCAAGCTCGCGCTTGGTCGGCGGCTTGCCCAGCGAGCACTCGGATTTCGCACGCTCATGGACGTCATCCCGCTCGAGGCCAAGCTCGTCAAGGGCTCGCATGGCCGTCCAACGGATGATGCGCAAGACGGCCCGATCTTCATGTCGAGCGAGCCGCGGCTCGTGCCCGATGGTGCGATCTTGGCCACTGCCGTTAAGGACGCTGTCCTTGCCCACGTCTTCGAATGAGACGCGCCCGCGCAAGCCTTCGTGCGTTTCTCATGGCAGAGAAGATTTTTACAACGACAGTTTTTGTTGTTACGCTCCGAGGGTCCATTCGTGCTCCCGCATGTATCCGATAGCTGGACGGGGAGAAAGTGGATACTGGAGGACACCATGAGAGGAAGCAAGGCGTTGCTGTTCGCAGCAGCGGCAATGCCCTTGGTGGCTGTCATGCCCGCCTGGGGTCAAACGATTCCGAAGAAGCCTGAAGAGGTCGCCCGACCCGGGGGCAAGCTTCCGGGCAATCCCAAGCTCGCACTTGTGAAGGTGGCCGACGGACTCAATGATCCCACCGGCGTATCGGTCGCCGGCGATGGTTCGGGTCGCATTTTCGCGGTCGAGCGCGTCGGCAGAGTGAAAGTAATCACGCCCGATGGCAAGATTCTTCCCGAACCCTTCCTCGACCTGACCAAGACAAATCCGTTGGGCAGCGAAGTGCAGACCGGTTTCGTCGAGCAGGGGCTGTGGTCGATCGCGTTCCATCCGAAGTTCAAAGACAATGGATATGTGTTCGTGCACTACGCGTCGCTGCCTTTCAACGGCGCGTCGATCGTTGCGCGGTACACGGTCGACAAGGCGAGCCCCAACCAGATCACCAAGGACCAGGCCAACAAGTCGGTCAAGGTGATCATGAACGTCCCGCAGCCGTACTACAACCACTACGGCGGCAGGATCGCATTCGGGCCCGACGGCATGCTCTATATCGGCAGGGGTGACGGCGGTTGGGAGGGCGACCCGCTCAATGCCGGGCAGAGGCTCGATACGCTGTTGGCCAAGCTCCTGCGCATCAACGTCGATACGGCAGACGACGTCGCCTACGCGATCCCCAAGGACAACCCGTTCGCGCGGGCGGACTATCCCCAAATGATGAGCCTGTTTGGCATCACCGAGGAGGGGTTCTCCAGGATCAAGATTGGAGCGCGGCCGGAAACCTGGGCCTATGGGCTGCGCAATCCGTACATGTTCCACTTCGATCCGAAATCGGGTGACCTCTTCATCGCCGATGTCGGCCAGAACCATTGGGAGGAAATCAACTATCAGCCGCGCTCGTCCAAGGGTGGCGAAAACTACGGCTGGAATCTCAACATGGGGACCAAGTGCCATCCGATGAAGGGAGCGAACGACACGTGTCCCCAAGTCGGCGTGCTGCCCATCGCGGAATATCCCCACCAGGAGCCCTATCCAGGGGCCCCAAAGCTGACCCAGGGTTGGGGCTGCTCGGCCCAGGGTTTGGGCGTCGCCAACTACGGCGGGATGGACAAGGCCTACCTTGTGGGAGACTGGTGCTCAGGCCGCGTTTGGGGCATCGAGTGGGACAAGGGCGCCAGCAAGTGGCAGATGCAGGAGTTGATGCAGGCGCCGTTCCAATTCACGGCCGGCGCCACCGACGAGAAGGGCTATGTGCTGGCGGTGAACTGCTACTGCTTCTACCTCGAAGACAAGGGACCGGTGGCAAACCCGCCGGGCGCCTTGTGGAGGTTGCTCCCGGCCAATGAGGTGGCCCCGGGCATGGAGACGGCAAAGGTCAAGTTGCCGAACTGATCGGCACAGACGGAGGGAGCGGCTCTGGTCGCTCCCTCCGCTTTGCCGGGAAAGAGCAGCGAGAGCCAAAAATGAGAGTTGTTTGCGTGCTTGCGAGCGCCGTGATCCTGGCCTGCGCCGCGTCCGTGTCGGCCCAGGAGCTGACCTTTCGCAGCATCATCGACAAGTCGCCGCTCGACGTCACCCCCAAGCCCGGAGAGGTTGTGACGGATGCGGTGAACGCGTTCAGGAGGACGGGACAAAATCCCTACACGGGCAAGGCCGACGCGGTTGCTCAGGGCAAGAAGCTCTACATCGAGTATTGTGAAAGCTGCCACATGTCCGACGGATCGGGGCGCATGGGCCCGAGCCTGATCGAGGACTACCACGTGTACGAGGAGATCAAGACCGATGCCGGCTTGTTCGAGATCGTGTTTGGCGGCGGCTTCGGCGCGATGCAGCCCTTCTCGAAGCGCCTCAGCCAGGACGAAATTCTGAAGGTCATGGCCTATGTGCGGACGCTGATGAAGCCCTAGTGTCCCGATCGCGAAGTTCGCCGGATCTTGCAGCAGGCGCTGAACGAACTTCGCGATCGAAAGGACACTAGCAAATTCATGGTTCTAGTGTGATTCAGATCGAGAAATTCGCTCAGTAGGCGTGCTGCGAGGAAGGGCGAATTTCTCGATCATCACACTAGGCAGGAGGAGGCTCAGATGGGCGATAACCCTTCCCCAACCAACGGCGCCGGCGTCCCCGATCCCATCGCGGCCGAGCGGGCACGCCTCAAGTGTCCGTGCTGCGCCTCGGTGCTCTCCCTCCGCGGGTCGGACGCAGCACCCCGTCTTGACCTGGTGGAGCGCGCCGGTCTGCTGCCAGCCGCGGCAGGCACCATGTTCATCGACCCGCACGCCCACATGATCTCGCGCACGACCAGCGACTACGAGGCGATGGCGCTTGCCGGCGTCGTTGCCGTCATAGAGCCGGCGTTCTGGCTGGGTCAGCCGCGCACCCATTTGGGCAGCTATGTGGACTATCTGGCGACGATCATCGGCTTTGAGAGGTTCCGCGCCGGACAGTTCGGCATTCGCCACTACTGCTGCGTCGGCCTCAATCCGAAGGAGGCCAACAACGAGGCGCTGGCCGAAGCCGTCATGGAGGTTCTCCCCCATTTTGCCGTCAAGGCGGGCGTCGTGGCCATGGGTGAACTCGGCTATGACGAGCAGACGGCGCTCGAGGACAAGTACCTCCGGCTGCAGATCAATCTCGCCAAAGAGCTCGAGCTTCCGATCATGATCCACACGCCGCATCGTGACAAGCGGCGTGGGACGCTGCGCACGATGGACGTCCTGGCGGAGCACGGCTTCGATCCCGGCCGGTGCGTGATCGATCACAACACCGAGGAGACGGTTCGCGACGTGCTGGACCGCGGCTATTTTGCCGCCTTCTCCATCTACCCGCACACCAAGATGGGCAATGAACGCATGACGGAGCTCGTGCGTCAGTATGGGGCCGAGCGCATCATTGTCGATTCCGCCTGCGATTGGGGGGTTTCCGATGCGCTGGCTGTGCCGAAGACCGCGGCGCTGATGGCCGAGCGCGGGATCGCGCCGGAGACCATTCGCAAGGTGACCTACCAGAACGCGCTGGCGATCTACGGGCTCAGCGGCAGCATGAGAGAAGCGGACTGGCTCGAGCCGACACCCATAGACCAACGGTCGCTGTTCGAAGGCAACAGCGTGCTGCGCGGCGGCCAGCAGCCGAGGATCGAGGGCCTGCGTCAATCGATGGACGATCTCAGGATCGCCTAGAAGATGGCCGGCACATGGAAAGCTCCGAGCGGCGGCCTCCAGGTGTCGGCCGATACGTCCGCGGATGCCGTCATCCTGGTCGATGCAGATGACAGGGCCATCGGCACGATGGCAAAGCTCGAAGCGCATCGGCGCGGCCTCCTGCATCGCGCCGTTTCGGTCTTCGTTCTCGACAGCAGCAACCGGGTGCTGCTGCAGCAGCGCGCTCCCGGCAAGTACCACTCGGGAGGGCTGTGGACGAACACCTGCTGCAGCCATCCCCGGCCCGGCGAAGGCGTCGCCAAGGCCGGAGCGCGGCGGCTTGTCGAGGAGATGGGTGTCGCCTGCTCGCTGACGTCTCTCTTCCAGATGCGATATCGCGCACAGGTATCGAACGGTCTGGTTGAGCACGAACTCGTGCACGTGCTGATCGGGCGGTTTGATGGAGCACCCGCCCCCAATCCCAGCGAGGTGATGGCCTGGCGCTGGATGGCTCCCACCGAGATTGCCAGGGACGTGGACAAGCGGCCCGATGCCTATACGGTTTGGTTTCAAAAATACTGCCGAGACTACTGGGACCTCCTGTCCACACGACAAGCAGACACGGTCCTGCGGCACGCCCTCGATCCATGAGAAACGCCAGACCGTGCGTCGCAAGCGCGCTGATCCATGGCGGAACATCGAAGCCGCCCGGCGGTGACGAGGACCCGCTGGGCGGGGCGCGCGACGATCCCGATTTCTTCAACCTGCACCCGGCGGTACAGGAGCAAAGCACGGGTCGGGACGCTCAATGCGGCGGGCGTGCCCTCGGGGCCGATCCATGCAGGGGCGGCGCGGTCGGCCCGGTACGATGCGGGCGCCAGACTGTGGATCTCATTTCGCTTTGTAGGCCTTGGCCTCGGCGATCACCGCCTTCTCGTCGAAGGCGTTGACGTCGTCGAGCAGCGCGTTGGTGATGATGTCGGTGGTGTCGGTCTTGGTCTTGATGATGCCCTGCTCGAGCAGCCACGTCAGGTAGGCTTGGTAGTTGGCTTCCACGTTGTCGCCCCAGCGCTTGCCGTCGACCTGCTCGTAGCCCCAGTTCCTGGCGCGGGCCTGGAGCGTGATGAGGTCGTCTCTGAGAGCGGTCGCCTCGTCCTTGCCGGTCGCCCGGGTCTGCGGATAGACCTCCCAGAGGATGCGGATGGCCGCTTCGGGATTGGCCAAGGCAAAGACCGTGCCCCTGGCATAGCCGCGGGCGAGCGCCACGGCCTCCTTGCGGTTGGTCTTGAGATAGTCCTCCAGGGCGACGAAGCCATTGGAGGGGAATTTCTTAATCTCGGGATGATCCAGCAGCCGCAGCTTGGCGCCGGCGTTGCCGGCGAGCGCATACTGCGTGTCGAACTGCGACAGCGCATCGACCTGCTTGGAGCCGAGCAGGGCGGCCGTCTGCGCACTCTCGCCGGCGACGATGATGGAGATGTCGGAGTCCGGGTTCAGGCCGGCCTGCTTGGCGAGCGCCCGGGCCACGATCACGCCGGCGGATGCCATGGAGGTGACGCCGATCTTCTTGCCCTTGAGGTCGGTGATCGACTTGACCGTGCTGCTCTCGGGAACGGCGATGCCGTAGATGTTGGCCTGATAGGCGGTGTAGAAGAACTTGGCCTTGACGCCCTGCGGCCGGATGATGGCCAGAGGCTCCACCGATGGCAGCGAGGCCTGCAGCTCTTTGGTGGCAACCAGCTTGACGCAGTCGGTGGAGCCCGGCAGCGGCACCAGGTCGACCTTGACGCCGTCCTTCTCGAACCAGCCGAGCTTGGTGGCGATGGCAAACGGTGCGGCCGCGGAGCTGATCGTCTTGGCGCACCAGCCGACGCGCACGGTCTGGACTTGAGCGGTTGCCGAGCTGGCGGCAGCGACCAGGGTGAGAGCCAGCGCGGCCCAGGCGATCGATCGCTGCATCACAACACTTCTCCCTTGGTTGCACTCTGCTCGTTGGCGTCGGCATCGCGTGAGGTATCCCAGAACAGCACCTGCCGGCGCACCAACGTCACCAGACCGTTCAGGATGAGGCCCAGGATTGAAAGAATGAACAGGATGGAGAACTGGCCGGCCACGTCCATCGTGAAGCTCATGCTTTGCATGAGCATGCCAAGGCCGCGCTCCGCGCTGATGAGCTCGGCGACGATGGCCCCGATCAGGGCAAAGATCATCGCGATCTCGAGCCCCGCGAAGATGTAGGGCATGGCGTTCGGGAGCTGCAACATGCGGAAGATCTGCCAGCGCGACGCCGACAGGGAGCGCATCAAGTTGATGCGATCCTCGTCCGCCGAGCGCAGGCCGACGATGGTGTTGACCATCAGCGGAAAGAAGGCGACGAGGGCGGCGCTGATGACCTTGGAGGTGAGGCCCAGTCCGAACCACACCAGAATGAGCGGAACCAGCGCCACCTTCGGCATGGCCTGGAACATGATGATGATGGGGTAGAGGTAGTATTCGACCGTGCGCGACAGCGCCACGATGGTTCCCAGGACGAAGGCGAGCGCGCAGCCGAGCACGAAGCCCAGCAGCGTCTCGCCCACGGTGGCGCCGATGTGGCCGACGTAGAGATTGGTGGCAATGCCATTGTACATGGCGTAGGCGATGCTGCTCGGGGCCGGCACGATGTAGGCAGGCGTCTGGAAGAAGACGACCGCCCATTCCCACACGCCGAGCAGCGCGGCGATGAACAGCAGGCGCAGAACGAAAGAGACGGGGCCGCGGCGCATCAGTCCAATCCTCCTCCGCCGGGGTTCAGCGCCGCGCGCACACGCTTGACGTAGGCGCCGAAGGCTTCGGTGTTCATGACGGCGAGCTTGCGCGGCCGCGGCAGGTCGACCGCGAACTCGTCGCCGATCCTGCCGGGCCGCGAGGTCATCACGATCACGCGGTCGGCCAGGAATACCGCCTCCGCCGTGGAATGCGTGATGAACAGGACCGTCTTGCGCCGCTCCATCCAGATGCGCTGCAGCTCCACGTTCATGGTTTCACGCGTCATGGCGTCGAGGGCGCCAAAGGGCTCGTCCATCAGGAGGATTGCCGGATCGTGGATGAGCGCGCGCACGATGCCGACGCGCTGCTGCATGCCGCCGGAGAGCTCGCGCGGATAGCGATCCTCGAAGCCCTGCAGCCCCACCAGGTTGAGCAGATCGAGCGCGCGCTGCTGCATGCGGGCCTGATCGAGCCCCTGCACGTCGGCCGGCAGCATCACGTTGCCGAGCACGCTGCGCCAGGGGAACAGGACCGGCGACTGAAACACGACGCCGATGTCGCGGCGGGAGCCCTTGATCGGCGTGCCGTTGAGGCTGGCTTCGCCCTCGGTCTGGGGCAGGAGGCCGGCGAGAACCTTGAGCAGGGTGGACTTGCCGCAGCCGGACGGGCCGACGACGACGATGAACTCTCCGTCGGCGACGCTGAAGCTGATGTCGCTGAGGGCCAGGAGACCGGCTGCGCCACGGCCGTACTTGAGCGACAGCCGCCGAACGGAGATCACGTCCTTGACCGAAGAATAGGCGGTCGGCGGTGGCCTCTCCACTGTGGCGTCCAAATGCTCCTCCCGGATCCTTGCGTCGCAGTTCGGGCTGCGAACGAGGCGACCTGGCTGAGCAGGTGTAGGCCGAGGTCTAGGGCCGATAGTTACACTTGCCCGGAGTTGGGGCAAGGACGGCAAGGCCGATGGGCCCAGGTTGCAGGCCCGGTGCAGCGTTTGCTGTGCTTGATCGGGGGGCTTGGCTGCGCGATGCGCGGAGCGGCTGGCCGGACTGGACCCGAACGGCTGCCTGCGCCTGCGCCGTATCGGTTGACGGGGATCGCCAAACCTCGTGCGGCCGAGACAGGGCCCCGGCGGCCGTGCCCGACAGCCCGACCCTGGCAGCCCGACCCCGGCAGTCGTGCTCGAGGCTTGTCTCAGCCGGGCGAAGCTTGCTCGATCAAAGTTCGGATCGAGCAAGCTTGAGGGTGCAGGCTGCGCCCCCGGCGCGGCATGAGGCTAGGCTGAATCGACATTCAGCGCATCCATAGCATGGCTGCGGCGAGGCAGAGGAAGGCGAGGAAGTGGTGGGCGAGGCGGTCATAGCGGGTGGCGAGGCGTCGGAAGTGCTTCAGCTTGTTGAAGCAGCGCTCGATGCGGTTGCGCTCGCGG
>JAIEQJ010000007.1 GCA_019747815.1 Hyphomonadaceae bacterium
TCCAAGCTCCGATGTTCGTGAGCGTGAATCACTGTTCGAGGCCCCTGTCTAGAAAAAAACTGAGTACAAGGCCTAGTAGACGCTCCGGGACGCCCGCTTAATCCCATTCCCGTATAACAAAGGGCCGTGCAAGGATGGCAGGCCCATGACCAGCGTCGCCGAAACGGGAGGTGCGGCAGAGACCCGAGCGCGCGGCGTCATCCATCCCGCCTACGTGCGCATCACGCATTGGATCAATGCCGTGGCCGTCGTGATCATGGTCGGATCGGGGTGGGAGATCTACAACGCCGCGCCGCTGTTCGGGTTCACGTTTCCGCGCAGCATCACCATCGGCGGATGGCTGGCCGGCGCGCTGCTCTGGCACTTCGCGGCCATGTGGCTGCTGGTGCTGAACGGACTGGTGTATCTGGCGCTCGGGCTCGCCACCGGCCGGCTGCGGCGCAAGCTGCTGCCGATCCGGCTGGGCGAGGTGGCGCGCGATCTGCGCGCCGCATGGGCGGGGCGCCTCAGCCACGCCGATCCCGCCGTCTACAATGCGGTGCAAAGAGCGGCCTACGCCGGCGTGCTGCTGGCGGGCGTCGTGATCGTCGCCTCGGGCCTGGCGCTGTGGAAGCCGGTGCAGCTCCAGGAGCTGGCGGCGCTGTTTGGCGGCTACGAGGGGGCGCGGCTCGTGCACTTCTTCGCCATGGTTGTCCTTGTCGTCTTCGCGCTGATCCATGTCGTGATGGCTCTGCTGGTGCCCAGAAGCCTGCGCGTCATGATCACGGGCCGCTGAAGGAGGACGTATGCGCCGGCCGGCGACATCCCTACCGGGCGTCGATGCGGGGCTCCTCGTCGGCGATGCGGCAAGGCTGCTGCCCGATCCGTCGCGCCGGCTGTTCCTGCGCCAGGCGGCGAGCGTGGGCGGCCTCGCCCTGCTCACCGGCTGCACCATCACAGACGGCCCGACGGCCGAGGCGGCGCTGCGCAAGGTGTCGGAGTTCAACGACTGGGTGCAGGCGCGGCTGTTCAATCCCAACCGCCTGGCGCCGACCTACGCCGAGAGCGCCATCACGCGCCCGTTCCCGTTCAACGGCTTCTATGCCGAGGCCGACGCGCCCGACATCGACGAGGAGCGCTACCGCCTGATCGTCGACGGGCTGATCGAGACCAAGCAGCCGTGGACGCTGGATGCGCTCTATGCGCTGCCGCAGGAGACGCAGCTCACGCGGCTCGTCTGCGTCGAAGGCTGGAGCGCGATCGGCAAATGGACGGGCACGCCGCTCGGCGCGTTCCTGCGCCGCATCGGTGCGGACCTGCAAGCCAAGTACGTGCACTTCACCTGCGCGGAGGGCTACTCGAGCTCGATCGACATGGCCACCGCCCTGCACCCGCAGACGCAGATGACGTTCAAGTTCGACGATCAGGTGCTGCCGACGAAGTACGGCTTCCCGCTGCGCATCCGCATCCCGACCAAGCTCGGATTCAAGAACCCCAAGTACGTGATCGGCCTGTCGGTGCTGAACCACTATACCGGCGGCTACTGGGAGGACCGGGGCTACAACTGGTTCAGCGGGCTTTGAGGCCGGCGCCTGTGCTTGCGACCCCTAGCCGGGCCGGCTGACCGTCACGTTGAGATCGTTCACCAGGCCATTGGCCAGGGAATAGACCCAGCCGTGGACGGAGAGGTCTTCGCCGCGCGCCCACGCCTCCTGCACGAACACGTCGGAGGCCACGTTGCGCACCTGGCGCATGACGTTGAGCTCGCACAGGCGGTCGAGGCGCGCGCGCAGGTTGGCAATGGCATCAAGCTCGAGGCGGTTGTCCTGGAACACCTCGCGGATGGGGTGCAGCCAGTGGTCCACCAGGCCGCGCCGCTTGCCGTCGATGGCGGCGCTGATGCCGCCGCAGCCATAGTGGCCCACCACCATGATGTGCTTCACCTTCAGCACGTCAACGGCGAACTGCAGCACGGACAGATAGTTGGCATCCTGCGGCGGCGCCAGGTTGGCGACGTTGCGGTGCACGAAGAGCTCGCCGGGATCGAGCCCCACGATATCGTTGGCGGGAACCCGGCTGTCGGCGCAGCCGATCCACAGATACTCGGGCGCCTGCTGCCGCTCCAGACGCTTGAAGAAATCGGCATCGGCGGCAACCTTGCCCGCGGCCCAGGCGCGGTTGTTGGCTTTCAGATGATCCAGCATGGGGCGTCGCATAGCGCCAACCGCGGCGCACCACAAGGTGGCGCGTTGGACCTCAGCCCGAAGCCCTTGGAAAGTTTCCCGGCCGCACGCCCAGGGCCTGCGCCGCCGCCTGCAGCGCCAGGATGTAGCCGTAAGGGCCGGCGCCGCAGACGACGGCCCTGGCCACGGCCGAAATGATCGAGTGCCGATGCATTTCGTCGCGCGCGTGGATGTTGGAGATGTGGACCTCCACGATCGGCCCCGCGAAGGCCTGCACGGCGTCGCGCAGGGCGATGGAGGTGAACGAGAGGCCAGCCGGGTTGATGACGATCGCGTCGGCGTCCCGGCGAGCGCGATGCACCAGATCGATCAGCTCGCCTTCATGGTTGGTCTGATGAAAGGCGAGCGCTGCTCCGAGCGCCCCGGCGAGCTCCCGGCACGCGGCTTCGATCTCGGCAAGCGTGGTGGTGCCGTAGATGTGCGGCTCGCGCACCCCCAGCAGATTGAGGTTGGGCCCGTTCAGAACCATCACACGCAGGGGCATCGATCTCGCTCCACCGCCGCCGGGCTCGGGATCGTTCGGGCCCTCGCCAGCATAGCCTGCCGCCCCTGCGCGTGCGCAATCGCCTTCGTCGAGAGCGTTGGGCTGGCGTGCGATGCGGCGCTATTTATTGCAGCGATCGGCGCAGGCCGTCCCGCAGCAGCGTCGGGCCGGAGATGAGCCTCGGTGCGGCCGACTCCCGGCGGGGGCCGGTCGTCGCCCTCGCCGCCAGCACCTTCGTCCGCCCGGCCTGCGCCGCAGCGGCATTGGCAAAGCACACCCTGAGGCTGGCGCAGCGGCTGGCCGCCGAAGGGTGCGTGGGTGTGGGCGGCGCGTTGCCGAACGAGCGGCACACCTCGCCGAGGCCGCGGCTGTCGAGCCAGCCGCCCTGCACGCCCTGCTTCACCGCCCAGCAGTCGGCGCCGATCTCGCTGCCGCCCACGTGATGGTGGCCACATTCATGATGGAAGACGAAGAGGCGCACCGTGTCGCTCTGGCGGCTGAGCAGGCGCGGGTTGAACACGACGACGCCGGGCGCGGCCAGCCCCAGATTGGGCAGGCGCGGATCGAGGACGTTGCGCACGCTGCCACACCGCAGCGAGCGGCCGGCAATCGCCAGAGCGCCGTCGCGCTGCAGATCGAGCGCAGGGGCGGACCGCACCGGATGGCTGTCCAGGCTCGCCATCAGGGCGAGCGCACCGATGCGTCCCAGGACGCCGTGCCAACGCATACCTTGGACTCCCTCAGGCCAGCCCCGTGCCGCATTAAGCCAGCCGCGTTGGACCCAATTGCGGCACCTGAGGCTTGGCCGCAGACGCGTGGGCCCGGGTCCCGAATATTGCGCAGCCTGCCCCGGCCCCGAGCCGGGGCGCACTTCCGGGATGACAGGGGAATTTCTGGGTACTTATCCCCGCCCTTCCCGGCTGTGCTCAACTGGCGCCTGCCAGCACAGCCAGCCGCGAGAGCCCGCCTTCATGGACACCACCAGCAACCTCACGCTCCCCTTCATCATGGCCGCCCAGGCGCAGAAGCACGTGACCCACAACGAGACGCTGCGCGTGCTCGATGCCGTCGTTCAGCTCATGGTGCTCGACAAGGACCTCAATGCCCCGCCGAGCACCCCCGTGGAGGGTGCGTGCTACATCGTGGCCGCAAGCCCGACGGGGGCCTGGTCCGGCCAGGCTGGCAAGGTGGCCGCCTACCAGGACGGGGCCTGGGCGTTCCATGCCCCGCGCGAGGGCTGGCTGGCCTGGGCCGCAGACGAGGGGGTGCTCTACGTGCGGGCGGGCTCCGCTTGGGTCCGGTTCTCCGCCGCCGGGGCGCTCGGCAACATCGTGGAGGACGCCACGCCCCAGCTCGGCGGCGACCTCGACGCCAACGGCCGCAACATCGGCTTTGACGATGGGACCGGGATCACCGACGACGCCGGCAACGCCCAGGTCACGTTCCGCAAGACGGCCGGCGCCGTCAATCGGATCGGCGTCACCAACGCGGCCGCCGGCAACGCCCCGCGCATCGCCGCCGAGGGCGCTGACGCCAACATCGATCTCACGCTCGCCGGCAAAGGCTCGGGTCATCCCAAGGCCACGCTGTTCGGCATCAACGCCACGGCCGACCCGACAACGAGGTTCGCCGTTGCCGCTCCGGCCAGCCTCTTCGACCACGCCGGCAACGGGCATCAGCACAAGATCAACAAGAACGCCGCCGGCGACACGGCGAGCATTCTCTTCCAGACGGGCTACTCCGGCCGCGCGGAGATGGGAACCGCGGGCGACGACAACTTCCGCTTCAAGGTCAGCGCCGACGGCTCGAGCTGGACCGAGGCCATCATCATCGACCGCGCCACCGGCGCGGTGGCCCTGCCCGCGACACCCAGGCGCGAAATCCTGACGGCCAACCGCACCTACTACGTGCGCACCGACGGCAGCGACGCCAACAACGGCCTCACGAATGCCGGCGGCGGGGCCTTCCTCACCATCCAAAAGGCCATCGACGTCGTCGGCCAGCTCGATCTTTCGGTCTACGACATCACCATCGCGGTGGGGGCGGGCACCTTCACCGGCGCCAATGTTCTCAAGCCGCTCGTCGGCGCCGGCACGGCCGGCATCAGCGGGGCCGGCGCGACAACCATCATCAGCACGACATCGGCGACGTGCATCACCGGCACGGGCGTGCGCAACTGGCACCTGAGCAACATGAGGCTCACCGCCGCCACCGCCGGCCACGCCATACAGGCGCTTGCCAGCTCGCACATCAAGTTTTCCGGCATCGAGTTCGGCGCGGTTGCCGGCGGCAGCTCCCATGTCGTTGCCACCCAGGGCTCGCTCGTGGAAGCAACGGGCAGCTACACGGTCACCGGCGGCGCGTCGGCGCACATGCTGGCCCTGTGGGGCGGGCAGATCGCGGTCGCCGGCAAGACCGTGACGCTGATGGGAACGCCTGCCTTCGGCACGGCATTTGCGCTCGGCTCCCGCATCGGCAGGATCGAGGCCAACGGCAACACCTACAGCGGGGCGGCGACCGGAGCGCGCTACGGCTCCGATCTCAATGCCGTCATCTTCACCAACGGCGGCGGCGCCAACTACTTCCCGGGCAACGCCGCCGGCTCGACGGCGACAGGAGGGCAGTACAATTAGCGGCACCCCACGGCCACACCGCCACTGGGTCCGTCTGCGCGACACTGCCGCGCCAGGGCTCCATCGCGCCGCACGTTCGGCTATGATGCATGCGCGGGTGCAGGACCCCCGCTCCCCGACGCATCCTCCGTGAGTGCGGCCAGCGAAAGACGGACATGACACACACATCCAGCGCCAAAGCCGCTCAACCGCCACGCCGCGTCGTCAGCCTGATCGCCAGCGCCACGGAGATCGTATGCGCGCTCGGCCACCGCGACCGGCTGGTCGGGCGCAGCCACGAATGCGATTTCCCGGAGGACGTCGCGGCCCTGCCCCAGCTCACCGCCCCGAAATTCAAGGTAGAGGGCTCCAGCGCGGAGATCGACCGGCGGGTGCAGGAGATCGTGCGCGACGGGCTCTCGGTCTATCGCGTCGATGGCGATGCCCTGAAGGCCCTGGCGCCCGATGTGATCGTCACGCAGGATCATTGCGAGGTCTGTGCGGTGAGCCTCGGCGACGTGCAGGCGGCCACCTGCACCTGGGCCGGCCAGCCGGTCACCATCGTGTCGCTCAAGCCCGACTCCACGGCCGATGCCTACGCTGATATCCGCCGGGTTGCCGATGCGCTTGGCGCAGCCGCGGCGGGGGAGGAGTTGGTCGTCCGCATGCAACGCCGCATCGATGCCGTTCGCGCGGCGGTCGCCGGCCGGCCCAGGCCCACCGTCGCCTTCATCGAATGGGTCGAGCCGCTGATGGCGGGCGGCAACTGGATGCCGGAGCTGGTCGACGCCGCCGGCGGCCGCAATCTCTTCGGCGCGGCGGGCAAGCACTCGGACTGGATGCAGTGGGACAGCCTCGCCGCCGCCGATCCCGAGGTGATCGTCGTGGCACCTTGCGGCTATGACCTCAAGCGCTGCCTGGAGGAATTGCCGCTGCTCGAAGCCAAGCCAGGCTGGGCACACCTGCAGGCCGTCCGCACCGGCCGCGTCTGCTTTGCCGACGGCAACGCCTACTTCAACCGCCCCGGACCGCGCTTGGCCGACTCGGCCGAGATGCTGGCCGAGATCATCCATCCCCATGTGGTCCCGCCCCGCTACGCAGGCACGGCATGGGTGGCGCTTCAAGCCGCCTCGGCACCGTAGTAGAGCATGGACACGTGCTCGGCCTCGGCGAAGAAGAGCCACCGCTCGACAACAAAGCCGACCGCCATCGCCAGCGCTGCCAGCAGCGCGCCGCCGACGGCGGGCACCCACCCCGCGGCGGACGTCAGCAAGAGCAAGCCGAGAGGCACGCCGAAGCCCAGCAGCAGCGCCAGCTTGCGCAGCTTCAGCGCGTGCTTGCGCGCGACGCGATAGCCCATCTCGCGCATCACGAAGTTGGGCTGTGTGTGCGGCGGCTCAAGAGGCCGCACCTTGCCCAGATGGCCGAGCCCAAGGGCTGCTTCGGCCGTGTAGTCGCGCGGCTCGCCGTCGATGCGCATCCAGTAGGCCCATTTCAACCCGGCACCGATGATGAGCGCGGCTCCGGCAAGCCAGTCGACCCACACGTCGCCTATATCGAGCACGCGCAGCAGCACATCCAGCAGCACGGCACCGCTCGCCAGCCCCAGCACGACGTAGATCGGGGCGGTGAGCGGCTGATGCCACTGCCGGATCGTGCGCAGCGAGGCGTAGATCATGCCGGTGGTGTAGATCGTGACGAGCGCGCCGAGCACGCTCAGCACCGCCGTCACGGCGAGCAGGCCGTCGATCGTTTCCAGCACCACCCATCCAAGCGCCGTGATGCCCGCCGGCACATAGGTTGCAACCGCCAGCACGCCCTCGCGCGACAGCCACGATGTGCGCCACTGGGAGAATGCGCGCCAGGCGCGCTCGGGCCGGCCGAGATGGGCGGTCGAAGACAGCAGGCCTGCCGTAATCAGCCCGAAGGCCAGGCCGAAGCCGAGGACGCCGAGGCCCCGCTCGATCGGCACAAGCTCCAGCAGACCGCCGAGCACGAGCCACACGAGGAGGCCGTAGCCCGCGCCGGAGGCCGTCGTGAACAGGATAACCGAGTAGGCTGGGTGCATGGGTTGTCTACCGCGGCGCCAGCCGCGTCGTTGCGAAATTTTGCGGCGGCGAAGTATCCGGCAGCCAGCGCAGGTGCGTTACGGCCTGCGGGGTCCGGCTCTGCGCGCTGGCACGCGCGGGCCGGGGTGACGGGGAAGGCGATATGACAAGCAAGTACGACCTCATCAGCTCAGCATGCGGTCGACCCAGGCGAACAGACGCTCCGCGGCGCCTCCCGACGCCGGGGTGGCGTCCACGGTGGACGCCTGCTCTTCTCCTTGCCCGCCACGGCGCTGGCGCGGCGGCAGGTACTTGTTGACCGGCTTGTAGCCGAACTCCGGCAGCAGATCGAAGCCGCCGCGCTCCGCCACCAACTGCGACACGGCGCTGTCGGGGTCGCCGAGATCGCCGAAATGGCGTGCACCCGTGGGGCAGGCCCGGACGCAGGCGGGAATGCGATCCTCCGGCGCAAACGTCTCGTTGTAGATGCGGTCGACGCACAGCGTGCACTTCTTCATCACGCCATGGCCGTAGTCGTACTCGCGCGCGCCGTAGGGGCAGGCCCAGGAGCACAGCTTGCAGCCGATGCACGTATCGGGATTGACGAGCACGATGCCGTCCTCGACGCGCTTGTAGGAGGCTCCCGTCGGACACACCGTGACACAGGCCGGCGTCTCGCAGTGCAGGCACGAGCGCGGGAAATGCACCGTCTGGCTCGACGGGCCATCGCCCACCTCGAAGCCATGCACGCGGTTGAGCCAGGCGCCGTGCGGATCGGCACCGTAAGGGTCCTGATCGGTAAGCGGAGCGGAATAGCCCCCCGTGTTCCATTCCTTGCAGCTCGTCGCGCAGGCCTGGCAGCCGACGCAGGTGTCGAGGTCGATCACCAGCCCCAGCTTCTTGGCGGTCGTCTCGGGCAGCGCGGTCATTGCCCGCCCCCGTTGGCAGCCGCCGCAAGCGGGCTGGCGAGCGGCTCGAAGCGCGGCGAGGTTTCGGCCGGCTCATGCGCGCCGGCCTTCTCGATCTTGACCTTGAGATCGTACCAGGCAGCCTGCCCCGTCACCGGATCGCTGTTGGAGAAGCGATAGCCGCCGGCCTGCTCGGGCAGCAGCTCGGCGATCAGATGGTTGAGCAGAAAGCCGCGCGTGGCCTCCGGCGCATCGGCATCCAGGCCCCAGGCGCCCGCCCGCTTGCCAATCGCGTTCCACGTCCATACCGTATCGGCATTGACGCCTTCCATCAGCTTCACCTGCGCCTTCACACGGCCGATGGGGCTGGTGATCCACACCCAGTCGTCGTCCGCAATGCCGCTTTGTGCCGCGCGGGCGCGATTCATGTAGAGCCGGTTGTGGCCGTGAATCTGGCGCAGCCAGGAATTCTGCGATCCCCAGCTATGATACATGGCCATCGGCCGCTGCGTGATCGCATGCAGCGGGAACTCGCCGGCGCTCTGGTCCTGCTCGAACGGCGGATACCAGAACGGCAGCGGATCGAAGTAGGTGGCGATGCGGCGGCGATGCTCATCGGGCGGCTGCACCGCGCCGTGCCCCTGGGCGGCCAGGCGCATCTTCTGCATCGGCTCGCTGTAGAGCTGGAAGATGACGGGCGTCGGCGTCAGGCGGAAGCCCTTGTCCAGCGCCCACTCGATGTAGTCGCGGTTCACATGCTTGAAGTAGCGCATGTGCGGCGGCAGGTGATGGATGTGAAATGAGCCGTCGGCGATGTACTGCTCAAGCTGCCGCGGGTTGGGTGCACCGCGCCCGAAGTCGCCGCCGTTGAGGCCGCGATGGCCTGCCAGCGGGCCGATGCCCGGGCGCCGCTCGTGATTGACGATGTAATCGGGATAGCCGCCGGGATATCTGGGCGTGCCATCCTCCTTCGTCAGGCCCGGCAGCCCGAGGCGGGCACCGAGATCGATCAGCACGTCCTGGAACGGCCGCACGTTGCGATCGGGCGCGACCACGGGATGGCGGATGGCGTCGGCCGGGCCGTCGGGCTCCGATATCGGCCGATCGAGCAGCGAGATGCAGTCCCAGCGCTCCAGATAGGTGGTGTCGGGCAGCACCAGATCGGCGTAGGCCACCATCTCCGAGGCGTAGGCGTCCGAGTAGATGATCTTCGGGATCTTGTATTCGCCGGTGGCCGCATCCTTCTCCGTCAAAGCCCCGAGCGTTGCCGGCAGGTTCATGGCCGAGTTCCAGCCCATGTTGGCCATGTACATGAACAGGACGTCGATCGGGTAGGGATCGCCGCGCGCCGCGTTGGCAATCACCATGTGCATGAGGCCGTGGGCGGAGAAGGGCGCGTCCCAGCTGAACGCCTTGTCGATGCGCTGCGGGGAGCCGGCGGCGTCGACCAGCAGGTCCTCCGGCCCCGTCGGGAAGCCGAGCTGCGGCCCCGGCAGCGCCTTCATCGGCTGCACGTCGCCGGGCTTGCCGCGCGGCTTCAGGAACGGCGGCGCCAGCTTGGGGTAGGGCGGCTTGTAGCGGAAGCCGCCGGGGCAATCGATCGCGCCCAGCAGAATCTGGAGAAAGTGCAGGATGCGGCAGGTGTTGAAGCCGTTGGAATGGGCGGAGATGCCGCGCATGGCATGCATGCCCACGGGCCGGCCGACCATCGTCTCGTGCCGGCGCCCGAACCAGTCGGTCCAGGGAATGTCGAGCGTCACCTGCTCCTGGAATGCGGCACGCGCCAGCTCGGCGGCGATCCGGCGGATGGTGGCCGCGGCGATGCCCGTCTGCCGTTCCGCCTGCTCGGGCGCATACTCCGCCGCGAGAAAGCGCTCGGCCATGAGCTGAAACACCGGCACCGCCTCGCGGCCATCGGCGAGCTTGACGGAGCCGGACAGCGCAAGCCCCTCGGTCTTCCCGAGCGCACTGACGGGCTTGCCCGACGCCCTGTCGAAGCCCAGCGGATTGCCGGCATCGTCGCGCGCAAACAGACCGTCGTCAGCGGCACCCGGGTTCTTGATGACAAGCCAGGGCGCGTTGGTGTAGCGCGCCAGATAGTCGAGATCGACCTTCTGCGTCTGCAGCAATTCGTGAATGAGCGCGGCGGCGAACAGGCCGTCGGTGCCGGGCTTGATGCCGATCCACTCGTCAGCGATAGCGTTGTAGCCGGTACGCACGGGATTGACGGCGACGATCTTCACCCCGCGCTTCTTGAGCTTGCCGAGCCCGATCTTGATCGGGTTGGAGGCGTGATCCTCGGCCACGCCGAACAGCATGAAGTAGCGCGTGTGCTCCCAGTCGGTATCACCGAACTCCCAGAACGAGCCGCCGAATGTATAGAGGCCGGCGGATGCCATGTTCACCGAGCAGAAGCCGCCGTGCGCCGCATAGTTGGGTGTCCCAAACTGCATGGCCCACCAGCCGGTCAGCGACTGGCTCTGGTCGCGGCCCGTGAAGAAGGCAAGCTTCCTGGGATCGGTCTTGCGCACATCGCCCAGCCACTTGACGGCGAGCGCGATGGCCTCGTCCCAGGCAATCTCCTTGAACTCGCCCGAGCCGCGCGGGCCGACCCTGAGCAGCGGCGCCCGCAGCCGCGCCGGCGAATAGTGCTGCATGATGCCGGCCGAGCCCTTGCCGCACAGCACGCCCTTGTTCACCGGATGGTCGCGGTTGCCGTCGATGTAGCGGACCTTGCCGTCCTTCAGGTGCACCCGAATGCCGCAGCGGCAGGCGCACATGTAGCAGGTGGTGGTCTTGATCTCGTCGGCTGAAGGCTCCGACAGAGGAATGGCAGGTTCAGACGAGGACGAGAGCATGAGCCTCTTGTTTCTTGGTCTTGATCGGCGCGGGACCGGTTCCGGCGCCTGGCTCCGCCAAGGGCTTCGCTCCTATGCCCAAGGCCACGCTGGGTCAACACCTGAACGGTGCGGCAAACGAGGCAACAATCGGAGCCGACAGGTGGATTGTTTAATCCAGGTTGCGCGTCACGGCCAGCGGTTCTGCGCTTCCGGGGCCAATTTGAAAGAATATTGACCATGTCCGCCATGAACGCCGCACCCACCGGCACCACGACTAATGACCGGCACGAAAATTTCTTGTTATCCTCGCGCAAGTTGCCACCGGCTCAGGAGCGCGAGTGCCCCACTTCAACCGCCTGCGAGATGCATGGCGCGGGCTGGCCCGGCCATGGCCCCTCCGGGCGTACCTGTTCGCATTCGGGTGGGCCCTGATCCTGCCGGGGCTCCTGTTCGCAGGGCTCGGCATCATTGCCTCGGAACGGTCCGACCGCGCGGCGCAAAACCGCGCCGCGCTGGAGATCGCCCGCTCCGCCCGCAATGAGCTCGACCGCCAGCTCTCCAGCATGATCACCACGCTGCGAGCTTTGGCGACGTCCGAAGCGCTGGAGCAGGGGGATTTCGGCAGCTTCTATCGCCAGGCCCAGCGCGCCCTCTTCAACGCGCAAACCAGCATCATCCTGCGCGATTTGAACAACCGGCAAATTTTGAACACCCGGTCGCCCTGGCAGGCCGAGCTGCCGTCGGGCGGTGACGTGCCGCCGGCGCCCGATCTCGTTGCCCGCGGCGAGCCGTGGGTCTCGGACCTGTTCACGGGTGCGGTCGCAAGGGTTCCTCTCTACAGCGTCAATCTGCCGGTGGTTCTCGCCGATGGGCGCAAGCTGGTCCTCGACATGTCGGCGCCGACCAGCACGCTCATTCCCATCCTGCGGCAATCGGGCCTGCCGCCCTCCTGGGAGGCCGGGATTCTGGATCGCACCCATCGCGTCCTTGCCTACGCCAAGGATCATGATCGTTTGGTCGGAAGCCTCCAGCCGCCCGAGGGACAGTGGCGGGCGGAGGGGCCCGACGATGTCTGGACGACGACGAACGCCCAGGGCGAGCGCGTGCTGCGTGCGCACGCGCTCTCGCATGTGTCCGGCTGGATGGTCGCCACGTGGGTTCCGATATCGGTCGTGCAGGCGCCCTACGAGCAATCGCTGCTGCTGGTGATCCTGGGCGGCGCCGGCCTGCTGGCGCTCTCGCTCCTTCTTGCAGCCGCCTTCGGGGCGATGATGGCACGCCCGGTACAGGCGATTTCCGATGCGGCCGCCAGGCTCGGGCGGGGTGAGAGCCTGCCGCCCGTTGCCTCCTATCCGCTGGAGGAGGCCAACGCCGTCATTGCCGCTCTGCACACCGCCGGCCGCCAACTCGATGAGCGCCGCGAAGCCTCCGAGCGTCATGAACGCACAGTGCGGGAGGCCCACGAGCGCCTGACGCTGGCGCTCGACGTCTCGGGTCTTGGCACCTGGGACAGGGACCTCATCACCAACAAGGTGGTCTGGTCCGACGGCATGTACCGGATTTTCGGCCGCCCGCGCGGCGCCTTTTCCGGAGCGCCCGACGAGGTTCTGAGCTACGTGCATCCCGACGATCGCACCGAATTTCGCCGGGCGTTCGAGAAGGCGACGCAGGGTCAATCCACCGGCTTCGATCAGGAGTTCCGCATCGTTCGGCCGGACGGCGAAATCCGCTGGGTGCTCCGCCGGGCCCAACTCATCCGCGCTGCCGACGGACGGCCGGTCTCCATGCTGGGCGTGGCTCTCGACATGACCGAGCGCCGCGACCGGGAGGATCGCATCGCCTTCCTGATGCGCGAGCTGGCGCATCGCTCCAAGAACCTCGTCACGGTCATTCAGGCGATCGCGCATCAAACCGCGCGCCACAGCGACGACATCGGCGACTTCACCGAGCGCTTCAGCTCACGCCTGGTATCGCTCGCGCGCACGCACGATCTGCTGACCGGGAATGACAGACGGGGTGCGGTGCTGGAGGATCTCGTGCACACGCAGACCGAGCCCTTTGTCGAAGGCGAGGGACCTCGCCTGAGCTGTGCGGGCCCGGCCGTCGTCCTGGACGAGCCGACCACGCAGAGCATCGGTCTGGCGCTGCACGAGCTCGCCACCAACGCCGCCAAGTATGGAGCGCTCTCCGTGCCACAGGGTCGCGTGGCGATCGAATGGAGGCTCGCCGACAAGCCGGACGGCAATCCCTCGCTGCTGCTCAAATGGTGCGAGCGGAACGGCCCCACGGTGCAGCAGCCGGCACGCAAGGGCTTCGGCCATATCGTCATGGAGCGCACGCTGGCCGACAGCCTGCAGACCGAGGTGAAGCTCGATTTCGCCCCCGGCGGCCTGACATGGGAAGCCGAAATCCCGCAGGATCGCTTCCATCTCCTCGATATCCCAGCCGCCGATGCGGTGCACAAGCCGGCCCGAGCCGAGAGCGCCGCCCGATAAGGCCTTGAACTGAAGCACCATTCGCTTGGAATAGGTTTCAGGCCTCATTTCGCCTTGCAGACGGCACATCGCCCCTAGGCTAGCATGCAGCCCTGCTTCCGCAGGAGATCGCTCGCATGCGCCCTATGGTTGTTGCCATCACCCTGCTCTGGTTGCTCGGCTTCGGCACGGCCGCCGCCAACGAGCCGCGCCCGATCGTCGACGCGCACATTCACTACAGCGACGATACCTGGTCGGTGGTGCCGCCGCCCGAGGCCATCAAGGTGCTGCGCCAGGCCGGCGTGAAGAAGGCATTCGTCTCGAGCTCCAGCGACGACGGCACGCAGATGCTCCGCAAGGTGGCACCCGACCTCATCGTGCCGGTGTTGCGCCCCTATCGCCGGCGCGGCGAGATCGGCACATGGGTCAGGGACCCCACGATCGTCCCGCACGTGGAGGCGAGGCTCAAGGTCAACACCTACGCCGGCATCGGCGAGTTTCACGTCTTCGGCGCGGACGCCGATCTGCCCGTGATGCGCCGCCTGGTGGAGCTGGCCAAGGAGCGCAAGATCTTCCTGCACGCCCATTCCGATGCCGACGCCGTGGAGCGCATCTTCAGGCAGGATCCGGACGCGCGCGTCCTGTGGGCGCATTCGGGATTCGACCAGCCCGACAACGTGCGCGCCATGCTGGCCAAGCACAAGAGGCTGTGGGCCGACCTGGCCTTCCGCAACGACTACGCTCCCTCGGCCAAGCTCGATGCGTCCTGGCGCCAGCTCATGCTCGACTTCCCCGACCGCTTCATGGTGGGCACCGACACGCCCTCGCCCGAGCGCTGGTACTATGTGGTCGAGCACGCCAGCTTCTCCCGCAAGTGGCTGGCGGATCTGCCGGCCGACGTTGCCGACAACATCGCCTTCCGCAATGCGGAGCTGTTGGCGGCATGGGCATTGGGGCAATGACACGCGGGGCGGGAGCCCTGGTCTCGCTGGCGCTCTCGGCCGGCACCATCGCCCACCCGGCTGCGGCCTGCCCAACGGCAGAGCAGGGCTTTCGCCGCCTGGCCTCGCCCGAGGCCGAGATCGCCTATCGCTGGGCGCCGCCCGCGCTGAAGGCGGGGCAGTTCTTCACAGCCGAGGTCGTGACCTGCCGCACGCGGTGGGGCGAGGCGGTGCACGACATCAAGATCGATGCCGCCATGCCGGCGCACGGCCATGGCATGAACTACCGGCCATCGGCGGTCGCCATAGCCCCCGGCCACTACCGGTTCACCGGCTTGATGCTGCACATGCCCGGCACGTGGCGGATCACCATCGACCTGCTGCAGGGCGGCAGGCACACCCGCCTCACACACGAGGTCGATCTCAGCCCATGAAGCAGCGCGTGCTGCCGAGCGCGGTTGCTGCCCTGATGCTGGCCGGCGCGGCGGTGCTGGCAGCCGGCCCCGAGCAGGCGGTGACCTTCAGTGCAGACGAGCGTGCGGCCATCCTGGCCCATGGCCCCTGGCCGCCGCCGCGGCATCCCGATCCGAGCAACCGCGTATCGGGCAACCGGGATGCGATATCGCTCGGCCGCCGGTTGTTCTTCGACACGCGGCTGTCTCTCGATGGCCGCCAGTCCTGCGCGACGTGCCATGATCCGGCGACGGCGTTCGCCGATGGCAAACCGCGCGGCATCGGCCGCGCGCTTGTCGACCGCAACGCCATTGCGCTCGCCAACCTTGGTCTCAATCGCTGGTTCGGCTGGGCCGGCGCCGCCGACAGCCTGTGGGCGCAGAGCATTCACCCGATTGTGGACGTCAAGGAGCTGGGCCTGACCGCCGAGCAGCTGCGCGACCGGCTGGCTGCGGCTCCCGCCATCGCAGCCGCCTATACGCATCTGTTCCAGGCTGCGGTCGCGCACGATGCCGCCGAGCGTGTGCTCGTCAATGCTGCCAAGGCGCTGGCCGCCTTCCAGGAGACGATCGTGACGGGGCGCACGCCCTTCGACGACTTTCGCGACGCATTGGAGCGCAGCGATACGCGGTCGATGGCCCACTACCCGCGTCCCGCGCAGCGCGGGCTTGCCATCTTCGTCGGCAAGGGCAACTGCACTGCCTGCCACTTCGGCCCCAATTTCACGAGCGGCGAGTTCGAGGATGTCGGCGTGCCGCACTTTGCCGAGCAGGGCCGCGTGGATGCGGGTCGGCACGGCGGCATCGCGGCGCTGCGGGCAAGCCCGTTCAATCTCCTTAGCCCCTATTCCGACAATGCCGACAAGGCGGCCGGTGTGCCGACGCGTCATGTCGAGCAGCAGCATCGCAACTGGGGCGAGTTCCGCGTGCCCTCGCTGCGCAACGTGGCCCGCACCGCGCCCTACATGCACAACGGCAGCCTCGCGACCTTGCAGGACGTCGTGCGGCACTATTCGGAGCTGAACGAGGAACGCCTGCACGGTCACGCGGGCCGGCGCCTGCTCCGCCCGCTGCGGCTCACACCCCAGGAGGCGGCTGATCTCGTGGCATTTCTCGAAACACTGTCGGGCGAGATCTCGTTCGGCCCCTGAGGGCGGCCCGCAAGTCTTCGCCGGTCCCGGCAGTCAGTTCCCGAACAGGGCGGCGAGCGGATTGAAGGAGGGCGGCTCGGACTTTTGGGATGGACGCGATTTGGCGCGCCCGCCGGCCTTCGCCATTCTGCTTCCCGGCTCCGCCGACGGACCCGCGCTCGGCAGGAAGCGCACGGACTGGCCTTCAAGCGCCGACGCCACGCGGGCATCCAGACCGTAGACGTCGGCGAAGGTGGCCACCTTGCCGTCGTCGTCCACCACCACCGTGAAGTACGTGGTGTGCACCGGGATCGGCCTCGTCAGCCTGATCTCGCCGCCACGCCGCACATAGCCCTGCACCTCGCCGGCCGACCAGCCCTTGTCCTTGGCGAGCAGCACCTCTGCCAGATGCACCGGGTTCTGCACGCGCATGCAGCCATGGCTGAAGGCGCGCACGGCGCCGCCGAACAGATGCCGCTCCGGCGTATCGTGCATGTAGACATCGTGCCGGTTGGGGAAGCGGAACTTGACGATGCCGAGCACGTTGCGCGGGCCGGGCGGCTGCACGAAGTCGAAGCCGCGGATATCGACGTTCGCCCAGTCGATCGAGTCGGGATCGACCGGCCGGCCGGCGCGGCTCACATGCAGGCCGTGGCTGGCCAGCACGGCGGAGGCCAGCGGCTTGCTGGAGAACCAGCCGCCGCCGGTATTGCGCAATTGCGGCCACAGCTCACTGGCCTTCATGCCCGGGGGCACGCCCCAGGAGGGATGAAAGATGATGAACTGCATGTCGGCCGAGAACACCGGCGTCGGCGTGTTGCTCCTGCCGACGACGATCCTCTCGGACAGGACAACCCTGCCCTTGTCGACGACCCTGGTCATCTGCTCGGGCACGCTGTTCCAGACGTGGAAATCGCCAAGCTCGTCCGGCATCCAGCGCCACCGCTCCATGTTGGCAACGATCCGCCGAATGGTGTGTGCCGAGCCGCTATCGGCCGGCGCGGCCAAGGCGCTCATGAGAGCCTGCTGCAAACGAGAGAAGGGCTCATGCTTGGGATGCAACCCACGCAGATAGCTGCCGGCATCGTCGCTGACGGCGATGGCACGCAGCACCGAATGTGGATCATAGACGCGCGGCTTCTGATCGAACTTGCGGCTAACCGCCGACGGCTCCAGCCGGCCACCACGGGCATGCCGCGCGTACCTAAGCACGGCGAGGCTCAATTTGACCTCGGCGTCGGCGAGAGCCTCCGCGCCGTCTGCAGCCTCGGCCAAGACCGGCAGCTCGAAGGCTGATGCCCTTAGCCCCCAGGTATCGGCTCGCTTGATCTCGGCCAAAGCGTGCCTGGCGCGCGCCGTGAAGCCGTCCTGGCCTGCCCAGACAGGGCTCCTCCCGGCCGCATAGAAAGCCGCCACCGCCGCCTGATCCTCCCGGTCGCCCGGAGCACGGGGAGAGGGCATGGCCGCCAGCCGCTGGCGCGCGCCTGTCACGATGGGGTCGACCTCGCCCATCGCCTCGGCATCCGGCGCTGCGGCGGCAGGCGCGCCGGGCGCAAGCAGCACCGGAGCATCGACCTGCTGCGGCGTGAGCGGATCGGGCCCTTCCTCCGAAGAGGGCCCGGCATCCAGGTCGAGTGCGCGTACCAATTTTCCCTTGGCATTCTGACTGTGCGCCGGCTGACCAAGACTGCCGCAGAGGGCAACCGCAAGACCGAGCGCAAGGAGAGCCTGCTTCACGTTTGTCGTGATCATGGCCGTGCCTGAATCAGCGTCCCCGGCAACAGGATATGGCCTTGCGGTTCTTGGGCCAACGCCACGGCGCGATATCTTGGGCCCTGTGGCAATTGTGGAACTGTCCTGCCCGCGCGGAGGCCGGCGAGGCCGCTCAATGCAGCTTCACCACCGGCTCGGTGCGGCGCGTGATGACGCGGGCGACGGTGTCGAGCACCACCTTGGTGGGGCCGTGCAGGGCGAGCTGGTGCATCTTGTAGAGCGACTTGTACATCAATCCGGCCAGAAAGCCCTCGATGAACAGGTTGCCGCCGACGAGCTTGCCCATCAGGCTGCCGACCGTCGAATAGTGGCCGAGCGACACCAGCGAGCCCAAATCGCGGTAGTGCCAGTCGCGCAGCGGCATGCCAGCAATGCGCCGTGGCAGCTGCTTGGCCAGATGCGAGGCCTGCTGATGCGCCGCCTGCGCCCGCGGCGGCACGGTGCCTTCATGGCCCGGCCATGGACAGGCCGCGCAGTCACCAAAGGCAAAGATGGCATCGTCGCGCGTGGTCTGCAGCGTGGGCCGCACGACGAGCTGATTGAGGGGATTGGTCTCGAGCCCGGCGATATCCTTGAGCACGTCGCTCGCCTTGACGCCCGCGGCCCACACCACCAGCTCCGCAGGAATGGACGTGCCGTCGGCCAGCGTGACGCCGTTTCCCGTCACCTCCATGACGCGCGCCGAGGTGTGGACGCGCACCTTGAGACCTTTGAGCAGCTTCTGGGCGGCCTCCGAAAGCCGCTCCGGCAGGGCCGGTAGGATGCGCGGCGCTGCCTCGATCAGGTTGATCTTGATGTCCTTGTCGGGATCGATGCGATCAAAGCCGTAGGCCACGAGCTGGCGTGTCGTCTTGTGCAGCTCGGCCGCCAGCTCGGTGCCGGTCGCCCCGGCGCCGATGATCGCCACCTGCAGCTGTTCCGGCCGCAGCGGCTCCGTTTGGGTCTGGGCCCGGATGCAGGCGTTGACGAGGCGCGAATGGAAGCGCTCGGCCTCCTCCGCCGTCTCCAGCGCGATGGCATGCGATTTAACGCCGCGGGTGCTGAAGTCGTTGGTGAGGCTGCCGATGGCGATGACAAGGGTGTCGTAGCCGAACTCCTGCGCGGGCGTGACCTGCCGCCCCTCGTCGTCGATGTACGGCGCCACGCGTACGATGCGCCGCCCCCGATCGATGCCGATGAGGGCACCGAGGCGGAACGTGAAACCGTGCCAGTAGGCCTGGGCCAGATAGTCGATCTGATGCACGCCCAGA
This sequence comes from Hyphomonadaceae bacterium, assembly GCA_019747815.1. Lineage (GTDB taxonomy): Bacteria > Pseudomonadota > Alphaproteobacteria > Rhizobiales > Hyphomicrobiaceae > AWTP1-13. The sequence goes on from JAIEQJ010000007.1 coordinate 19,135, forward strand.
TCCATGCTGCCGGCGGCGATCTCGTGCAGCAGCGGCTTCCACAGATGCGTGCGGCGCTTGTCAATCAGCGTGACATGCGCCTTTCCGCGCCGGCCCAGCTTGTTGCCGAGCCGCGTAGCCAGCTCCAGTCCGCCGGCGCCCCCGCCGACCACGACAATGCGATGCGGTTCCTCGCTCACGTGCTACTGGTCCAGCCACACGTCGGCGAGGTCTTGATTGGCAAAGTGCGTCGGCGTGATCTTCCACCCCTTCATCTGCGGGACATGGGCAACGATGCGGCTGTACCAGATCACCGGCACGCTGTTGGCGCCGGCGATGATCATGCGCTGCATGTCCGCGGCAAGTGCCGCGCGCTGCGCCGGGTCGGTGGCGCTGTTGAACTGATCGTAGAGAGCATCGAGCTCGGGATTGGCGTTGCGCGTCATGTTGCGTGGCGAGCGTTCCCTGGAGAGGTATGGCAGCAGCAGCGGCTTGGGATCGTCGCTGTCGGCGCAGAACGCATCGATTGCCACCTGGTACTCGCCGTTGGCGATCGTGATCTTCTGCGGCGACACGTCGAGCTGCAGGTGGTCGACGGCAATGCCGATGCGGCGCCACTGGTCGATCAGGAACACACCCACCGGCGTGAACGGATGGGAGACGTTGCGGTTCACCAGCTTGAACTTGAGATTGGACGCGCCGGCCTCGGCGAGGAGGCGCTTGGCCTCCGTGCGTGATTTCTCGGCATCGCGCCCGAAGCCTGGCAGCGCGGCCAGCTCCTGCGGCTTGAGCGCCAGCGGCGAGCCCGGCAGCAGCGGACCACCCACCGGCTTGACGATGGTGGCCTTGGAGAGGCCCTCCGCGCCGCCCCATCGGTCGACGGCCATCGACAGGGCGAGACGAATGCGATGGTCGTCGAAGGGCCTGGCCTCGGTGTTGAACAGCAGGTCGATCTTGCACACCCAGGGGGACTCCTGGATCACGATGCGGTCCTTCAGGCTGCTCACGAGCTGAACCCGCTCGCCGGGCGAGATGGAGCGGAACTCGGCCTGGATCTGCCCGCCCTGCAGCGCATTCACCACCGCGGAGGACTTGATGAACACGGCCCGGAAGCTATCGAGATAGGGCTTGCCCGTGTCCCAGTAGCCCGCAAAGCGCTTGCCGATCCAGTGCGCGCCCGGACGGTGCTCCACGAATACGAAGGGGCCGCTGCCCATCACGTTCTTGGCCGGGAAGTTGGCGTCCTGCGCCAGGCGGGCGGCGCTGTAGATGCAGTTGTAGGGCAGCGCGACGCTGTCGAGGAAGGAGGCATCGGGCGCTTTGAGCTTGAAGACGACGGTCGCGGAATCCGGGGTCTCGACGCCGGCGACGCCTTCAAACAGCGCCTGGCGAATCGAGATGATGCCGGCCGGCGGATGGCGAATGCGATCGAAGCTGGCCTGCACGTCCCGCGCGGTGAGCGGCGTGCCGTCATGGAAGACGACGTTGGCGCGAAGCTTGAACGTGTATGTCAGCCCATCCGCCGACACCGACCAGCTTGCGGCGAGATCGGGCTTGAGCTGGGGGTAGTTGTCCTGATCGACCTTGAGCAGCAGCGAGTAGTGCGGAGCCAACGTATGCAAGGCTGCATAGGTCGTCGTGGCGTGGCAATCATAGGTGGGCGCCTCCGCCGTCACGGCATAGGTGAGCGTGCCGCCGCTCTTGGGCGCTGCCGCCAGCCCGCCGGCCGGCACAAGAAGTGCAACCACCGCACCCGCCAAGAGCTTCCACATGTTGCGCAAGAGCGTCCTCCCGTCCGGCTCGATGCTCCCTCGCCCATAGAGGCCAGAGGCGTCAACGAGGGTCAAGGGTTTCGCAACGGGCGCGCACGGACAGATCGCCTCGCCTTTGTTTGGCGCCGCCGGCATGCAATCCTCCTGCCGGTGCTCAACCCGCACGAGGAGAACGCCGATGTACGCCCGCGTGACGTCGTTCAAAGTGGACCCCTCCCGCCTCACCGAGCTGCCCGCCAAGATCAAGGAGATGCAGCCTGCCGCCAGGGCGCTGCCGGGCATTGTCGACATCTACGCGGCATGGCGTGCCGACGGGCAGGGCACCGTCACGGCCATCTATCGGAGCAAGGCGGACGCCGATTCGGCCGTTGCCAGGATCCAGGCCCTGTGGGGCACCCTTGCCGGCCTGCTGACCGCGGCGCCGCACACCGATGCCTATGACGAGGTCGAGCACATCGTCGGTTGAAGGCAGAGCCCCGCAGCCCGCTGTCCCATGCGGCCGGCGCACCCGAGGGCGACGCGCAGCGTCCCTGCCTAGGCAGCGCTCGCCGCGCCGCCGTTCTGGGCGTTCGCCTGGACAAGCAGATCGTCGAGCTCGCTCACGGGCCGCGGACGGCTGAACAGGTAGCCCTGCATCTCGGTGCAGCCCTCCGATCTGACCGTGTCCATCTGCTCGGTCGTCTCGACACCCTCGGCGGTGGTTTCCATGCCGAGCCCCTTGGCCAGCGCCGTCATGGCCCGCACGATGTTGAGCGACCCGACGCCGTCGGCGATGTCCTTGATGAAGGAGCGATCGATCTTGATGCGATCAAAGGGAAAGCTCTGCAGATAGGCCAGCGATGAATAGCCCGTGCCGAAGTCGTCCATGGCAATGCGCACGCCAAGCTCGCGCAGCCGATAGAGGGTGGCGAGCGTGGCATCGCTGTCCTCCAGCAGGGCGGATTCGGTGATCTCCAGCTCCAGCCGGTCGGCGGCGAGGCCGGAAGCCGCCAGTGCGTTCAACACGACCTGCACCAGGCCCGGGTTCTTGAACTGTACCGGCGACAGGTTGACCGAGATGCGGATGTGCTCCGGCCAGCGCGCCGCCGTGGCACAGGCCTGCCTGACCACCCATTCTCCCAGGGGCACGATGAAGCCGATCTCCTCGGCGAGCCCGATGAAGGCGCCGGGTGCGACCATGCCCCTTTCCGGATGGCGCCAGCGGACAAGCGCCTCGAAGCCGCTGATCTTGTTGGTCTCAAGATGAACGACGGGCTGATAGTAGAGCTCGAACTCGCCTGCAGCCAGCGCCTCGCGCAGGTCGTATTCCATGGCGCGGCGTTCGCGCATTTGTGCGTCCATGTCGGGCTCAAAGAAGCGGTACGTGCCCCGCCCGTCGTCCTTGGCGCGGTAGAGGGCCAGGTCTGCATTGCGCATGAGCTGGTCGGAAGCCAGCCCATCCGCCGGGCCGATGGCAATACCCACGCTGGTGCCGATCAGCACCTGGCGGCCGTCGATCTCATAGGGCTGGCTCACCGATTCAATCACGCGCTGGGCCAGCGCCGTGGCGTCGGCAGGTTGATTGATGGCCACCTGCAGGATCGCAAACTCGTCGCCGCCCATGCGTGCGATCGTGTCCGTCTCGCGCACGAGGGCACGCAGCCGGCAGGCGGCATCCTGCAGCAGCTTGTCGCCGGCGGGATGGCCCAGGGTATCGTTCACGTTCTTGAAGTGGTCGAGATCGAGGAGATGGACCGCCACCATGTCGCCGCGCTTGACGCGCGTGAGGGCCTGCTCGAGCTTGTCATTGAGCAGCACGCGATTGGCCAGCCCCGTGAGCGCGTCATGCAGCGCCATGTGCGCGATCTTCTCCTCCGACCGGCGGCGCTCGGTGATGTCCATGTAGGTGGTGACGAAGCCGCCATCGTCGAGCGGCACGCCGCGCACGTCGAGCACGGTGCCGTCCGGGCGCTCGCGCACGAGAATATGCGCCTGGCGTTGCCGCACGAGGGCCATGCGCGTCGCAACCTGCTCCTGGGCATCGCCGGGCCCATACTCGCTGCGCAGCGCGTTGAAGCGGAAGATCTCCTCGATCGACGGCGACCCGCTGGCGAACAGCTCGTCCGGCAGATCCAGCAGCAGCCGCGCCCTCTCGTTGCAGAACACGACCCGGAAATCCCTGTCAAGGAAGGAAATCCCGCCCGGGAAGTTGTCGATGATGGTCTGCAGCCTCGACGTGCGCTCGCTCAGCAGGCGATTGTTCTGTTCCAGCAGCGCGTTGAGCTTCTGGTGCTCGGTAATGTCCTCGTGCGTGACGACGTAGCCGCCATTTGCCATTCTGCGGCGCTGGACATTGATGATGCGCCCGTCGGCGAGCTCGTGAATGTCCGATGTGCCCCGGTCGAATTCGCCGACGATATCGCTGACGTAGTGCTCGGTACTGCCGGCATTGTGGCAGCCGCTGGCTATTCGATACTCGAGCAGCTGGCGCAGTGTCGCGCCGGGCTTCACCTGCTCGTGGGTGAGACGGTACATCTCAGCATAGCGTTCGTTGCAGATCACCAGGCGTTGCTCGCTGTCGAACATGACGAGCCCTTGCGTCATGTTGTTCAAGGCCGCGTCGAGCTGCTCGTTCTGCTGCTCCAGGCGCTCCTTCAGGCGCTCGCGCTCGGTCACGTCCTCGTGCGTCGTCACCCAGCCGCCGCCCCGCATGGGCTGACGGCAGATGGCGATGTCGCGCCCGTCGCTCAGACGCTGGATCTTGATGGAGCCCTTGTCGAAGGCCGCCAACCGCTCCTGCAGGTACTCCTGCGGGTTGGCGCCGGCATACAGGCCCTTGGCAATCCTGCATTCGACGATCTGGCGCAGAGTGGTGCCGGGCTTCACCTGCTCGGGCGTCAGCCCGTAGATCTCGGCAAACCTGGCGTTTGCAATCACCACGCGCTGCTGGGCATCGTACAGGCACAAACCCTGCGACATGTTCTTGAGGGCGGCGTCGACGCGCAGATTCCAGGACCGCAGCTCCTCCTCGCGCTGTCGCAGCAGCTCATTCTGCTTCTCGAGGCGGGCGCTCAGGTTCGCACGAACCGTGACGTCCTCATGCGTGCTCACCAAACCGCCATCGGGCAACGGTCGGCGGAGAACCGAGATGAAGCGTCCGTCGGCCAGGCGAACGACCTGCGATGCCTCGGTGCCAAATGCGGCAACGCCTTCGTCGGTCAATTTGCGCGCGTCGAGGTGATCGTAGACCCCCTGCGCCGCGCGGGCCTCGAAAATCTCCCGCAGGGTCGTGCCCGGCTTCACCTGCTCGGGCGTTAACCCGTAAATCTCTGCATAGCGGGTGTTGGCGAGGACGACGCGCTGCCCCGCATCGAACAAGCACAAGCCCTGCGACATGTTGCGCATCGCCGCATCCAAGCGCATGTTTTGCGCCTTCAGCTCCTCCTCGCGCTGCTGCAGCAGTGCATTCTGCTGCGCCAGTTGGGCTGCGAGGTTCTCATGCTCGGTGACGTCCTGGTGCGTGACAACCCAGCTGCCATCGGCCCGCGGCTGGACGGCTGCGGCAATCACCCGCCCGTCGGGAAGCTTGTTGACGAAATGGGAGGCCGTCTCACGGGCAAAGCGCGCACGCATGCCCTTCAACACCTCGTCCACGCTCTGGCCGGCATATTGACCATTGGCGACGCGGCGTTCCACCACCTCCCGCAGCAACGTTCCCGGCTTCACGTGCTCCGGCCGCAAGCCGAAGATCTCGGCGTAGCGGTCGTTGGCAATGACGATGCGCTCATCGTGATCATACATGGCCAGACCTTGAACCATGCTCTCCAGCGCGGCATCGAGCCGGATATTCTGCGTCTCCAATGCCTCTTCACGCACCTTGAGCAGCCTGTTGGCGCCCTCAAGCTCGCGCAGCGAGCGATCGACGACCCTCAGAGGCAGAACGGCGAAGGCCAAGTATGCAGCGATGCTGAGCAGCAGCGAGCCGACCGCAATCATCGCGACCTCGGCCAAGAGCGGGCGCAGACTGGCCGAGACCCGGGCGTAGCCGACGGTCGCGCCCGACGCGAAGATGGGCGCGGTGCGGGCAAACGTCGGCCAGGCGAGATTGGCCCCCTTCTGCATCATGGGTTGGCCCTCCAGATTCAGGATGCGCTGGAAGATGGGCGTCGCGTTGGGGGTTCGGATCTCGCTGATGGCCGCGAGCTGATCGGTGTCGTAGCTCCAGGGCACCTCGGGGGCATAGATGTATTGCGCTGCGCGCGATGCCGTCAGCTCGGCCTTGTAGGTCAGCGCGTCGGCCTCCTTCAGATAGCCGATGATGCAATAGCCGATGGGCACCGACAGGGCGGTGATCAGGGCAACGATGGCACCAAGAAGACTGACGAGATTGCGTGGAGACTTCGGACGCAATGTCTGCCCCAGTCGCGAAGTGAGCCGGCGGCCAGAACCGGCGGCACGGCGGACGTGATGGCGGCAACGGGCTTGGACAGATCCAAGGAGTGCGCGCGCCGATGCGGCAGGCGCCTTGGTTGCCCCAAGAGTTTTTCGTACAACGTCGAGCATTTCCCTCCCCCTCGACAGATGGGAGAAAGAAATACGAGGCGCTTCCTAATACTTTCTTTGTTCGTCTGTATTCGCCTCAAATTGCAGATACTCGTGGATAATGATCCATGAAAATGTATTGCCGCGGAATGACCATTTACTGTTGCGTAACATTCGGCGAGGAGGCCGGCGATGGATCGCAAGAAGCTGGAGACGCTGCGCGCCAAGTATGGCAACGACGCTCCGGCCGATGGTCACTACCCTGAATTTAAACAGGCGATCGAAGCAATCTTCGCGGGTACCAACCGGCGACCAAAACCCTACGAAGGGGTTGCCACGTTTCTGGGTGCTGCATTCTGCCCGGACGCATCGCAACACCCTGGCCTCGGCGGCCTCGATGTGGCGCTGGTGGGCGTGCCGATGGACCTGGGCGTCACCAATCGTCCGGGGGCGCGCTTCGGGCCCAGGGCGGTGCGCGCGGTCGAGCGCATCGGGCCCTATCATCACGTGCATCGCCTCCTGCCGCTGGCGGCGGTCAAGGCGGGCGACATCGGCGATGTGGCGTTTCGCAGCCGCTACAGCCTCGCCGACAGCATCGAAGACATCGAGGCGGTGTTCACCAGGATCGCAGCCGCCGGCGTCGCTCCGCTGGCCGTCGGTGGCGACCACTCGATCACATTCCCTATCCTGAAGGCGCTGGGGGCCAAGCGGCCGGTGGGGCTGGTGCACATCGATGCGCACTGCGACACGGGCGGGCCCTTCGAGGGCGCCAAGTTCCATCATGGCGGCCCGTTCCGCCAGGCGGTGCTGGCGGGGGCGCTCGACCCGGAGCACACCATTCAGATCGGCATTCGCGGCGGCGCCGAGTACCTGTGGGAGTTCTCCTACGCCAGCGGCATGACGGTGATCCACGCGGAGGAATTCGCCCGGCTCGGCATGGCCAAGACGCTGCGGAAGATCCGCGAGGTCGTCGGCAGCGGCCCGACCTACGTCTCCTTCGACATCGACAGCCTCGATCCGGCCTTTGCGCCCGGGACCGGCACGCCGGAGGCCGGCGGCCTGAGCACGCGCGAGGCCATGGAACTCGTGCGCGGCTGCGCCGGCCTCAACGTGATCGGCGGCGACGTGGTGGAGGTCGCACCGCAATACGATGCCACCACCAACACCGCACAGGCCGCAGCCCAGATGCTGTTTGAGATCCTTGCCGTGATTGCGCTGGCACGCCGCAAGGGCAGGTGACCCTCCGCGTTGCGCGGTCATCGCCGGCCACCTATGGTGAGCCGGCACGATCGAAAGAGCCAAGCAGAGGGTGCGTCCTTCATGTCCTTCATCAATCCCAATCCGTTCACCACGCGGCCCGAGATCGACGGCACGTTCGGCGTGGTGGCCTCCACGCACTGGATCGGCACCGCGGTCGGCATGGGCATCCTCGAGCGCGGCGGCAACGCCTTCGATGCGGGCATCGCCACGGCCTTTGCGCTGCAGGTGGTCGAGCCGCATCTGTGCGGGCCGGGCGGCGACGTGCCGGTGATGCTGTGCGAGGCGGGCAGCACGAGCCCGAAGGTCGTGTGTGGCCAGGGTCCGGCCCCGGCGGGCGCCACCATCGCGCACTATCGCGACCGCCTCGGCCTCGACATCGTGCCGGGCACAGGCCTGCTGCCGGCCTGCATTCCGGGCACCTTCGAGACCTACATGATGGTGCTGCGCGACTATGGCACGCTGCGCCTGCGCGACATGCTGGAGCCGGCCATCGGCTACGCCGAGAACGGCCATCCGCTGGTCGAGCGCGCCTCCGCCACCATCGGCACGGTCGCCGAGCTCTTTCGCGAGCACTGGCCGACCTCGGCGCAGGTGTATCTGCCGCAAGGACGCGTGCCTCTCCCCGGCACGCTGTTCACCAACAAACGGCTCGCCGAGACCTACAAGCGCATCCTCAAGGAGGCCGAGGCCGGCGGCGGCGGACGCGAGGCCGAGATCGAGCGGGCGCGCCGCGCCTGGAGCCAGGGCTTCGTCGCCGAAACCATCGACGCCTTCTGCCGCACCAATGAGGTGATGGACGTCAGCGGACGGCGGCACATGGGCGTGCTGACCGCCCAGGACATCGCGACCTGGCTGCCCACCATCGAGGAGCCGGTGCATCTCGACTACGGCGCCTACCGCGTGCTGAAGGCCAACGCCTGGACGCAGGGGCCCGTGCTCCTGCAGATGCTGGCCCTCCTCAAGGGCTTCGACCTCGACCGCATGGCTCCCACCGATCCGGATTTCGTTCACATCTGGGTGGAGTGCGCCAAGCTCGCCTACGCCGACCGCGAGGCCTTCTACGGCGATCCGAAGTTCGTCGCCGTGCCAATGGAGACGCTGCTGTCGGAAACCTACAACGCCGAGCGACGCAAGCTGGTGGGCGAGCGCGCCTCGCTCGAGCAGCGGCCCGGCCGCATCGAGGGCTACGGCGGCCGCGTGGTGGTGAAGGACGCCCGCGCGATCGGAGCCGGGGCGGGCGAGCCGACCTTTGCGCGCATCAACACCTGGCACGGCGGCGGCGAGCAGCGGGTGGACAGCAACGGCCGCGTGGTCGGCGATACCGTGCACATCGACATCATCGACAAGCACGGCAACATGTTCACCGCCACGCCGTCGGGTGGCTGGCTGCAGTCCTCGCCGGTCATCCCCGATCTCGGCTTCCCGCTCGGCACGCGCGGACAGATGTTCTGGCTGGAGGACGGCCTGCCCGCCTCGCTGGCACCCGGCAAGCGGCCGCGCTCGACGCTGTCGGTCGGCATGGCCCTGCGCGAGGGCAAGCCGTACATGAGCTGGGGCACACCCGGGGGCGACCAGCAGGACCAGTGGAGCTGCCAGTTCTTCCTGCACCACGCGCGTCTGTCAGGCATCACGCCGCGGATGAACCTGCAGGAGGCCATCGATGCGCCGGCCTGGCACATCGAACATTTCCCGCTCTCCTTCTGGCCCCGGACCGCGCGGCCCGGCGTGCTGATCACCGAAGGACGGCTGCCTGCGGCAACCGTCAAGGAGCTCGAGCGCCGGGGCCACAAAATCGAGGTCGGGCCCGACTGGTCGGAAGGTCGCCTGAGCGCAGCCAGCCAGGATGGCGTGCGGCGCAAGGCTGCCGCCAACGCGCGCGGCATGCAGGGCTACGCCGCGGGGCGGTGAGGCGCGCACATCCCGTCTTGCATGGGTGCGCCAAGCTGCGTCATGGTTCCGGCTCACCTTGAGCACCAGGGGCCAGCGATGACCTTCTCCATCATCGCCCGCGACGAGGACACGGGGCGCATCGGCGTCGCAGTGGCGAGCAAGTTCTTTGCTGTCGGCGCACGCAGCGTCTTCGTGAGAACGGGCGTGGGCGCGGTGGTGAGCCAGGCGTTTTTCAACCCCTACTACGGCCCCCGTGGACTGGCGCTGCTGGCCGCCGGCGCCGCTGCCGCCGATACGATTCGCCTGCTGATCGCGGCCGACCAGGGCAGCCACATGCGCCAAGTGCATGTGATGGACCGCAGCGGACAATTCGCCGCCCACACGGGGGACGCGTGCGCGGACTGGTGCGGGCATCTTGGCAGGCGCGCGTTCTCCGTTGCCGGCAATACACTCGCCGGCGCCGACGTGCTGGACGCCATGGCTGCGGCCTACGAGGAGAACGACGGCACGGCATTCGCCCGGCGGCTGATCGCAGCCCTTGAGGCGGGCGAAGCGGCAGGCGGCGACACCCGCGGCCGGCAGTCGGCGGCGCTCATCGTGCACGATCGCGAGGAGTATTCGCTGCTCGACCTGCGTGTGGACGACCACCCCGGCCCGCTCGCCGAGATCGCGCGGCTGGAGGAGGTGGCGCGCCAGTCCTGGGTGCATTTCCGGCGCGTGCTGCCGAGCGCACGCAATCCCAGCGGCATCCTGGACGGCGCGGAATGCCATGCCTGGATCACGGCCTCGATCGCCGAGGGCTACGAGTAGCGGCGGTTGGGCGGCGGGTTGTCCTGGGCGACCATGCGCCGCAGACGCGGATCAACGAAACAGGCGAGATTGGCGGCATGGCACAGCAGCAGGCAATAGCCCCATCTCCGTCCCTGGGCACCGCGGCCCACCGTATGGACCCGGTGCGCGTGTGGCTGTTCGCCGTGGCGGCTCTGGTCTTCGCCATGGTGAGCGTGGGCGGCGCGACACGGCTGACGGGCTCGGGGCTTTCCATCACCGAATGGCAGCCGATCATGGGCGTCGTGCCGCCGCTTTCGGACGCAGCCTGGCAGGAGGCGTTGGAGAAATACCGCCAGATTCCGCAATACCAGCACGTCAACAAGGGGATGAGCCTGGATGCCTTCAAGCGCATCTTCTGGTGGGAGTGGACGCATCGCTTCCTGGCCCGCTTCGTGGGCGTCGCCTTCCTCATCCCATTCCTTTATTTCCTCGCCACGGGTCGCATCGCGCGCGCCTTGATCCCCAAGCTTGCCGGGTTGTTCGCACTCGGCGGTCTGCAGGGGGCGATCGGCTGGTACATGGTGGCCTCGGGCCTCTCCGGGCGTGTTGATGTGAGCCAGTACCGGCTGGCGGTGCACCTGTCGCTTGCGGTTGTGATCTTTGCCGGGCTCGTCTGGATCGCGCTGGCGCTGGGGCCGAGGAGGGCGCTGGGCCGGGGCGTGCCTTCGGCCTATCGCAGAAGCGCGGCGTGGATTGTCGGGCTCGTGTTCCTGCAGATCGTGGCGGGCGCCTTCGTGGCGGGCCTGAAGGCCGGCGCCGGGTACAACACCTGGCCGCTGATGGACGGCCAGCTCGTTCCGCAGGGTCTCGGCGTCATGTCGCCGTGGTGGGCCAACCTGTTCGAGAACGCCACCACGGTGCAATTCAATCACCGCATGCTGGCCTATGTGCTTGTCGCCGTGGCGCTGTGGCACGTCGGCACGCTGCTGGCGCGCACAGACGACCGCCTGGTCCGCGTGTCCGGCCTGGCGCTCGGCGGCGCCATGCTGGCCCAGGTTGCGCTCGGCATCTGGACCCTGCTGGCGCAGGTACCCCTGTCGCTGGGGCTTGCGCACCAGGCGGGTGCGGTGACCGTGTTCGGTATCGCCTTGTGGCATCTCCACGCAGTGCGGCCAGACGTGCGGCCAGATTGATGCACCTGGCCGGCCCGCACGCCACAGTCGACTGGCTTCGGCGGGCGCATTCGCGCTAGCTTGGCTTGTTTCGGTCCAGATTCCCATGAACGTCACACCAGCCCACACGCCCACGACCGCCAGCCGCGTGCCGGATGCCGCACCCGGCAACTGGGTCGACAGCCTCGCGCCGCCGTCTTGGAAGCCCTACCTGCGGCTGGCCCGGTTCGACCGGCCGATCGGCGCCTGGCTGCTGCTGTTCCCGACTTGGTGGAGCCAGGCGCTTGCGGAGGTATCCCTCGGCCGGCCGCATCCCAACGTCTGGTATCTCGTGCTGTTCTGGCTCGGCGCCTTCATCATGCGCGGGGCCGGCTGCACCTATAACGACATCGTCGACCGCGACTACGACGCCCGCGTCGCGCGCACGGCGGCGCGACCCATTCCCTCGGGCCAGGTGACGGTGCGCCAGGCCTACCTGTTCCTCGGCGTTCTGTGCGCTGCCGGCTTCATCATCCTGCTCCAGTTTAACCTCTTCACCATTGTGCTGGGCTCCAGCTCGCTGCTGCTGATCGCCGTCTACCCGTTCATGAAGCGCGTGACGTTCTGGCCGCAGCTCGTGCTGGGGCTGACCTTCAAGTGGGGCGCGCTGGTCGGATGGGCCGCCGTCGCCGGCTCGCTCTCTCCTGCTGCCGTGGTGCTCTATGCGGGCTCGGTGCTGTGGACCATCGGCTACGACACGATCTATGCCCACCAGGACAAGGAGGACGATGCTCTGCTGGGTCTCAAATCGACCGCGCTCAGGTTCGGCGAGGCGACGCCGCGCTGGCTCGTGCTCTTCTATGGCGGCGCCGTTCTGCTCTGGGGTGCGGCCGGCATCCTGGCCGGCACGGGCGCCCTGTTCGCGCTGGCGCTGGCGCTGGCGGCCGCGCAGATGGCCTGGCAGGTGGTCACGCTCGACACCAGCAACGCCCGCAATTGCCTGCTGCGGTTCACCTCCAACCGTCTGGTGGGCTGGCTGCTGTTCGGTGGCCTGGTGGCGGAGATGGGGCTTGCCGCACTGGCACAAGCAGGATGAGCCTCAAAGCCGGCGGCGCGGGCCGCTACCCGCATAACGCCTCAAGGGGGCAGAAAACTGTGGAGAGCAAGCGCTCGAGGAGCCGATCAGCATGACCGCAACCCGCCAGCCGCCAGCCAAGCAGCTCCTGCATCTCGTCTTCGGTGGAGAGCTCAAATCGCTCGCAAGCGCCGAGTTCGTCAGCACGGATGCGCTCGATATTGTCGGCATCTATCCCAACTACGCGGAAGCCTACAAGGCGTGGAAGGCAGCGGCACAGCGCACGGTGGACAACGCGCACGTGCGCTACTTCATCGTCCACATGCATCGCCTGCTCGACCCGGAGGTGTCGGGGCCGCCGCGTTCGTGACACATTGGCGCGCACCAAGCGCGCGACCCGGGTAGCGCCTTCACAGCTAAACTGTTAGGTAGGCTGGAGAATCGTCGACCCGACAGCCCCACATGGAGGAGCATTGGCCGACGCTGCAAACTCCCCCGGCGATCCCCCGGCCAAGCTCGCCTTCGACGAGCGGGCGCGGGGTGTCCTGCGCCGCTTCATCAATGACTGGATCTGGCCCAAGCGTGCGCAGGTCGCGCTCGCCGTGCTGTTCACGGCCGGCCTGGCGGCCAGCACGGGCGGCTATCCGCTGATCATCAAGCACTCCTTCGACTCGCTCATGCAGCCCGGCAGCGGCGTGCTGCCTTGGGTACTGACGGCGATCATCGCCATCACGGCCACGCGCGGCCTGTTCCTGTATTTGCACCAGGTGACGACCATGCGCATCGTCCTGCGCATGGTCACCGACATTCAGAAGGCGGCGTTCGCGCATCTGGTCAGCGCGGACTATGCGCGCATTACTCGCGAGACCACGGGCCAGCTCGTGTCGCGGCTCACCAACGATCTCGCCTTCATCCAGCAGGCCGCGCAAATCTCCCTCGTCGCCTTCGTCAAGGACGCGCTGTCGATCGTCGCGGTGTTCGCGGTGATGCTGTACCTGGACTGGCAGATGACGTTGGTCATCCTGGCCACTTGCCCGCTCGCCATCCTGCCGATCCGCAGCGTGGGCCGCAGGCTGCGGTCGGTCTCGCGCCGGACCCAGGTGGAGCTGGGAGGCGTCACCTCGCGGCTCACCGAGAAGCTGGCCGGCGCGCGCCTCATCAAGGCCTTCCGGCTGGAAGACTACGCCGCGCAGCGCGTCAACGACAACTTCGAGCAGGTCTTCCAACTGCGGATGAAGGCGGTCCGGGCGCGCGCCCGCGTGGGTCCGGTTCTGGAAGTCCTGGCGGGGCTGGCGGTCGCAGCCGCGATCGGCTTTGCCTACCTGCACATCTCCCGCGGCGCCGCCACGGTCGGCGACTTTCTGGGCTTCGTGACCGCGCTGCTGCTGGCCGCGCAGTCGATCAAGTCGCTCGGCAACGTCTCGGCCGCCACCATGGAGGGCCTAGCCGCGGCGGATCGCATCTATGAGCTGCTGGACGAAAAGCCCACCGTCGTCGACCGCCCCGGCGCACATCCGCTCGCGATCAAGGCCGGGTCCATCGTCTTCGATGATGTCAGCTTCACCTACGGTGCTGCGGCCAAGGCGCCGGCAGTCAGGAATTTTTCGCTTGTCGTGCCGGGGGGCAAGACGGCGGCGCTCGTCGGCCGCTCGGGGGCCGGCAAGTCGACGATTATCAACCTGGTGGCACGGCTGTTCGATGTACAGGCCGGCGCCATCACCATTGACGGCCAGGACCTGCGCGACACGACGCTGGTCAGCCTGCGCAATGCGATCGCCATAGTCAGCCAGGAAGTGACCCTGTTCGACGACACGATCCGCGCCAACATCGGCCTGGGCCGGCTCGGCGCCAGCGACGAGAGCATCGTCGCGGCGGCCAAGGCGGCGGCGGCGCACGAGTTCATCATGGCGCAGCCGGAGGGCTACGATACCGTGATCGGCGAGAGCGGCCTGCGGCTTTCAGGGGGACAGCGCCAGCGCCTCGCGCTCGCCCGCGCCATTCTCAAGGATGCACCCATCCTGCTGCTGGACGAGGCAACCAGTGCGCTCGATACCGAATCGGAACGGGCCGTGCAGGAGGCCCTCAGCCGCTTCACCCGCGGCCGAACCACCCTGGTCATCGCCCATCGCCTGTCCACCGTCCAGCGCGCTGACGTGATCTGCCTGATGAAGGACGGACGCATGGCTGAGGTGGGCACCCACACCGAGCTTCTGGCCCGCAACGGGGATTATGCCAGGCTTTGCCGCTCCCAGATGCTGCTCGACCTCGACGGAACCGCAGATATTCCCGCAGAACCGACGGAAGCCGCCTGAGCCACACCGCCGGAGCCCACACCGCCTGAGCCGCGCCGCCCGCGGTGGACGCACGGTCTTATCATGGCTGTGCGTGAAGCCGCACAGGTCGGCGGCGAATCGACACTTCCGGTGTAGGATCGGAATGGGCTATAGAGAGGCCCATCCCCAATAGCCGTTACGGCCAACCCAAGCCGGCAGGTGCGCGTAGAGTGGCGGACGCGGAGCGCAAGCCCAAGCTGTTACATGCCGCGATCGGCTCGCTGCTCGCGCGCTATGTGCATTTTGTCGGCCGCACGGCGCGGCAGACCGCGGACATGACGGAGCGCTACGACGCGCACGCTCACCACCACCCGTGCATCGTCACCATGTGGCATGGCCAGTTCATGCTGCTGCCGCTGGTCAAGCAACCCGGCTTCGAAACCGATGTCATGCTCGCCCGGCACCGCGATGCGGAGTTTATGGGCGCCGTGCTGCACCACTTCGGCATCAAGCTTATTCGCGGTGCTGGCGCCGCGTCCCGCAGCAAGGATCGAGGCGGCGCGCACGCCTACAGGGCTGCCGTGCAGGCGTTGCGCGAAGGGCGCACCGTCGCCATGACCGCCGACGTTCCCGGTGGCGACGCGCGCCGTGCGGGCCTCGGCGTCGTCATGATCGCGCGGCAGACGGGACGCCCCATTCTGCCGATGGCCATAGCCACCTCCCGCTACCTCTCGTTCAACAGCTGGAGCCGCATGACGGTCAACCTGCCGTGGTCCGACCTCGGCTTCGCCACGGGCGAGGTGGTGCGCGTGCCGCGCTCGGCCGACGACGCCGATCTTGAGATGTATCGCCAGGCAGTCGAGGCCAGCTTGAATGCGGCCACGGCGCTCGCCTACGAGCGCGCGAATGCCAATCCCGCCCGCGCCACGCCGAGTGCCGTATCGACCGCAAGCACCGAACCCGGCCTGCGCCTCAAGGCGTACCGGACGCTGACCTCGCTCGCACGCCCGGTGACCCCGCTGCTGCTCAGGCTGCGCGAGCGTCACGGCAAGGAGGACCCGGCACGGCGCATGGAGCGCATGGGCCGCCCGAGCGCGCCGAGACCGCAGGGCCAATTGGCTTGGTTCCATGCGGCCAGCGTCGGCGAGACCAACGCCATCCTGCCGCTGATGACGGAGCTGTCCAAGGAGCGGCCCACGCTCTCCTTCCTGCTCACCACCGGCACGGTGACATCGGCGAAGCTGGCCGCCGAGCGCCTGGGGCCGCGCGCGGTGCATCAGTATGCACCGCTCGACGCCCCCGAGTACGTGCGCAGCTTCCTGGACCATTGGCGGCCGGACCTTGCCGTGTTCACCGAATCGGAAATCTGGCCGAACCTCATTCTCGAGAGTTCTACGCGCAACATCCCGCTGGCCCTCGTCAACGCCCGCATGACCAAGCGCTCGTTCCGGCGCTGGCGGCGCAGCCTGGGCGTCGCCCGCCCGCTCTTCAGCCGCTTCTCCCTGGTGCTGACGCAGAACGACCTGCTGACCCGCCGCTTCAAGGCTCTGGGCGCCAGCGGCGCCTTTGCCGCCGGCAATCTCAAGGTCGACACGCCCCCGCCGCCGATCGACATGGCCGAGCTGGAGCGCCTGAAGCCCGCGCTGCAGGGCCGGGCGCTGCTGATGGCGGCGAGCACGCACGAGGGCGAGGATGCCATCGTTGCCGAGGCGCACTGCCAGCTGCGCCGGACCATCCCCGATCTGTGCACCATCATAGCCCCGCGCCACCCCGAGCGCGGGCGGGCGATCAGCGACATGCTCCGGAGCAAGGGCTTGAGCGTGGCCCGCCGCTCGCTCGGCGCGCTGCCCGATCGCACCAGCGATGCCTACGTGGCCGACACCATCGGCGAACTCGGCATGCTCTACAAGCTCGCCCCCGTTGCCTTCATCGGCGGCTCGCTGGTCGACCGCGGCGGGCAGAACCCGATCGAGGCGGTGCGCCAGGGTGCGGCCGTGCTTACCGGCCCGCACTGGCAGAACTTCTCCGACGCCTATGACATGCTCATCCGCCACCAGGCGGCCATTGTCGTGCGGTCGGCGCCGGAGCTTGCATCCGCCGCCGGCCAGCTTCTCGCCGATCAGACCGAGCTGAGCCGCATGCATTCGCGGGCCAGCACCGCGCTGGACGCGCTCTCCGGTGCGCTCCCCCGCACGGTGGAGGCGCTTTTGCACCACTTGCCCGCCGAAGACGGTTTTGCGCGTGCCTCTTGACGAGCCGGCGTGGTGGTATCGCCCTGAGCCGGGCGGCGCGGCGGCGTGGCTGGCACCGCTGGCCTCAATCTACGGCTGGGCCGCCACCACGCGCTATGCGCGCGCCAAACCCTATCGCTCCCGCCTGCCTGTGATCTGCGCCGGCAATTTCACGGCCGGCGGCACCGGCAAGACACCGCTCGTTTTGCATCTGTGCGAGCGTCTGCTGGCCGCCGGACAGCACCCCGTCGCCCTCACGCGCGGCTACGGTGGGCGCCATGGCGGACCGCATTGGGTGGGCAGCGGCGACACCGCCGACGATGTCGGCGACGAGGCCCTGCTCATCGCCCGCGCCGTGCCGACCCTGATCGCCCGCGACCGCGGTGCGGGCGCACGCGCGGCCGAAGCGATGCCGGGGCGGGCGAGCGTGCTGGTGATGGACGATGGACTGCAGAACCCGACGCTGGCCAAGGATCTCGCCATCGTCGTGGTCGATGGCACCCGCGGGCTGGGCAACGGCCTGGTCATGCCGGCGGGGCCGCTGCGGGCGCCGCTCGCGTTTCAGCTCGGGCTGGCGGGGGCCATCGTCGTGAACGGGCCTTCGGGCGACGGCAATGGCGTGGCGGACTGGCTGCGGCCTCGGTTCAACGGGCCGGTGCTGCGCTCCTGCACCGAGGCGGCCGGCAATACGGCCTGGCTGCGCGGCCGGCGCGTCATCGCCTGGGCCGGCATCGCCTCGCCTCAGCGCTTCTTTTCCCTGCTCCAGGCACTGGGCGCCCAACTCGCCGAATGCATCACCTTTCGCGACCACCAGAGCCTGACGGAGGCGGATGCGGAGCGGCTGCTCGGGCTCGGGCAACGGCTCGGCGCGCCTCTCGTCAGCACCGAGAAGGACTTGGTGCGCCTCAAGGGGGCAACCGGCAAACGGGTCGAGCTGGCCGCCGCCACGCAGACCCTGCCGATCAGGCTGCACTTTGCCGAGGCCGAAGCTGAGCGTCTTGCCGCGCTGATCGAGAACGCGCTCAAGGGACGAAGCGGCCCATAGCGCGCCACCTGCCCGAAATCCCGTTTGCTATTTCGTCTTGGTCCGCGCGCGTGTGGCCCGATAGCGCTCGAACGCGATTTCGGCGCTGGCATAGGCCTCCTGCAGGTCAACGCTCCAATAGCGCAAATCCGGCAGCGCGATCGGCTCTCCGGTGACGGCGCAGCGCACGAAGTCGCCCGGCGCGAGCACCTGGAACTCGCCGTCGAGATAGCGCAGCTTGGCCTCCCCCTTGAGGCCGAACAATCGTTCGAACCTATTCATCCCTTGTCGACCTCGACGCCGGAAAACGATGCCACCCTGCCCTCAGGGTCCCGCACCATAGCGCAACTCCCAATGCCGGGGCAGTGCCATGATGTCCTCGCACCATTGCAAGGAAAAATGGAGGCCGCATGCCTTCAAAACAATGAACCTTGGTTTCCTCCCCGCGGGCCGGGCTTGGTGCGTGCCGCTGCAGGGGTGGGCGGCGTATCACGCTTCTCCGCGCCCTGCGGTCCACCGGCTCGCACAGCCTGCGCTGCCACATGGCCGTCGGCAAACTCGATATCGAGACGCTGGCCCGCGGCCACTTGGGTCATCGAGCGCACGCTGCGGCCGGCGCTGTCGCGCACCAGCGCAAAGCCCCGCTGCAGCACGCCGTGGTAGCCAAGCGACGCCAAAAGCTTGGCGCAGGCGTCGAGATGCCTGCGCTGTCGCGCCATGCCGTTAAGCATGCTTTGCCGCAAGCGCGCCTCCAGCGCACCGGCACGCTCGCGGCCGCGCGCCGCGCGATCGGCTATGACTTGCGGCGACAACCGGCCCGCGATGCGCTCCAGGCGCACGCGGCGCGGTCCGGTGCAGCGTGTCAACGATGCCGTCGCGCGCCGGCCGAGCGCCTCGAGCCGATCGCGCGTCCGTGCCAGGCGCGCCTCCAGCAGGCGGGGTGCCAGCCGCGACTGCACGCGCGCCAGATGCAGGCCATGCGCGCGGGCATTGGCCAGCAGGGCGCGCCCCAGCCGGCGCTCGACCGCGTCGTAGCGTTGACGCGGCAAAGCAACGATGTCCTCCCGGCGCGGCAGCCCGCGCGCCGCAGCGCGCAGGTGTGTGCGCATGCCCTCCAGCGCCCGGTGCGCCGCCGTCTTCAAGCGCACGCCGAACTTGCCCGTCTGCTCGGTGAGCTCGCCGTGCTTGGGCACAGCCCATTCCGCGGCCTTCGTCGGGGTAGGCGCCCGTGCATCGGCGACGAGATCGATGAGCGTCCAGTCGGTCTCGTGGCCGACCGCGGAAATCAGCGGAATCCTGCTCGCCGCCGCCGCCCGCACCACGATCTCCTCGTTGAACCCCCACAGATCCTCCAGGCTGCCGCCGCCGCGGGCGACGATCAGCACATCGGGTCTGGGCATCGGCCCGCTCGCCGGCAGGGCGTTGAACCCTCTGATCGCGGCGGCCACTTCGGCTGCGCAGGTCTCGCCCTGCACCCGCACCGGCCACAGCAGCACGCGCGCGGGAAACCGTTCGGTGAAGCCGGCCAGCATGTCGCGGATCACCGCCCCGGTCGGCGATGTCACCACGCCGATCACGCGGGGCAGGAACGGCAGCCGGCGCTTCCGCCCCTCATCGAACAGACCCTCGGCGCCGAGTTTCCTCTTGCGCTCCTCCAGCAGCGCCATCAGGGCGCCGATGCCGGCCGGCTCCAGCGCCTCGATCACGATCTGATACTTGGAGGAGCCCGGATAGGTCGTGACCCGCCCCTTGGCGATCACCTCCAGCCCTTCGGCCGGCTTCACGCGCAGGCCCTGCACCGTGCTGCGCCAGATCACCGCCTCGATCCGGGCCTTCTCGTCCTTCAGGCTGAAGTAGCAGTGCCCCGAGGAGTGCATGCCGCGAAACCCCGAGATCTCCCCGCGCAGCCGCACGTAGCCGTAGGCGCCCTCGAGCGTGCGGCGGATGGCGGAGCTCAGCTCCGACACCGAAAGCTCCGGCAGGTTGCTGCCCTGGCGGGCGGTGCTGGCAGGCTCGGCCACGATCACCCCTGGCTTTGTCCCATTGGCATTTCGATGATACATGAGGGCGCGGCTCAAGTCGGTCAATCGGCCGATCAATCGGGCGGTCGAGCGCCCGTGTCTTTATCCAGAGATTTTGGCGGGGCTCGGCCCATGCATGTTCTTCTCATCGGTTCCGGCGGCCGCGAGCACGCGCTGGCCTGGGCCATTTCGGCGAGCCCGCTGCTGTCGCGGCTCTATTGCGCCCCGGGCAACGCCGGCATTGCCGAGGTGGCGGAGTGCGTCGTGCTCGACATTCGGGACCACGCCGCCGTCGCCCGCTTCTGCCGCGACCGCGATATCGGCCTCGTGGTCGTGGGTCCCGAGGCGCCCCTGGTCGCGGGCCTCGCCGATGATCTCGCCACCGCCGGAATCAAGGTGTTCGGGCCGTCCAAGGCCGCCGCCCAGCTCGAGGGCTCGAAGGGCTTCACCAAGGACTTCTGCGCCGAGTTCGGCATCCCGACGGCGGCTTATGGCCGTTTCCGGGACAAGGCGGCCGCGCTCGCCTATCTCGACACGCAGCCGCTGCCCATCGTCGTCAAGGCCGACGGCCTTGCGGCCGGCAAGGGGGTCACGGTGGCGGAGACGCGCGCGGCCGCCGTTGCCGCCATCGAGGCATGCTTCTCCGGTGCGTTTGGAGCGGCGGGCGCCGAGGTCGTGATCGAGGCATGTCTCATCGGCGAGGAGGCGAGCTTCTTTGCGCTGATCGACGGCAGCCATGCGCTGCCGCTCGTCGCCGCGCAGGACCACAAGCGCGTCTTCGACGGCGAGCAGGGCCCCAATACCGGCGGCATGGGCGCCTATTCGCCGGCCCCCGTCATGACCCCCGACCTGACGCGGCGCACCATGGACGAGATCGTCTGGCCGACGGTCAAGGGCATGGCGCGGCGCGGCACGCCCTACAAGGGCGTGCTGTTCGCGGGATTGATGATCACGGCCGAGGGGCCCAAGCTCATCGAGTACAATGTGCGCTTCGGCGACCCCGAAACCCAGGTCCTCATGATGCGCCTGAAGTCGGATCTGCTGCCCGCCCTCGTCGCCACAGCCGACGGCGTGCTCAAGACCTTCGACCTGCGCTGGCACGAGGATGCCGCCCTCACCGTCGTCATGGCCGCCAAGGGCTATCCCGGCGACTATGCCAAGGGCAGCGAGATCCGCGGCCTCGATGCGGCCGCCGCCGTTGAGGGCGTCGAGATCTTCCATGCCGGCACGGTCACGGAGGGCGCGCGCCTGCTCGCCGCCGGCGGTCGCGTGCTCAACATCACCGCGCGCGGGCGCACGGTCGGGGAGGCCCAGCAACGCGCCTATCGCGCCGTCGCCAAGATCGACTGGCCGGACGGCTTCTGCCGCTCCGACATCGGCTGGCGGGCGCTCAAGCGGGAGGCGGACAAGGCATGAGCCGGCGGTCATGACCCCACCCGGCAAGGCCCTGCAGACGCAAGGCGCAAGGCCTCCGGCGGCGCATCCCGCAATCGCGCTGGCGCTGGGCGGGGGCGGCGCGCGCGGGCTCGCCCACATCCTGATGCTGGAGGTGTTCGACGAGCTGGGCCTCAAGCCCAAGGTGATCGCCGGCACGTCCATCGGCGCCCTGTTCGGCGCGGCCTATGCCTCGGGTCTGTCGGCCCGCCTCATCAAGGCCCACACCGAGGAGGTGCTGGGCCAGCGCCTGGGCCTCACCCGCTACCTGCTGTCCGCACGGTCCGAGCCGGTGCAGCGGTTCCTCAACATCCTGCCGATCCGCTCGTCGCTGCTGAAGCCCGAGGCGCTGCTCGACCTGATGCTCCCGTCCAAGGTGGCGCGCAATTTCGCGCAGCTCGCCATCCCGCTCAAGGTGGTGGCGACCGATTTCCACGCGCAGGAGCAGGTGACGCTCGACCAGGGCGACCTGCGCAGCGCGGTTGCCGCCAGCATGGCGCTGCCCGCGCTCTTTACCCCCGTCACGCGGGACGGCCGCGTGCTGATGGACGGCGGCCTCGTCAACCCGCTCCCCTTCGACGTGCTCAAGGGTGCAGCCGACGTCACGGTCGCCATCGATGTCAGCGGTGCCGCGCTGGACCCGGGCAACCAGGCGCTGCCCACGGCCTTCAACGCGCTGGTGACGTCCTCGCAGATCCTGCAGCGCTCGATCGTGCGCGAGAAGCTCAAGACCCAGAAGCCGGATGTCTATATCGACGTGGAGGTCGACGCGTTTCATGTGCTCGAGTTCCACCGCTTCAAGCAGGTGATGACCGCGGCCGGGCGCGCCAAGGAGCAGCTCAAGCGCCAGCTCGAGCGGGTGCTGGAAAGCCAGACCGCCGAGATGGTGCCGGCCCCGGCCGCCGGGCCCGAAGCGCACGCCTCGCACAGGAAGCGGCTCTCGGGCCTCAAGCGGTTTTCCCGGAGGCGCAAGCCATGACCGGTGCACCCGCCGTAGACAAAACACCTGCAACACGGGAACCGCGCATTGCGCTGGCGCTCGGCGGCGGCTCGGCGCGGGGGCTCGCCCACATCGCCATCCTGGAGGCTTTCGACGAACTCGGCATCAAGCCCGCGGTGATCGCCGGCACCTCGATGGGCGCCATTTGCGGCGCATGCTATGCGGCGGGTCTTCCGGCGGCGGAAATCCGCGCCGGCTTCGAAGGCCAGTTCACGAGCCCAGCCACCTTTCTCAAGCATTTTGCGGGCAAGCTGCGCGGCGGCATTTCCACGCTGTGGAGCGTGCGCAGTCCCGGCATCGTCGACAACGTGACGCTGTTTGAAATGCTGCTGCCGGAGGTGCTGCACAACGACTTCGATTCCCTCAAGATCCCATTCCTCGCCATCGCCGCGGATTTCTATGCCATCGAGCAGGTCATCCTCGACCACGGCCCGGTGATCCCGGCCCTGGCGGCGAGCTGCGCCCTGCCGGGCATGGCCCGGCCGGTCGTGCTGGAGGGGCGCGTGCTGATCGACGGCGGCTATGTCAATCCCGTGCCCTACGACGTCGTGATGGACCGCGCCGACATCACGGTGGCCGTCGACGTGACTGGCGACCCCCAGCGCCGGCCCGGCGCGCGCGTGCCGGGCACCGTCGAGGCGGTCACAGGCGCCACACAGCTGCTGTTCCACTCCATCACGCGCGAGAAGCTCAAGTCTGTCGCCCCCGACATCTTCATTCGGCCCAAGGTCGGCCGCTTTGCCGCCCTCGACTATTTCAAGATCGGCGACATCCTGGCCGCCGCACAGGACGCCAAGGAAGATATGAAACATCAGCTATCTCAATATCTTGAAGAACGCTCTTAAAGTATCCACAGCGCTTTTGGCGCCGCACTATCTCTCGCCACATCGATTGCGCATTCTCCTCTCGCGTCCGAGCGGAAGGGGGCTCTCGCATTGGCACGGTCCGACGGAGAAGAATTTCGCATCGACATCGATGTCGAGCACGCCCAGCGCGAGGCCGAGCGCGTGCGCGATATGCTGGCCGCGCTGCGGCGGCGGCACGATCTTGCCCGCTACGAGTACACCAGCATCGTGCGCATTGTGCCGGGCGGCGACACCTTCGCCCATCCCGTGCTGACGCTCGGCAACCGCTTCGCGGAAACTGAGGATTTGCTGCTCTCGACCTACCTGCACGAGCAGATGCACTGGTACCTGTGGTACCTCGGCACGCCGGACCGCGACATGGTGGCGCCGTTCTACGACGAGCTGGTACGCCGCTACCCCGATGCCCCCATCCAGCAGCCCGATGGCGCGCG
The DNA here is from genome assembly GCA_019747815.1 of Hyphomonadaceae bacterium. GTDB lineage: Bacteria > Pseudomonadota > Alphaproteobacteria > Rhizobiales > Hyphomicrobiaceae > AWTP1-13. The sequence goes on from JAIEQJ010000007.1 coordinate 42,834, forward strand.
CAACTACGACGCCACCTATTCGCATCTGGTCGTGAACTGGCTGGAGATCGCGGCAACATCCGAGTTCATCGGCCGGGAGCGGGCCATCGCCGTCGCCAGGGGAACACGCAGCTACCGCTGGATCTATCGCACCGTGCTGAAGGACTGGGATCTGCTGGGCGAGCTCTACGAGCGCCACGACATCGTGCCAATCCGCACCGCCCAGGCCCTGCGCCAGGAAAACGCTGCCGCCGCCAGCGCCGTTCTCAACGGCGGACGGCAAAAAACCCGCGCAGCAAAGCCGCCGCGCGCGTCTCCTCGAGCCCGCCGTAGACCTCGGGCGCGTGGTGGCAGGTCGGCTGGCTGAAAATGCGCGGGCCGTGCTCGACGCCGCCGCCCTTGGGATCGGCGGCCGCGAAGTAGAGGCGGCGGATGCGCGCAAACGAGATGGCTGCCGCACACATGGGACAGGGCTCCAGCGTCACATACAGGTCAGCATCCGCCAGCCGCTCCGACTGGACGGCGGCACAGGCTGCGCGAATGGCCAGCATTTCCGCATGCGCCGTCGGATCATTGAGCTCGCGCGTGCGATTTCCGGCTTGCGCCAGCACGGTGCCGCCGATAACCACCACCGCGCCGATCGGCACTTCGCCGCGCGCGCCGGCCGCCTCGGCTTCGGCAAGCGCGGTGAGCATATGGCTCTCGAGCGGGCACGGTGTCATATAGGCGGCTCCAAACAGCGAGTCTTGCATACCATGCGCAAAGCCCCGCGCGGTCAACACCGCCCCGAACCACCGGTGCCCGCCGGCCCCGTGCGCATCGCCAAGGCGCTGGCGCGGGCAGGCCTGTGCTCACGCCGCGACGCGGAGCGCTGGATCACCCAGGGCCGCGTCAGCGTCAATGGCGAGGTGCTCTCGAGCCCGGCCCGCGATGTCTCTCCGAAGGACCGCATCCTGGTCGACGGCAACCCCCTGCCCGCCCCGGAGCCGCCGCGGCTGTGGCGCTACCACAAGCCCAAGGGCCTCGTCACCACGCACGCCGACCCGCAGGGCCGCGCCACCGTGTTCGACGCGCTGCCCGAGCATCTGCCCCGCGTCGTCTCCATCGGCCGCCTCGATTTCAACACCGAAGGGCTGCTGCTGCTCACCAACGACGGCGCCCTGGCCCGCCACCTGGAGCTGCCCGCCACCGGCTGGATGCGGCGCTACCGGGTCCGCGCGCACGGCAATGTCACGCAGGCCGCCCTCGACAAGCTGAAGGAGGGCGTCGAGATCGACGGCGTGCGCTACGGACCCATCGAGGCCACGCTCGACAAGCCGCAGGGCAGCAACGTGTGGCTGACGCTCGGCCTGCGCGAAGGCAAGAACCGCGAGGTGCGCAAGATCCTGGAGAGCCTGGCCCTCACTGTGAACCGGCTGATCCGCATCTCCTTCGGTCCGTTCCAGCTCCTGGACCTGGCTCCGGGCGACGTGGAGCCCGTGAAGCGCCGCGTGCTGATCGAGCAGCTCGGCGCCCGCGTGGCGAGCGAGCTCAGCCTCGCCGACTTCGACGAGGCCGAAACCAAAACGCGCCGCAAGGCGCCGGCCAAGCCCAAAGGCTGGGCATGAGGATCGTCGGCGGGCAATACCGCGGGCGACCGCTCGCGGCTCCGGGCGATGACCGTACGCGTCCTACGAGCGACCGCGTGCGCGAGGCCGTATTCAACATCCTGGCGCACGGCGTCGCCGATTTCACGCTCGAGGACGTGCGGGTGCTCGATCTGTTCGCAGGCACCGGTGCGCTCGGCATCGAGGCGCTGTCGCGCGGCGCCGCCTACTGCCTGTTCGTGGAGGAGGACGCGCAGGCGCGGGGCACCATTCGCCGCAATATCGAGACTTGCGGTCTGACGGGCATCACCAAAATCTTCCGCCGCGACGCAGCCGATCTCGGGCCTGCCGGCAACCGCGGCACGTTCGGCCTGGTGTTCCTCGATCCGCCCTACGGCAAAGGCCTCGCCGAGCGCGCCCTCGGTGCCGCCGCCGCGGGCGGCTGGCTGGCTCCCGCTGCGATCGCCGTCATCGAGGAGCGCAAGGGCGCCGTCATTGCGCTGCCTGCGCCTTTCGCCGCCATCGACCAACGGGCCTGGGGTGACACGCAAGTGCTATTCGCTCGCTCCTCAGCCAGTCAGGCCTGACCGGATCATGCCCCCCGCCAACCCGCAACCGCAGATCCCCGTCTCCGGCTGGATCGAAGCCGGCATCTTCGTGTTCGCCATCGCCGTCCTGAGCGTCGCCTATGTGATCGGCCACGGGCTGGGCGCTCATCCGATCGCCTTCATCCTTTACGCCATGGCGGTGTCCGCCGTGGTTCTGCTCATTGCCACCGGACCGGGCCCGGACGCCCGGCGCATCATCCTGGCGCCACAAAGCTGGCTGATCGGCTTCAGCACCATCGCCATGGAGATCTTCTACTATCTGCTGCTCGAGCGGCTCTCCCCCGCCGAGGGCAGCCTGCTCGTGCGCCTCGCCATTCCGCTGTCGCTGATCATCGGCTGGACCCTGTACGGGCGCGCGCCGCGGCTTGTGGCATGGGCCGGCGCGGTGGTGATCCTGGCCGGCATCCTGCCGCTGCTCGGCAAGCTTCCCCCATCGCACCGCACCGGCGTCATCATCGCCACACTCGGCTCGGCCCTCGCCTTCAACCTGCGCGGCTTCGCGGCCGAGTTCCACCCCTGGAACCGCAACGCCCGGACGATCCCCGAAAAGCTGCGCATCACGGGCCTGATCGTGCTGGTGACCTCCATTGCCAGTCTGGCGCTGGCGGGCGGTTGCATGCTGCTCGTGGCTCAGGGGCTGCTGCCGCCGATCAGAATCGTGCCGACGGCAGCGGACATGCTGCATATGCCGACCATCCTGCTCGGTGTGCTGGTGGGGGGCGTGATCCTGACGGTGATCGCCTACCTCAACCTGTCTTGCGTGGTGAAGATCACGACCGAGAATTTCTCTGCCACAAACGCCTTCACACCGGTTGCGGCGTTGCTGGTGCAGGGCGCCGCCGGCGCGCTCGGCCTGATCCCTCTGTACGCCCCCGACGCCAGCCTCCTTCCCGCCATGGCCATCGTCATCGCCGGCATGTTCATGATCTTGTATGCCGCGCGACGGCCGTGAGCTTGCACCTTGGGGCCGCACTCTCGCAACGACACGACCAGCGCTCCGCCCCTTGCCGCAGACTTGCCCATCCCCCTGGCCGGCCCACCCCGTCCCCTCTAGTATGCCGTTCTTTGATGAGGGGGTCCGAGATGCCAAATTCGGTCGCCGTCCTTTTCGTGCACGGCATCAATGTTTTCGAGCAGAATTTTTCCGATGATATGCAGAAGGCGCTGCGCCGCCGTTTGCCGGAGTCCATCGAGGTCGCGTTCGCGGCCGTGTTCTGGGGCGACATCGTTCGCAACAGGCAAAACGTCTTCCTTGATGACGCCATCAGGGCCGGCATCGTCGACACCTCGTTTCGGCGCTTTGTCGTCCAGGGTCTGGGTGACGCGGCGGCCTACCAGAAGACCCAGCAGCGCAAGAATTCCGCCTACTATGAGATTCAGGAGAGGGTGCGGCGGGAAATCAACAACCTCGATCAGCCGGGCCATGAACGGCGCCCCTTGATCATTGTCGCCCATTCCCTGGGCTGCCACATCGTGTCCTCGTTCGCGTGGGACCTGAACAAGGTCAAGCAGCAACCTCCAGCTCAGCTCTCTGGGGAGGACCGGCTGATCCTGCAGGATGCCACGACGCCCTTCCGCCTGCTCGATACCTTTGCGGGTTTCGTCACGCTGGGCAGCAACATGCCGCTCTTCACGTTCACGTTCGGCCCCGCCAGGGTCTTCCCCATCACCAGCGCGCCGCCTGGCATGCTGCCGGCGTTTCCAGGCCGGGCGCTCGACAATGCCACGGCCGGCAAAGCACGCTGGCTCAACTTCTATAGCCCGAACGATCTGCTGGGCTACCCGCTGAAACCCCTCAACAATCTCTACCGGGACGAGCCGCGCCTGGCAGACAAAGCCGTCTGCGCAGAAGGGTGGTTCCGGTCATGGTTCTTTCCCGCGCCTCTGCACGCGCTCGCGGCACACTCGGGCTATTGGACCAACCGAACGGTCATCGAACAAACGGTCCGCCTGATCGAGGAGGTGAGCGGATACGAACCGAAAAGCTCCTTGGGACGCCTGTTTCACCGCCGCCCGAACAGCCGCTCGATGTCCGCCAGCTTGAGCTCCACATAGGTCGGCCGGCCGTGATTGCACTGGCCGGAGTGCGGCGTGGCTCGTACGGTTAGTGTCAGCCGGCGAGCCCACTGTCGACAGCACGTGCCGCAGTCGCCCTCATGACGGGATACTTGGGGTCCCTTCGAAAGACAGCCGCGCGAGCACCGACAAAACGCCTGTACAGAGATCATGTGTTGACGCATAGTTAATTGATTGATGTGGGCGTGGGGGCTTGCATGTTGTTCCTTTGGGACGTGTGGAGCTATTTGACATCTGTCGACGGGGCCAAATTCCTTTCTGCCATAGCGGCGAGCGTCACAATCCTGAGCGGCGGCTACGGCTTCCTCAAAGCCTACCGGTACGGAGAACGCCAAATCGGTTATCGGCTGGCCGAGTTTCTCGCCAAGGAAGAAGAGCGACTAGCCGAGGCTCGACAGGCTCTCGGGGGCCTCGTGCGCAGACCCAACCCATCGCAGCATCCGGAACCCTCCCTCTTTCCCAGACGTGCCCTGAGAGGTGCGTTGCGCCGAATGGGATGGGGTGTGTTGAGAGCCGAAAATCATATAGCGGCAGCAGCAATACGGTGTGAGCAGCAGGTAGCACTGGCAAGACGGCAAACAAGCCTGCACGAGAAGGAGCAAGCACTGTCCTATCTCCTCCTGGGCGCGATTGCCGACGCGCAATCCGACCACGCAGGGGCATTTGCGGAGTTCGAGAAAGCTCTCAAACTCGACGGAGAAGACGTTGAATCGCTCGAATATGCTGGTCTTCAGCTCCTCAAGCTCAACAACGCCATAGGCGCAAGCGAGTATTTTGCGAAGCTGGCAGCGATAGCTGAAGCACGCCGCGATCAGTCGCTCGCAGCACGGGCCTATCAGCAACAGGCGCTCGCATGCGAGCAACTGGGCAGCCTCGTCCAAGCCAACTCGTTGCTTGTGAGGGCGACCTCCACGTTCCCGGCAAACGCCGATCCCCTGGACCTTGCCTTTGCTCACGAGCAGCATGGGCGTGTGCGACGGAAGGCAGGGTTCGACAATGCCAATCAAAGCCTGCAGAAGGCCCTTGCTCTATTCTCAAGCATGGCTACGGCACAGGGAAAGAACGGCGCCGATCGGATCAAGCAGGCAATCAAGGAATTGAACGACCGGAACACCCATCGAGCGCAAGAGCTGCAAGCGCGCGACACCAGCAGTGGAGCAGTCTAGAGGGGGAAAAGCCAGCGAACCAGATGGCCCAAGGCAAACGCACCCGCCGAAACCACCATAGCATTTGCAAGGCTGGCCAATACAGCAGCCATTGATATTTCAGTAGCGCCCACGGCGGCAAGTCTGGCGCGCAGCTTCTGTTGCTCTGTGACGCTCAACACCATGAGCACGACACCAGCGAGCACGACGGTCCACAACGGCCCGTTGAGATAGCCAAAGGCGGCTGAGAGGACGATGCAGATGTAGGCGATCAAAGCGAATCGCTCCTCTTTGTCCGATCCATTCGACTGCCGCAGAGTGCAGACAAGTCGCAAGGAGAACTTGGATCGGGATAGTGAGTTCCCTGTGGGTGTGAGACGTGCACGCACCTAATGTCGCGCATGCAACTGCGCGCCTGTTTCACCGCCGCCCGAACAGCCGCTCGATGTCGGCCAACCTGAGCTCCACATAGGTCGGCCGGCCGTGGTTGCACTGGCCGGAGTGCGGCGTGGCCTCCATCTCGCGCAGCAGGGCGTTCATCTCCGCGGCCGTGAGGCGGCGCCCGGCCCGCACCGAGCCGTGACACGCCATGGTGGAGCACACGGCCTCCAGACGCTCCTTGAGCAGGCTGCCCTGGCTCTCACTGACCGCCTCGCGCGCCAGATCGCGCACCAGCCCCTTGACATCGGTGTCGCCCAGCAGCGCCGGCACCTCGCGCACCAGCACCGCGCCGGGCCCGAAGGCTTCCAGCACCAGCCCCAGCGCCGCGAAAGCGCCGGCCGCCGCGGCCAGCGCCGCCGCCTCGTCGCCGTCCAGTTCCACGATCTCGGGGATCAGCAGCACCTGCCGCGCCACGCCGCCGTCGGCCAGCGTCGCCTTGATGCGCTCGTAGACTAGGCGCTCGTGCGCGGCATGCTGGTCGACGATCACCACAGAATAGCGCGTCTGCGCCACGATGTAGGTCTCGTGCAATTGCGCGCGCGCCGCGCCCAGAGGGCGATCCAGCAGCTCCGCCGCAGCCGGCTCGGCCGCAGCCCAACCGTCGGCGCTCAAAGCGTCGAGCCCCTCGAGCGGCGCCTGCCAGTCCTCGGCGAACCCCCGCGGTGCACCGCTGCGCGGGGGAGGCTGCGAGCCGCCGTAGCCGGGACCGTAGGCGTGGGATGATGCATACCCCGGCCCCCGGCCGGCGGCCGCAGACCCGCCACCCGCCGAGCGGACCAGCGCGCTCATCGCCTGCAGACCGCCGGCCGTGGACGCCTTATGCCCGGCCGCGTCCAGCGCCGCCCTGAGCGCGCCCGCCACCAGGCGGCGCACGGCTCCCGCATCGCGAAACCGCACCTCCGCCTTGCTCGGATGCACGTTCACATCCACCTCGCGCGGCGGGAGCGCCACGAACAGGGCAAGCAGCGGATAACGCGCCTTGGGCACCAGATCGCCATAGGCCGCGCGCACGGCGCCGATCAACAGCCGGTCCTTCACCGGCCGGCCGTTGACGAACAGGAACTGCTGGCCGGGGTCGGGGCGGTGCAGGGTCGGCAGGCCGGCAAAGCCCGTCAGGCGCACGCCCTCGCGCTCGATCTCGATGGTGAGCGCGTCGTCGAGGAACTCGCGGCCCATGATGCGGCCCAGCCGCACCAGATGCCCGTCGGCACCCAGGGGCTGCGCCGGCAGCTTCAGGCCCGCACGCTCGCCGGTGGTCAGCATGAAGGCGACGGTCGGATGTGCCATGGCGAGCCGCTTCACGACCTCGGAGATCGCCATGTTCTCTGCGCGCTCGCTCTTCAAGAACTTGAGCCGCGCCGGCGTTGCCGAGAACAGCTCGCGCACCTCCACGCGCGTGCCGGGATTGAGCGCCGCCGGCCGCACGCCCTGCTTGGCGCCCCGCTCGACGACGATTTCGTGCGCTGCCGCCGCCTCGCGCGGCCGCGAGGCGATCGACAGATGCGCCACCGAGCCGATCGAGGGCAGCGCCTCGCCGCGAAAGCCGAGCGTTGCAATATTGAAGAGGTCCTCGTCGGCGAGCTTGGAGGTGGCGTGGCGCTCGACCGCCAGCGCGAGATCAGCCGTCATCATGCCGCCGCCGTTGTCGGTCACGCGGATCAGCGACAGCCCGCCCGCCGCCGTCACCACCTCGATATCGGTGGCGCCCGCATCGAGCGCGTTCTCGACCAGCTCCTTCACCACGCTGGCCGGGCGCTCGATCACCTCGCCGGCGGCGATGCGATTGATGGTCTCGGGCCTGAGCTGGCGAATGGGCAAGGATGCCTCCCCCAAATCGGCCGCGGTCATACCTTCGGCAGCGCCGCCACACGCTCGCGCGTGATGATCTTCGCCAGCTCCACCGCCGGCTGATCGAACGGATCGACGCCCAGCAGATGCGCGGCCAGAATCGTTTCCAGCATCATGTGCATCATCAGCGCCCCCATCGCCCGCTCGTCAAGACGGGCAAGGTCGAAGGTGCGCACCGGGCGGCCGGCGCGTGCCAGGGCCTGCGGCAGCGCCTCGGCCTGTGCCGCGACCAGATCGCCGGCCGTCCGGCCCGCCAGATAGTCGAGCCCGGCCCCCTTGGCCAGCTCCACACTGATGCGCGGGCCCGTGCCGGCGGTCGGGGCGCGCACGACCGTGATCAGGTGCTCGCGCGGCCCGTCCATGAAGAGCTGGAGCTGGCTGTGCTGATCGACGGGGCCGAGGCAGGCGATGGGGGCCATGCCCTGGCCGTTCTTGCCGAGACTCTCGGCCCAAAGCTGCGCGAACCAGGCCGAGAAGCGCCCCAGCCGGTCCGAGTAGGGCATCATGACCTGGACGCGGATGCCCCGGTCCCGGGCCAGCGCCACGGCCACCGCCGCGCCCAGTGCCGGCGCGCAGTCGCGCGGCGTTCTGGCCGCCATCAGTGCATCGACCACGCTCCTTGCGCCCGCGCGCACCGCCCGCGGATCGAGCCCACGCGCAATCGCCGGCAAAAGGCCGACGTTGGTCAGCGCCGAGAACCGTCCGCCGATCCCCGGATGATGATCGAGCATGGGAATGCCATGCGCCTCGAACAGGGTTCGCAGGCCGTTGGCCTTGCCCTGGGTCCTGGGCTCGGAGATGCCGAGGAACAGCTCCGGAATGCGCGCGCCGTGCCCGGCAGCCTTCACTGCGTCGAGAGCGGCCAGCGCCTGCACCAGCGTCTCGGGCGTGCCGCCGGACTTGGAGATCACCACGAACCGCGCGGCGCCCACGTCATCGAACGAGCCGAGCGCCGACTGCAGGGTCTCGCCGTCGAGGTTGTCGTAGAAGCGTGTGCGCGGGCGCCTCTTCTGCGCCTCGTCGGCCGTGCCGGGAATATGCCAGCCGCCGAGCTGGGCCAGCGTCTGCCCGCCAAGGCTCGAGCCGCCGGTGCCAAAGAAGATCACCGCACGGGCGCCCTGGCACAGCCTGGCGAACGCCGCCTCGGCCGCAACGATGTCGGTGCTCTCCTCGGGGATCCGCAGGTGCGGCAGGCGCCGCGTCCTGTAGTCGTCCTGCAGACGAGCCAGGGCGGGCGCGAGACGATCGAGCCAGGGGACCAACTCGGCCTCCGACAGACCGTGATGCCCGATGGCACCGTCGAGACAACCGGCGATGGCCTGGCGGTAGGCGGGTGCACCAACGTGCGTGTGCGTATCGTGTGCCATGGGGCGAGCCGTAGCGCGATTTCGACCGCCTGTCATCCCGGCGCCTGTGCTGCAGTGCCGCGCGCGCCTACCCGCCCTGCATCAACCCCTTGGGCTTGCCCACGACCGTCACGATCGGCTCCTTGCCCTCGAACAGCCGCTTGGCCACACGCTTCACGTCCTCCAGCGTGACGGCATTGATCATGCTGTTGCGACTTTCCAGATAGTCGGGCCCCAGACCCTCGACCATGGTCCACAACAGCTGGTTGGCGATGTTGGCGCTCGTGTCGAACCGCAGCGCAAACGATCCGGTGAGATAGGACTTGGCATCCGCAAGCTCCACCTCGGTTACGCCTTCCGTGACCACCCGCTTGAACTCGCTGCGGATCAACTCCAGCGACTGCCCGATCTCCTCGTTCTTGGTCGCCACGTTGCCCACGAACACCGAGGCGTGCCGCAACGGCACGATGGTCGTGTCCACGCCATAGGCGAGCCCGCGCTTGTCGCGCACCTCGGCGTACAGCCGCGAGGTGAAGCCGCCGCCGATGATGTTGTTGAGCACGAACGCTGCCATGAAGTCCTTGTCCTGGCGCGGCATGGCCGGAAGGCCGAAGCGCGCCACGGATTGCGGCACGTTCATCTCGAGCACCTTCAGCCTTTGCCCGGCCTTGGGCTCGATGCGGGGCACGGGCACGAGCTTGCCCGTCGTGGGCAACCCGCCGAAGATCGTATCCAGCATGCCGCCGAGGGTCTTGGCATCGATGTCGCCGACGACCGCCACACGCAGCATGTCCTTGGCGAACACGCGCGCGCGGAACTCGGCAAGGTCGGACTTGCCGATCTTGGCCACCGACTGAGGTGTGCCGTTGGCCGGGCGGCCGTAGGGATGCCCCGCAAACGCGAGCGCCATCCACTGATCGGCGGCGACGCGCGTGGGGTCGCGCTGGGCAGCGGCGAGGCCGGCCAGAAGCTGGGCACGGATACGCTCGACCGCCTCCACATCGAAACGCGGCTTGTTGATGGCCAGCGCCAGGAGCTCGACGGCCCGATCCCGGTTCTCCGTGAGCGTCTCGAAGCTGCCGTAGAACGAATCCCGGCCGTCGTCGAAGCCCATGCGCATGGCAATGTCTTCCATGCGCTCCTGGTACTGCTTGGCGTTCAGGTCGCCGGCGCCCTCATCCAGCATGCCGGCGAGGAAGTTGGCGACGCCTTCCTTACCCGCCGGATCCTGCGCGCTGCCGCCTTCGAAGGCAAACCGCAGAGCAATGATCGGCACGCTCCGCTCCTCGACCAGCCATGCCTTGATGCCCCCGGGGCTCGTAATTTCTTGGATCTTCATTGCCAGTGCCCTGGTGGGGGTGAGGATGGTGAGGACAGTTGCGAAAGCCAGCGCCAGCAACGCAGGCCCAACCCATCGGCCAGCCTGCATGCAGTTGGGGAACAGCCTCAACGACATCTTGCGCGTTCCTCTCAACCCTTCTTGGCCGACGGAGGCGACGCGATGGTGTTTTCAGGCTCCGAAGCGGTTGGAATGAGGGTTCCGGTCACGGACCGCCGGATGTCGAGATACTTGGCTGCCGCGTCTTTGACTTGCGCCACCGTGACCTTGGCGATCGCGGCCGGCCAGCTGTTGATCTGGTCGATGGTCAATCCGAGCACCAAGCCGCTGCCGTAGCGCCGGGCAAGCGCCTCCTGGCTGTCGGACTCGTACACGAACTCGGCAATGAACTGCTTCTTGGCGCGCTCAAGATCGGCCTCGGTGACGCCGTTGGCCCGCAGATCGCGCACGACCCGATCGATCCCCTGCTCCACCTTGTCGAGCGGCACGCCCTCGGCCGCCACGGCATAGAGGCCGATGGAACCGCTGTCGAGAGAAAGGCCGGAGTACCAGCCGCCCGCACTCGAGGCGAGCTTCTCCTCGACGACGAGACTCTGATAGAGGCGGCTCGTGCCGCCCACGCCGGCGATCTTCATCAGGAGATAGAGCGCCTCCGCCTCTCCCGGCGCGGCATTGGTGAGCGCCGGCGCCAGATAATAGCGCCGCACCGAGGCGTTGCCGGCACGCGGGTCCTTGAGCTCGACGCGACGCGGCGCACGCTGCTCGGGCTCCTGCGGGCGCACACGCGGCCTGATGTCCAAATTGGCGGGCAGCGCCCCATAGGTGGCGTCCGCCAGCGCCTTGACCTCGGCCGGATTGACATCGCCGGTGACGACCACGATGGCATTGTTGGGCGCATAGAAGCGCTTGTAGAAGGCCAGCGCGTCCTCACGCGAAAGCTTGGCCATCTCGTGCATCCAGCCGATGATGGGAATGCGATAAGGATGGTTCTGATAGAGCGCCGCCGACATCTGCTCGGTAAGGATGCTCGCAGGCACGTTCTCGGTCCGCACCCGGCGCTCCTCGATGATCACCTGGCGTTCGGTCTCAACCTCGCGCTCGTTGAGCTGCAGGTTCACCATGCGGTCAGCTTCCATCTGCATGACATTCTTCAGGCGGTCCTTCGATACACGCTCGAAGTAGGCCGTGTAGTCGTAGCTGGTGAACGCGTTGTGCTGCCCGCCGAGGCGCGAGACGATCGCGGAGAACTCGCCGTTGGCAAGCTTGCCCGTCGACTTGAACATCAGATGCTCGAGAAAGTGTGCAACGCCCGAGGTGCCGGGCGGCTCGTCGGCCGAGCCGACGCGGAAGTACACCATGTGCGTCACCACCGGCGCACGCGGGTCGGGAACCACCACAAGGACCAGGCCGTTCGCCAGCTCGAACTGGCTCGCGCGATTGGCGGGGTTGGCCTGAGCCGTTGCAAAGCTTTGGGTGATTAGCATGAGCGCGAGGAGGAGGCCTTTGCCTGGTGTCCACATATGCCGAGCGATCCTGACCGCGAGGCCGGCGCCTCGCAATTTTGCAGCCCGCACGATGGCGACAGGCCGCGACGAGCAACGGGTTCAACCGCCGTTGTATCTGGTTTCCCGAAGGCCATAGTCAAATGACAACCACTTAATGTCGCTGCCGCACTTTGCGGCACCGAGGCAAGCTCGCACCGGCATCGGGATAGGGCAGCGCCGCCCGCAGGAACGGCCACTCTATTTGTTAATGTTACCTGTAATGCCGCCAAACATTCCGCAGGGCCCATAGGGGCTGCGATTGGCACTGGCATCGCGTGAATTGAACGCCTTGTCCTTCCACTGGATCTCGCCACGGCAATAGGCCTGATGCAGACGCTCGCGCTCCTTGGCGGCGGCGACCTTACGCAGCTCTGGATCATTGAGCGCTGCCACGTCCTCGGACGAGGCCTGGCCGGACCCGGGCTCGGGCAGGCGGGTGACGCTGGGCGGCACCACCAGCGGCGCCCTGTCCGCCATCTTGGGCTCGGTTCTCTGCTGCGACGCCGCGCTGATGCCCATCCAATCGAACACCTTGCCGTTCAGCTCGATGCCATCGACACCGCCGCACGCGCTCAACGCAAGGCTCGACGCCACCGCCGCCGCGGCGGACATCTGCGTCAGGTAACGGCGCATCGACATCTCGAGCACCCTAAAGTTTCTCTGTTCCGCCAACGACCTACGGCGACTTTGAGGCACGATTACGACTCGGGCTCAGCGAGTCATACAGGAGCCCGCAAACCCCGGCAACAATGGCTGCATCGGCAATATTAAAGACATACCAGTAGAACCCCATGGCATGGAGGGAGAAAAAGTCCGCCACCCCACCGATGACGAGGCGGTCGATGGCGTTGCTGATGGCCCCTCCGATGATGAGCCCCAGGCTGACGGCAACCAGCCTTTCCGTGACGCCGCGGGCCAGCCAGACGGCCATGGCGAGCGCTGCCAGCACGGCAAAACCCGCCAGCAGCCACTGGCCCTCCCGCGTCTCCTGCGAGAACATGCCGTAGCTGACGCCCAAGTTCTTGACATAGACCAGATCGAGAAACGGCGTGACGGCAACCCGGCCCCGCTCCTCGATCCGGTAGATGAGGAGCATCCACCACTTGTGGGCCTGGTCCACCGCAATCGTCAGCACGGCCAATCCAACCCCGATTGGCGACAGAGGACCCCAGAGCCAACGCATTCGCACCACCCCCCTCGCGATCGGATCAATCCAGCGCGCGCTGATCGAACTCCCGCACCGCCGCCGCGTCGCGGGCGGAGAGATCGGGGTAGTCGGGATCACTGCCGACATCGTCCGTGAAGCGCCAGGAGCGTGCGCACTTGACCCCTTCGGCACGCTTGGGCACCACGCCCACACCCGCCACGTCGGGCAGCGTGAACGCGCCCTCAGGCGGCTCCCCTTCGATCACCTCGATGGCGGACGTGATGCACACTTCCGCAAAATCGATGCCCTCCAGCGCCGCCAGCAGATCGTCATCCTTGATATAGACCTGCGGCGCGGCTTCCAGCGACGAGCCGATCCTCTTGTTGGCCCGCTCGATCTCGAGCGCACCCGTGACCACGCGGCGCACGCGCTTGATCCCTTCCCATTCCTGGGCCAGCGCCGGGTTGCGCCAGCCTTGCGGCAGCGCGGGAAACGTCTCCAGATGCACCGAGCCGTCCTCCGAGGGGTAGCGCGCCAGCCAGGCCTCCTCGGCCGTGAAGCACAAGAGCGGCGCCAGCCACGCGCACGTGGCGCGGAAGATCTGCTCGATCGTCTCCAAGGCGGCCTTGCGCTTGGCGCTGGAATAGGGCTCGCAGTAGAGCGCGTCCTTGCGGATGTCGAAATAGAACGCGGATAGGTCCGTGTTCATGAAGTGCGACAGCGCGGCCACCACGCGCTTGTAATCGTATTCGGCGTAGGCCTTGCGCACGACCTCGTCGAGCTCGGTCAGGCGATGCAGCATCACCTGCTCCAGCTCGGGCATGGTGGATACCGCGACCTTCTGCTTGCCCTCGTAGTGCGCCAGCGTGCCCAGCATCCAGCGCAAGGTGTTGCGCATCTTGCGGTAGGTCTCGACGAAGGTCTTGAGGATCTCGGGTCCGATGCGCAGGTCGTCGGCATAATCGGAAGCGGCCACCCACAACCGCAGGATGTCGGCGCCCGAGCCCTTGATGACGTCCTGGGGCGCGACCACGTTCTTCAGCGACTTCGACATCTTCTGCCCCTTCTCGTCGAGCACGAAGCCGTGCGTGAGCACGACGTCATAGGGGGCGCGGCCGCGCGTGCCGCAGCTCTCCAGCAGCGAGGAATGGAACCAGCCGCGGTGCTGGTCGGAGCCTTCCAGATACATGACGGTGTCGGCGCCGCCGTCGCGCTTGCGCCGGATGCCGGCGAGCTGGGGGAAGTGCTTGGGGTCCTCCAGGGTGAAGGCATGCGTGGAGGCGGAGTCGAACCACACGTCGCAGATGTCGTCGACCTTCTTCCATTCCGCCGCGCTGTAATCGTTGCCGAGGAAGCGCTCGGCGGCGCCGGGCTCGTGCCAGGCGCTGATGCCCTTCTCCTCCAGCGCCGCAGTGATGCGCTGGTTGACCTCGTCGTCCTGCAGGATCTGGTAGGAGCCGTCGGCATTGTCCTTGACAAAGATCGGGATCGGCACGCCCCAGGCGCGCTGGCGGGAGAGCACCCAGTCGGGCTTGGCCTCGATCATGCCGGTGATGCGGTTCTGCCCCGTCGCCGGCACCCACTTGGTCTCGGCGATGGCGCGCAGCGCGAGCTGGCGCAGGGTGTGGCCCTCGATGGCCTCACGGCCCTGTTCCCTCTCCCCGCGCGCGGGGAGAGGGCTAGCCCGTGAAGCCGGGGAGAGGGGGAGGTTGGCAGCGCCGATCGGCCGGTCCATGGCGATGAACCACTGCGGCGTGTTGCGGAAGATGACGGGCTTCTTGGAGCGCCAGGAGTGCGGATACTGGTGCTTGAGCCGGCCGCGCGCGATGAGCGCGTTGGCCTCCACCAGCGCCTTGATGACGGCCTCGTTGGCATCGCCCTTCTCGCCCTTGTCGGTGAGCACGCGCTTGCCCGTAAAGCCCGGCGCCTCGCGCGTGAACGCACCATCGGCATCGACGGTGAAGGGGATGGCGGTGTCGATGCCGCGCGCGGCGAGCTTGGCCTGATTGG
The DNA here is from genome assembly GCA_019747815.1 of Hyphomonadaceae bacterium. GTDB lineage: Bacteria > Pseudomonadota > Alphaproteobacteria > Rhizobiales > Hyphomicrobiaceae > AWTP1-13. The sequence goes on from JAIEQJ010000007.1 coordinate 57,903, forward strand.
CCATCCAGATCTCGAAGTCGTCGCGGCCATGGCCGGGCGCGGTGTGCACGAAGCCGGTGCCGTCCTCGTCCGTGACGTGGTCGCCGTCGAGCAGGGGGACGTCGAAGTCATAGCCCCTCCCGCGCAGCGGATGCGCGCAGGTCAATCCGATCGGATCGACGTCACCTGTCAGCTCGAATGCGTCCACCTTCGCCGCCTTCATGACGGCTTCGGCAAGCTTCTTGGCCAGAATGAGCCTGTCACCCGCCTTGGCCCAATTTCCTTCGGGCGCCTTCGTCACCTCGTACAAACCGTAGTCGATCCTGTTCGAAAAGCTGATCGCGCGGTTGCCAGGAAGTGTCCAAGGCGTCGTGGTCCAGATGACAACCGACGCTCCTTCGAGCACCGCAGGCTGTGCTCCCACCGCCTTGGGCACGACAGGAAACTTCACCCACACCATGTCGCTGGTGGTGTCGTGATACTCGATCTCGGCCTCGGCGAGAGCCGTCTTTTCCACCACGCTCCACATCACGGGCTTGGAGCCGCGGTATAGCTGCCCGCTGGCGGCAAACTTCATCAGCTCGCGCGCGATCTGCGCCTCGGCGGCAAACGCCATGGTCGTGTAGGGGTGGTCCCAGTCGCCCTCGACGCCCAGCCGCTTGAACTCGGCCCGCTGGATGGCGATCCACTTTTGCGCGAAGGCCCGGCACTCGTCGATCAGCTGCAGAACCGGCACGTCCTCCTTGCGCATGCCCTTGGCGCGGTACTCCTGCTCGATCTGCCACTCGATCGGCAGGCCGTGGCAGTCCCAGCCGGGCACATAGTTGGAATCGAAGCCCAGCATCTGCTGGCTGCGCGTCACCATGTCCTTCAGGATCTTGTTGAGCGCCGTGCCGATGTGGATGTTGCCGTTGGCGTAGGGCGGGCCGTCGTGGAGGATGAACTTCGACCTGCCCTTGGCCGCCTGGCGCAGCCGCCGGTACATGCCGAGCCTGGCCCAGCGCTCGAGCAGCTTGGGCTCGAGCTGCGGCAGCCCCGCCTTCATCGGGAACTCGGTCTTGGGCAGAAACAGGGTCGCGCTCCAATCGCGCGAGGCAGGTTTGGTCGAGGTCATGGGGAAGCCGTCTGTGACAAGCCGATACGACGCGATTGCAAAAGCACGGGGGGAGCCCCGGACGCCCTCAGCCGCGGGCTGGAGCGACGGGGCATATAATTCGCGTCAGCTTGCGTATGAATCGCGGCATGGCCCGTGTTGTAGCCGCGTCGCCGGCCGGGGGCAACTGGGCGCAGAACGGCCGATCACGGCACGCGCACCGATTCTGTGGCGAATGAACAACATGGGCCGCTCGGCCCCGCCCCGTGGGAACCGAACGGCACGGCTGACGTTTAGCCGTCCCAAGGATGCCGCGGCGCAGACGCGTGGCGCGTCTCATGCACCGCCCGCGCCATCCCTCGCCTGCCGGTGCGGCCCGCAAGGGCGGAAAAAAAATGCCCGCGGGCCTGAACCGTTCAACATCCTGCGGCGTAAACGTTTGGGGGAATGTCGTCGCGGTGAGCCGCACTCTGCGGTGCAGCTCAGCGGGCCGCGATGGCATTCCCCCTCCCTTGGGCTGCGCGGGCTGTCCTGCAACAAGCCCAAAAACGGGGGGCGATGGGCGCGGCTCGAACAGGATCGATGGCGCAGCCCGAAAGCCCAGGCGCGCCGCCTGCCGCGCCTCGTTGCGTCTTCCCCACTCCCCCCATTATGCGCAAGTCTGCGGCTGGCGTTGCGCCGATTCGGCCTATGGCGCGGCACCGGCGATTTCACTAGATTCAGGGCAGCAACGGTCAAAAGACGACGGCCACATCGGGCAAGACACATGAGCCGGATCCCAGATTTCACGCGCATCAATCTCGCTGGCGACAGGCCAGGCGCGGCAGCCGCGGCAGCCGCCGGCGACGTGTGGACGACCCCCGAAGGCATCGCGGTCAAGCGGACCTATACCGCCGCCGACACGGCAGGCCTTGATTTTCTGGACGGCTATCCCGGCATTGCGCCCTATCTGCGCGGGCCCTACCCCACCATGTACGTGACGCAGCCGTGGACCATCCGGCAATATGCGGGGTTCTCGACAGCGGAGGATTCCAACGCCTTCTACCGGCGCAACATCGCGGCCGGACAGAAGGGGCTCTCCGTGGCCTTCGACCTCGCCACCCACCGCGGCTACGACAGCGACCATCCCAGAGTGCGCGGCGACGTCGGCATGGCGGGCGTGGCGATCGATTCGATTCTCGACATGCGCACGCTGTTCGACGGCATCAATCTGGCCGACATGACGGTGTCGATGACCATGAACGGCGCCGTGCTGCCGGTGCTCGCCTTGTTCATCGTGGCGGGCGAGGAGCAGGGCGTGGCGCCGCAAAAGCTCGCCGGCACCATCCAGAACGACATCCTCAAAGAGTTCATGGTGCGCAACACCTACATCTATCCGCCCGATCCCTCGATGCGCATCATCTCCGACATCTTCGCCTTCTCCAGCGCCAAGATGCCGAAGTTCAACTCCATCTCCATCTCCGGCTATCACATGCAGGAGGCCGGCGCGACGGCGGACCTGGAGCTTGCCTATACGCTCGCCGACGGCGTGGAGTACGCGCGCGCGGGCGTCAATGCCGGGCTCGACATCGACGCCTTTGCTCCGAGATTGTCGTTCTTCTGGGCGATCGGCATGAACTTCTTCATGGAGATCGCCAAGATGCGGGCCGCACGCCTGCTGTGGGCGAAGCTCATCAGCCAAGAATTCGCGCCCAAGGATGCCAAATCGCTGGCGCTGCGCACCCACTGCCAGACCTCGGGCTGGAGCCTCACCGCCCAGGACGTGTTCAACAACGTGGCGCGCACGGGCATCGAGGCGCTGGCGGCCACGCATGGCGGCACGCAGTCGCTGCACACCAACGCGCTCGACGAGGCGATCGCGCTGCCGACGGATTTCTCCGCGCGGATTGCCCGCAATACCCAGCTCTTCATCCAGCAGGAGAGCGGCATCTGCCGGGTCGCCGATCCGTGGGGCGGCAGCCATTACGTCGAGCGGCTGACGTATGAGCTGGTGCGCAAGGCGCAAGCGCATATTGCCGAGGTGGAGGAGCTGGGCGGCATGGCCAAGGCCATTGCCGCGGGCATCCCCAAGATGCGCATCGAGGAGGCCTCCGCGCGCACGCAGGCGCGCATCGACAGCGGGGCGCAGACCATCGTCGGCGTCAACAAGTACCAGGTCAAGGACGAAGCCCAGATCGAGGTGCTGAAGGTCGACAACAAGTCCGTGCGCGAGAGCCAGATCGCCAAGCTCAAACGCCTCAAGGCCGAGCGCGATCCCAAGGCCGTGGCCGCGGCGCTTGATGCGCTCACCGCAACGGCCGGGACCGGCCAGGGCAACCTGCTCGAGCGCGCCGTCGCCGCGGCGCGCGCCAAGGCCACCGTGGGCGAGATCTCCGATGCGATGGAGAAGGTGTGGGGCCGTCATCGCGCCGAGTCGCGCGTGGTTTCGGGCGTCTACACCACGGAAGCCGGCTCCATGGTCAAGGACGTGGAGCGCGTGCGGCGCATGTGCGAGGCCTTCGCAGCCGCCGATGGCCGGCGGCCGCGCATTCTCGTCGCCAAGATGGGCCAGGACGGCCACGACCGCGGACAGAAGGTGATCGCTAGCGCGTTCGCCGATCTGGGCTTCGACGTCGACATCGGGCCGCTGTTTGCTACCCCCGACGAGGCGGCGCGGCAGGCGGTGGAGAACGACGTGCACATCATCGGCGTCTCGTCACTGGCCGCGGGACACCTGACGCTGGTGCCCGACCTCACGGCCGCGCTGGAGAAGGAGGGCCGCGGCGACATCATGATCGTGGTCGGCGGCGTGATTCCGCCGTCGGACTACGAGGCGCTCTTCAAGGCCGGCGCACAGGCGGTGTTCGGGCCCGGCACCAACATTCCCGCAGCCGCCGCGGACCTGCTCGACAAGCTCAATGCGCAGATGGGCTACGGGCCCAAGGTGGCGGCGGAATAGCGCCGCGGTTGCGCCAGCCGCCCGGCGCTGCGATACTCCGCCTGCGCAACAGGTGCCTGCATGAACACGCCTTTTCCGGTACGGAAGGACGGCAAGTTCAGCGTGGAGGAATTCTTCGCGCTCATCGAGTCGCGGCCGGAGGAAGAGCGCTGGCAGCTGATCGACGGGGTCGCCATGATGATGCCGCCGCCGACGCTGGTGCACCAGCGCATTGCCTCCAATCTCGCGCTCGAACTCAACGCTCACTTTCGGGCCCACCGACCAACGCTCTTCGCCTATCAGGAAGTCGGTCTGATCGTGCCGGAGGCCGAGCTGTTCCGACCCGAAGCGGACGTCGCGGTGCTCGATGCGATGGCCGATTACGAATCCTACGCCGGCAAGTTCTATTGCGTTGCCGAGGTCCTGTCCGAAAGCAACACGGACAAGGACATTGCGGTGAAGCGGCGGCGCTACCTGCAGCACCCGGACAACATGTGTTTCGTACTGATCGAGCAGAAGCGCGTGCGCGCCGAGCTGCTGGCGCGCGCCACGGCTTGGCAACCTGTGGTTCTGGAAGGGCTCGATGCCGTGCTCGACATCCCCGAGTGGGGCTTTCGCACCCCCCTCGGGGAACTCTATCGCGGCACGCCGCTCGGGCGGTCAATCAATAGCTAAGTCCGCGTCTCCATGCGCACCTGGTAGGTGTCGAAGGTGAGCTCATTGACCTGCCACCATTGGTAGGCGTCCTTGCGGAACGCGCGCACGCTGTCATAGAGCCTCTTGAAGCGCGGGTTCTTGCCGGCCTCCTCCACACAGGCTTCCTCGGTCGCCTTGTAGCCCGCATCCATCACCGCGGTCGGAAACGGCTTCAACACCGCGCCCTGGCCGATCAGGCGCTTGAGCGCCGCGGGGTTGGTGTAGTCGTATTTCGCCAGGAACCAGGAGCCGGCATCGTGGGCCGCCGCCGTCAGGATCGCCTGGTAGTGCTTGGGCAGCTCGTTCCACTTCGCCATGTTGACGATGAAATGGCCCGACGCACCACCCTCCCACCAGCCCGGGAAATAGTAGTACTTGGCGACCTTGACGAAGCCGAACTTCTCATCGTCCGTGGGCGCGATCCACTCCACCGCATCCAGCGTGCCCTTCTCCAGCGCCGGATAGACATCGCCGGCCGCGATCTGCTGCGGGATCACGCCGAGCTTGCTGACGATGCGGCCGGCAAAGCCGCCGATGCGGAACTTGAGGCCTTTGAGGTCGTCGACCGAGGTGATCTCCTTGCGGAACCAGCCGCCCATCTGCCCGCCGGTATCGCCCATCTTGATGACGTGCGCGTTGTATTGAGCGAACAGCTCCTGCACCAGCTCGAGACCTCCGCCATGCTGATACCACGCCTCGCCCATGCGCGCGTTGAGACCGAAGGGGATGCCCGTCGTGAACGCAAACGCGGTATCCTTGCCCCAGTTGTAGTAGCCGGTCGTGAACGAGCATTCGACATTGCCACCCTGCACGGCATCGAGCACCTGCAGGCCGGGCACGATCTCGCCGGCCGGGAAGACTTGGATCTGAAAGCGGTTGTCGGTCATCTCCGCCACCCGCTTGGACAGCGTGTCGGAAGCGCCATGCAGCGTGTCGAGCACCCGCGGGAAGCTCGAGGCGAGGCGCCACCGGATTTCCGGCATCGACTGGGCCAAGGCGGGCGCCGCAAGCGTGGCCGCAGCCACGCCCGGGCCTGCCGCCGCACCCAGTTTCATGAATTGCCGCCGCTGCATGATGTTCCTCCCCTGCCGAACTGCGCTTGTCCCGGCAAATCCTATACAAGCATTGAATCCGACGGTCCATGAGTGCGCCCCGGCATTGGCTTTCCGCCTGCGGCGATCGGCGCGGCGCCCGGGTCGCGGGCTGGGCTCGGCTTGACAGCGCGGGGGGCGTTGTCTATCTGAGGCACGGCCGCTAGCACTCGATCAAGAGAAGTGCTAACAGCCCCCGTCCAACCCCTTCTTGCGTGGCCCAATAGCCCGTAAGCCTCTGATATCGGAGAGTCCTTCCAGATGAAATTCCGCCCCTTGCACGACCGCGTCGTGGTTCGCCGGGTTGAGAGCGAGACCAAGACATCCGGTGGCATCATCATTCCCGATACCGCAGCCGAGAAGCCCCAGCAGGGCGAGGTTGTGGCCGTCGGCCCCGGTGCGCGCGATGAGAGCGGCAAGATCGTTCCGCTTGATCTGAAGGCGAAGGACAAGGTGCTGTTCGGCAAGTGGTCCGGAACGGAAGTGAAGATCGACGGACAAGAGCTCCTCATCATGAAGGAGAGCGACATCATGGGGGTGCTGGAGAAGTAATTCCCGCGGCTGCGCGGAGCCGGCGGGGCTTCGTGTTCTCAGCCGCCCGAGAATGCAAACCGACCCGCTGGTTGCTAGAGGCCGATCCCAAGTTGCAGGAGTTCATCCAACATGGCTGCTAAAGACGTCAAATTCTCCGCCGAGGCCCGCGAGCGCATGCTGCGCGGCGTCGACACGCTCGCCAACGCCGTCAAGGTGACGCTCGGTCCCAAGGGCCGCAACGTCATCATCGACAAGTCGTTCGGCGCCCCCCGCACCACCAAGGACGGCGTGACCGTCGCCAAGGAGATCGAGCTTGAGGACAAGTTCGAGAACATGGGCGCGCAGATGGTGCGCGAGGCCGCCCAGAAGACCAACGACATCGCCGGCGACGGCACCACCACCGCCTGCGTGCTGGCCCAGGCGATCGTGCGCGAGGGCCTCAAGTCGGTTGCGGCCGGCATGAACCCGATGGATCTGAAGCGCGGCATCGACAAGGCCGTCAAGCAGGTCGTCGAAGAAATCGGCAAGAAAGCCAAGAAGGTCAAGAACAGCCAGGAAGTCGCCCAGGTCGGCACCATCTCGGCCAACGGCGAGACGGCGATCGGCGAGATGATCGCCGAGGCCATGCAGAAGGTCGGCAACGAGGGCGTGATCACCGTCGAGGAAGCCAAGAGCCTCGAGAGCGAGCTCGACGTCGTGGAAGGCATGCAGTTCGACCGCGGCTACCTTTCGCCCTACTTCATCACCAACGCCGACAAGATGATTGCCGAGCTCGAGGAGCCGTATCTTCTCATCCACGAGAAGAAGCTCGGCTCCCTGCAGCCGCTGCTGCCCGTGCTCGAGGCCGTGGTGCAGACCGGCAAGCCGCTGCTCATCATCGCCGAGGAGGTCGAGGGTGAGGCGCTGGCGACGCTGGTCGTCAACAAGCTGCGCGGCGGCCTGAAGGTGGCAGCCGTGAAGGCGCCGGGCTTCGGCGATCGCCGCAAGGCCATGCTGGAGGACATCGCCATCCTCACCAACGGCCAGGTGATCAGCGAGGATCTGGGCATCAAGCTCGAGAACGTCTCGCTCGACATGCTGGGCCGCGCCAAGCGCGCACGCCTCGAGAAGGAGAACACCACCATCATCGACGGCGCCGGCAAGAAGAAGGAGATCGAGGGCCGCGTCAACCAGATCAAGGCCCAGATCGAGGAGACCACCTCCGACTACGACAAGGAGAAGCTGCAGGAGCGTCTGGCGAAGCTCGCCGGCGGCGTGGCGGTGATCAAGGTCGGCGGCGCCACCGAGGTCGAGGTGAAGGAGCGCAAGGACCGCGTCGACGACGCGCTCAATGCGACCCGCGCCGCGGTCGAGGAGGGCATCGTCGTCGGCGGCGGCGTGGCCCTGCTGCGGGCAGCGCAGGCCATCACGGTCAAGGGCGAGAACGAGGACCAGAACGCCGGCATCGCCATCGTGCGGCGCGCGCTGCAGGCCCCGATCCGCCAGATCGCCGAGAACGCCGGCGTGGAAGGCTCGATCGTGGTCGGCAAGGTGCTCGACAAGAGCACGGCCGCCTTCGGCTATGACGCCCAGAACGACGAATATGGCGACATGTTCGAGAAGGGCATCATCGATCCGGCCAAGGTCGTGCGCACGGCCCTGCAGGATGCCGCATCGATCGCCTCGCTGATGATCACGACCGAAGCGGGCGTTGCCGAGGCTCCGAAGAAGAAGGAGGCCGGCGGCCACGCGCATGGACACGGCGGCATGGGCGGCATGGGCGGCATGGACATGTAGCGCCTCAACCTCTGCCGCAGCGGCAGAGCAGACGGGCGCAAGCCGGACGAAAACGCCACCTGCGGGACCCGCAGGTGGCGTTTTGCTTTTCTGCAAACGGGGCCTTGCCGAAAAACCGCAAAACCCGGGCCCGCGGCCGCGCTCTTTACCTTTTTGCGCTGAGGCCGTGCACTTTCCTCAAACCGAACACGAAAAATTAAGGAGCTTAAAAATACTGTTACAGGGCCGCGAAACCCAGCCGGTTTGCGCCTGTTCAGCCTATTGCGAAGGCCCCCTGAGACGTGCCGGGCGCCAATAGGAAGGAGCACGCGAGGACCGGCGGGTGATCGGCGTAGAGGCGAACTGGACGCCGCCGTACATGCGCTCTGTTGTATTCGATGACCAGGGAGAGTTGTGGGATGCGCGATCGCGCAGGCTCGCGCTCGACCTCCATGCCTCGATCGCAGGCGAGGAGCTCGTCGACTATGCCATTCGCAACCTCGGCTTCGTGGCGGCCAAGGAAATGGGCGCGTCCCTGCGCATCTCGCTCAGGCCCTCCGTCGTCTCCCCGATTGCCTTCAGCGCCCTGCTGTACTGGCTGCACGACCGCTCTGCCGACCGCGTGCTGATCTCCTTCTGCGATCGCGAGTGGACTCACGAGATGATGCGCTCGCGCGAAGAGGCCGTGCGCAGGCTGATGTCGCGCGTCGACTTCGGCCAAGGCACGCGGGACGGCGATTTCCTGCAACAGGAGCTTTCCCTCGAAAGCCTGCCCCCGTCGTCTCCACTGCGAGACGTGCTCGAGATGTGGCGCGCATCCGGCGGCAAGTTCGACCGCGAGCGCCTCGCGCCGCTCCTGGAGCGCGCCCTGCAGGGCCGCTTCGTCCTGGCGGAGGCGGCCCCCAACCGGCCCTCGCTGCTGATCAAGGACATCGGCAGCGGGCTCAGGCGCCCGGCGCATCACTGGCTGTCGCGCTCGATCGGCCTCAGGGTGGAGGACCAGCCCGACTACGCCTACGGCAAGTGGGTGGCCGGCACCTACCGCGACGTGCTGAACAAGGGCGAGCCGGACCTTGGCGATGTCGATGCCGTGATCCGGTTTCCGCAGGAGGCGCGCCAAAGCTTCCGCTACAAGCGGCTCCTCGTGCCGTTTACGGCCGATGAGATCATTCTATGCGCGTCGCTTGTCGACCCCGACATCAACCTGCGTGTCAAACCGCGCAACGAAGTCGGCAATGCCGTCAAAGTACTCGCTTGAGTCCATCCACGTGAGCCCGCAGCGCACGTCGCCGTCCGGATGCACGACGGTGCGCCTCAGCATCACCTCCCAGTCGACCTTGGTGTAGCCGCTGCGCTGGGGCATGCCGCCCTTGCAGACTTCCTCGGCCATGATGCTGGTGTGGAAGTCGTGCTTCCAGCGGGTATAGGCGTAGGCACGCGAGATGCACGTGAGGATCGGCGCCAGCTTGCGGCCGCGGTAGTCCGGCCGATACCACGCACCGCCTGCAAACACCACGCGGCCGGTGATCCGCTTCGCCGCCGGCGCCGTGACGTCGACCCGTTCGTCGGCCCGCTTGGCCCGCCTGGGGTCGGCGTAAAACATGCGCAGGCTCTGGGCCTCGTCGTGGAACGTGGTGTTGTCCCAGCGATAGAGGCGGGCGGCCTGCGTCGCCACCACCTCGCCCTGGGCATTGCAGCCGACGATGCAGAAGCTGTCCTCGTCCGTGATGCCCCCGCTTGCCGGATCGAACAGGGGCAGGAGCGCGCGCCACGTCTCACGGTTGCCGCGGTTGATGTCGACGAGGTCCTGCATCGGCGCGAACGAAAGAGTGACATCGCGCCGACGTGCGGCCGTATCGGCCTTCAGGAAGAAGCGGCCCAGCAGATCCACAGGGCCATGCTCGATCGTGATGCCCGACAGCAACGGGCTTCGCCCAAGCCGCGCCGGCTTCATCAATGGGTTGGGCGCAGCGGCGGTCGCTTCCAGGGGTCGCGCGTTGCGTGCCTGGGTGCCTGCCAGCGATTGCGTGCTCATGGCGCGGTGTCTCCCGTTGCGGTTGTACTATTCTGAAGCAGACGTTAACGGGAGACAATATGGTGTTTCAATTCTGCATCCGGCCACCTACGTGAGGAGCCGGTGCGGCAGCGCTTCGGTTGCCGTTGCAAGTTGCTTAACGGAGAGACGTCATGCCCAGTCGTCGCCGGATGCTGCAGATGCTGGGAGCGGCTGGCGCCGCCGCCGCGGGCGGCTGGGCCCTATTCGCCGGACGAGGCGCCAACGCCTACTATCAAGGTCCGGTGTCGGATCATTTCGACGGCGTGCGCTTCTTCAATCCAGGCCAGGCGGGACCGCGCGGACCCCTGGCGTTCCTGCGCTGGCAGCTCGCCGACCGCGGCGCGGCCTGGCCGGCAAATTTTGCGAGCCCCTTCGCCGCCGATCGTCCACCGGCCCGGGTCGACGGCGATCAAGTGCGCGTGGCCTATGTCGGCCACGCCAGCTTCCTGCTGCAGGCCATGGGCAGGAGCATCCTGGTCGATCCAGTGTGGGCGGAGCGTGCGGGCCCGATCTCGTTTGTCGGACCCAAGCGGGTGAATGCGCCGGGCATCGCCTTCGACGACCTGCCCCGGATCGATGCCGTGCTGGTGACGCACAATCACTATGACCACATGGACGTCGGCACCATCGGCCGGCTGTGGCAGCGCTTTCGCCCGCGCATCGTCACGCCGCTCGGCAACGATACCATCCTCAAGAGCGCCGTGCCCGGCCTTGCCGCCGACGCCGTGGACTGGGATGGCGCGGTCGACCTCGGCGATGGTCTCCTCGTGCACGCCGAGCCGACGCAGCACTGGTCGGCGCGCGGCGCCACCGATCGCAGCCATGCGCTGTGGGCAAGCTTCGTCCTGCAAGCGCGCGCACAGAAGGTCTACTGCGTCGGCGACAGCGGCTTCGGCACCGGCGCCACTTTCGCGCGCGTGCGCGAGCGCCATCCCGGCCTCACGCTGGCGCTGCTGCCGATCGGCGCCTACGAGCCGCGCTGGTTCATGCGCCATTCCCACATGAACCCGGACGAGGCGGTGCAGGCGCTTCAACTGTCAGGGGCGGCGCAGGCGTTCGGGCATCACTGGGGCACATTCCGCCTCACCAACGAGCCTATCGAGCAGCCGGCCATCGATCTCGCCGCGGCGCTGGCCAAGCATGGCGTCGCATCCGAGCGCTTCGCCGCGCTCAGGCCCGGCGAGGTGCGGACCGTGTGATTGTCATCCCGGAATTCAGCGTCAGCGGAATATCGGGAACCCAGGGCCGCAAGTGCAGCGTTCTTGCTTGTGGGTCCCGGCTCGCGCGCCTCGCGCTTGGCCGGGACAGGCACTACCCCGTGAACCGCGCGACGATTTGGCGCTCCAGAACCACAAGCTCCGGCGTCCACGGTGCCGCCTTGGAGGCCACCAGATTGGCCTCGGACCGCAGGATCAGGCCGTCATCGAGGATGCGCAGGCCGTTGGCCTTGAGCGTCGCGCCGGTGGTGGTGATATCGACGATCAGCTCGGCGAGGCCGGCCGCCGGCGTGCCCTCGGTGGCGCCCAGGCTCTCGACGATGCGATAGCCCGTGACGCCCTTCAGAGAGAAGAAGTGGCGCGTCAGGTTCATGTACTTGGTGGCGACGCGCACCCGCCGCCCGTGCACGCGCCGATAGGAAAGCGACATCTCCTCCAGATCGGCCATGCGCCGCACGTCGAGCCAGCAGTCCGGCACCGCCACCACCACGTCGGCATGACCGAAGCCGAGCGGCCGCACGAACCGCACGCGCGCGTCGGCATCCTCCATGCTCTCGCGGATCAAATCCTCGCCCGTGACGCCCAGGTGCGCCGCGCCGCCCTTCAAAAATTGCGCGATCTCGCCCGAGGAGACGAAGTTGATCTCCACGCCCGGCAGTCCCTCGATCGCCCCCTTGTAGCCGCGCGCCGGCCCCGACCTGACGACCACGAGCCCCGCCTGGGCGAGCGCGGCACTGCACTGCTCCATCAGGCGGCCCTTGGAGGGCAGCGCCCAGATCAGCTTTCCGTTGCTGGTGATGGTGTTGGTGCCTGCGGTCATGGCGCCGCCCCCTGCAGCACGGCCAGCAGCCGCTCGGTGTGGATCGAGGCGCCCACGGCCGGCACCTCAACCGGCGCGCCGGCATCGGCGAGCAAATCGTCGTAGCGGCCCCCGCCCGCGACCGGGCTCTTGGGGCCGAGCGCAGGCGCGATCACCTCGAACACGAAGCCCGTATAGTACTCGAGGTTGCGGCCGAACTCGGCGGAGAACTCCGCGCCCGCGAGGTCGACGCCGGCCTTGGCGATGAGATCGAGGCGGCGCTGGAAGGCATCGAGGCCCGCGGTGATGTCGACGTTGCACGCACGCATGATGCTGGCGATCCTAGCAGCCGCCTCGCGGGCCGGGGATTTCACGGCGACATAATTTTCGATCAGCGCGGCGGTGTCGCGCGGCAGCGGCGTCGCGCGCATGTCGGCGGCCTCGCCCAGCAGGCGCTCGGCGATCTCGGCCAGCGTGCGCGTGCCGACCAGCTCCAGGCCCGCCTGCTCCAGGTGCTCCATCACCAGCGCCTCGGCCGCCGCCGGATCGGCGGGATCGAGCCGCTCGATCAGCGCGCGCGGCAGATTGGGCGCCGTGCCGGCGGTGCCCGACGTCAGGCGGTTGAGCTCGGCGCGGAACGCATCGGGGCGCCAGAACTGGTGCTTGAGCCGCCGGCGCCACCGCTCCGGCATGTCGAGCGCATTGATCAGCTCGTTGAAGAGGCCGAGATCGCCGATGCGCAAGCCGAACCGGCCGAGACCCGCATCACGCAGCGCCGCGACAACGAGCGCGCACACGGCGGCGTCATCCTGCTCGCGGTCCTGAGTGGCGAAGGATTCGATCCCGGCCTGGCGGAATTCGCGCGGATGCGCGCGGTCGGCGCTGGCCGGCTGATAGCGGAACGCCGAGCCGCTGTAGCAATAGCGCGCCGGCGTGTCGCCGCGGGCGTGCCGCTCCAGATGCAGGCGGCAGGTCGGCACCGTGAGGTCGGGCCGCAGGCACAATTCCGCGCCGTCGGGATCGGTGAACACGTAGGTGCGCGCCCGCAGCGCCTCGCCGACCACGTCGAGGAACAGGCCCGCGGGCTGGATCACCGCCGGCGCGATGCGCTCGTAGCCCGCGCGCGTGAAGAGGTCCATCAGGCGCTGCGCCTGCGCCTCCAGCGTGTCGACATTGGCAGATGTGGCCGCGGGGGACATGGGCTAGCCGCTCTCCACGGCTCGCCTTCTCCCCGCCATGCCGGAGGCATGGCTTCGCCGTGGCGGGGAGAAGGCCGAAATGAGGGGCGGCCACAGGCGTCGGAGCAACCTTCTGCCCCTCACCCCGGCCCTCTCCCCATTGAAGACTGGGGAGAGGGGACACGGGCGCACTCGCTGCACGCACCTTGCCCAACGTTGCATCCCAGTCATCCTTTGTGCCGCGCGAGGACTTCGCGGACCTTGGCGACCAGTTCGTCTTCTTTCACGGAGACCTGCGCCGGGCGGCCCTCGCGCCATTCCCTGCTGTCCTTGATGCTGGCCGCCGCCTTCGCACCCTCGATCAAATCTTTGATCTGGACCATGGGACCGTCAGGAGAATTGCGCTCGTCGCCGCCTTGAATCACCACGCAGGGGGCGCCGCGCTTGTCGGCGTATTTCATCTGCGCCTTCATGCCGGCGGTGCCGAGATACATCTCGGCGCGGATGCCGGCTGAGCGCAGCGTCTGTGTCATCTTCTGGTAGTCGGCGACCCTGTCCTTCTCCATCACCAGCACGACCACCGGTCCCGCACCGGCTTCAGAGCCGGTGCGGCCGAGGGCTGCGAGTGCGGCCTGCAGGCGCGAGACGCCGATGGAGAAGCCGGTGGCCGGCACCTTGGTGCCGAGAAAGCGCTCGACGAGGCCGTCATAGCGCCCGCCGCCGCCGACCGAGCCGAAGCGCACGATCTGGCCAGCCTCGTTCTGCACCTGGAAGGTGAGCTGCGCCTCGTAGACGGGCCCGGTGTAATACTCAAGACCGCGGACAATGCTGGCATCCACCGCCACGCGATCCTCATAGCCGGCGGCAGCGATCAGGCGCTCCATGGCCGCCAGCTCGGCGACGCCGGCACGCCCGACATCGGAGCCTGCAACCAGCGGCTCGATCGCCGCCAGCGTTCTGCCGATGCCCTGCGAGCCCGCGGCCAGAAACCGCAGCACCGTGTCGGTGGCTTCGGGCGGCAGACCGGCGCCCGGCGTGAAATCGCCCGACTCGTCCTTGCGCCCGCGGCCGAGCAGCATGCCCACGCCCTCCGGGCCCAGCCGATCGAGCTTGTCGACCGCGCGCAACACCGTGAGGCGCTTGGCTGCGTCGGCGTCGCTCGCCGGGTCGATGCCGATGCTGGCGAGCACGCCATCGAGCACCTTGCGGTTGTTGACCTTGATGGCATAGTCGCCGCGCTTGATGCCGAGCGCTTCCAGCGTGTCGGCGGCGAGCATGCAGATCTCCGCATCCGCGGCGATGTTGTCCGTGCCCACCGTATCGGCATCGAACTGCATGAACTGGCGGAAGCGGCCCGGCCCCGGCTTCTCGTTGCGCCACACGGGGCCGACGGCATAGCGGCGGAAGGGCTTGGGCAGGCGCTCGAAGTTCTCCGCCACATAGCGGGCGAGCGGCGCGGTGAGGTCATAGCGCAGGCTCATCCACTGCTCGTCCTCGTCCTGGAACGAGAACACGCCGGCGTTGGGCCGGTCCTGGTCGGGCAGGAACTTGCCGAGCGCATCGGTATACTCGATGGCCGGCGTCTCCAGCGGCTCGAAGCCGTAGCGCTCGTACACCTGGCGAATCCTGGCCAGCATCAGGCTGGTCGCGCGGATGTCCTCCGCCGAGGTGTCCTGGAAGCCCTTCGGCAAGCGGGCCCCAGGCGTGGAAGCCGTGCTCTTGCTCGGCTTCGATGTCCCGACGTTCGGCTTCGACATGTCTTTGAATGTCCCTACGGACTTGAGTGCGAGGGCTTATAGCGCATTGGGCTGAGGCGGGCAAAAGGCTCAGGCTCAGTCGCGCCAAGGCGCGGAAAGGTTCATCCTCGCGCCGCAAGGGCTGGTGCCGCAGCACCTTGCGCCCCGCAGCGGCTTTCCGCCCGAGGGGGTGCGAGACGAGGAGGAGC